>NZ_JBCPWO010000007.1:0-239143 GCF_039581385.1 Comamonas sp. A7-5
GAATCTCGTTGCTTGCTGCGATCAGCGAAGCCTTGTAGTGTATCACAACTTTTTCACTTCCGAGCAAGAACTTTTGAGTTTTTGCGAGGCAGTCATTTGCTGCGATGGATCGAACTATAGCATAGGTGAAACCCTAGCCACGCCGCTTTTGACACAAAAGATTCATCTGCCAGCGTGGTCTTTGCCTGGGCTGTGTCCTTGGACAGAGATAGAGACAGCGGCCTTACGGCCGCTGTCTCTATGGAGGCCAACGATAATGCTGGCACGATGGCACTGATTACTTTGTTAGACGCTCAATTGGCGTTCGGGCACGTGGCCCTGCTGGACCACGCAAATTTTTCCCTGGAGACCGGCGAGCGCGTCGGCCTGATCGGCCGCAACGGCGCCGGCAAGTCTTCACTGCTCAAGATTCTGGGCGGCCTGGCAAAGGCCGATGACGGCCAGCTCCAGGTGCAGAACGGGGTCCGCATTACCTATGTGGCGCAGGAGCCCGACCTGAACCCTGCGCACACCATCTTCGAGTCGGCATCCGACGGCATTGCGGCGGTGATTGCGATTCGTGAGCGCTACCTGGCTGGCGGCGAGGGCGAGGATCTGGACGAGTTGCAGACGCAGATCGAGGCTTATGACGCCTGGAACTGGGAGCAGCGCGTAGAGGAAACATTGCAGCGCCTGCATCTGGACCCGAACGCTGTGGTGGGTAGCCTGTCCGGCGGCACCCGCAAGCGCGTGGCGCTGGCCCAGGCTCTGGTGGCCCGCCCCGATGTCCTGTTGCTCGACGAGCCGACCAACCACCTGGACCTGGACTCCATCGAGTGGCTGGAAGAGCTGCTGATTGCCTTCAAGGGCAGCGTGATCACGATCACCCACGACCGCAGCTTTCTGGACCGCATCGCCACCCGCATCGTGGAGCTGGATCGGGGCGTTCTGCGCACCTACCCCGGCAACTTCTCCCAGTATGTGTTGCAAAAGGAAGAGCAGCTCAACCAGGAAGCCGTCATCAACGCCAAGGCTGACAAGCTGCTGGCCCAGGAAGAGGTCTGGATCCGCAAGGGCGTGGAAGCCCGCCGCACCCGCAGCCAGAGCCGCATCAGCCGTCTGCAGGAATTGCGTGCCAGCCGTGCCCAGCGCCGTGATGTGCTGGGCAGCGTGAACATGGATATCGCATCCGGCAAGGGCGACGGCTATCAGGGCAAGATCGTGGCCGAGCTGACCGATGTCAGCAAGTCCTTTGGCGAAAAGAAGATCGTTGAAAGGTTCAGCGGCACCATTTTGCGTGGCGACAAGGTCGGCTTGCTGGGCCCCAACGGCGCAGGCAAGACAACGCTGCTGAAGATGATCCTGGGCGAGCTGGCTCCGGACAGCGGCCAGGTTCGCCTGGGCGGCAATCTGCAAGTGGCCTACTTTGACCAGATGCGCCATCAGGTGAATCTGGATGCCACGCTGGAGGACTTCATCAGCCCCGGCAGCGAGTGGATCGAGATCGGCAACCAGAAGAAGCACGTCAAGAGCTATCTGGCGGACTTTCTGTTCTCTCCGGCGCGTGCGCATTCCCCGGTCCGATCCCTGTCAGGCGGCGAGCGCAACCGCTTGCTGCTGGCCCGTTTGTTTGCGCGGCCAGCCAATGTCCTGGTGCTGGACGAGCCGACCAACGACCTGGACATCGAGACGCTGGACATGCTGGAAGACCTGCTGCAAAGCTATGACGGCACGGTCTTTCTGGTCAGCCACGACCGCACCTTCCTCGACAACGTGGTCACCAGCACGATTGCCTGGGAAGGCCCCGGCCACTGGCGTGAATACGAAGGTGGCGTGACGGACTGGATGGAGCAATCGCGCCGCAGCAAGGCCATGGCCGAAGCCGCACAGGCCAAGTCCGCCCCCAAGGAGGAGCCCAAGCCCGTCGCAAGCCGCACCGACGCTGCGGCCAGCCCCAAGAAGAAGCTCAGCTACAAGGATCAGCGCGAGCTGGAAGCCCTGCCGGCCACGATTGCCGCACTGGAGACCGAGCAAAAGCAGATTCAGCAAGCGCTGGCCGACGGCAGCCTGTTTGCCAGCGACAACGCCAAGGCCGTCGCCATGCACCAGCGCGACGCGGAGATCGATGAAGCACTGATGGAGGCGCTGGAGCGCTGGACCTTGCTGTCTGAATAATCAGGCCGTCAAATAAGAGAGCGCCTTGCGACTGTCAGGCCTTGATTTCAAAGCTATAGAAGCCTGAAATCATTATCTGACAAGCGCAAGACGCTCTCTTTTTATGCAACCTTATATGCGGTGATGTACCTGGTCCGAGCCGCCGCGCAGCTTGGTCAGCAGGGCATGGGCGATCTGCGGCAGAGGCAGCACCTCGTCGGCCGCACCATGGGCAATGGCTTCGCGGGGCATGCCGAAGACGATGCAGGTGCTCTCGTCCTGCACCAGGTTGTAGCTGCCGGCATCGCGCATCTCGCGCATGGCGGTGGCGCCATCGGCCCCCATGCCGGTGAGCATGATGCCGTAGGCATTGCGCCCGGCGCTGGCGGCAACCGACTTGAACAGCACTTCCACCGAGGGCTTGTGACGGTTGACGGGCGGCGCATCATCGACCACGGCCACATAGTTGGCACCGCTGCGCGTGATGGAGAAATGCTTGCCGCCAGGAGCGATATAGGCATGGCCGGGCAGCAAACGCTCGCCGTGCGTGGCTTCCTTGACCGTCATCTGGCACAGGCTGTTGAGCCGAGCCGCAAAACTGGTGGTAAAGCCCGGCGGCATGTGCTGGGTGATGACGATGGCCGGGCAGTCGGCCGGCAGATGGGTGAGCACCTCGCGGATCGCCTCGGTGCCCCCCGTGGAAGCGCCGATGGCGATGATTTTTTCGGTCGAGATGCGCCCCAGCAGGCTGGGCGCCGCCGGCGCACGGGGCGCTGCGGGCTTGGCGCCCGCACTCGCTGCCGCTGCCACGCCGTGCGGCACCACGGGCAGGCGATGCACCTGGGCCACGGCAGCCACGCGGATCTTGTCCACGATCTGGCTGGCCAGCTCCTGCAAGCCGTTGGCCACGCCGACACGGGGCTTGGCCACAAAATCAATGGCACCCAGCTCCAGGGCGCGCATGGTGACTTCGGCACCGCGCTCGGTCAGGGTGGAGATCATCACCACCGGCATAGGACGCAGGCGCATGAGCCGCCCGAGGAAATCAATGCCGTCCATGCGGGGCATTTCCACATCCAGCGTGATGACGTCGGGGTTCAGATCGCGGATCATTTCGCGTGCGATCAACGGGTCATTGGCCGAGCCGATGCACTCCATGTCATGCTGGCGATTGATGATCTCGGCCAGAAGACTGCGCACCAACGCAGAGTCGTCCACCACGATCACCCGGATTTTTGGCTTTAACAACGCTCAACCTTCCTCAAAACAGATCCACCGAGCCGCCCGCCGTATTGCGTGCCACCGCAGCCGCGCTGCCGCGACTGATTTCCTGCTGCACCAATGCCTCGGGATGGGCGTGTGCCAGGCGCTTGACCATGGCCTTGCCCGTGGATGGAAAAAACACCACCTTGCGCGGATAGATATCCAGCACGTCCTCGGAGACGATGGGAATGCGCTCGGTTTGCAGATACTCTGTCACAAAACTGGTGTTGCGCTCGCCCACATTCATGGTCGTGAAATTGGCCATGACCTGGGCGCCACCAAAAATCTTGGCCTGCATGGATTCGCGCCGTGCGCCCAGCTTGAGCATCTCGTTGATCAGCAGCTCCATGGCGTACGAACCATAGCGCCCCGAGACATCGCTGCTGTCGCCATCAGGCAGCATGAAGTGGTTCATGCCGCCAATGCGCATGAATCGATCCCAGAGACAGGCCGCGATGCAGGAACCCAGCACGGTGACGATGGCCATCTCGTCGCGCGAGACAAAGTACTCGCCCGGCAACACCTTGGCCGAATTGAGCTGGAAGTGCGGGTCGTAGTAGAAGAACGAGGCCTCGCCCGGCTGGCGCGGCTGGCGCTTGAGCTGCTCCAGCGATGAGACCGGCGCCGGCATGGCCGGATCAGGATAGCCCTGGGGCACGAAGCTGTTGCCGCGCAGGGGTCTGGCAGCGCCAGCACCTGGCAGATCCAGCGGAGAGCTCAGATTCCTCATGACTTGCAGCCCTGCCCTTCAGCTTCATTGGCGCTCATAGACGGTCTTGCCCTTGAGCGCGAACAGATCGCGCGAATCGCTGAAGTTCTCGGCATGACCGACAAACAGCAGCCCGCCCGGACGCATCACCTGATGAATGCGCTCCAGCACGCGACGCTGGGTCGGTGCGTCGAAATAAATCATCACGTTGCGGCAGAAGACGATGTCGAAGCTCTCCCGGAACGGCCAATCTCCGGCGATCAGGTTGACGTTGAGAAAGTCCACCATGCGGCGCAGTTCCGGCTTGACCCGCACCATGCCCGAGTTGGCCGAGCGCCCGCGCAGGAAAAAGCGGTGCAGCCGCTCGGTGCTCACGCCCTTGAGATTCTCTGCCCGGTACACGCCGCGCGAGGCGGTATCCAGCACGCGCGAGTCGATATCGCTGGCCATGAGCTGAAAGCTGGCCGAGCTGCCCAGACTCTCCACGGCCGTCATCAGGATGGAATAAGGCTCCTCCCCCGTGGAGGCCGCGCTGCACCATACCTTCCAGCCATTGCCGCCGGGTTTGTGGCTGCGTAGATGCTGGGCCAGGATGTCGAAGTGATGCTGCTCGCGGAAGAACGAGGTCAGATTCGTGGTGAGAGCATTGACGAACTCCTGCCATTCGGGCCCGTCATTGATGCTCTCCAGCCAGTCCAGATAGCTGACAAAGCTCTCATGCCCGGTCTCGCGCAGGCGGCGCGACAAACGGCTGTAGACCATGGCATGCTTGCCGTCATGCAGGCTGATGCCGGCACGCTTGTAGATCAGGGCCTGGACGCGGGCAAAGTCGCGGTTGGACCAGACGAACTCGCGCCCCTGCGCCAGCGGGCCGGACATGCCGCCCGGCAGCGCATCATCATCCTGCTCAAGCCTGGCAGGAGAGGCTGCGAATGAAGCGCTACGTCCCAGGTTCAGCACACGGACCTCTGGCGCACTCAGGCTTCGGAGGCCACCAGGCCCATGTCGACATTGCCCATGAGCTTCTCGATGTCCAGCAGGATCAACATGCGCTCGCCCACAGAACCCAGGCCCAGAATGCAGCCGCTGTCGATGGCGCTTTCGATATCGGGTGCGGGACGCACGGCATCGGCGGGCAGCTCCATCACATCGCTGACCGAGTCCACCACAATGCCGACCACGCGATTGCGCAGGTTCAGGATGATGACCACGGTGAAGGCGTTGTACTCCACCTCGGAGCAGTTGAAGCGCAGGCGCATGTCCACGATGGGCACGATGGTGCCGCGCAGATTGACCACCCCCTTGATGAACTCGGGCGCATTGGCAATACGCGTGGGCTGCTCGTAGCCACGGATTTCCTGCACCTTGAGGATATCGATGCCGTATTCCTCCTCGCCCAGGCGGAAGGTCAGATATTCGCGGGCACCGGTGGCCACGCCTTCGGCAGTCTTGTTGATGATGTTCATGTCAGCTCTCTCTGCGTTGTTCGGGTCGGCGACGGCTCAGGCCAGCGGCCTCAATGGCGGGTACGGCGCACCAGAGCGCCCGTATCCAGAATCAGCGCAACGGATCCGTCGCCCAGAATGGTGGCGCCCGAGACATTGGGCACCTTGCGGTAATTGCTTTCCAGGTTCTTGACCACCACCTGGTGCTGGCCCAGCAACTCGTCGACCAGCAGCGCCACGCGGCTGCCTTCGGCCTCGACCACCACCATGATGTTGCTGGTCTGGCTTTCGTCGGCGCGCGGCACCTGGAAGGTTCGCTCCAGCGCGATCACCGGCATGTATTCGTCGCGCACCTTGACCAGCTGCGTGCCATTGGCCACGGTGTTGACATCGTCGGCCTTGACCTGGAAGGACTCGACCACCGAGGACAGCGGCAGGATATAGACCTCTTCGCCCACCCCGACGGACATGCCGTCCATGATGGCCAGCGTCAGCGGCAGGCGCACGGCCACCTTCATGCCCACGCCGGCAACGGACTCGATCTCCACCGTGCCACCCAGCGAGGTGATGTTTCGCTTGACCACGTCCATGCCCACGCCACGGCCCGAGACATCGGTGACCACATCGGCCGTGGAGAAGCCGGGCGCAAAGATCAGTTGCCAGACATCGCTGTCGGGCATGCTGTCGGAGACATCCATGCCGCGCTCGCGCGCCTTGTTCAGAATCCTCTCGCGATTCATGCCCTTGCCGTCGTCGCGCACCTCGATGACGATGGAGCCGCCCTGATGGGATGCCGCCAGCGTCAGCGTGCCATGCTCGGACTTGCCCGCAGCGATGCGGTCCTCGGGCATCTCGATGCCGTGGTCCACGCTGTTGCGCACCAGATGGGTCAGCGGATCGGTAATCTTCTCGACCAGGCCCTTGTCCAGCTCGGTGGCTTCGCCCAGCGTGACCAGATCGATCTTCTTGCCCAGCTTGCCCGCCAGGTCGCGCAGCATGCGCGGGAAGCGGCTGAAAACCGTGGACATGGGAATCATGCGGATCGACATTACGGACTCTTGCAAGTCGCGCGTGTTGCGATCCAGATCGGCCAGGCCGGCCAGCAGTTGCTGATAGGTCGTCGGGTCCAGCCCCTGGCTGTTCTGCGCCAGCATGGCCTGGGTGATGACCAGCTCGCCCACCAGATTGATGAGCTGGTCCACCTTCTTCACATCCACGCGGATGCTGGTGGACTCCATATGCGCAGCGGCAGCCTTGGGTGTGGCCTTCTGCACCGTGCTTCCAGCGCCGCCAATCACGGCATGCTCCTGATTTTGCTGAGCCTCGGGGCTGCCCGGAGCACCCGCAAAAAAACCGTAGGCTTCTTCGGCCGGCAGATTGTGGGGCGGCATGGCGGCTTCTTCATCCACCACGGCTTCCAGCTGCTCGACCACGGGCTCGGTTGCGTTCTGCGGTTGGGCGGCATCGCTGATCTGCACCTGCTCCTTGGAGACATGGAAGACAAACAGATCGCGCAGCTCGTCATCGGTGGACACCGTTCTGACCTTGAACAGGCGGTGATCGGCCTTGGTGCCGACCTGATCCTGAATCGTGCCCAGACCCGGAATATCCCGGAACAGCTCCTTGATGGCATCGCCCAGCTCCAGCCTGGACAGCGGGCCGATCTCGATCATCAGCTCGCGCGCCCCCTCGGGAGGCTCGGTGCCGATCACAGGGCCTGGCTCTGCCACCTGGGCTGCCGCAGGGGCCGGAGCTTGAGCGGGCGTATCCGCCACTACCGCGGCAACAACGGCAGCTGGCTGCACAGGCTCGGCAGCCGCGGCACTGCGGTTGACCTGGGGAATCTCGGTCAAGCCCTGGGCCAGAGCTTCGATGCGCACCACCAGTTCCGCAGTGGAAACCGGTTCGCCCTCGTCACCGGACTGGTGACGTGCCAGCAGGCTGCGGCTGGCGTCCGCCGACTCCAGCAGCACATCGACCATCTCGGGGATGGGCGTGATTTCATGGCGACGCAGGCGGTCCAGCAGGGATTCCATGCGGTGCGTGAGCTCGGTCACATCCGAGAAGCCGAAGGTCGCCGCACCGCCCTTGATGGAGTGGGCGCAGCGGAAAATACCGTTGAGCTCTTCATCGTTGGCGGCCGAAAGGTCCAGGCTGAGCAGCATCTGCTCCATCTGGTCGAGGTTCTCGCTGGCTTCCTCGAAAAAGATTTGATAGAACTGGCTAAGGTCGAAGTCTGCGCCCGAACCTGCGCCATCCTGGTGTGTATCCGCCATGGTGTTTCCTGCTGTGATTCGTTGTTATCGGCTTAACGCAGCACTTTTTGAATAACTTCGATCAATCGATTGGGATCGAAGGGCTTGACCAGCCAGCCCGTGGCACCTGCGGCCCGGCCCGCCTGCTTCATCAGATCGCTGGATTCCGTGGTCAGTATGAGGATGGGCGTGCCCTTGAACTTCGGGTTTTCACGGAGCTTGCGCGTGAGACCGATGCCGTCCAGGCGCGGCATGTTCTGGTCGGCCAGCACCAGATCGATGTTTTGCGCCTGTGCTTTTTCCAGCGCATCCACACCGTCGACGGCTTCCACCACCTTAAAACCAGCACTGCTCAACGTGAAAGACACCATCTTTCGCATCGAGGGGGAATCATCAACAGCCAGAATCGATCGCATGTACAGCTCCAACAGACGGGCAACGGAAAACAGGGTAGAAGTTCAAAACAGCTCCACAGAGCCTGCATCCATCTCGCTTTGCGTGACGGGATTGGGCTTTTCGGGCAGGTTTGGCAGACTGATGGCGGACTCCGCCTCATCCTCATCCCTGCCCATGGCGGCAGCCCCGAGCCTGAAAGCGCAGGCTTGCAAGGTATGTGCCATATGGGCAATCAGCTGAGACGACATATCGTGAAACTGGAGCTCGGTCACGGCCAGCCGCAACGACTCACGTGCTGTAGCCAGCGCAGCCGAATCGGGCAAAGCCGGCTGCGACAATTGCCCGTTGACTTGCTCGAAGCGCTCCAGCAGATTGTGCGTGGCATGGTCCAGCAGCCCCTCAAGACGCTGCAGATCACGCAGTGTGACCAGCAAGGCATCCTGCAGCTCCGCAGCCACCATCACCGGCACGGCAACTGCAGGCACACCCGAAGGGTTTTGCATCGTCTGCATTGTTACTCCAACTGCGTAAAACCATCATGACAGCCACGCCGCCATGCTCCACGAAATGAACCGCCCGGCAGCCTGCCCCGTGACCACATGGCCACATGGCCACACTTGACGGCTACCCTCGATGTTCCAAAATGTATCCAATGATAGCGTCCTTGGCGATATGCAATTCCGGAATCAGACCTTGAAAATCCTTCATATTGAAGACTCTGTCGCAGATCAGGCTCTGGCACGCCTGAGCCTCAAGCGCGGGCAGCTGCCCTGCACGCTCACGGCCGTGGACAGTCTGCAGGAGGTACGCGACGCCCTTGAGACACAGGATTTCGACCTGATTCTGGCGGACTATCATCTGCCCGGCTTCACGGCTCTCGACGTCTGGGATCTGGTGTGCGACCGTGCCGACGCCCCCCCTTTTGTGCTGCTGTCGGGCGCCATCGGCGAATCCGCCGCCGTGGACATCATGCGGCTGGGCATCAGCGACTATCTTCTCAAGGACCAGATCAACGGCCTGCCCCATGTCATCAAGCGCGCCGTGGAGGTCCATGAGGCGAGGAGAGCCCGCCGCCGCGCCGCACTGCAGCTGGCCGAGTCTAAAAAGCGCCTGGCCGAGCTGACCGAACATCTGCATACCAGTATCGAGCAGGAGCGCGCCAATATCTCGCGCGAGATTCACGACGACATAGGCGGCTCGCTCACTGCCGTCAAGTTTGATCTGGCCTGGCTGATCCGCAACAGCCCCGAGGGCAAGCAGCGCGAGCATGCCAGATCGGCACTGGAGATGCTGGAACACGCCCTGGGCGCCAGCCAGCGCATCATGCAGAACCTGCGCCCGCCCGTGCTGGATCAGGGACTGGTGGCCGCCGTGCAATGGCTGGCCCAGGAGTTCGAGCGCCGCACAGGCATACCAGCCCGGTTGCACACCAGCCGTGAGCATATGGAAATAGCACCCGCGCAGCAGGTGGTGGTCTACCGTACGGCACAGGAATCCTTGACCAATATCAGCAAATACGCACAAGCCAGCCAGGTGACGCTGGATTTGTCCGACCACGAGGGTTTTTTGACACTGGAAGTAACAGATAACGGGGTAGGCCTGAGCCAGGATGATCGCAAAAAACCTCAGTCTTTCGGACTTCGAGGTCTAAGTGAGCGCGCGCGAACTATTCAAGGCTGGCTGGATGTAAGCAGCCACCCCGGCCGAGGAACCTCTATCATTCTCACCATTCCTCTGGCAGAGACCCAGGCATGAGCCGCCCAACCACGCGCTTGCCCGGTCTGCCATCTGACTTCCTGGGAGAGCGACCTTGATTCACGTGGTGCTGTGCGACGACCATGCCATTTTGCGCCGGGGCATACGCGACACCCTGGCAGAGGCGACGGACATCAGCGTCACCGCAGAAGCCGGCAGCTATGCCGAACTGCGTGAACAACTGCGCGACGCAGCTTGCGATGTGCTGCTGCTGGACATCAACATGCCGGGCCGCAGCGGCCTGGAAGTGCTCGCCAGCGTGCGCGAGACGCATCCGCAGATCCGCGTCATCATGGTCTCCATGTATCCCGAAGACCAGTACGCCTTGCGCAGCATCAAGGCTGGCGCGGCCGGCTATGCCAACAAGGCGGGGGATCCGGTGCTGCTGATCGACGCCGTGCGCACCGTCCACAGCGGACGCAAATACCTGACTGCCGAAGTGGCCCAGATGCTTGCCGACAGCCTGGCCCAGCCTGCCGCCCCCGTGCCGCATGAAACCTTGTCCGAGCGCGAGATGCAGACGCTGCTGAAGATTGCCAGCGGTCAGCGCCAGACCGATATTGCGCAGGAGTTGATGCTCAGCCCCAAGACGGTGAGCGTATACAGGGCACGGGTGCTGGAGAAGCTGGGCATGGGCAGCAATGCGGAACTGACCGCCTATGCCATCAAGAATGGGCTGATCGATACGCCCTGAGTTGCTGGTCGGAAGCCAGATCCGGCTTTAGCGCTTGCCCACAAAGCGTATCGAGCTATAAAAAGAATAGTCGTTCGCCCTAGACCCCGAAGACTGCCATCCCCTTTTGGAGCAAGGCCACCAGAGGCTGCTCCAGCAAAGGCAGAGTCGCCGTCAGGCCCAGCAGCCCCACAGTCAAGGTGACAGGAAAGCCCACGGCATAGATATTCATCTGTGGCGCGACACGGGAGATGATGCCCAGCACCAGGTTGACGAACAGCAGCATGGCAATCATGGGCAGGGCAATCCAGAAAGCGCTGGCAAAGACGGCGCTGCCCATCTCGTGGATCCGCATCTGGGAGATGGCCTGCAGAAAGTTTCCATCGACGGGGAAGGCCTCAAAGCTCTTGAGAACCGCCATCAACACCAGCAGATGACCGTTGATGACGATGAACAGCAAGGTGGCGATCTGCACCATGAAGCGCGCCACGGCACTGAGCTGGGCATTGCTGGTCGGATCGAAGAAAGACGCGAAGTTCAGGCCCATCTGCAGGCCTATCACTTCACCTGCGACTTCGATGGCCGCCATCACCAGACGCACGGCAAAGCCCACGGACAGGCCGATCACCACCTGCTGCACCAGAGTGCCCAGTGCCTGGGCCGAGGCAATGCTGACCACCGTCTGCTCGCCCAGCACCGGCTGCGCGCAAAGCGCAACCAGAAAAGCCAGCCCCACCTTGAGCCGCATGGGAATGGCTTTCTGAGAAAACACAGGCGCCGTGGTGAACAGCGCCAGCACGCGCACAAACGGCCAGATCAGTGGCGAGAGCCAGGCGGCAATCTGCGCTTCGCTAAAGGAAATCATCCCACCGAACCTGGAATGCTCTCTATGGTGCGACGAATGAAATCCACCAGCGTGGACAGCATCCACGGCCCTGCCACGGCAAACACCAGCACGGCGGCGATCAGCTTGGGCACAAAGGCCAGCGTGGCCTCATGCACCTGGGTCACGGCCTGAAAGACGCTCACCAGCAAACCCACGCCCATGACCACGCCCAGCACCGGCATGGAGATCATGAGCAGCAGGGTCAGCGCCTCGCGGCCAAAAGTCAGAACAAATTGAGAAGTCATTGTTTTTCTCCCCACATTAGCGACAGGATTAAACGCACTTGAAACTAGCGCAGCCTAAGTGAGAGGCATCAAGCAAGATCCGCCTCGCAGCAAGGATGCCGTCCCCCTTGGGGGAAGGCGCGGGCCGCCCAGGCAAGCGCCTCAGGGGGCTCTCATGTAGCAAAGCTCGCCGCCAGAGAGCCGATGATCAGGTTCCAGCCATCGGCCAGCACAAACAGCATGAGCTTGAAAGGCAGGGCCACCAGCACGGGCGAAAGCATCATCATGCCCAGCGACATGAGGATGGAAGACACCACCATGTCGATGACCAGAAACGGAATGAAGATCATGAAGCCGATCTGAAAAGCCGTTTTCAGCTCGCTGGTCACAAAGGCCGGCACCAGCACACGCAGAGGTGCTGTTTCTGCCGTGACATTCGCATCCAGCTTGGCCAGGCGCTTGAACAACGCAAAGTCAGACTGGCGCGTCTGCTTGAGCATGAAGCCGCGCATGGGGGCTTCGGCCTTTTCCATGGCTTGCTCGAAGCTGATGCTGTTTTGCGTATAGGGCAGATAGGCGTCCTGATAGACCTTGTCCAGCGTCGGCCCCATCACAAACATGGTGAGAAACAGCGACAGACCGATCACCACCTGATTGGGCGGCGCGGACTGCGTGCCCAGCGCCTGGCGCAGCAGGCTCAGCACGATGACGATGCGGGTAAAGCCCGTCATCAACAGCAAGATGGCGGGCAGGAACGACAGCGCCGTGAAAAACAGCAGTGTCTGGATGGGCACCGAATAACTGGTGCCGCCCGCGCCCTGGCCTACCAGCAGCGGCAGACTGGCGGGTGCGCCCTGGGCTGCGGCCATCAGGGGCATGGCCAGCAGGACAGCGGCAGCAGCACGAGAGACGAATTTAGACATTTCCAGAATTCCGGGCCGCTTCGTCGGCCTGCGCGCGCATCAGCGAGTCGGTGAACGATGAGACGGCAGGTGAATGGGCAGCACGGGCGGATTGCAAAGATGCGGACGGGTCTTGCAGCACATGCAAACATTGGATCTGCTGCGCCGTCACGCCCAGCACCAGGCGCACGGCCTGCTCCCCTTCACCCAGTTGCACGGTCACCACCCGCTGCTGCGGGCCAATGGCCAGCGTGCCCAGCACCTGCGCCGGAACTGAGGCGACACCACGGGCCATCCCCATGCCACGGGGCAGGAGGTTTTTTTGCTGCAGACGACGCACCAGCCAGGGCAACGCTGCCATGACCGCCACAAACAGGACGACCAGCAGCAGCGTGGGCCACATGGAAGGGGCCGCTGCCGCAGAGTTTGCCGCGTTATCAACCACGGCTGACTCGGCGCAGACGCTCGGACGGTGTCACCACGTCCGTCAGGCGGATACCGAACTTGTCATTGACCACCACCACCTCGCCCTGGGCGATCAGATAGCCGTTGACCAGCACATCCATGGGTTCACCGGCCAAGGCATCGAGCTCCACCACCGAGCCCTGAGCCAGCTGCAGAATGTATTTGATGGGCACTTTGGTGCGGCCCAGCTCCACGGACAGCTGAACCGGAATGTCCAGCACCATGTTGATATCGTGCACCGGCACATCGCCATAGCTGCGTGCGGCGTCGCCCGCCAGCGGCCCGCCCTGGTCGGACAGATCGGGGCCTTCGACGGCCTGGTCATGCTGACGCTGCTCTTCCAGCGCCTCGGCCCAGCCGGAGAACGGATCGTCACCCGCGGGCTTGTTGTTGTCGTCAATTGCCATGCTTCTCTCCCATCCAGCTGGTCTCGCCGCCGCGCAGGCTGCGTTCCACGCGGATTGCATATTTGTCGTTGTGCGTGCCGTACTGGCACTCGAAAACCGGCACCCCACCAATGGAGGCGCGAATCAGCGGCTCGCGGTCGAGCTCGATAAAGTCACCCGGGCGCATGGCCAGCAGCTGCTCCACCGTGGCATCGGCGCGGGCCAGCTCGGCCACCAGCGTGACCTCGGCGGCCTGAATCTCCCGCGTCAGCACCTTGACCCAGCGGCGATCCACCTCGATGGCATCGCCCTGAGTCGACGAATACAGCACATCGCGAATCGGCTCCAGCGTCGCATAGGGCATGCAGATGTGGATGGAGCCCGAGATATCGCCGATCTCAAGCTGAAAAGCCGTGGAGACCACGATTTCGCTGGGCGTGGCGATGTTGGCGAACTGCGGCTGCATTTCCGAGCGCTGATAGGCCAGCTCCAGCGGATAGATGCCGTGCCAGGCTTTTTTGTATTCCTCGCAGATCACATTGACCATGCGGTTGATCACGCGCTGCTCGGTGGTCGAGAAGTCGCGCCCCTCGATGCGGGTCTGCAGGCGACCCGTGCCGCCGTACAGTGTGTCGATCACGCCGAACACCAGCGAGGGATCGCAGACGATCAGACCATTGCCGCGCAGCGGGCGAATGGCCATGATGTTGAAATTGGTGGGAACGGCCAGCTCGCGCAGGAAGGCGCTGTAGCGCTGCACCGTCACCGTGCCGACGGAAACCTCGGGGCTGCGGCGGATGAAGTTGAACAGGCCGATGCGGAAGTTGCGGGCAAAGCGCTCGTTGACGATTTCCATGGTGGGCATGCGCCCACGCACGATGCGTTCCTGGCTGGAGATGTCGTAGCTGCGGACCTGGCCGAGATCGACCTCCACCACCTCGGAGCGCTGGCTTTCGCCGGTAACGCCTTCAAGAAGAGCATCAACCTCTTCCTGGGAGAGAAAAGAATCGCTCATGCACTCCCTCCCTGCTTATTGAATGATGAAGCTAGAGAACAGCACACGACGCACAGGCCCCTTGCGATTGGCACGCGGGCTGTCTTCGTCGGCGTCCTCATCGTCGCGCGAGCGCTTCTTGGCGCCCGGGCCAAAGCCCAGCGGCGCGGAGACCTCGGTGAGAATGTCGGCGGCCAGTTTTTCCTTGCCCTCGCGCGCCAGCAGCTCGTCGGCCGTGCGCTGGGACACCAGCATCAGAATGCCGTTGCGGATGCTGGGCAGGTACTGCTTGACAGTGGAAGCCGTCTTCTCATCGGCCAGCTCCAGCGTGATGCCCAGTTGCACAAAGCGATCGCCGCCGGGGTCAGCCAGATTGGCCACCATATTGTCCAGTGGCAAGAAAGTGGGCACTGTGGCTTTGGCGCTGACTTCTTCTTCGCCATCGGCGCTGCTGTGCTGGCGCTGCATCATCAGCACATAGGCTGCGGCAGCCACGATGGCCAGCACGGCAACGATGGCCACGATGACGATCAGCTTCTTGCTTTTGGCAGGAGCAGGTGCAACAGGGGCGGCATTGGGATTGGCTGACACGGCGGGTATTCCTCAAGAGTGGGGGACTGCATCCACCCCGCAGCCATTGCCGCGACACGGAAGATCCACGCCTGAATTATTCGCCGCCCGCCCTTCTGACCATTGCCCGAATAAAAGCGCGAAACCCGGCTTCATTCCGGGTTTCGCACCATGTCCGGCTCACTGTTTCCGTGAGCCGGCTCTGATCATTTACACGAAAAGGTCCACGCCGGACTGCACCGGCCGCGCGCCATTGCCTGCGCTGGCCGCACTCATGGGCAGCTCTGCAGCATTGACCGAGACCCGGGCCACCCTGGCCTGGCCGCGCTGGGCATCCTCGCCCTGGCTGTCCCCCCCGGACCGGGCGCCGGCACTGCCCGCATCCACGCTGACGCCGCTCAGATTCAGCCCCTGGGCCTGCAAAAGCTCGCGCAGCTGGGCCTGACCGTCGGCCAGCAGCTGGCGTGCCTGCTCATCGCCTGCGGCAAAGCGCACCTGAGCCTCCTGGCCGTTCAGCTGCACCTGGACCTGGATAGCCTTGCCCTCATGCTGGATCGACAGCGCGGCATTCTGCGTTTTCTGATGCACCCAGAAGGCCACCTGCTCGGACACTTCCTGCTCACGCTCTGTAGGTGCGGCATCCTGCCCCGCCAGGCTCTGGCCGAAGTCGGAGCTGTTCTGACCGCCGCCCTGCATGCCCGCGCTCGCTGCTCCCATGGCTGCCCCGACGGCAGCCGCTACGGCCTGCAGGTCGGCCCCACCCTGCACTGCCGCCGTCTTGCCCTGTGGCGCAGCTTCATCCTGCTGGGGCGAGCGGGCCGCACGCAGCAAATCCTTGAGACCTTCCAGGGCCTGGGGCTGCACAGCCGTCATGCCCTGCAGGCTAATGCCCTGCTGCAGCAATGCCTGCGCCTTGTGCACAGCAGGCTCGACGCGCGCAGCAGGCACATCTTCCGCCGCCGAAGCCAGCGCGCTGTGCCCGCTGTCCTGCCCCTGCGCGACTGCGTCCTGCTGCGGCTGCAAGACAGCCGCATCAGAATTAATAGCTGCTTGCGTTTGCGTCGTATACGTTTGGGCTTGATTTGATTGAAAATCCTTACCCATGAATGCGGCATGCGCCTCCCCGGACCCGGGCTGCAAAGCCTGGCGATGGGCCAGTTGCGCGGCATGGCCTCTGCCTGAAAGAAAGTCGGTGGCCACGCCCTGGCGCAGATCGGCATCGCCCTGCCCGTCCAGCTGGGCGGTCTGCCCGACCAGGCTCATCCACGGCGCATGGCCTTGAGCGATCAGCAGCGCATCCTGCTCACCGGGCGCCAGTTTCACATCCGATGTCTCGGCAGGCTGCTGCGCCGCCTGCGGCAGGCCTGCAGTCACGAATCCGTCCAGCGAAGCCAGCAGCGATGAAAAGCCCTGGCCGGGCTCGCCTGCCGCAGCCGCAGCACTTTTGGCCGAGCTCATGGACTGCGCCATGGCCTTGCCGGTGCGCGATTCGCCGCTGCGCGGGCCATCAATTCTGGTTTCTGCCATGCTCAGGCCTCCTGAAGTTGCAGGCCGAAGCTGCGTCGAAAAAATGCCATGGTGGCGCGCTCGTCGGTATCTTTTTGCTCGCGCCGCATCTGGGCCAGTGCCACATCACGGCGGCGGGCCTGCACCACCTTCTGCAGGCTGGTCACGCGCAACTCTGCCGCCAGCAGGGCCTGACGTGCGGTCTCCAGCCGAATGTCCTGGTCCGCCACCACACGGGTCTGCAAGCCGATGGCGTGCTGCAGGCGCTCCATGAACTGATACTGGTGATGCATGACCTCGGGCTGCACGGCCAGCCCTTCCTGGGCCCCCCAGCGCGCCTGCATCTCCAGGACATAGCCCTGCAGCTGATCCATCTGGGCCTGCGCCGCCTGCTGAGCACGCTGGCGCTCCTGCATGGTGGTGCGGGCCGCGTCACGCTTGCGCTCTGCGGCTTCAATGGCGACGTTCAAGGCATTCAAGGACGACATCTGCGACTCTCCCTCTGGCTAACCCGTTGATGCTCAGCCCCGCTGCATGGCTTGCGCCATGCCGGCCAGGCTTTGCTCCATGCTGGAGCTTTCAAACATGCTTTGCTGCAGAAACCCGGTCATGGCAGGCTGCAGCGCAATCGCCTCGTCCAGTTGCGGATCGGAGCCTGGGACATAGGCGCCGACCTGCACCAGATCGCGCCCCTTCTGATAGCGCGAATAGACGGCGCGAAAGCGACGCGCCAGCTCGAAATGCTCGCGCGAGACCACGTTGTGCATGACGCGAGACGCCGACTGCTCGATATCAATGGCCGGGTAATGTCCGGTCTCGGCCAGCGCCCGCGAGAGCACGACGTGGCCGTCGAGAATGGCGCGGGCCGCATCGGCAATTGGATCCTGCTGATCGTCACCTTCGGACAGCACGGTGTAGAAGGCCGTGATCGAGCCCACGCCGTGCAGGCCGTTGCCGCTGCGCTCCACCAGCGCAGGCAGCTTGGCAAAGCAGGACGGCGGATAGCCCTTGGTCGCCGGCGGCTCGCCGATGGCCAGAGCGATTTCGCGCTGGGCCATGGCATAGCGGGTCAAGGAATCCATGAGCAGCAGCACATGCTTGCCCTTGTCGCGGAAATGTTCGGCAATCGCCGTGGCGTAGCTGGCGCCCTGCATGCGCAGCAGCGGCGGCGCATCGGCGGGGGCGGCCACGACCACGGCACGACTGCGGTCCTGGACGCCCAGGATGTCCTCGACGAACTCCTTGACCTCGCGGCCACGCTCGCCGATCAGGCCCACCACGATCACATCGGCCTGGGTGTAGCGCGCCATCATGCCCAGCAGCACGGACTTGCCCACACCCGAGCCGGCAAACAGACCCAGACGCTGGCCGCGCCCCACGGTCAGCAGGGAATTCAGCGCCTTGACACCGGTATCCAGCGACTCGCGCACGGGGTCCCGGTCCATGGCGTTGATGGGGTTGCGATCCAGCACCTCCGGCACCACGCTGCCCAGCTCGCCCGCATGGTCCAGCGGAATGCCTTGCGAATCCACCACCCGCCCCAGCAAGCCATCTCCCATGGGCAGGCGCAGCACGCCCACGGTCTGGCTGACCTTCTCGGTCTCCATCACGCCCAGCTGGGGTACGGGAACAAAGGGGGCTGCCGGCGTCACCATGGCGCCGCTGGACAAACCCTGAATATCGCCCGCAGGCATCAGAAAGGCGCGCTCGCCGGCAAAACCGACCACCTCGGCCAGCACAGGCTCCTGCCCGTGCTGATGAATATGGCATTGCGCCCCCACGGGCACGCGCAGCCCCGAAGCCTCCAGCACCATGCCGGTCAACCGGGTCAGACGGCCCTGGCATTCCAGCGGCACTGGCTCGGCGTAACGTGCGCGCGCCTGACTCATGAACTGCTGCCAGGGGTTCATGCCTTGTCTCCGTCATACCAGGTGGAGACCAGGCCCAGAGCCGCCACCGCACGGCGCCAGCGCTTGTCCAGACCTCCGTCGATCTCGGCACCGCCCGACTCCACCTTGACATCGCCGGGGGCAATCGAGGCATCGCCCAGCCACTGAATACGGCTGTGCGCGCCATGCTCGGTACGCAGGGCTTCATCGAGCAGTTCAAAGTCTGCAGGGTTCAGACGAACGGTCACCGGGCGGCTCTCGTCAACCAGCATGTCCAGCGCCTCGCGAATCACGGGCAGCAAGGCCTGAGGCTGGCTGCGCAGCTCCTGGCGCACTACCTGGCGTGCGATGTCACAAGCCAGGTTCAGCAGCTCCTGGGCCATGCCCGACTGCAGCTGCTTGAAGTTGTCTTCCAGGCCCTGCAACACGCCATCGACACGCTGCGCACTCTCGCGGCCCGCACCGTTGATATGGTCGTCCAGATGCTGCTGCCATTGCTGCTGGGTCTGGGTGCGGCCTTCGGCCAGGCCCTGTGCATGACCCTCGGCTCGTGCCTGCTCCAGCATCTGCTGCAACTGCTCCTCGTCGAAAGCCGGGGCGGCTGGCTCCACGGGCTCCACCGCCTGCACCTCTGGCTGCGCCTGCGGTTGATGGGCAATCGAGGGGGAAAAGCCGTTGAAATGCTCTACCCCAGCCGGTATGAAGGCCGCTTGCTGTGCGGGCGCGAAGACGCCGCGATCCTGTGCCTCCACGGCGCCGAAGCGCCATTGCACCACGGTGCTGTCGTCGATCTCTTCCTGCGGGATAAAGCGCGAGTGCGAGCGCGGAGGCTGGCCCTTAGACATAGCTGTCCTCCGGACCGCTGCCGATGGTTACCTGGCCTTCCTCGACCAGACGACGCACGACCTTGAGGATTTCCTTCTGCTGGGCTTCCACTTCGGACAGACGCATGGGGCCACGGCCTTCCAGGTCCTCGCGCAGCGACTCGGCCGCACGCATGGACATATTGGCCAGGATCTTGTCGCGCACTTCCATGGAGCCGCCCTTGAGCGCCACGATCAGCGTCTCGGACACCACCTCGCGCAGCACCAGCTGCACCGAGCGGTCGTCGAGCTTGACCAGGTCGTCGAAGACGAACATCTTGTCCATGATCTTCTGCGCCAGTTCGGGGTCGTAGTTGCGGATAGTATCGAGCACCGCCACATCGGCATTGCCGCCCATCTGGTTGAGCATTTCGGCCGCTGTCTTGACGCCGCCCAGCGAGGTCTTGCGCACCTTGTCGCCGCCCGCCAGCACCTTGAACAGCACCTCGTTCAAGTCCTTGAGCGCCGTGGGCTGAATGCCTTCCAGCGTGGCCACGCGCAGCATGACCTCGCTTCGCGCCCGGTCGGGGAACTGCATCAGCACGGCCGCAGCCTGCTCATACTCCAGGTGCACCAGAATCGCCGCCACGATCTGCGGATGCTCACCGCGCAGCAACTCGGCCACCGACAGCGGATCCATCCACTTCAGGCTTTCAATGCCCGAGATGTCGCCACCCTGCATGATGCGGTCGATCAGCAGCGCCGCCTTGTCATCGCCCAGGGCACGCTTGAGCACCGAGCGCACATAGTCGCTGGCATCGTCGACCAGCAGACTCTGCGACGCGGCATCGCTGGTGAAGCGGTCGATCACGAAATCCACCTTTTCCCGCGTCACGCCGCGCATGCGGGCAATCGTCTCGCCCAGCTTCTGCACTTCCTTGGGCGTGAGGTGCTTGAACACCTCGGCCGCTTCTTCCTCACCGAGGGAGACCAGCAAGATGGCAGCGTCGTTCAGACCTCTATCGTCCATATTCAAAACTCTCTACTAGTTATTCAACCGTCCCATGCCGGGGATGCCGAGCAAGGGCCTAGGCGGCCCCGCCGCCCCACAGCGAGGGCATCGTCCCCCTCCCAAAGAGAGAGGGGGAAGGCGCAACGCGCCTCAGGGGGTGACTTCGTCACCCCTCGCCGTTAATCCATGTCTTCACGATGTTCGCCACCGCGATCGGGTTCTGCTTGGCCAGATGACGGGCCTGATCCAGTCGTTCCTGCTCCTTGGTCGGAGACAGCTCCTTCGCAGGGGCGGGCAGAGCGGGGCGATCCAGCGCCTCGGCTTCAATGGCATTGAGCTGGCCGCCGGGGCCGGTATTGCGTCCCTTGAGCAAGGGGCGCACCAGGCCCAACAGCACCAGGGCTCCAAACAGCGCCAGCGCAATCGGCACGCCCAGGCTCTTGGCCATGGCCTGAATTTCGGGGTCCTTCCACATCGGCAGCTCGGCCGGAGCGGCACCGCTGTCCATGAAGGGAGCGCTGACCAGGTTCACCGAGTCGCCTCGGTCGGCGCTATAGCCCACGGTTTCGCGCACCAGCGTGAGCAGTTGCTCCTGCTGCTGGGCTGTCAGTGGGCGCAGACCGGAGCTGACTGCGGCTGCCGTTGCCGCTGTCGCCGCATCGGTGCCAGCCGCAGCAGCCAACGGTGCATTGACCACCACCGCAGCCGTCAGGCGCTTGACGGTGCCGGTGCTGCCGCGTGTGACCCTGACGGTCTTGTCCACTTCGTAATTGGTGATGGACTCGCGCTTGTTGCCCTGGCCGTTGCCCTGGCCTGCACCAGCAGCCTGCGGCGCAGGATTGGCACCGTTGATGGGCGCCGTAGAGTTCTGGGGTGGCTGGTTGCTGGTCGCGCCAGGCACGCCGGTAGGTGGAGTGGCCGTCTTCTCGCCATTGGTCTCCATCACCTGCTGGCTGCGCACGGCCCCGCCGTCTGCAGACTGGTTGGGACGATGCTGCTCGGAAGTCGATTCGGTCTGGCTGAAGTCCAGCTCGGCCGAAACCTGGGCCTTCACATTGTTCTTGCCGACCACGGGCTCCAGAATATCCAGAATGCGGCGCACATATTGCTGCTCCACCTGCTGGGTGTAGAGGAACTGCTGCATGTCCACGCCGCCGGCATTGCCGTCAGGCGACTGCGAAAGCAGCTTGCCGGTGTCGTCCACCACGCTCACGGCCGAAGGCTCCATCTCGGGCACGCTGGAGGCCACCAGATGCACGATGCCCGCGATCTGCGCACGGTCCAGCATGCGGCCCGGATGCAGGCTCAGGAGCACGGAAGCCGAAGGCTTCTGCTGCTCGCGGAAAAATCCGTTCTGATTGGGAAGGGCCAGATGCACGCGTGCACTCTGCACGGCATTGAGTGCCAGGATGGAGCGCGTCAGCTCGCCTTCCAGGCCGCGCTGGAAGTTGAGGCGTTCCTGAAACTGGGTGATGCCGAACTTGCTGTTCTCCATCAGCTCGAAGCCCGTCACCGAACCCTTGGGCAGGCCTTGCGTGGCCAGCTTCAGGCGCACATCGTGCACACGGTCTGCGGGGATGAGGATGGCGCCGCCGCCCTCGCTGTACTTGTAGGGCACGTTCATCTGCGTCAGCTGCGCCACGATGGCACCGCCATCCTTGTCGCTGACGTTGGAGAACAGCAGCTTGTAGTCAGGCTGGCGATAGAACACCGCAGCCGCCACCAAGCCTACAGCGACCAAGGCCGCCAGCGCACCCCAGCGAAGACGTTGGCCACGGTCGAGCGCACCCCAGCGCTGCGCAAGCGCAGGGCGGGGTGCATACGTGGCACCGGGCGCGGCATTGGGGACAGGTACTTCAGCTACAGCAGACATCTTGATTCCATGGTGTCAGACCCCACACGAGGTCTAGCGTCCAGTGGATTATTCGGACTCGGGCCGGCGGCGTTCCCCCGATAAGCAAGCCGATTCACCCACTTATTGCCCGTCTGCGATCACGCGAAAAACCTACGATCACCTCCAACTCACCAAGCCAGTTGGATAAAGATATGGACCTGAAGATCCCTGCAATCAACCCCGCCCAACTGGGCAACCAGCTCACCAAGGTCGGCAGCGCCGGCACTGCACCCGTGGCCGGCGGCTTTGGTCAGGCTCTGCAAAATGCACTGCAATCGGTGAGCGCCGCTCAAAACCATTCCGGCCAGCTGCAGCGCGAAGTACAGCTGGAAAACCCCGCCGTCAGCCTGGAGCAGACCATGGTGGCCATGCAGAAATCGCAGATCGGCTTTCAGGCCGCACTGCATGTGCGCAACCGACTGGTGCAGGCCTATTCCGATGTCATGAATATGCAGGTGTGATCGGCGCAACGCCGCACATCGCTCAAAAGGCAGATTGCCCTCCAAGGCTTGCCCGCATGTTGTGATGACATGCGGGCTTTTTGCGCCCTGCCCGCCCAGCTGAGCCCAATAAAAAAGCCCGATCCTTTCAAAAGATCAGGCTTTTCAGGCTCAAGCGCTTATCGGAAAAGCGCTGGCAGCTATGTTTTCAGAAGGTCAGAAGCCAAGACTGGCCAGCAAATCATCCACCTGGGACTGCGAGGTCACCACATCTGCCGTGTTTTCGGGATCCACCACCGGGCCGGCCAGCTTGGGCTGCGCGGCTTCCACAGGCGCCAGGGCCGGTGCCTGCGCAGCATCCGGCGAAGTCTGGATCAGCAGCTCCAGCAGCTGCGACTCCAGATCGGCCGCCAGGGCAACCACACGAGCAATTACCTGGCCCGTGAGATCGTGGAAGTCCTGCGCCATCATGATCTCGGTCAGATGACTGTTGGTCTGCTCCGTGCCCTCTTCCACCTCCTGCAGGTAGTTCATCACGCGCCCCTTGGCCACCGCGGCCACGGGATCCTTGATGAGTTCTGCACGCATGGCACGGGTACGCTCGGCCAGCGCATCCTGGCGGTTCTGCGTTACCTCGACCTGGCCCAGCACCTTGTTGGCCGCTTCTCCCGTCAGACGGGCGATATAGGACAGACGGCTTTGCGCATCGGGAAGCTCCCCCGCACTGCCACGCAAACGGTCCGCATAACCCAGCTCATTGAGCGAGTTATGCAACTGGCGCGTGAGCACGCCAATCTTGTAATGGACGTTGGCGGAAGCCTGGTCGCTGCTCATGGCTCAGAGATCGAGTTTCTTGATGATGAGATTGACCTTCTCTTCCAGCGTGGCCTTGGTGAAGGGCTTGACGATATAGCCGGCCGCGCCGCCCTGGGCGGCAGCCACGATATCTTCCTTGCGGGCTTCGGCGGTCACCATCAGCACCGGCAGATGCTTGAGCTTTTCATCCTGCTTGATTTCGCTCAGCAGCTGAAAGCCGTTCATGTTCGGCATGTTGATGTCGGTCACCACAAAGTCGAACTTGCTAGCACGCAGCTTGGTGATGGCAACCACACCATCTTCGGCTTCATCGGCATCGGCAAAGCCACTCTCCTTGAGCAGATTGCGCACGATGCGGCGCATGGTGGAGAAGTCGTCAACAATCAAAAATCGCAGGGCATTAGCCACGAGAGGCCCTTTCGGTCGGAATAGGTGCGTGGGAACAAGTTTTCAGCCGTGATGGTAACAATTTGTCAACCTCCCGGCATTGGACGTGCATTGTCAGGCTTTTCGACAGTCTCCGTGGCAACTTCAGGGTTTGTTACAACAAACTCTTCCTTGGCATCCAGAGACTGCTTGTCGGCAGCGCTGGGTACTGCGCGCCGGGCCTTGGGTTGGTTGATCGTGCTGGCAGCTTCCTCGGCACTGGTCACCTGCTCCGTGCTGCGCTCCTTGTCGTTGCCCAGCACACGGCGCTCGGCCTCCTTGGTCAGCACGGTAATGGTGATGCGGCGGTTCTGCGCAGCGCGCGGCTCCTCGGGCAGCAGCAGGTCGCTGCTGGACATGCCCACCACGCGCGCCAGCTTGTCCAGCGGCATGCCGGCTGCCACCAGCTCGCGGCGCGAGGCGTTGGCGCGGTCGGCCGACAGCTCCCAGTTGCTGTAGCCGCGATCGGCATTACCGTAGGGTGCAGCATCAGTGTGGCCTGAGAGACTGATGCGATTTTCCGCATTGCCCATGGCCGCCCCGATCTCGCGCAGGATGTCGCGCATATAGGGCTTGACCACGGCACTGCCGCTATCGAACATGGGGCGGTTCTGGTCGTCGACGATCTGAATCATCAGGCCGTCATGCGTGATCTCCGTGCGAATCTGCGAGCGGAACTCGTTCAGGCGCGCATTGTTGGCAATCATGCTGTCCACCTTGGCCTTGAGTGCATGCAGACGCTGTGCATCGCGTGCGGACTCTTCGGCCCGGCCCATGGCCTGGCTGGCGCGGCGGTTGGCATTGTCTTCGGACTCGGAGCGGCGCACCTGGCCGTGAACCTTGGACAGGTCGTTGCCGCCGCCCGGCACGATGCTGGAGCTGTTGCCCGCACCGCTGCCGCCCGACATGGCCACCTTCAGCGGCGAATTGAAATACGCGGCAATCCCCTGCAGCTCGCCCTGAGCGGTCGAGCCCAGCAGCCACATCAGCAGGAAGAAGGCCATCATCGCCGTCACAAAGTCGGCATAGGCAATCTTCCAGGCGCCACCATGGTGGGCATGGGCGGTCTTCTTGACGCGCTTGATGATGATGGGCTGCAGCTTCTTGTCAGCCATGGCAGCGCTCCATCACTCGATTCCGGCGAGAGCAGGCACTCATCACTTCTTACCCTTGACGTGCGACTCCAGCTCCAGAAAACCTGGGCGCTCGGTCGAGAACAGCACCTTGCGGCCGAACTCGATGGCCGTGCCCGGGTTGTAGCCCTGCATGCTGGCCAAAAGCGTCGCCTTGATGCACTCAAACTCCTTGGCCGCATCCTGCGCACGCTGCTCCAGCAACGCAGCCATGGGCTCCACCAGCGCATAGGCCAGCAAGATCCCGAGGAAGGTACCCACCAGGGCCGAGGCAATCATGCCGCCCAGCACCGCTGGGGGCTGCCCCACGAAAGCCATGGTGTTCACCACACCCAGCACGGCCGCAATAATGCCGAAGGCAGGCAAGGCGCCCGCCAGACGATTCAGCGCCATCACCGGTGCGTGGGCCTCGGCATGATGGGCTTCGATTTCGCTGTCCATCAGCGCCTCGATCTCGTGCGAGTTGAGATTGCCCGAGACCATCATGCGCAGATAGTCGGTCAGGAACTCGACGACATGGTGGTCGGCCATCAGCTGCGGATAGTTCTGAAACACCGTCGACGACTGCGGATCTTCCACATCGGACTCGATCGACATCAGGCCTTCCTTGCGCGCCTTCTGCAGCAGCTCGTACAGAAGCGCCATCACTTCCATATAGCGCGCCTTGTTATAGCGCGAGGGCTTGAGCGCCGAAGGAATCGCCTTGGCCGTGGCCTTGAGCACCTTGGGCTGGTTGCTGACGATGAAAGCGCCCAGGGCGCCACCGCCAATGGTCACCATCTCGAACGGCAGCGCCTTGACAAGAACGCCCACGCTGCCGCCGTGCAGCACATACATGCCGAAGATGCAGCCGAAGGCGACGATATAACCGATGAGAACAAGCATGGTGCCGATTGTGAAGTTGCAGAAGCCCCGCCATAGGTGCAAAAAGCTGGGCGTTTGGAAGCTAGATCGGCAGCTAGCCGTCGTTATGTAGGGTAGTTCCGAGCCAAGCAGCGACGTGAAGGCGCCTGCGGCATGCAAGCAAGGCAAAGCCCGTGCATTTGTTACATCCCGAAAAATATTTGCAGAACTCTCTAAAGTTTTGCCGGGATGGCTCCGATAACAGCTTCAACAGGGAAACAAAGCCCTGTCACCAGCGAGCCACAGCAGCAAATATCAAGGAACTGCAGGCTGGGGTGCTGGATTGGGCTGCCGCCGCCGCCCACCCTGAATATTTCAGGTCACTGTGGCGGCGACGTTTTGATCGCATCAAGGAGTTCGCATCATGGCAATGACCATCAACACCAATATCCAGTCGCTCAACGCACAGCGCAACCTGGGCACCTCGCAATCTTCGCTGTCGACCTCCATGCAGCGCCTGTCTTCCGGCATGCGCATCAATAGCGCCAAGGACGATGCAGCCGGACTGGCCATTGCCGAACGCATGAGCGCCCAGGTTCGCGGCCTGAACCAGGCTCAGCGCAACGCCAATGACGGCGTCTCGCTGGCCCAGACGGCTGAAGGCGCACTGAGCACCATCGGCAGCAATCTGCAGCGTATTCGCGAACTGGCTGTGCAATCGCGCAATGCCACCAATTCCACCGAAGACCGCGCGGCCCTGCAAAAGGAAGTGGATCAGCTCAAGAGCGAAATCGACCGCGTGGCGACCGACACATCCTTTAACGGCACCAAACTTCTGGATGGCTCTTTCACTTCTCAAGCCTTCCAAGTTGGCGCCAACCAGGGCCAGCGCATTAATATCGATAGCATCCAGAACTCCAAGATTGATCAGTTGGGCACATGGACCAGTGTCGAAAAGCCTGCGACTTCATACGGAACAACTCTGAATGCAGCGCCAACAGCAGGCACCGCCACGCTGACTGTAGCGTCTCCTGCAGACCCAGCAGCTGCATCTGCTGCATTTGCAGATTTCAAGATCTTGGTCGGTGGTACTGAAGTAAACGTGACAGGTCTTGGAGCTGCCACTCGCACGGAAGACGAAGCGCGCGATGCACTGGCTACAAACATCAAGACAGCACTGGATGGAGCAGGTCTCAACGGCCTGTCCACCACTGTGGCTGCTGGCGTCGTGACCATCAGCAACGCAACAGTGGACTCTCCGTCTCTTTCTGTTGCTGGCGCACCCAATGTAACGGCCTCTGACACCACTATTGACGCAGGCACCAACTACACCGCACTGACCGGTAATGCGCTGAGCATCAACAGCAAGAACATTGAAGTAGGTGCCGCTTACACAGGAAACGACCGAGTAAACCAACTCGTAACTGAAATCAACAAGCAGTTTGAAGACAAGTCTGTAGTAGCAAGCAATGTCAATGGCTCTCTGGTGCTTAAGTCGGACAAAGACATTGAGATTGCTGGCGCGAGTGCAACTACCGGTGCAGGCCTGACAGTAGGAACAGTCGCAACAGTGAAGGGGACAGCACAGACTGGATTCAAGGGTGTATCCGTGGCCACAGCCGAAGGTGCAGACGATACGATCATCGCCATGGACGCCGCCCTCAAGGCCGTGAACTCTGCCCGCGCTGATCTGGGTGCCATGCAGAACCGCTTTGAATCCGTTGTCTCCAATCTGAGCGTGAATAGCGAAAATCTGTCGGCATCCAAGAGCCGTATCATGGACGCAGACTTTGCCGCGGAAACCGCCAATCTGAGCCGCTCGCAGATTCTGCAGCAAGCCGGCACCGCCATGGTAGCCCAGGCCAACCAGTTGCCCCAGGGCGTGCTGTCCCTGCTGCGCTAATTGCATCAAGCTGCTGCACCAGCCATACGCTGGTGCAGTTAGCGACAAACCAGGCCTCCTTCGGGAGGCCTTTTTGCTGCCCAGCTGCACCCTATATGTAACCGTCAATTGCAAAAATAGCAGGACTTTAGGCCTCTTATCGGTCTTATGTCCTGCATGGCTTGCTCCAACAATCCTCGTACCCGGAATACCAGACTTCGTCCGTGTTTCCGGTCACGTGGGCCAGCGCCGTCGCTGGTCGTGAAAACGGCTAGTACGTCGCCGGTTTACTGGCTTGAAACAGGAGCACACGCCATGGCAGCCATCATCAATACCAATATCCAGTCGCTCAATGCGCAACGCAACCTGAGCTCGTCCCAAAGCCAGCTGGCTACCTCCATGCAGCGCCTGTCCTCGGGCTTACGCATCAACAGTGCCAAGGATGATGCAGCCGGTCTGGCAATTTCCGAACGCATGACCACCCAGGTGCGTGGCCTCACGGTTGCCATGCGCAACGCCAATGACGGTATTTCCCTGGCCCAGACCGCCGAAGGCGCCTTGGGCTCCCTGGGCAGCAATCTGCAGCGCATTCGAGAACTGGCTGTGCAGGCTCGCAATGCCACCAACTCGTCGGAAGACCGTGCTGCGCTAGATGCCGAAGTGCAGCAGCTCAAAGCAGAAGTGACCCGAGTGGCACAGCAGACCAGCTTCAACGGCACCAATTTGCTCGACGGCTCGTTTACCAATATGGCTTTTCAAGTGGGCGCCAATCAAGGCCAAACCATCGATATCTCAGCCATTGTCAACGCCAACGTAGATGCACTTGGTACCTGGGATAGCGTTGCCGTTCCAGCAAAGGTGACAGGTTCATCTATAGAAGGTGGAGCGGCGCCGGTGACTATTCCTGGGTCAAGTACGTTCACACTAGCAGCACCTGTGAGTAATGGAGCAACACCAGCCGACTTCAGCTATGGCGACTTCGACATTACGGTCAATGGTTCTGCAACGCCAGTGACGATTGCTCCAATTCCGGCAACAGGCGCAACCAATGCAACTGAAGCCAAGAACAATCTGCTCGCTGGCTTACAGGGGGCAAACATCCCCAACCTAACCTTCACGTTAGATGCCTCCGGCAACATTTCGGTTGCAAACTCAAGCACTACCAATGTAGCCCTATCGCCTGAAGTTAGCTCTCCGCTTGGAGATATCGCACTTACAGCGGTTGCCGGTAAAAATGTTGCGACAGGTGGCATGCCAGCAGCCGCCGTTTCCATCAACGGAGTCACACTTCAGTTACCCGCCCAGGAAAGCGCCTCCAAGCGCGTCAACGATCTGGTCACACAGATCAACGCCGCCTCCTACACTGCACCTAATTCCAAAGTTACCGCAGCCATTGTGAACGGCGGCCTAGTTCTGACCTCGAGCGACGGCAACATCTCCGTGGGTGCAGTCGCACCTGCCACTGCAAATGAACTCAAAGCATCCACGGGATTGACTGTGGGAAACACCATTGAAGGTGACACAAACTTCATTGCAGGAGCACGCACCTTTGCCTCAGCTCAAGCCAATGTTCAAGGCTTTGAGAAACTGAATGTTTTGGATGCGGAATACGCAGATAACGCCATCCTGGCGATGGACGCGGCCTTGAAGGCAGTCAATGGCGCACGAGCCACGCTGGGCGCAGTGCAAAGCCGTTTTGAAACCACAGTGGAAAATCTGAGTGTCAATTCGGAAAATCTCTCTGCCTCTCGCAGCCGCATCATGGATGCCGACTTCGCAACCGAAACCGCCAACCTGAGCCGGACACAGATTCTGCAACAGGCAGGCACGGCGATGGTGGCACAGGCCAATCAGCTGCCACAGCAAGTGCTCAAGCTGCTGCAAGGCTGATATCGGCATCTGGTAATTTTTACTCAAGTTCTGTTTCGGCCTGCCGAAACACAATGCGTAGTACTGTCCATAAAGACGGCGCGAAGGCGCCGTTTGTTCAATGACGCAGACCAGGCGTGCCACACGCCTGCGGTCCTGCGCAGAGGGAGTTTTATATGGCGATCAGCTCAGTCGGTATTGGCAGCGGCCTGGAAGTAGAAACCATTGTCAAGCAACTGGTGGCGCTGGAGTCCAAGCCCATCGCAGCGCTGCAGACCAAGGCCACTGGTATCAATACCCAGATCTCGGCCTTTAGCCAGCTGAAGTCGCAAATCTCCAATCTGCAGGATCAGGTGGACAAGCTGGCAAAGCCCGCCACATGGCTTGGCAATACGCTGACCTCCTCCAACTCTGCCCAAGTGACCGGCACGGCAACCTCCAGTGCAGTGCAAGCCACTTATGACGTGGAAGTGTCTCAGATGGCGGCGGGCCAGACCATTGGCTCTGGCCTGGTGGCCAGTGGTACCACTCTCGGACCTGGCAAGCTGACCATTTCCATGGGAACCTATGGTGCCAATGGACTGACACCCAATACCAAGGACGGCAAGAATGTGAGCTTCAGCGTGGAAATCGCTGCAGAAGATGACTCTCTGGCCAAGATTGCCGCCAAGATCAATGCCGCCAAGGGCGATGTCAGCGCCACCGTGCTCAAGGACCACACGGGCGAGCGCCTGGTGCTGCAATCCAAGACCACAGGTGTGAACTCCGCTTTCTCGGTGGAGGCCGAAGGCGCCGGGCTGCAGCAATTTGCTTACAACGGCACCGACGGGACCATGAAACGTTCCGTTGAAGCGCAGGACACTCTGGCCAAGATCAATGGCATTGACATGGCCTCGCACACCAATGTGTTTGAAGAGGTCGCAGCGGGTGTGACTCTGACGGTAGCGCAAAAGTCAGCGAAAGATGCTGCTCCGGTGCGCATCACCATTGCCAATGACACGGCGACGGCCAAAACAGCGCTGAAAAATCTGGTGGAGTCCTATAACGCACTCAGCAACGCCCTGAAGACCATGACCGCCTATGACAAGGACAGCAAGACGGCTGGTACCTTGCAAGGCGATTCAACCGCCATCAATCTGCAGTCTGCGCTGCGTCGCTTGCTCTCCGGCCCCGGGGGAGCAGGTGGTGAGTTCAACAGCCTGTCTCAGATGGGCATTGCCTTTCAGGCAGACGGTACGCTCAAGATTGACGACACCAAGCTGGACAAGGCCCTCAAGGACCCGGAGAGCATGTCCAAGTTCTTCACCGCAGACGTTGCCGATGCCAACCAGGATGGCTTGGCTGTGCGCATGAAGGACTTCACAAGCGGCATGCTGGCCACTGGCGGCACCTTCTCGACCAAGGACGAGACGCTCAAGAATGCGCTCAAGCGCAATACGGCCGATCAGGAACGCCAGACCGCGCGCGTGACCGCCTATGAAGCGCGCGTGCGCGCCCAGTATTCACGTCTGGATACGCAGATGGCCAGCCTGAAAGCCCTGGACACCTATGTAGCCCAGCAAGTGGCAACATGGAACAAGTCCACCAGCTAAGCTATTGAAGCCTGCAGAAAGGACTTAATTGCCCCCTGAGTCGGCCGATAAGAAGAACAGTAATTTGAGAAACTGCAACAAAGGAGTTTTGTGATGTTTTCCCCAGCCAATGCGCGCGCAATGTCGGCTTACCGTCAGGTGGGTGTGCAATCCATGGTGGACAGCGCATCGCCTCAGCAGTTGATCAAGATGCTGTTTGACGGCCTGCTTGCCTCCATCAATGCGGCACGCGGTGCGATAGAGCGCGGTGATATCAATGAGAAAGTGCGCCATATCGGCAAGGCAGTACGCATTCTGCAGGAAGGCCTGCTGGGCGCGCTGGACCGCGAAAAAGGGGGCGAGCTGGCTGGCAACCTGGCCTCACTCTATGAGTACTGCACCACCCGGTTGACCTTGGCCAATGCCCGCAACGATGCAAGCCTGGTCGATGAAGTCGCAGGCCTTGTGAGCACGGTGGCACAGGGCTGGAATGAAATAACCAATGCACCAGCACCCGCTGCTGCCTAAAAAATGGAGCACACATTGATCGACTTCTACCGCGCCATAGAGGAGAGCAGCGCCAAGATGCTGCAAGCCGCCCAGGCCAAGGACTGGGATGGTGTTGCGCGCTATGAGGGCACTTGCGCCGTGCTGATCGAGCAGTTGCGCTTTCGCTCGCGAGATGAAAAGCTGGCGCCCGAACTGCGCAAGGAAAAGGCGCGCATCATGCAGCGCATCTTGCGCAACGATGCCCAGATTCGCGTGCTGGCCGAGCCCTGGTTGGCAAGTTTCGAGCATATGTTCGACGGTCAGCCGCATGTGATGCACTGATTGCAAAGCCACCCAACTCAAAGCCCTGCTGCAGCAACGCAACAGGGCTTTTTGCTTGCAGCGACGACAGTTGATCGATCAAGACATCCGTGAACCCAATGTCGTAGAACGCCACAAGCTATCGATAGCGAAGCACCAGAACGCAGTCAAGCTGCGTCACAAAAGCAAAACCGCCGCGTGGGCAGATGCAATCTGCCAGCGCGGCGGCTTCTGTTGTGGTGAACGGCCCGCGCCTGGCGAGCCGTTTCAGTGATCAATGCGCACGCATCTTGGTGCGCAAGCGCGCGATGGCCTGGCTGTGTAGCTGGCAGACCCGCGATTCGGTCACGCCGAGCACGGCGGCGATTTCCTTGAGGTTCATGTCGTGCTCGTAGTACATGCCCATCACGTACTGCTCGCGCTCCGGCAGGGCCTTGATGGCCTCGACCAATGCGGAGCGCATGCGCTGGTCACGCAGCAAGGCAAAGGGGTCGGCACCCGAGTCGGCCACATGCCGCTCCAGATAGTCATCGCCATCGTCGCCGTCACCGCCGCCTATGTCCTCGAGATAAACCAGCTGCGTGCCGCGCACCTTACCCAGCAGGGACTGATAGTCGTCCAGGGCCATGCCCAGCTCGGCCGCGATTTCCGACTCCAGCGGGGGCCGGCCCAGACGCTGCTCCAGGCGGTTGAGCGCCTGCTCGATTTCCTTCTGGCTTTTGCGCGAGCTACGGCTCATCCAGTCGCCTTCGCGCAGCTCGTCCAGCATGGCGCCACGGATGCGCTGGCTGGCGAAGGTGTCGAATTGCACGCCTTGCTCGCTCTCGAAGCGCGACAGCGCTTCGGCCAGACCGATCATGCCGACCTGGATCAAATCATCCAGCTCGACGTTCGGTGGCAGTTTGGCGATCATGTGCAAGGCAATCCGACGCACAAGCGGCACATGCTGACGAATCAGCGCGTCGCGGTCGAGTTGGCCTTTGGCGGTGTACATGGCAGTCAATGGCTCCAGACAAGAGATTCAGGTGCGGCAGCCGCCGTGGACTGGGCATGCATGGGCAGGATGCAGGCCGTCTTGAGCATGTGCAGCGTGAGCTGATGCAGATCGCTGGCCTGGCGCCAGCGCAGGCGCATGAGCACCGGGGCATCGCCCAGGTGGCGCTGCGAACACTGTAGCAGCGCATTCAGACGCTGCAATCGTGTCTGAGCGTTTTGCTTGGCTGTCTGCGAGCTGCTCTGCTTGCGGCTCCAGTCGTATTTCTGCGGGCCGTCTGCCGTCAGCGGCGCTTCCAGTGCAGCAATCGTGCACTCCACACCGGCAAACAAGGCCAGATGCTTGAGCTGGCGGTAGCTTTCGATCAGGTGCTCGGAATCGGGCGGCACGACCAGCAGCGGCTGCAGGCCCTGACCTTGCAGCATCGGCGTCAAGGTTTCGCTGCTCGCATAGATGATCACGGTGGTGTAGCCGCGCACATAGGCTTGCAGGGCCGTCAGCATGTCCAGCCCCATCTCGTCGGCCGAGGCCTTGAGCTGCTTGAGACCCTGCCGCGCCGGCAGACTGGCCACCGACTGGGCGTCGCCGACGCTTGCGCGCAGTCCCGCCTGGGCCTGCCAGGCATGCTGCGCCAGCAACTGGGCAAGACCTGGCGTGTGAAAGGATTCGGCCTGGCTGCCATCAAGCACCAGCACCTTCTGGCCCAGGCGCTGCAGTTGGGCGCACAGCGGCCAGAGCACTGCCTGCTCGGCAGCGGCACCTGATGCACTGTGCAGCACGGCCAGCACGCGCAAGCCGGCGGTGCTGGCATCGCTCATATGCAGAGCCATGCCCTGATGCAGAGGCGAGCGGCGCTCAAGCATGGGCAGCCTCTGCGCCGCTGGCGGACGAAGGGGTAAAGAAGAAGTCCAGATCCAGCGACTGCGGATCAAATGCCGACTTGGCAGCCGAACGCATGGAGGCCGAGACCAGCAACTGCGCATTGGCGCGCTCGAAGTCTTCGGGCACGCGCTGGCCATTGGTCACGCCGCATAGCTGGATCTGATGACGAATCAGCGTATCCACCGAGGGACCGACCTTCACGGCTTCATCGACCTTGGTGAGGATGGCGTGTTGCGAGCCGCGCGCCTTGAAGGCCTGCATGACATCGTCCTGCGCATCGCCCTGTGCGGCTGCATTGACGGCCAGCAACTGCTGCACGCCATCAATGGCCAACACATCCATGATCTCGTCCTTGCGCGGATCGCGCGGGGCCACGCCGGTGGTGTCGATCAGCACCATCTTCTTGCTTTGCAGCAGGCCCAGCAGGTCCTGCAGCGCGGCCTTGTCATGGGCCTGATGGGCCACCATGCCCAACATGCGGGCATAGGTGCGCAGCTGGTCATGACCACCGATGCGGTAGGTATCCAGCGTGATCAAGCCCACGGATGCGGGACCGTGCTTGGCCGCGCACAGCGCCGCCAGCTTGGCCGTGGTCGTGGTCTTGCCCACGCCGGTCGCACCGACCAGGGCAAACACCCCGCCTTGCTCATAGATGGCGGGCTGGGCGACATCGGTGCGCAGATTGCGCTCCAGCACCTGCATCAGCCAGCGCACGGCGTCGCCAGCGGAGAGTGTCTCCGGCAGCTTCTCGATCAGCGCACGCGCAAGCGCGGGCGAGTATCCGGCGCGGATGAGCTTGTGCATCAGGCTGGACTGGATCGGGTTCTGACGCGTCTGGCCCAGCCAGGTCAGCGTGTTGAAGCGCTCCTCGATCAGATCCTTCATGGACTGCATCTCCTGCATGAAGTTCTGTGGGGCAGCGACGGCCGCGGGCCTGGCGCTTTCCTTGAGCTGAATCTTCTCGGGACGCAGAGGATTGTGGCGGACCACCGCAGCGCTGGCCACCTGAGACTTGGCTGCCATGGCGGGGCGCTCGTTGTTGCGCTCCTGCACGCGCTGGGCAAAAGTGGGCAGGGCTTCGCTGCTGTCCAGCGAAGACTCATGGCGACGGCGCAGCATGCGTTCGCGCACATAGTCCTGGAAGGTCAGCGTGCTCATGGACAGCTGTTCCACATCGTCCTGCACGGAATGCCGGGCCAGTTCATTGATGGCCTTGACGGGCTTGGCCTGGACCTGCATCTCGCGGGCCTGCTCTTCCTTGGCCGTCTGGCGCGCCTGCACATGCTCCAGCGTACTCATGGTTTCACCGCCCTGGCTGCGCCTGGCAGCAGCGGGAGCCAGAGGCGAATGCTCCTTGCGCAGGCTGCTCATGCCTTCGTCGCCTGCACGGCGCTCCAGCGCCTTTTGCAGGGGCGAACCGGCCTGCATGCCGGCATCCATGTCCTGCAGGGTCTCTTCGGCCGTGGCCATGACTTCCACTCCGTCCGGCGTCTGGCGGTTGGAGAGAATCAGGGTGCCGTCGCCAAAAACCATGCGCGCCTTGGCCAGGGCCTCGCGGGCAGTCGGGGCGTAAAAGCGTTTGATATTCATGCGGATGCACCTTTAAGAATCGGGCCGATGCGGATGGTGTGCGTCTCGGGAATCTCGCTGTGCGCGAGCACCTGCAGACGCGGCGCCACACGACGCAGCAGCTTGGCAAGAGAGTTGCGGATCGCGTCCGGCACCAGCAGGCAGGCGGGCAGGCCCAGCTCTTCCTGTTGGTTGGCCACATCGACCGCTTTTTGTGTGAGGATTTCAGCCACGCCGGGGTCCAGCGATGGCGCATTGGGGTTCGACAGTGCCTGCACCAGCAGACGCTCCAGGCCGGGCTCGATGGCAATCACATTGAGCTCGCGGGTCGGACCGTAGATCTGCTGCACGATGGCAGGCGACAGTGCAATGCGCACGCGACGCGCCAGCTCCACCGGGTCGGTCGTCTGCGTGGCGTTTTCGGCCAGCGTCTCGATGATGGTGCGGATATCACGAATGTGCACAGAGTCCTCCAGCAGCAGCTGGAGCACTTTCTGGAACGTTGTGATGGGCACCATTTTCGGGATGACTTCTTCGATGAGTTTGGGGGCCAGCTTGGCCACATGGTCAACGAGCTGCTGTGTCTCGGTACGAGACAACAGCTTGGCCGCGTGCACTTGCATCAAGTGTGACAAATGCGTCGCCATCACGGTTTCCGAATCAACGACGGTAAAACCGGCCATTTGTGCCGCTTCCTTTTGCCGTTCGTCGATCCAGTGCGCGGGCAGACCAAAGGCCGGATCGGTCGTGGCCGTGCCGATCAGCGGCGTGGTGATGCCGCCGGGGTTGATGGCCAGGAACATGCCGGGGAAGGCTTCGCCCTCGCCCACCATGACGCCGCGCAGCGTCATGCGATAGGCGCTGGGCTTGAGTTCCAGGTTGTCGCGCACATGCACGGCCGGCGGCAGAAAGCCGACCTCCTGCGCGAACTTGCGGCGCACGCCCTTGATACGCGTCAGCAGGTCGCCCTGGCGGCTCTTGTCCACCAGCGCGATCAGGCGATAGCCCAGCTCCAGACCCAGCAGGTCCACGGGCTGCAGATCGTCCCAGGTCGCTTCGCCATCATTTTGCGCAGCCTGCTGCTGGGGCGCCGGGGCACTGCTTTGGGCGGCCAGACGGGCTTTTTCCCTCTTGTCCAGCACCCAGGCACCCCAGCCCAGCAAGGCCCCCATGCTGATGAACACCAGATGCGGCATGCCGGGAATCAGACCCAGCAAGATCATCACGCCGGCAGTGATACCCAGCACCTTGGGCGACATGAACAACTGCTGCACGATCTGGCGGCCCATATCGGATTCCTTGCCCACGCGCGAGATCACCATGGCCGAGGCCACCGAGATCAGCAGGCCTGGAATCTGCGCCACCAGCGCGTCACCCACGGCCAGCAGGATGTAGCTGTCGGCCGCCTGACCCGCGGACAGGCCGTGCTGGGCCATGCCGATGATCAGGCCGCCGATGACGTTGATCACCAGAATCAAAATGCCGGCAATCGCGTCGCCACGCACAAACTTGCTGGCACCGTCCATGGAGCCGAAGAAATTGGCTTCCTCGCCCACTTCGGCACGCCGGCGCTTGGCCTCCTTCTCGTCGATCAGGCCGGCGTTCAGATCGGCGTCCACGGCCATCTGCTTGCCGGGCATTGCGTCCAGCGTGAAGCGGGCCGAGACTTCGGCAATGCGCTCGGCACCCTTGGTAATCACCACGAAGTTGATGACCACCAGAATGCTGAACACGATCAGACCCACGGCAAAGTTGCCGCCGATCAGGAAGTGGCCGAAGGCCTCGATCACCGCGCCCGCGGCGCCGGGGCCGGTGTGGCCCTCCATCAGCACCACGCGCGTCGATGCCACGTTGAGCGACAGGCGCATCAATGTGGTCAGCAGCAACACCGAAGGGAAGGCCGCGAAGTCCAGCGGCTTGATCATGTAGGCCGCCACCATCATCACCATCAGCGCCACGGCAATATTGAGGGTGAAGAAGGTGTCCAGCAACCATGGAGGCACAGGCAACACCATTAGGCCCAGAATGGCCACCACCAGTATGGGAGCAGTCATCCCTTGCAGGGCGCCGGCGTTGGAGCCAGACCACTTCTGGAACAGTTGCAGAGGATTCGACGACATCACAGATTACCTTCTTGCTGCGCAGCAGCATCGACCGCCGCAGGCTGGGTGCGGCCACGGTGCGGATCCAGCTCCACGGGCACGGGGGGCTCTCCCAGGGCATCGGGCATGGGACCCTGGCCGCTCAGTGCAGCCTTGAGACGATAGACATAGGCCAGTACCTGGGCCACCGCGGTGTAGAGCGCGGCAGGGATGGCCTGATCCAGATCGGCATGCGCATAGAGTGCACGCGCCAGCATGGGCGACTCCAGTACCGGTATCTGGTGCGCGCCCGCGATTTCACGAATCTTGAGCGCCACCAGATCCGTGCCCTTGGCAATGACCTGGGGAGCGGCCATGGAGGCGTCGTCATAGCGCAGCGCCACGGCATAGTGGGTGGGATTGGTGACTACAAAGTCGGCTTTCGGCACGGCCGAGACGCTGGCCCGGTCGGCAATCTCGCGCTGCTTCTGGCGGATCTTGCCCTTGAGCTGCGGATTGCCTTCGGACTCCTTGTGCTCCTGCTTGACCTCCTCATGACTCATCTTGAGGCGCGACTTGAAGAGAAAGTCCTGCAGCGGCACGTCGATCAGGGCCACCAGCAGCACCACGATCAGCAGCAAGGTGATGCCCGTGGTCAGCCAGGAGCCGACCATAGCAAGCGCCATGGGCGATGGCTGGGCCGAAACCGACGCAATCTCGGCAATATTGGCACTCATGTACTTCCAGGCTACAAAGCCCAGCACGATGGTCATGAACACCATCTTGACCACCGTGGTCAGCTGCTGCTTGGAAAACAGATTCTTGAGACCCGACAAGGGGTTGAGCTTGCCAAAGCGCGGCTGAATGGGCTTGAAGCTGAAGATCCAGCCACCGGCAGCCACGCCGGAAAGCACCGAGGCCGTGGTGGTCACCAAAGCAAAGATCACGGCAATGCCCAGACCCAGCACCAGCATGGACTGAAAGCGCTCCAGCATCAGCGCCGGAGTCTTGGCCGCCGCAGCGTTGAACACCAGTTGCCGGGCCATGGCCTCGCGCAGATGATTGATCATGGGCTGCGTGCCCATCAGCATCAGCAATGCGCCCGTACCCAGAATGGCCAGATGCGACAGATCGCGCGAGCGCGCACCCTGGCCGTCTTCACGCGTCTTCTGCAGCTTGCGTTCGGTGGCGGGCAGGTTTTTGTCTTGGGATTCGGACATGGCGCACGGACGGATTGGATATCCCAATTGTCCGAATCCGGCGCCCAGGCAATGCGCGGATAAGCGGCAGCCAAGCCCTGCTTATGCACGACTCTGCCTCACAGCACATCCATCAATTTGATAGCTGTCTGCGCGCTCCCATCAGGAGATAGAGCCTGTTTTTAGCGAATTTTCACCCAGACACTCAGGTCTGAGCTTGCGGCATGCCCAGCTTGAGCTCGCTGAGCATGCGCAGCAGCATCCGGTTGAGGTCTTCTGCCTCCCACTCCTCCTGCTCGCGCAGCTGCCGGATGGGTGCCGGGTCACGACTCTCCAGAGCCTGGCTCATCTGCAGCACGGCCGCATAAGGACCGGAGCGCGTGACGATGGCATCGAAAATGCGCTCATTCAGCGGCGTGCGTCGCAAGATGGTGGCCACCGGCTCATGCAGCAGCAAATCCAGCTGCGAGAACAGGCTGCACAGATACATCTCACGCTGCAGGTCCAGGCTCACCCCGGCCTCGATCAGCTGCTCGGCCAGCCTGGCGCGCAGCACGACCTGCGTGCGCAGAGGCACCAGGTCCTGTTCGGTACAGGCATGGGGCAGCTGGTCGGCCAGCCAGCGCTCCAGCGTGCCCAGCCCCAGCATCACCAGCCCGCGGCGCAGCGAGTCCACGCCGCGACGCAGGCCCAGTGCGGCCGAGTTGGTATAGAGCAAAAAGCGATAGGCCAGCACCGGGTCCGAACCCAGGATCTCCTCCATCACATCCAGGGACTGTTCCTTGTCGATGGCCTTCATGAGCCTGAAGAGCGCATCGCGCGAGGGCTGGGGCTGCTGCAGCCGAAAAGCCTGCATGGTGTCTGCCACGGGCCAACCGGCCACGGCGGCCGCTTCATGCTCGTCGAGGCAGGAGCGCGCCAGCTCCAGGCTCTGCAGGCTCTGGTACATCTGGCCGTCCAGCAGATTCAGGGGCTGAGTGGCAAAAAAGCCCGAGGCAGCCTCCTTGTCCGCATCCTTCGCCGGCTGGCTTGGGCGCACCACATTAGGCAGTCCCGCTGCTCCTTCTGGCGGCAGGCTCAGCAGGCTGCTGGCAAAGCAGCGCGCAGCATCGGCATCGGGCACATCGGCCAGCGATCCGCCCCAGACCAGCATCAGCCCGCGTGCCTTGGCCTTCTGCACCAGCTCGTAGATACCTTCATCCTGCTGCAGCCAGTCACCGCGCACCTCTATCCAGGGACTGCCCTGAGGTGCATGTTCAAGAAGATTGCACAGAACCTGGCGGGACTGCGGCGATATCAAGAGCGGCGGGGCCTGACGGCTCCAGATCTCATCCACCGTGCGCAGGAAATGCGCCATGTCGGCAGAGGAGCCCGAGTCCTCGTGGACATAAAGCTGAATCCCTGCCAGGCGTCGCGTACGTCCCCAGAGCGGCCGATAACCAAGAGTCAAAGAGCTGAGGGCAGACTGGGTCATGGAGGATTTGGACAGGTAGACGACGAGACATCAAGACGGACAGAGCCCGCTGGAATCAGCCGATGTAGTTGAACAGCGAAAGCTTCTGCATCTGTGCATAGGACTGCAGGGCGGCCTGCAAGCCCACCTTCTGCGTATCCACTTGCGACAGCGCCGTGATCATATCGATATCTTCGGCACGCGAACGGGCTCCTTCCTGCGTCAGTGCCTGATCCTTCATGTCGGACTCCAGGCCGTCTGCACGTTTGAGCTGGTCGCCGGCATAGCTGCGCATGGCCTGCACCCTGTTCATGCCCGAATCCAGTTCGCTCAAGGCGCGCCCAAGACCCTGCTGCAATGCGGTCGATCCCCCCGTGCCGCCCTTGACCGTGGCAATGGCCTGATCCAGCACGCTGAAAATATCGGTACGTGTGCTTGGAGACATGGTGAAGCTGTCGCCGTCGGCCGGAGTACCCTTGATGCTGATCTGCTGACCACCAACGGTAATCGCCTGCCCTTCCTTGTAGGGCGTGGGCGGAACCACGGGGTTGGTCACCGTGGCCGAGCTGGAGTTGATCTCGTAACTGACCTCGCCGGTAGTCGGGTCCTTGGTGAATACCAGGGTGTAGCTATCGCCCGTGACCTTGCTCGGGTCGGTGACCGACCCCACATCCGCCCAGGCCTTGCCGGAATTGGAGGCAGCGCCATTCACCACAAACACCCCGTTGCCGGTGGGCACGTTCAACCAGGCCGCATGACCATCCAGAGAGATGGGCAGGCCGTTGTCGCTGCCGGTGCTCTGGCCGGGGTTGAGCTGGCTGCTCGAGCCCGGAGGCGTGCTTTGCAGCGGCGTATCGGGACTGCCCAGCCCGCGGAAAATCGGCAAGCCGTTGGAGTCCTTGGCATTGGCATAGCCGAGAATCTGATCGCGCAGGCTTTGCATCTGCTGGACCAGCGCATCGCGTGCCACCTGGTCATACGAACCGTTGCCGGCCTGCACCACCAGATCACGAAAATCCTGCAAAGCACCATGAGCCTTGCCCAGCTCGGACTCGCCCTGGGCAATCACATCGCGCTGGGCACCGAGCACGCGCTGGTCATTTTCGGAACGGGTGATGCGGGTGCGTGCACGCTCGGCCTGTGCCGCCGCCACGGGATCGTCGCTGGCGCGCAGCACGCGCTTGCCCGCCGTGGTCTTCTCCATCAGGTCCACCAGGCTGCTCTGACGCGAGCCCAGGTTGTTGATGGTGCTGTCATACATATTGGCCGTGCCAATGCGGTTGATGCTCATGCCTGTTCTCCGGCTGTAGGGGGTTAACGGCCAACGGCCTGGATCACGCTGTCAAAAATGCCCTGAGCCACCTGCAGCATCTTGGCCGAGGCCTGGTAGGACTGCTGGTACTGCAGCAGCTTGGCGGCTTCTTCATCCAGATTGACGCCGGACACTGCGGTGCGATCGCCTTCCAGATTTTTGGCAATCGAGTCGGACAGCTTGGCTGCATAGGCCGCGCTTTGCGTGCGCGTGCCGATCTGCGCCATGGCGGTGGAAAAACCGTCGCTGAGCGTGGTCGCGCCATCGAAGATCACGGCGTCGCGAAGCGACAGGAAAGAGCTGGCATTGCCCGTATCCGAGCTGTAGAAACTGTTGGGGCCGAAGCTCACGGTATCGCTGGTGGCACCATCCACCGCAGGCGTGCCGGTGAGCGTCACCTTGAGCCCCTGAGCCAGCTCGATGGCCTGCCCGGAGATATAAGCGCCTGTCGCAGCCACGCCGCTGGGGGCAGGCGTGATGGTATAGGTCATGCCGCCCGCCCCATCGGGAGCGAAAGACAGGGTGGTGCCCGCAGGAAAGGTAGAGGCATCGAAGCCTTTTTCCACCTTCAGGCTGGACATGCGGACGGCCGCATCGCCCAGCGAGTTGATCTTGGCCGACACCGGATTGGCCACCGCCAGATCGTTGCCGGAATGCACCATGGTCTGAATATCGTGCGCCGCCGATGCCACAGGACTGAACAGCACGGACTGGCCGGCCTGGCCATCGTTCTTGAGATCGAACTGCAGACCGTCGATCGTCATGCCGCGCAGGTCCGTCAGATCGTTGAAGGCCGTGGTCTGGCCATCCGACAGGCGCACCACCTTGCCCTTGGGCGCATCGTTGCCGAAAACGATCTTGTAATCCGAAGCCTTGAGCGCGCTCGAGTCCTTGACCGTGACCGTGGGCGTATCGGGCTGTACCCATTGAGCACCCGTGGTGGAGCCCGTGGTCGTCATCGGAATATTGAACAGCGCCCCGCCTTTCTGACCCGACAAGGTCAGGCCCAGCTGGTTCTGTGTATTGAGCGTATCGCCGATCGAGATCACCATGCGCCCCAGCAGGTTGCGCCCCTCGCTCAGGTCGTTGTTCTGGAACTGCAGCAGACCGGCAATCTCGCCGCCACCGGCCATGGCCGGAGTCAGCTCCACGGGCTGCCCACCCTGCTGCTGGAAATACAGGCTCATCTTGCCGCTGCCGGGGTACTGCGTGGACTCCTGCAGGCTGAGCTTGGCCGCGCTCTGCCCCAGCACCAGCGGCTGGCTGCCGCCCACGAACAGGCTGATGGAGCCATCGCCGGCGTCGACCTGCGAGGTCTGCACGTATTTGTTGATGTCACGCACCAGTTGGTCGCGCTGATCGAGCAGGTCATTGGGCGTGTGGCCCGTGGCAATGGCGCTGCTGATCTGGCCGTTGAGCGCCGCCACCTGTTGGGACAGACTGTTGACCACATTCACGTCATTGCTCATCTGCTGGCGCGTGCTGTAGTCCATCTCGTCGAGCTGGGCCGAAGCCGAGCGAAAGCGCGCAGCCAGTTCGCTCATGCGCGTCAGCACCACCTGGCGTGCCGAAGAGTCGGTAGGTGCGCTGCTCACATCGGCAAACGCATTCATCATGTCGTTGATGGCCGCGCCCAGGCCGTTGGTTCCGCCGGAGAACACTTCCTGCAACTGGTTGAGCGAGTTCGAGCGCGCGGAGTCTGCGGCACTGGCGGCGGTGGCCGCCGTGGCCTGACGGTTGAGCAGCTCGCTGAAGTTGCGCAAGATGGTCGCCACATCGGCGCCATTGCCGATATAGCCATTGCCGATGTTCTGGCCCGCCGAGGTCTGGAAGGCCACGCTCTGGCGCGAATAGCCGGCGGTGTTGACGTTGGCGATGTTGTGCCCCGTGGTTTGCAGGGCGATCTGGTTGGCCATCAGGGCGCGTGCGCCCACGTTCAGAAGACTCATGACTGGTTCTCGGTGATCTTGTTGATCTGGGCGGCACGGGCGCTGGCACCCAGACGGCTTGCGACATTGGCGCTGCCGTTGCCGGCGTTGGCGACTGTGACCTGGGCCACGCTCTGGATGGCGCGGCTGAGCTTTTGCGCATAGGCCGGATCGGTGGCGTAGCCGGCCTTTTGCAGCTCGCTGGCATAGGCCTGGGCAGAGCCGGTCTGGGCCATGGCTTTTTCATAGCGCGGATTGCTGCCGATCAGGCGTGCGTAGTCGCGGAAGGACTCCTCGTAGGAGTCATAGGCGCGGAACTTGGCCGTCACCTTCTTGGGCGCGCCATTGATGTATTCGGTGGTCGTGACTTCGGCGACCTTGCCCGTCCAGCTGCCACCGGCCTTGATGCCGAACAGGTTGAACGAGTTGCTGCCGTCCTTGTTGCGGATCTCGCTCCTGCCCCAGCCCGTCTCGTGTCCGGCCTGGCCGATCATGTAGTGGGCCGGGATGCCGCTCTCGCTGGCCACACGCTGGGCCGCGCCGGTGTGCGCCGTCACGAAGTTGTCGCGCCCCTTGGGAGCCGGTGCATAGGCATTGATCGATTGCGCAGCCTGGCTGCGGCTGCCGCTCCAGGCGCCGTTGCTGCCCACATTGCGCCAGGCGTTGCGGCTCAGGCTCAGTGTGGAAGGCACGGCAATTTCGGCATCCTCGGCGGCGTCGACCCCCATGCTGCGCGCCAGCTGCTTGCTGATGGCATCCGTGAGACCGCCAGGCTGTCCCGCCATGGCGACCGAGAGCTGCTGATCCAGCAGATCGGTGCTGAGATTGCCCTGCGCGCTGTCGAGCAGACCGGACTTCATGGTCGCCTCGCGCATGCTCTTGATCATCTCGCGCATGAACAGCGACTCGAGCTGCTTGGCCGTCTCGCGCGCGGCCTGAGGGCTGTTCTCGCCGGCTGCCGTCTTGAGCGCATTGAGCGAACGTGCATCGACAGCCAGAGCATTGCTGGCCGCCAGGGATGAAGAATGGGGCAATGACGTGCTCATATCACCTCCAGCTCGGCGTCCATGGCGCCAGCGGCCTTGATGGCCTGCAGGATGGCCAGCAGATCCTGGGGCGTGGCGCCCAGTGAATTCAGTGCCCGCACCACATCGGTGAGCTGGGGCGAATTGGGCATGTTGATGACCTTGCCGGGCTCCTGCTTGACCTGGATATCGGACTTCTGCGCCACCACGGTCTGCCCTTGCGAGAACGGTGCAGGCTGGCTGATGACCGGCGTGGTGCTGATGGTGATGGACAGATTGCCGTGCGCAATCGCGCAGGGGCCCAGGGTCACCGCCTGATTGAGCACGATGGAGCCGGTGCGGGCATTGATGACCACCTTGGCCGCCGGCTTGGAGGTCTCGATGGGCATCTCCTGAATCTCGGCGATCATGCGCACGCGCGAGCCCGGATCGATGGGTGCATTGACCTGCACCGTGCGGCCGTCCAATGCCATGGCCGTACCCGCTCCCATGCGCTGGTTGATGGCGCGAACCATCTTGTCGGCTGTCTGGAAGTCGGTCTGATTCAGGCCCAGCGTGATCGTGTTGCCCTGGTTGACGGGAGTGGGCACTGCACGCTCAACCTGCGCGCCCTGCGGCACGCGGCCCGCGTTCAGGTGATTGACCTGCACCTTGGAGCCGCCGGCTGCAGCCCCGGCACCGCCGACCACCACATTGCCCTGGGCCAGGGCGTAGATCTCGCCGTCCGCGCCGCGCAGCGGTGTCGCCACCAGGGTGCCGCCCTTGAGCGACTTGGCGTTGCCCATGGAGGAGACATTGATGTCGATGGCCTGACCGGGCTGTGCGAAGGCCGGCAGCTCGGCCGTGATGATCACCGCCGCCACGTTCTTGAGCTGCAGCTGGGCCGCATTGCCCGAGGCCGGCAGGGCGATGCCCATCTGCTCAAGGTAATTGGCCAGCGCCTGCTTGGTGTAGGGCATCTGTGTGGTCTGGTCGCCCGTGCCGTCGAGGCCGACCACCAGACCGTAGCCTGTCAACTGGTTGCTGCGCACGCCCTGGATGGCGGCAACCTCCTTGATGCGTGTGGCATGCGCAGGCAGGGTGAGCCCGCTGGCGCCAAGGGCTGCGACCACCAGCAAGGCGGTGTGCGCAGGGCGCAGTGACAGGAGCGTGGACAGTACTTTCATACTGCCCATTCTCGGAAGAATCAGAACGGCATAACGTTCAAAAAGAACCGGGACAACCAGCCAATTGACTGGGCTTCACCGGCCTGGCCACGGCTGCGCGACTCGACGCGCAGATTGGCCACCTGAGTCGATGCCACGGTACTGCCCGGACGCAGCGAGCGCGGGTCCACCGTGCCCGTGAAACGCAGCACATCGACGTTATGGTTCACGCCGATCTGCTTCTCGCCGGCAATCACCAGATGACCGTTGGGCAGCACATCGACCACGGTGGTGGCAATCGAGCCCGTGAAGGTGTTGTTGCTGCTGGTGGCCCCAGAGCCCTTGAAGTCGTTCTTGCTCTCGGCCCCCAGGGTGAGCGCATCGGCAACCGTCTTCTCGGCGCCGCCCCTGAGCAGCGGCAGCGAGGTGATGCCCGTGCTCAGCTCGTTGGCTCGCCCGACCTTGGAGTCCGTGCTCTGGCTGGCCGAAACGCGCTCGACAATCTGCACCGTCACCGAATCACCCACCATGCGGGCGCGCTGATCCTCGAACATGGGACGGTAGCGGCTGGCATTGAACAGGCTGCCTGTGGGCGCCTGGGCCGTCTGCTCGCGCGGCTGCAGCACGGGAGGTGCGGTGGATGGCATGTCCACGGGCGGCGGCGGATTGAGCGTGACGCAGCCCGACACCAGCAGGGCCCCGGCGAGGGCGCAGAGCGGCGGGCAATGGGAAACAATGGCTTTGAACATGGCGGCAAGTCCTTGGCAGTCAGGCGCTTGGCCCCTTGTGCCCTTGCGTGCGCGAGGCACGCTATTGAAATCAGAGCTTATAGCGCTTGTCTCAAATGGAAATCAGCAATGAATTGATCTGAAAACCATACACATCAAGCGCAAGCTGCTCCTCAATACATTGTGATCAATCAGAGCTGTGCCAGCTTGGCCAGCATCTGGTCGGAGGTCTGAATTGCCTTGGAATTCATTTCGTAGGCGCGCTGCGTCTGAATCATGGTCACCAGCTCCTGGACCACGTTCACGTTCGAGGCTTCCAGATAGCCCTGCTGGATCGTGCCCAGACCGTTGGTGCCTGGCGTGCCCTGCTGGGGCTGGCCCGAGGAAGCGGTCTCGACGTAGAGGTTCTGGCCGCGCGGCTCCAGGCCGGCTGCATTGATGAACTGGCTCATCGCGATATTGCCCACCTGCTGCGGCGCAGCCTGGCCGGGCATGGTGACGCTGACCACGCCGTCATGGCTGATCGACACCTTGGTCGCACCCTGCGGGATGGTGATGCCGTTGGCCACAGGCAGGCCGCTGGAGGTCACCAGCTGGCCCTGGGCATCGACCTCGAACGAACCGTCGCGGGTATAGGCAATCGTACCGTCTGGCATGTTGACTTCGAAGAAGCCGTTGCCGTTGATGGCCACATCCAGCGCATTGCTCGATTGCTGCAGGCTGCCCTGCAGAAAGTTGCGGCTGGTGGCCACGGTGCGCACGCCCAGGCCCAGGTGCAGGCCGGTCGGCAGCTGATTCTGCTCGGTGGTCTGCGAACCGGACTGGCGCAGATTCTGATAGATCAGATCCTCGAAGACCGCATTCGCGCGCTTGTAGCCGGTGGTGGAGACGTTGGCCAGATTGTGCGAAATCACGTCCAGCTGCGTCTGCTGGGCTTCCATGCCGGTCTTGGCAATGAACAGCGAATTGATCATGACGTATTCCTTTGGCTATCAGCCGTTCAAGCTCAGCAGCTGGCTGGCGGATTTATCGTTGGTTTCAGCGGTCTGCAGCAGCTTCATCTGCTGCTCGAACTGGCGCGAGGCCGCGATCATGCCGACCATGGTTTCGACGGAGTTCACATTCGATCCCTCGATCGAGCCCGACAGCAGGCGCGCTGTTTCATCGTTGGGCAGCGCATCGCCCTGCGCCGCGCGGAAAAAGCCGTCATCGCCGCGCACCAGCGGCTCATCGACGGGCGGCGTGACCAGCTTGACGCGCCCCACGGCCACGGGCAGCTGGTTGCCCATCTTGGCAGTCAGCGTGCCGTCCGAACCCAGGGAGATCGTGGACTCTGGCGGGATGTCGATGGGCGCGCCGCCGTCGGAGAGCACGGCCTGGCCGTTGCTGTTGACCAGCTGCCCTTCGGGCGAGATCTCGAACACGCCGTTGCGCGTATAGGCTTCCTGGCCATCCAGGCCCTGCACGGCAAACCAGGCGCGGCCCATGGCCATGGCGTCCAGCGCACGGCCGGTGCGCTGGGCCGGGCCGGGAGTGTCCTGATAGCCGGAGGTGGCCTCCAGCGCAAACACGCGGGTGCCGGCCCCCGAACCCTGCAGCGGTACCGAACGGAAGGTGGACATCTCGGCCCTGAAGCCGTTGGTGCCCGCATTGGCCAGGTTGTGAGCCAGCACGGCCTGACGCTGGGCTGCCGCATTGGCCCCAGTCATCGACGTATAAATAATTTTGTCCATGCTGACCTTTCTTCCGTCAAATCAATCGCCTTTGCAGCCCCGGCACAAAGCGCCTCAAGGGCCTATCGGTTATCGCAGGTTCACGAGTGTGGAGAACACCTGGTCCTGCGTCTTGATGGTCTGGGCGTTGGCCTGATAGGAGCGCTGCGCCGTCATCATGTTGACCAGCTCGGCCGTCAGGTCCACGTTGGACTCTTCCAGCGCGCCCGACTGCAGCGAGCCGAAGGTGCCGGTCTGGGCCGAACCATTGAGCGCAGGGCCGGAGTCGGAGGTGGCAACCCATTTGTTGTTGCCGATGGAGCCCAGACCCTGGGTATTGGTGAATGCCGCCAGAGCGATCTGGCCTTCGGTGCGCGTGACACCGTTGGAGTAGGAAGCCACGATGGAGCCGTCGCGGCCCACATTGATGCCCGTCAGTGCGCCCGAGGTATAGCCGTCCTGCTTGAGGCTGCTGACGGCAAACTTGGTGCCGAACTGGGTCAGACCGCCGAAATCGAACGCGACGTTGAAGGGCTGCAGGCCGTTGGGATTGGCCGTGCCGCCGCTGACGCTCAGATTCAGCGTAGTACCCGAACCTGTGGTCGGTGCATTGGGGGTGACGCTGGTGAGCTTGCCGCTCGCATCGAACACGGCCTTACCGATGGGCGTGGCCGTTGCATCGAGCGAGTTGAAGACATTCCAGGTGTTGCCTGTGGCGTCTTTCTCGAAATACAGATTGACCGGGATCGCCGTGCCCTGGGTGTCATACACATTCAGCGAGGTGCCATAGGTGGCCCGCGGCGTAGCAGCGACAGGGGGCGTGGCTGTCGCGTCGCCGGCGGCCGCCGTGGCGCGTGCATCCAGATTCAGCTCCACATTCACCTTGGATGTCTGCTTGGCGGGAATCGGCTGCCCTGTGGGAAAGCTCATCGGCACAGGCGTGGCACCCGACTGGATCTTGCCGGTCGAAGGGTCCACCACATAGCCCATGACATTGTCGTTGTCCACGGTCTTGAGGTTGCCCTCCTTGTCCAGACCGAAGTTGCCGGCGCGCGTGTAGGCGATGCTGCCGTCGCTTTGCTTGACGACGAAAAAGCCGTTACCGTTGATGGCGATGTCCAGGTTGTTGCCCGTCGAAGTGATGGAGCCCTGCCTGAACTGCTGGGACACGGAGGCCACGTTGACGCCGATGCCGCTGCTCTGGCCGCTGGCCGAGCCGATGGCGCTGGCGACCATCTCGGCAAAGTCAGCGCGCGAGGCCTTGAAGCCCGTGGTGTTGGAGTTGGCGATGTTGTGGCCGATGACGTCCAGATTCTTGCTGGCGGCGTTCAAGCCGGAGAGACCTTGTTGAAAACCCATGATGTGTTCCTCAATCAGTAAACGGCCTTGACGCCGGAATAAGCCACGCTGTCGCCGTTATCGAGCTCCAGCGACAAAGAGCCATTGGCCGAGCTGGTGGCAATCACGGCATGCGGCGCCAGCGGGGTGGATGCCACTGCGGTCGTGCCATTGGTGGCGACCACGCTGTAGCGCAGTTGCGAGGCATCGCCGCTGTATTTGTCCTTGCCATCCCAGGTGAAGTAGTTCCGTCCGGCAGCGCCGGCACCCAGGTCGATGGTGTCCACCAGCTCGCCGCTGGCCGTGGTGATCTGGATCTTGACGCTGGCCGCCTGGTTTTCCAGATCGAAGGCAGCGGTATGCGTGCCATCGGCCGCCACGCCCAGGGTGTTGCCCTCGGTCAGCACCGTACGACCGATCATGGAAGTGCCCTGCAGCACCTGCATGGCCGTGAACTGGCTGGACATGGAGGCCATGGTCTGGTTCAGCTGCTGAATACCGGTCACGGTGTTGATCTGCGCCATCTGCGAGGTCATTTCCGCGTTGTCCATGGGATTCATGGGGTCCTGGTTGTTGAGCTGGGCCACCAGCAACTTGAGGAAACGGTCCTGCGCCTCGTTGGGGTTGGTCACCGAGTTCTTGGTATTGCTGGTGGTGTTGGTCGTGGTGCCGTCCACGCTGCTTGCGCCGTAGATCATGTGTGTGTTCCCGGGCTTACTGCCCCATTTGCAGAGTCTTGAGCAGCAGCGTCTTGGCCGTGTTCATGACTTCCACGTTGTTCTGATAGGAGCGTGACGCCGAGATCATGTTGACCATCTCGTCCACGGCGCTCACGTTGGAGTGGGTGACATAGCCCTCGCCATCGGCCAGCGGATTGCTGGGGTCGTGGATGCGGCGGCCGGGCGTGTTGTCCTCGCTGATGGCATTGACCTTGACGCCCGCGCTGCCGTCGTTGCCCATGGGCACGGTCTGAAACACGACCTGGCGCGCCTTGTAGACGCTGCCATCGGGGCCGGCCACGGCATCGACGTTGGCCAGATTGGAGGCCACCACGTTCAGGCGCTGGGACTGGGCGCTGACCGCACTGCCCGAGATATTGAAGATGGAAAACATGGACATGGTTTAGCTCCTGGGCTTACTGGCCTTGAATGGCGCTGAGCATGGTCTTGGCCTGGCCGTTGATGAAGCGCAGCGTGGCTTCGTAGCGCACGGAGTTGTCGACGAAATTGGCGCGCTCGCGATCCAGATCCACGGTGTTGTTATCCAGGCTGGGCTGGGAATTGACCGAATAGCCGAGCTTGGCCTTGAGCGCCTCGTCCGACATCTGCGCCTGCAGCGGGATATGGCCTGCCGTCGTGACGCTGGCCTGGGTCAAGGGCTTGGGCCCGCTGGTCGCGGCCATCAAGGCTTCGCGGAAATTGAAGTCGCGCGCCACATAGCCGGGGGTGTCGGCATTGGCAATATTGCTGGCAATGGCGCGCTGGCGCTCGGCGCGCAAGAGCAGCGCCTCGCTTTGGAAGTCCAGTCGTTCGGTCATTTTGTTCAGCATTGCGGCCTCGCTTTCAGAATTCGGGGATGCCGGAGCCCACGGACTGCGGCATGCGAGGATTATGAAAATCGGCAGCGCAAACTAAAGCGCGAAGAAAGCGGTATTGCGCTGGCTCTTCAAGCCATTGCGCAAGCCATGTCACGCCTATATTTGCCAGCATCGTCTGCAGCCCTGTGACTGCGGATACTTCAAAGGATTGATGCATGTCTGGCCGCTTTTCCCTGTTTCTGCGCCTTCGCCCCTCTCAAGGCCTGGCTGCAGCATGGGGTCTCGCTGCGCTGCTGCTGACGGCTGGCGCACAGGCCCAGGACGGCGCGGCGCAGCTCAGCCAGATCGGACAGCGCTTTGTCGATGCGGCTCTGCACCAGCCATCAACCGAGACTGCGCAGGCCGGCAATGGCATGGCTTTGCGCATGGAAGTTCAGATGGGCCAGCTGGACTCGCGCCTGCGCCTGGCAGCCTGCGCCAAGGTCGAGCCCTATCTGCCTGCGGGCAGTCGCCTCTGGGGTCGCACCCGGCTGGGCCTGCGCTGCGTGCAGGGCAGCGTGCCCTGGAACGTGTTCCTGCCCATCACCGTGCGGGCCTATGGCCCGGCCTGGGTGGCACAGGGCAATATTCCGGCCGGCAAGACGCTGAGCGCCGAGGACGCAGCCCCCGCTGAAGTGGACTGGGCCGAGGACAGCGCCCCTGTCTTCGCCAATGCACAGGATTTCATCGGCATGGTCGCGGCGCGACCGCTGACTTCGGGGCAGGCTCTGCGCCAGAACATGGTACGTCCGCCTGCCTTGTTCACGGCGGGATCGCCCGTCCAGGTGATGGTCAACGGCGGCGGCTTCAGCGTTGCCGGCTCAGGCAAGGCAATGACTGCAGCCGGAGAAGGGCAGCAGGTACGGGTTCGCATGGATAATGGCCGCCTTGTTACAGGAACGGTCAATGCCAGTGGCGTGGTTCTGGTTCAATGACGAGAGAGTGCATACTCACTTTATCAACCATGCCAAATATTCCTCAAGTTTTACGCGCCCTTGTCGAAAGCAAGGCTACAGCGCCCTACGCCGATACAGGGCGATTGGAGAACCAGCATGAAGATAGGCAATAAGCCGGACCTGCAGCAGACCGCTGCAGCCGCCAAGCAGGCCCCGAAATCCGCCACCACGGTTGCCACCGAAGAATCGACCAAAGGCTTGTCCGAGCGCGCCGCCGGCGTGCCCGTGTCCTTTTCGTCCTCGGCCCGCGCCCTGGACAGCCAAAACCGCACCAATACCGACTTTGATGCCGATCGCGTCAAGGCCATGCGCGAAGCCATTGCCAATGGCAGCTTCCGCGTCAACGCCGAGGCCGTGGCAGACAAGCTGCTGGCCAATACCGAAGAATTCCTGGTTCACGCTCGCGGCTGAAGCGCCCGTGCCTGAACTCCCGAACAAAGGCTGACCCGATGACCTTGCAGGAAATGCTCGATTCGCTGGATGCGGTGATTCAGACCGTTTCGGCATCGCTGCAGTCACCGGACGCATCCGCGCTGGAACAGTCCAGCACCCGCCTGCGTGACGCCATGGTGGCGTTCTCCCAGCTCGTCAAACGCTTCTCGGCAGACGACTGGACGCCTGCACTGCGCGAGCGCGCACAGAATCTGGACCGCGAAATTTCCCTGGTCCGTGACCAGCTGGCACGGCTTTCCGTGCTCAACCAGCGCCGCACCAAGGCCCTGGTGCCTGCTGCCGAAGACAGCACCTATGAAAGCAGTCTGCGCGGCGCATCGCAGACCGGCCGCGCACGCATCTATCACGCAGCCAGCTAGGCTCGACGCGGAAACTCCAAGCAACACGGGCAACCCAGCACGAGATGCTCTGGGCGCGCTCAACCACGCCGGCCGCTAAGCGGTGGCCCGCCACCTGAGCGCAGCGCCTGCCGACATCCCCATGAACCATGGCTTGCCTGCGTCGATGGCTTTGATGCCCCAGCACAGCCAGCTATGACACACAGATAGTTAGCCGGTTGGTCCACGGCGTGGTGCAGGGCGATGCCATAGGCAGGCAGCGGCCCGTGGAGTTCGACTATCCGATGTCCGACGCCTTTGGCGAGCTGCTGCAGCGCACAGGCTGCCATATCCATCAGGGTCCCGTCCAACTGGGTTAAGAACGTGTTGACGATCTCTACGCAGTCGCGTTGGAGCGCAATCGGGATGAGTTCAAAGCGTTGGCTCGCCGCTTGCACCGGGGTGCAAGCAAGAGTCAGCGCGCAGAAATCGCCCGATTTCGCCCCAACCCTGCGGGACAGAGGGTTTGCGGGCGGTCTGCGGCGTTGCGAATCCTCGCAATAGCACGGCTATTGCTGCGGTATCGCGCCTTGCATCCCATCCCGCAAACCCTCTGTCGCGGCGCGAGGAGATCGTCAACACGTTCTACAACTTCTGTGCCTGGGCCCGCATGGGGGCCACCACGCGTTCGAAGACGCGCCAGAAAGCGGCATCCTGTGTGGTCGCGAAGTTGATGCGCATGCAGGTGCTGGAGCCCCGGCTGGCATGGAACATGGCGCCAGGGGCAATCATGTAGCCCTGATCCAGCAGCAACTGGGTCAGCACCTCGGTATCCACGCCAGTATCCACCCAGCCGAACATGCCAGCAGGCTCGGCCACAAACCGACAGCCAGCCGCCTGGGCCAGAGCCACGCTGCGCGTGCGCGCCTGGGCCAGATGCTGGCGCAGCCGCTCGGCATGGCGGCGCAGCTGGCCTTGCTCCATGCACAGGGCCAGGGCCTGCTCCATGGGGGTCGGCGTGGACAGGGTGGACAGCAGCTTGGTGTCCAGCAGTCTCTCGACCAGATCGGGCGGCGCCGCCAGATAGCCCAGGCGCCAGTTGGGCACCAGCACCTTGGCAAAGCCGCTGATGTAGATGCTGCGCTGCAGCCGGTCCAGTACCGACACGCGCGGTGCGTGATCGGCAGCGATATGGCAGTAGCTATCGTCCTCCACCACATAGAAGCCGTATCGCTGCGCCATCTGCAGCACCTCATGGGCGCTGGCTGCGCTCAGGCTGTAGCCCGTGGGGTTGTGCAGCACGCTGACACTCACATAGAGCTTGGGGGCCATGGTCTCGCAATAGCGCTGCATCACCGCCATGTCCGGCCCTTCGGGCCCGCGCGGCACGGGCAGCACGCGCATGCCCATGGCGGCCAGGCGCGCATATTCCACGGCCCAGCCCGGCTCTTCAACCATCACCGGATCGCCGGGCTGCAGCAGGGCTCGGCTCACGATGTCCAGCGCCTGGGTCGCCCCCAGGGTAGTGATGATCTGGCCAGTCCCCGCCGCGATGCCTATGCGCTGCAGGCGCCGCGCCAGCGCTTCGCGCAGCCGGCTGTCACCCATGGGCTCGCCATAGCGCACCAGCGATTCGCGCAGCGCCTGCCCGCTGGTGACCTTGCGCATGGCCGCCACCAGAAAGCCGGCATCCAGCCATTCGGCAGGCAGCACGCCGGCACCGGGCTGGGGCTTTCCGGCCACGCTCTCCACGAACATGCCGCGAATCAGCATGGTGGCGTTGATGCGCGTGCCTGGCGGGATGCCTACCGGGGTATTGACCGCTCCCTCATTGATAGCTATCTGCGCTTTACTCTCCTGCGTTTGAAGCGGATTTTGCACAATATCGCGCACAAAGAAGCCGCGTTGCGGCCTGGCCTCGACCAGTCCCTGGGCCTGCAGCAGGTCGTAGGCGGCCACCACCGTGTACGGACTCACGCCCTGCTGGCGCGCGCATTCACGCACCGAGGGCAGGCGCGCGCCAGCGGGCAGCAGCCGCGTGCGTATGCGCTCGGCCAGACGCTCGGCCAGTTGCTGGGTCAGGGTCAGGGCCGCCTGGCGGGACAGGGAGATGGACATGGTAATGTGCAGCGAACTGTATTGAAGCGGATACCGATACAGAAGCCATGATTGTGAGACTGTCTGTATAGGTACTGTAATGGTCTCACGCGTATATTGAGTCCATCAACCTCTCTTGGCCGCCCTCCACACAGGGCTATGGTCACGGCCTGCGGCCTCACCGGCTGCAGACCACACTGTCGCAATTGCCCGCCAGCCCACACAGGCAAACCGGTCGCGACACAATAAGCCCACCTGCTGGTGCATGGTTGCAGCGCCTTGTGCGCCGCAACGATTGCATCCCGAGCCCCAAGCTCGGGCCGGCACATGCCCGACAACGGCGTGAGAATGCACACCGGCCAGCCCTGCCCGGGCTGGAAACGTAGAGATCGAGTACTGTTTTATGACAACCTGGACGCTGGCAGAACGTGCTGCCAAGATGAATTCCTCCGCCATCCGCGAGATCCTCAAGCTGACCGACCGCCCCGGCATCATCAGCATGGCTGGCGGCCTGCCTTCCCCCAAGGCCTTCCCCCTGGACGCGTTCACAGAAGCCTGCCAGACCGTGATGCAGCGCGACGGTGCTGCAGCCCTGCAGTACTCGACCACCGAGGGCTTTGCCCCGCTGCGCCAGGCAATTGCCGACTTCCTGCCCTGGAACGTCGATCCCGAGCAGATCCTGATCACCACCGGCAGCCAGCAGGCGCTGGACCTGATCGGCAAGGTATTCCTGGACAAGGGCAGCCGTCTGCTGGTCGAAAAGCCCACCTACCTGGGCGCCCTGCAGGCCTTCACCCCCATGGAGCCCGTGGCCGTGGGCGTGGACAGTGATGACGAAGGCATGCTGATCGAGGACTTTGCCAAGCAGATCGGCAGCGGCGCCGACAAGGCCCGACTGGCCTATGTGCTGCCCAACTTCCAGAACCCCACGGGCCGCACCATGAGTGATGCGCGCCGCCAGGCTCTGGTCGACAAGGCCAGGGAGCTGGACATTCCCCTGATCGAGGACAACCCCTACGGCGACCTCTGGTACGAACAAGAACCCCCTCTGCCCCTGGCTGCACGCAACCCCGAGGGTGTGATCTACATGGGCTCGTTCTCCAAGGTGCTGGCCCCCGGCCTGCGCATCGGCTTCATCGTCGCGCCCAAGTCCGTGTATGGCAAGCTGACCCAGGCCAAGCAGGCCGCCGATCTGCACACCCCCAGTTTCAACCAGCGCGTGGTGGCCGAAGTCATCAAGGACGGTTTCCTGGATCGCCATGTGCCCACCATCCGTGCCATGTACAAGGCTCAGCGCGATGTGATGCTGATGGCTCTGGAGCGTGAGCTGGCCGGTCTCGACGTGAAGTGGACACGTCCTGTGGGCGGCATGTTCCTCTGGGTCAGGTTGCCTGCGGGCATGGACGCCCAGGCCCTGCTGGCCAAGGCCGTGGAGCGCAATATGGCTTTCGTGCCCGGCGCGCCCTTCTACGCCGGCGATGCGCAGAACAACACGCTGCGCCTGTCCTACGTGACAGTGTCTGCCGAGCAGATAAATATTGGCATTGCTGCTCTGGCTGACGCCATCCGCAGCAACACCCCCTGAGGCGCTGACGCGCCTTCCCCCTCTCTTTTCGGGAGGGGAACGACGCCATCGCCGCAAGGCGGCTCTTGCTCGGCGTCTCTAGCACCCCATGGCATGTGCAATGCCCCATCAACCGGCCTGCCACGAACCTCCGTGCAGCGCCGGTTTTTCTTTTTGCCGACAATCGCTGCCCATGTCTGCCTCCGCACATACCAGCCCTCTCTCTCATCCCTATATGACCGTGGACGTGTTCACGCATACCGCGCTGCTCGGCAACCCCGTGGCCGTGGTGCTGGGTGCCGATGGCTTAAGCGATGCGCAGATGCAGGCCTTCGCGCGCTGGACCAATCTGTCGGAAACCACTTTTGTGCTGCAGCCCACGCCCGAGGGGCTGGCTGCGGGCGCCGACTACCAGCTGCGTATCTTCACGCCCGCGGGCGAACTGGCTTTTGCCGGCCACCCCACGCTGGGCAGCTGCCATGCCTGGCTGGCCCAGGGCGGCCAGCCGCGCAACCCCGAGCAAGTGCTTCAGGAGTGCAAAAAAGGCCTGGTAGCCATTGGCTGCGATGCGCAAGGTGCGCTGTTTTTCGAAGCACCCTCACTCGACTCTCAGGAGATTTCCGAAGAGGAACTGGCACCCGTGCTGCAGGCTCTGGGCCTGCAGCGTGAGCAGTTGCTGATGGCACGCAGCCTCTACAACGGCTCGCCCTGGCTGGGAATGCTGCTGGACCACCCCGATACGGTTCTGAGTGTGGAGCCAGACTTTGGCGCACTCAAAAAGCTGGGTGCCAAAACCGGTCTGGCGGCCATTTATGAGGTGGCAGAGGATGCCCCGTTGATTGGCCGCTCCAGCCGCGAGGCCCGCGCTTTTGCCAAGCAGGCGGAAGAAGCAGCTCAAGAAAAAGTGACCTCAGCGCAACCACGTCTGGAAGTGCGCGCCCTGATCGGCGATACCGCGAGCGAAGACCCTGTCACCGGCAGCCTGAATGCAGCGCTGGCCCAATGGCTGACGGGCGAGGGTCTGCTGCAGACTCCCTATATCGCCGCGCAAGGCGTATGCGTGGGCCGTGACGGACAGGTTCATGTCCAGACCGCAGCCAACGGCAAGCTCTGGGTAGGCGGCCACACCGTGACCGTCACCTCAGGCCGCGTCCTGCTTTAAACCTCAGGGCCGGCTCAGAGCTGAACTGGCGTCATCCTGCAGATCTGGTCGGCCATGGTTTCGGCCTCCTGCGCATTGTGCGTGACCAGAATCGCCGTCTGCCCGGTGGCCCGCAGAATGTCGCGGACCTCCAGCGTCAGGCGCTCGCGCGTGGCGGCATCGAGATTGGAAAATGGCTCATCGAGCAGCAGCAAGGCCGGGGACGGCGCCAGGGCCCGCGCCAGCGCCACACGCTGCTGCTGACCGCCGGACAGCTCGTGCGGGAACTTGCTACCTGAATTCGCCAGCCCCACCACGGCAAGCAGCTCCTGCACACGCTTGTCGCGCTCTGGCTTGCCCATACGGCGCAGGCCGAAGCCCACGTTCTGCACGGCCGTCAAATGCGGGAACAGCCCGTACTCCTGAAACATCATGCCCACATGACGCTGCTCGGGAGGCAGATGCGTGCCGGGGCCGGAGAGCAATACCTCGCCCAGATGAATGCTGCCCGCGCGCACCGGCTCAAAACCCGCAATCGCTCGCAGCACGGAGGTCTTGCCGCAGCCCGAGGGACCCAGCAGGCTGGCGATATGACCTGCAGGCACCTGCAGATCAAAGCCCTGCAGCACGGTGTGCAAGCCCTTGGGAGTGTCATAGCCCAGTTGCAGCTGCGCAATTTGTAGAGAGGCGGTCATGCAGTCACTTCATCACGACTTATGCAAAACGGGTTCAGGCAAGACGACTGCCTCGGGAGGCCGTCCGTTGCTGCATTCTTGTTTGCACAAGTCCTGTTCATCCTATTCATATTCAATAGCTGCTTGCGCAATACCCATAAGCGCTTGAGCCGATTTTCATGCATATTCATCGCTGACTACCCGACAGCTGGGCACGCGCCAGCAGCATGACGGGAACCAGCCCCGCGATCACAATGCACAGCGCGGCGATCGCGCCCTCCTCATAGGTGCCGCGCGCGGCTTCGGCATAGAGCCAGGTGGCCAGGGTATCGAAATCGGCCGGGCGCAGCAGCAAGGTAGCGGGCAACTCCTTCATGGCGTCGACAAACACCAGCATGGCACTGGTGGCCATGGCGGGCCGCAGCAGCGGCAGATGCACGCGGCGCAGCGTGCCCAGGCGGCTTTCGCCCAGCAGACGCGATGCCTGCTCCAGCGTCGGCGGAATACGCACCAGTCCAGCCTCGATACCGCCCACGGGCATGACCAGAAAGCGAATCACGCAGGCAGCCACCAGCACAATGCCCTGCCCCATCAGCGGCAGGCCGCCCATACCGAACAGCTGGGCCAGCCCGGCGTCGAACGCCAGCGCTGGCGTCAACAGGCCGATGGCCAGCACCGTGCCCGGCACGGCGTAGCCCAGCGCCGCCAACTGCGCTGGCCAGCGTGACGGCGCTCGCGTGCTGATGCCAGTGCGCGTGGCCCAGGCCACGACAAGACCCGCGGCCACCGCGATCACGGTCACGCCCAGCGCCAGTCCCAGCGTGTTGAGCAGACTGGAGACCAGGCCCTCGGACACGCCCGAGCCCTGCACCAGACGCTTGCCGCTTTCCCAGGCCAGATAGGCAGCTGGCGCAGCAAAGCCGATCAGCACCGGCAGGCTGCAGGCCAGTGTTGCCAGCCAGGCCCTGCCTGCGGGCAGGCGGTGCGGCGCTATGGCCCGCATGCGCTGGGCCGAGCCAAAGCGCTGACGACTGCGGCCCTGACGCTCCAGCCAGACCAGGGCCACCACGGCCAGCAGCATGGAGCAGGCAATCTGCGCGGCACCAGCCAGATCGGAACGCGTGACCCAGGTGGTGTAGATCGACACCGTGAGTGTGTGCACGCCCAGAAACTCGGACGCCCCGATATCGTTGAGTGTCTCCAGCAGCGCCAGGCTCAGACCCACGACCAGCGCCGGTCGCGCCATGGGCAGGGCCACGCGCCAAAAAGCACCCCAGCGGGTCTCACCCAGCGAGCGTGCGGCCTCCATCAGATGCGCCGGCTGGGTCATGAACATGGAGCGCGCCGTCATGTACACATAGGGGTAGAGCGTGAAGCCCAGCACAAAGATCGCACCGCCCATGGAGCGAAGATCGGGCAGGCGCCACTGACGCGGGCTGTCGTAACCCAGCAACCAGCGCAGCGCGCCTTGCACCGGGCCTATGGGGTGAAGCAGGTCCAGATAGGCAAAGGCCACGATATAGGCCGGCATAGCCAGCGGCAGCAGCAGCGCCCAGTGCAGCCAGCGCCGCCCCGGAAAATCACAGGCCGTCACCAGCCAGGCACAGCCCGTGCCCACCACCAGCACCACCAGGCCCACCCCGCCCAGCAGCCAGGCCGTATTGGCAGCGGCATCGGGCAGCACATAGCGCAGCAGATCCTGCCAGTGCGCCCAGTCCGCCCCCAGCGCCAGCCAGGCCAGCGAGGCAATGGGCGCAAACACCCCCAGCGCAATCAACCAGCTTGCGCCCTGCCACACCGGCCCGACGGGTCTGAGCCCTGAACGAAGATAAGAAAACATCAAAAAATCAAAAAGGAAACGGCCCTTGGACAGGCATGCTCCATCAAAGGAACACCGAGCAAGAGCCGCCTCGCAGCGAAGGTGTTGTCCCCCTCCCGCGAAGCGAGAGAGGGGGAAGGCGCATCAGCGCCTCAGGGGGCTACTTATTTATCAAATCCCACCTTGTCGACCAGCACGCTGGCAGCCTTGCGGTGCTTGGCAATCTCTGTCAGCGGCAGCGGATCGATCTTGATCTCGCCAATGCTCTGGGCCACCACGGGGTCCAGCGTCACGCCCTTGCGCACAGGGTGCTCGTAGTTGGCCTGGGCGTACATATTCTGAGCCGGTTCGGAGACCAGGAACTCCAGCAACTTCACGGCCTGATCGCGGTTGGGCGCGTGCTTGGCCACCGAGGCGCCGCTGATATTGATATGCGTGCCGCTCTTGGGATCGTTGAAAGTAGGCTTGACGACCTTGATGGCATCGCCCCACTTGCGTGCGTCCGTACCTTCCTTGGCCGCCTTCATATGGCCCACGTAATAGGTGTTGGCCAGGCCCACATCGCAGATGCCGCCCAGAATGTCACGCGCCACGTCGCGGTCGCCACCGGTGGCCTTGCGCGCCAGATTGGCCTTGACGCCCTTGAGCCACTGCTCGGTCTTGGCTTCGCCGTCATGGGCGATCATGGCGGCGATCAGCGCCGTGTTGTAGGGGTGCTGGCCGGCACGGCTGCAGACCTTGCCCTTGAACTGGGGCTTGGCCAGGTCTTCATAGCGGAAGGCGCCGATCTTCATGTCCTTTTCGGCATACAGCACGCGGGCCCGCATGGACAGCGCAAACCACTGGTTGTCTGCGGCACGCAACTGGGCAGGAATGGAGGCTTCCAGAGTGCTGGACTTGACTGGCTGGGTCACGCCACCGTCCACCAGATCCAGCAGATTGCCGATATCCACCGTCATCAGCACGTCGGCAGGCGAGCGCTGGCCTTCAGCCTTGACGCGCTCCAGCAGGCCGTCCTTGACGAAGACCGTCTTCACGCCGATCTTGGTCTGCGCCGTGAAGGCAGCCAGCAAGGGCTGGATCAGAGCCGGTTCACGGGTGGTATAGAGCGTGATGTCCTCGGCGTGGGCGGACAGCGCAGGGGCGCACAGGCTGGCAACGGCGGCCAGTGCAAACAGGGGTCGTCGAAACATGGAGGGCTCCAGATGGTGAACAGGCATAAAAAAACACGCTCCGCCTCGAAACCGACAAGCCTCCTGCCAGCCAAGTGCAAGAGATCCGTGAACCAGTACCGAAAGCGGAGCGTATTTTTTATGTTTTTGAGAATCGCTCTCAACTATCTTAACCGAGCAGCACACCCTGTCCGTGCGCCAATCCTGACGACGGTTGCGGAAATGCCCGCCCGTGTGCTGTCACCCAAGCGCCAGCAGGTCGCAGGCATGACAGCGCCGCAAGCGGGCAAGGCCCAACATCCGCGCCATGGGAAACCTCTACCTTGTGCGCCATGGCCAGGCCTCGTTTGGCGCGGATGATTACGACCAGCTCAGCCCACGCGGCCAGGAACAGGCCGTGCGCCTGGGTGAATACTGGCGTGAGCGAGGTCTGAAGTTCGACGCCGTCTATGCAGGCACGCTCAAGCGCCATCAGCAGACGCTGGCCGGCATCATCCAGGGCCTGGGCAGTGCTTCCGGCCCCGAGGCACAAAGCCGGCCCGGACTCAACGAGTACGACAGCGAAGCCCTGCTGCGCGCCATCCACCCGGCCCCCCTGCCAAGGCCCGATACGCCCGAGCTGTACCGCCATCATTTCCGTCTGCTGTGCGACGCACTGGCGCAATGGATGGGAGGCACCATCAGCCCGCAGGGCATGCCCGACTGGAACGGCTTTGCGGACGGCGTGCACCAGGTGCTCGAGGAGATACGCCACCAGCACAGCGGCCAGAACGTGCTGCTGGTCAGCAGCGGCGGCCCCATCTCCACTGCCGTGGGCCAGGTGCTTGGCACCGCGCCCGAGGTGACCATTGCCCTCAATATGCGGCTGCGCAATATTGCAGTAACCGAATTCAGCATCAGCCCCAAGCGCTTGATGCTGCAAAGCTTCAACACGCTCAACCATCTCGATAGCGCCGAATACAGAAGCTGGATCACCAGCGCCTGATCCCCTTCAGGCCAGGAGCCAGCCAACGCAAAGTGCTACAAAGCCGCAATGGACTCCATCTTTCTCAGTCTTGGCGATACGGCGCTGACACTTGACATAGGCGCACAGCAGCACCGGCTGCCCATCGGCATTGCCACCCTGGTCAAGGCCTTTGCCCAGCGCATGCCCAATGCGCTGATGCTGGAAAACGCAATTGCCGATGTGGAGGATGCCGTCATGCCGGCCGGGCGCTGGCTGCCTGCAGGCGCCAGCCTGCTGCAAACGACAGACCCGCTGCTGCGGCAACTGATCCATGGTGCCACGGCCGACCCGCAAGCCACACAGGCCTCGCGCGAGGCGATCGAGAATATGTTCGAGTTGCTGGCACGCCAGGCCCAGCAGCCCGGCCATGCCGACCCGCAGCTGCCGCAGACCGCTGAACATGCGGCGGCCCTGCTGATATTGCGCGAGGTCATGCATCACTGGGGGCTGACTGCCCTGCAAGCAAGCGGTAACTAGCCATACCTGTGCGGCATAGCAGACAGAACGCTTTGCGGCTGCCTCTCGGCATTTTTCGGCGGCACACTCTCTGGATAAAAAGTTTCAGACAGAAGGACAAGCATGAAACGCCGCAGTTTTACCCAATCCCTGATCAGTGCCGCAGCGGGGGCTGCCCTGCTGAGCGGATTAGCCACCACCGCCCAGGCCGAAGGCCTTTCCAACCGCCCCATCCGCATCGTCGTACCCTTTGGTGCCGGCGGCGTGGCCGATGTGACGGCCCGTGTGGTGGCGCAGCAGCTGTCCACCCAGCTCGGCCAGCCCGTGGTCATAGACAACAAGCCCAGCGCGGGCGGTATCGTGGCGGCCGACACCGTGGCCAAGGCTGCGCCCGACGGACATACGCTGTTTCTCATGTCCAACGGCAGCGCCGTCACGGTGAATCTATTCAACAGTCTGCCCTTCGACATGGTCAAGGACCTGACGCCCATCTCCACGCTGGGCTACTTTGACATTGGCGTCATCACCGATGCCAAGTCGCCCTTCAAGAACCTGGGCGAGCTGGTGAGCTATGCCAAGGCCAATCCCGGCAAGCTGAATCTGGGCAGCATCAATGTGGGCAGCACCCAGCACCTGGCGGCCGAGCTGTTCAAGACCACGGCCGGCATCGATGCGCAGATCGTGCCCTTCAACGGCACGCCCGCCGTGGTGACGGCGCTGCGCGGCAAGCAGATCGATGCGGCCGTGGAAATTCTCACGCCCATCATGGGCCAGATCAATTCCAAGGCCGTGAACCTGCTCGCGGTGACGGGCGAGAAGCGCTCGCCACTGCTGCCCAATGTGCCCACGGCCCAGGAATCCGGCGTCAAGGGCTTTGTGGCCTCGTCCTGGAATGCGCTGGCTGCGCCCTCCAAGACACCAGCCCCCGTGATCGCGCGTCTGAACAAGGAAATCAACGCCGCCGTCAACAACCCCGAGGTCGCCAAGAAGCTGCGCGAACTAAATGTGCAGGCCCAGGCCAGCACTCCCGAGCAGACCGCCAAGCTGCTGCAGTCGGAAATCAAGCGCTGGGGCGATGTCATCACCACGGCCAAGATTCCGAAACAGTGATACTGATAGCTATGCTTTCAGTAGCTTATAGCGATTGATAGCATTGATTTTCAATACAAAACAGCCTGCAAATGCAGGCTGTTCTTGCGTAAAAAGCTCCTGAATTCAAAGCGGCTGTGGTTGATTTCCCACCGTGCTCAGGGGAAGGTCATGAATTTCGCCCAGCAACCTGACCAGGCCCTGAGCCGATGAACGCACCATGGCCGCGCCACGCTCGGCCGTCGCGGCGGCGGAGTTGCCCACGGCTCCGGCCGGGTTGTAGTCCTCGATGGCCCAGCCCAGCTTGGCGCTGCGGCCATTGCCGATGAAGTGGTATTTGCCGGCCCGCTGCTCAGAGCTGGAAGCGAAGTTCTGCGCACGCTCCATATGCACGGTCTCGGGCGCCAGGTGCAGCAGCATCGAGGTCTCCACTTCGCCGCCGTGAATGCCGAAGCGATGCTCATGCGCGCAGAACTGCTGGTTGGCCGCATCGTCCACCAGCCCGAACCAGCTGGCGCTGTAGACCAGCAGGCCATGCCGGATGCGCAGCTCGCGCGCAACGATGTCCATCACGCTGACCTGGCCACCATGACCGTTGAGCAGCAGCAGCTTCCTGATGCCGGCGCGCGCCACGCAGGCGCCCAGCTCCGTCCACAGTGCAATCAGCGTGGCCGGCTGCAGGCTCAAGGTGCCTGCATAGTTCGTATGCTCGACCGAAAAACCGATGTTCTGCGGCGGCAGAAACAGCACCGGCAGCTCGGCGGGCAGTTGGGCCAGAGCGGCATCGATGACGCCCTCTATCAGGCTGGCATCCACCGACAGCGGCAGGTGCGGCCCATGCTGCTCCACCGCTGCCACGGGCAGCACGGCCACGGTGTCTGCGGCCAGGCCATTGTTCTGGGCCAGGGCAAAGTCATGGGCCGAGGCCTGGACCCAGAAGCGCGAGGGCCAGCGGGGAAGCGCGCTTGCGGGAGTGGTCGGGGTATTGCTCATGGCCATCATCGTAGCTGCGCCAGCGCCCCGAAACCACCACATGCCCCGGATTCCTGGCCCACCGCCCGTCAACCGCAACCAGCCGACATGCCCCACAATGGGCCGATGCCTGAAGCCTCCGCCAGCGCCCCGCGCCAGAGTGCGCGCACCGCCAACTCCAAGCCCCAGACCCGCGACCTGACCCAGGGCCCGATTGCCAGCACCTTGCTGGTCTTTGCCCTGCCGATCCTGGCCGGCAATGTGCTGCAGTCGCTCAACGGCTCGGTCAATGCCATCTGGGTCGGCGGCCACCTGGGCGAGGCCGCGCTGACGGCCACCGCCAATGCCAACAACGTGATGTTTGCGCTGATCGGCGCGGTGTTCGGCATCAGCATGGCGACCAATATCCTGATTGCCCAGAGCATGGGGTCGAAAAACATCGCGCAAGCCAAACGTGTGCTTGGCACCAGCGCGACGTTTTTTGGTGTTGTCTCGCTGCTGATTGCCCTGCTGGGCTGGCCGCTGTCGCGCCATCTCATGCTGTGGATGAGCACACCCGAAGCAGCGCTGCCGCTGGCCGAGGCTTATCTCAAGGTCATCTTTCTGGCCATTCCGCTGCTGTTCATGTTCAGCTTTGTGACGGCGGCCCTGCGCGGCGCGGGAGACACCAGAACGCCGTTCTGGTTTCTGCTCGTTGTCGTGGCGCTGGACATGGCGCTCAACCCTCTGCTGATCTTTGGCTGGGGCCCCGTGCCGCGCATGGGCATCCAGGGCTCGGCCGTGGCCACGCTGATTGCCAATGCCGTGAGCTTTTTTGCCCTGCTGGGATGGCTGCGCCTGCGCCGCCATCCCTTGTGGATAGGTCGCCGGCAGCTGGGACTGTTCAAGCCCGATCTGACGATCGTGCGCACTCTGGTGGTCAAGGGCCTGCCCATGGGCGTGCAGATCGTGATGATCTCGCTGGCCATGATCGCCATGATTTCCATGGTCAATGAGCATGGCGTGCAGACGGCATCCGCCTATAGCGCAGCGCTGCAACTGTGGACCTATGTGCAGATGCCGGCCATGGCCATAGGCGCGGCCTGTTCGTCCATGGCGGCGCAGAACGTGGGGGCGGGCCTCTGGCAGCGTGTCAGCGCCACGGCCAATGCAGGCATGCTGGGCAACCTCTTGATGACGGGCAGCCTGATCGTCCTCATCGTGCTGCTGGACCGCCATGTGCTGGGCTGGTTTCTGCCAAGCGGCAGCCCCTCACTGGAGGTGGCCCGCCACCTCAACCACATTGCCATAGGCTCCTTCCTCTTCTTCGGCGTGACCTTTGTGCTGGCCGGCGTGGTGCGTTCGACGGGTGCCGTCATGGCGCCAGTGCTCATCCTGGCAATTGCCATGTGGGGCATACGCGTGCCCGTGGCGCGCTGGCTGCAACCCGTGATGGGCGTGGATGCCATCTGGTGGAGCTTTCCCATCAGCTCCGTCTGCTCCATGCTGATGATGCTGGCCTATTACCGCTGGGGCCACTGGCGCCAGGCGCATATGCTGCCGGCTGCAGCCCAGGCCCCGGCACAGCCCGCAAGGACGAAGGCGCAGGCCCAGACGGCAGAGGAACTCCAAGCACAGGCCCCCGTGGACAGCGATGCGCTGATGGCCAGTGCCGAGCCTTGCAAGCGCATCGCCATCCCAGCCGAGGTGGGCGGGCAGCCGCCCAGCTCCGTCGCCAACCTGGCCGCGGAGGCCGGATCTGCTTCGCGCGAAGCTAGCCCAGGGTGATGCCTGTTTCCTTGACGATGCGCTTCCAGCGCTCATGGTCGGCGGCAATGAGCCGACCGAACTCCTGGGGCGTGCTGCGCCGCGGCATGTAGTTGTAGCCGGCAAGCCTGGCCAGCACATCAGGCATCTGCATGATCTTGTCCATCTGCTGGGCCAGATAGCCCACGATGTCCTGAGGCGTACCCTTGGGAGCCAGCAGCCCCGACCAGGAATTGAAATCCATGCCCGCTATGCCCAGCTCGCGCAGCGTGGGCAGCTGCGCAAAGGTCGGTACACGCTGGGGCAGCAGCACGGCCAGGGCCTTGACCTTGCCTGCGCGAATCATCTCCACCGAGGTGAAGGAGTCGAACGAAAAGTCCACCTCGCCCGCCACCACGGCCTGCATCTGCGGGCCCGTGCCCTTGTACTGGGCATTCACGATGCCCGGTGCCTCGATCACTTTCTTGAACTGCTCGGTGATCAGCGAAATCATGCTGCTGCCCGAGGAGGCGCTCAGCGGCTTGCCCTGCTTGGCCATGGCCGTCAGCTCCTGCATGCTGTTGACGGGCAGGTCCTTGCGCGCAATCACCACAAAGCCCACATCGCACAGATGGCTGATGGGCTCGAAGCTGGCCAGCGCCTCGTAGCCGGTCTTGTAGAGCACTGGGCTCAGGGTCTGCGCTCCCGCCGTGTTCATCAGCAAGGTATAGCCGTCGGGTGCTGCGCGGGCCGCCAGCTCGGAGCCTATGACGCCGTTGGCGCCACTCTTGTTGTCGACCACGAAGGACTGGCCCGCAAGTTCGCCCAGCTTCTGCATGGTCAGCCGGGCCACGACGTCGGTGGTGCCACCGGCCGGAAACGGCACGATGACTCGTACCGGCTTGTCCGGATAGCCGGGCGCAGCGGCCGCATGCCAAGGCAGCGCGGTGGCAGCACAGGCAGTCGAGGTGGCAAGAAAGCGGCGGCGTGATGTATTCACCATAATGCTTGTCTCCTGTAATTGCCCGGCAACGGACTCCTGCGACCGGCTCCGGCTGCGGGCTGTTTGAGCCTTGCAGGCCGAGCCATGATGGAGTCCGCCCGCGCCTTCTGTCCAATACCATGCGCCTATGCAAGCATTGGTTTTGCCAATCGGCCGCCCCCGTGCAGGGAACCAAAAACACCGCAACAGACTCCCACCGTCCGCCATGTCTTCTCAAGCCCTTTCCCTGACCACCGGACCCCGCCGCCTCTCGCAGCGCCTTTCACTCTGGCTGATGCTGGCGCTGGCCGTCTGGGCCTGTGCTTTTGCCACCGGCGCTGGCGCGCAGATCCTGCTCAAAAATGCGGCTTCGGGTGCCGCCACCGTGCAGACGCCGCGCGTGCAGGCCGAGCTGGTGGCCCAGGCCCCCGAGGGCATCACCGCCGGTCAGGTCTTCTGGCTGGGGTTGAAGATCAGCCATCAACCCGAATGGCATACCTATTGGAAAAATGCTGGCGATTCGGGCCTACCCACCGTGCTGCAGTGGCAACTGCCTCCGGGCCTGGAGGCCGGCCCCATCGCCTGGCCGCTGCCTCATGCGCTGCGCGTGGGCCCCCTGGTCAACTATGGCTATGAGGACACGGTGCTGCTGCCCGTGCCCATCAAGGTCGCTGCCGACTTCAAGGCACCGGCCTCAGGCGTAGTGGATCTGGGCCTGGCCGCCGAATGGCTGGTCTGCCGCGTGGAATGCATTCCCGAGTCCGGCAACTTCCAGTTGCAGATCCCCGTTCAGGGCAGCAGCGCCCCTCACAGCCAGGCCTTTGTGCAGGCACAGGCCGGCCAGCCCCAGGCGCTGAGCCAGGGCGGCCAGGCCCTTGTTGAGTCCGGCAAGGCCGAAGGCACGAACCTGCCCGACGACCGAGTGACGCTGCGCATACCCGGACTGCCGGCCAGCCTCAAGGGCAAAACACTGGAGTTCTATCCCGAGAACGCCGACACCTTCAAACATGCCGCAGAGTCAGGCAAGGACTGGAAGCAGCACTGGGACGGAGAGGTCTGGGTGGGAGAGAACATGCCGCTGTCCGATATGCGCGGCGAAACCGCGGCGCAACTGGCCGTGGTGCTGGCCCTGCCGCCTGCTGAGCGCGCTGCCGCGCTGGAGCGCGGCGAAAGCGCTGGCTGGCGCAGCGAACTGGCCGTGCAGGGCCGATGGAGCGCCCCCGCACTGGCTGGCGTATCGCCGGCCCTGGCAGCGGCGCTGGAGGCCAACAAGACCGCTTCACAGCCCCTACCGGCAGGCAATACGGCCAGTGCAGGCAGCCTCTGGGCGGCCCTGCTGGGCGGCCTGATCGGCGGCCTGATCCTCAATCTCATGCCCTGTGTGTTTCCCGTACTGGCCATCAAGGTGCTGGGCTTTGCGGGCCATGGCCAGAACCGCCAGGCCCAGAGGCTGGGCGGGCTGGCATATACCGCAGGCGTGGTGCTGTCCTTTGTGGCACTCGGCGCACTGCTGCTGGGCCTGCGCGCGGCCGGCCAGCAGCTGGGCTGGGGCTTCCAGCTGCAGTCGCCCGTGGTCGTGTCGCTGCTGGCGGCGCTGTTCACCGTGCTGGGGCTGAATCTGGCCGGACTGTTCGAGTTCGGCAGCCTGCTGCCCAGCAGCATTGCCAGCGCCCAGGCGCGCAACCCGGTGCTGGACTCCTTTCTCTCCGGCGTGCTGGCCGTGGCGATTGCCTCGCCCTGCACGGCGCCCTTCATGGGGGCCTCGCTGGGCTTTGCCATCGATATGCCTGCGGCGCAGGCACTGACAGTGTTTGCCGCACTCGGCGTCGGCATGGCCCTGCCCTATCTGCTGGCCAGCTTCGTGCCTGCCGTCGTGGGCTGGCTGCCGCGGCCCGGCCCCTGGATGCAGACCTTCCGCCACGCCATGGCTTTCCCCATGTTTGCCACCGTGGTCTGGCTGGTCTGGGTGCTGGGCCATCAGGGCGGCATGGATGCCGCTGCGGCCCTGCTGGCCCTGCTGCTGGTGCTGGCCGCGCTGATTTGGGCCCTGGGCCTGCGCGGCAAGAGCCGCATCAGCCTCGGCGCTCTCGCCCTGCTGCTGGCCGCGGGCGTGGCCTATTACGCCCTGCCGCTGATCAAGGCCGAGCCTGCGGGCCAGGCTCAAACACAGGTCGGCGAACTCTGGCAACCCTGGTCGGCAGACAAGGTTCAGTCTGCCCATGCCTCGGGCCAGCCGGTGTTTGTGGACTTCACGGCCGCTTGGTGCGTGACCTGCCAGGTCAACAAGCGCACCACGCTCAGCAATGCCGAGGTGCTTGCGGCCTTTGCGCAGCACCAGGTGCAGCTGCTGCGCGCCGACTGGACGCGCCAGGACCCGGCCATCACCCAGGCACTGCAATCGCTGGGGCGCAGCGGCGTCCCCGTCTACGTGCTGTACCTGCCCGGCAAGCAGCCTGTGGTGCTGAGCGAGCTGCTCTCCAAAAGCGAGGTGCTTGACGCACTCAAACAGATCTAGGCCATTACCGCGCACAGAGCATGACGCAATTCAGGCTGGCGCCACTTCCTCGTGCAGGCAGAGGTAGTTACCCTCAGTGTCCTTGAACCAGGCGGCTTTCTCGGACCCCAGCACGCAGACATGGTTGACGGTCTTGAAGTCGGGGAAGTCGTAGTCCTCAAACACCACACCCCGGCTTTTCAGTTCCCGAATGCTGGCAGCGATATCGGGCACCCGAAAGCTGATGGCCGTGTGCTCGGCCTTGGTGCCGCCAGGCTTTGGAAACAGGGCCAGCGCACTGCCGCCAACCAGGTAGACAAACTTTCCATCGGGCCGCAGCTCTCCTGGCTGCAGACCCAGGCTTTCTTCGTAGAAAGCACGAGCACGCGCCATATCCATCACCGGCAGCATCGTCGTCACAGCAGAATGGCTCAGCATAAGAACTCCTTTGCCCGGCGCTGCGGGGTCATGGCCCTGAGTCGAGCAGACCAAGCTTAGCCCCAGGGGTAAGCTGATGCCAGCCCCGGCAAGCTCAATGAACCTAGCGCAATCAACTTTACGACTGTGCACATCAGCCTCGCCTTGGAGTGGAGCGCGACTTCAAGCAGGCGCATAGTGCCTATGGCACAAACCAGGCAAAAGCTCTAGACTGGAACTGCCCACAAGCCAGGCGCAACCGCAGTTTCCAGCCCTTGCCAGCCTTGCACGCGTTGACCACTGCGGACTGCCTGAACTGCACAGGAGGTAAGCCATGCATGCCAACCTTATCCACCAGCCGTCTCACAAACGTCTTTGCCTGTTGCGTGCACTGGCGCTGGCCAGTCTGGCAATCGCCGGTCTGGCCCTGCCTTTTGCCTGGGACATCCTGGCCAGCATCAACAGCATGCCCAAGATGCACTGGTTGCAACAGGCACTGGCGCAGGCTCCTGCCTTCAGTTGGCTGATGATGTTTGTCTGGGGCGGAGCCATACCGCTGGTCTTGCTCAAGAACATGGACCAGACGCCGTCGCACAAGCTTCGCACCACGGTGGTGATGCTGGTCCTGATGTGGATCGCCGTCACCTGGTATGTGCACATGCCGGCCAGCAATCAGTGCAGCGCGCTTTATGGGTCCTGGGATTGGGCCTGCTCGGTTCTGCAATGGGGCTACAGCATGAGTCTGGTGCTGTCCATTGCAGCCTATGCCTTCCTCATGCTGGGCCTGATGGTTACGGCGCTGGGCCTGTTTGCCGAAGGCCTGGAAGATGAGCCCAGCCACGCGGCATGACCCGTCCCGCCATCAAAAAAGCCTGTGGCATGGCCACAGGCTTTTTGCTTTCTGCTCTCGCCTCAGGCCTTCATGCGCCCGAACAGTCGACGGTAGCGAGAGGGTAGATCCTGCATGCGCATCATGATGGGCAGATCGGCCGTATTGAAGTCGCTGTCCCAGGCCGGCGCCCCCAGCACCTTGGCACCGGCACGCAGATAGCCCTGGATCAGCGCTGGCGGCTCGACCTTCAACGCATCTGCCGAGACATTGCTGATATGCGCCAACTCCTCGGGCAGGGCTACTCGGGGGCGCACCTGCAACTCGGGCTCGGCCAGATGGCTCTGGCGCAGTTGCTGCCAGATGCGTGCCGGACCTTCGCCATGGGCCAGGCCCGGGTACTGCATGGGAATGCTGGCGCAGCCCACCATGGCCTCGAGCCGGTTGCGCTGCATGAATTCGGCCAACGCCCCCCAGAGCGCCAGAATCACGCCGCCCTGGCGATGCTCCGCATGCACGCAGCTGCGCCCCAGCTCGACCATCTGTGCCCGCCAGGCGTTGATGGGCGAGAGATCGAATTCCTGATCGCTGTACAGACCGCCGGCACGCTGGGCCTGGGCGGGGGTCAGCAGACGGTAGGTGCCGATCACCTTGTTCTGCTCTTCATCGCAAACCATCAGATGCTCGCAGAAATCGTCAAAGACATCGATATCGTGGCCAGCCACAGGCGTCTGCAGCACAGCGCCCATTTCTTCGGCAAAGATCTGGTAGCGTAGGCGCTGGGCCTGGCGAACCTCGTCCAGATGCCGGGCCCAGCGCACCTGCAGGCGCAAAGCGGGCGCTGCAGCGTGTGCGGGACTAGCGGGACGATGGGAAAGCGAGGGAGCCGATGACTGTGTCGTCGCGATGCTCTGGCCATTCAGCGCATCAAGAATCTCGGGATGCCTCATGTCTGCTTTCCTCCGGTGTTGGACGCAGTTGGCGGCCTGCCTGTGCCACACGGTGTGTCTGCGTGGCGCCATTGTGGAAAACGCAGATGAAGCCTGCGCGACATTTGGATGACGTTTTCGTGACAAGGCCTTGCAACAGCTATACCTGCACAGAGAGCTGAATTGCCGCTCGGGATTGTGGTGAATGGGAAAGCCGGAGTGGGCGACAATCGGCATATGAGTTTCGCCCCCCTGACCAATGACACCTTCCTGCGCGCATGCCGTCGCCAGGCTACTGACTACACGCCCCTGTGGCTGATGCGCCAGGCGGGACGCTACCTGCCCGAGTACAAGGCCACCCGCGCCAAGGCCGGCAGCTTCATGGGCCTGGCCACCAATGTGGACTACGCCACCGAGGTGACCCTGCAGCCGCTGGATCGCTTCCCGCTGGACGCAGCCATTCTGTTCAGCGACATTCTGACCGTGCCCGACGCCATGGGCCTTGGCCTGTCGTTCGCCGAAGGCGAGGGGCCGCGCTTTGCCAAGGTCGTGCGCGACGAGGCCGCCGTGGCCGAGCTGGCCGTGCCCGACATGGACAAGCTGCGCTATGTGTTTGACGCCGTCACCAATATCCGCAAGGTGCTCAATGGACGTGTGCCGCTGATCGGCTTCTCGGGCAGCCCCTGGACTCTGGCCTGCTACATGACCGAGGGCAAGGGCAGCGATGACTACCGCACCGTCAAGTCGCTGATGTACTCGCGCCCCGACCTGATGCACCGCATCCTGGAAGTCAACGCCGACAGCGTGGCTGCATACCTGAACGCCCAGATCGATGCCGGCGCACAGGCCGTGATGATTTTTGACAGCTGGGGCGGCGTGCTGGCCGACGGTGCTTTCCAGGAATTCAGCCTCGCCTATACCAAGCGCGTGCTGGCTCAGCTCAAGCGCACCGGCGTGGACGGCAGCGACGTGCCCCGCATCGTCTTCACCAAGGGTGGCGGCATCTGGCTGCCCGACATGAAGGACATCGACTGCGAAGTGCTGGGTCTGGACTGGACGGCCAATCTGGGCAAGGCGCGCGCCATTGTGGGCGGCGAGGTCGGCGGCACCGGCAAGGCGCTGCAGGGCAATATCGACCCGAATGTGCTGTTTGCCGCACCCGAGCAGGTCGCCGCCCAGGCGCGTGCCGTGCTGGACAGCTTTGGCAAGCCTCATACCGACAAGAGCACCACCGGCCCCACCCACATCTTCAATCTGGGTCACGGCATCAGCCAGTTCACCCCGCCCGAACATGTGGCCGCGCTGGTCGAAGCTGTGCACAGCCACTCGCGCCTGCTGCGCACAAAGGACTGACTCCCCCTGCAACAAGTGCCTTCCCAGGCATTTGTTGCAGAACAACGGGCCTCAATCACCCGATAAAATCAAATGGTTATTGAGCGACAATTGCCGGTCTGAGATGCAGCAAAGCGGCAGCAAATCATTGATTTCAAATCACTAAATCTCAGACCCTGAAAAATTCGGCGCCAGCAGTGCTTGGCGCTTTTTTATTTTTTCATCCACCTTGGCATCGATTGACGGAAGTTATCCACATATGGATGCTTCAAGATAACTGCATGCCTCATGGTTGCTGGCTCTAGTGCTATTTTTTGCGAAGTTAAGAACTTTGCACAGCGGTTTGGAAGCATTTAGGTTTAGGGAGCTTCTCGGTTGACAGTGACTCGCCGCCTGATTTATGCACAGATATGGCGATGCAGACTCCCGGCCAACACTCCTCCGAAGCAAGCTCCTCATCGCCTCATGAATACATATAAGTCTTTGTTTTAAATAAATTAATTATTCAACCACTCAGCCATCCTGCCGGCTTGCAAACACGAACAGGACTTGCTCAGGCCTTTCGCGCACATTGTTTCTCACAAAGTTATCCACAGAACGCAAAGCCTTTGCAGGCCTCAAAATCTGCTATAGCTCTGAGGAACCGCGGCCTCTGCAGCGCCTTCCCCTGATCCAACTCCATGTCCCATATCGTTTACGTTGCCGTCCAGACCCCTGCCCACAGCGCCGTAGGTGATCTGTTGAGCTACGTTAGCGATGCATGGCTGGAGCCCGGCAGCTTGGCGCGCGTTCCTCTGGGAAAAAGAGAGTTGCTGGGTGTGGTCTGGGATACGCCCGCCGCCCCCGAAGCCATTCCAGACGGGGTGGAACTGCGCAGCATTGCCGGCCTGCTGCAGGGCATAGAACCGCTGAACCAGGCCTGGCGACGCCTGGTGGCTTTTGCCGCGCACTATTACCAGCGCAGCTTGGGCGAGATCGCCGTCACCGCCTTGCCGCCTCAATTGCGCGATATGTCGCCCGAACAGCTGGCACGGCGGCTGACTCCGCCCAAGACAGCCAAGACGCCAGCCGGCAAGCGCAAGAAGACACAAGTCGCTGAAGCAGCACAAGCGAGCACCGAGACGATGGCTCACACGCAGGACGCCAGCAGCGCAACGCCTTTGCTCACCCTCAGTGCCGAACAATCGGCGGTTTTCGAGCAAATTGAGCAAAACCCCGGCCCGTTCCTGCTCTACGGCAGCACTGGCAGCGGCAAGACCGAGGTTTATCTGCGTGCAGTGCAAGCCGTGCTGGATGCCAACCCGGAGGCTCAAGCCCTGGTGATGGTGCCCGAGATCAACCTCACGCCTCAGCTGGAAGAGCGATTTGTCGCCCGCTTCGTGCCTCAGTACGGCAAGGACGCCGTAGTCAGCATGCACAGCGGCATGACCAACCCGCAGCGTCTCAAAAGCTGGCTGGCCGCTCACACGGGCCGCGCCCGCATCGTGCTGGGTACGCGCATGGCTATTTTTGCCAGCGTGCCGCAACTGGCGCTGATCGTGGTCGACGAGGAGCATGACGCCAGCTACAAGCAGCAGGAAGGGGCACGCTATTCGGCACGCGATCTGGCCATCTGGCGCGGGCGCGATACCGGCGCCAAGGTCATACTGGGCAGCGCCACACCGTCGCTGGAGAGCTGGCATGCCTCGGAACCCGATGTCGGCCGCTACCTGCGCCTGCATATGCCCAGCCGTATAGGCGCGGCCAGCCTTCCCAGGGTGAGAATGGTGGACATGGGCCAGCAGCCCAAACGCGCCGTGTTCTCGCCTCCGCTGATCGAGGCCATCACCGAGCGCGTCAAACGTGGCGAGCAAAGCCTGATTCTGCTCAACCGCCGCGGCTTTGCCCCCGTGCTGTTTTGCGCCGACTGCAACTGGAAGAGCGACTGCCCCCATTGCAGCGCTCACCAGGTCTTTCACAAGGGCGACCGCACGCTGCGCTGCCACCACTGCGGCTTTACCCAGCGTGTGCCGTTTGCCTGCCCCAGCTGCGGCAACCCCGACATCCTGCCACTTGGCAAAGGCACGGAGCAATTGCAGGAAGAGCTGGAGCGGCTGCTGCGCAATGTGCAACGCCCCGACGGCAATCCGGCCCGCGTGGCGCGCATCGACGCCGACACCACCAAGGCCAAGGGCAGCCTGGAGCAGCAGCTGGCCCAGGTGCATGCCGGCGATGTGGATGTGCTGGTAGGCACCCAGATGGTGGCCAAGGGCCATGACTTTCGGCGCATCACGCTGGTGGCGGCCGTGCAACCCGACAGCGCGCTGTACTCCAGCGACTATCGCGCCCCGGAGCGGCTGTTCTGCCTGCTGATGCAGGCCGCCGGGCGTGCCGGGCGCGACGCGCAATATGTGCAGGCACAGGGCAGCCATCCAGAGATGTGGATCCAGAGCCACGACCCGCAAAACGCCGTCTACACCGCACTGCGCAAGCATGACTACCCGGCGTTCGCCAGGCAGCAACTCAAGGAACGGCTGGATGCCGGCATGCCGCCCTATGCCTTTCAGGCCATAGTCCGGGCCGATGCACGTACCCAGGAAGCCGCCCAGGCCTTTCTGAATGCCGCCACCCAGGTCGCCAGAGAGGCCAAGCTGCCTTATCTGGACGAGGTGTTCATCTACCCGCCCATCCCCATGGCGGTGCAGCGCGTGGCCAATGTGGAGCGCGCCCAGATGCTGCTGGAAGCCGGCAACCGCAGCGCCCTGCTGCGCTTTCTCAATGCCTGGCAGCAGTATCTGCACTGGCTGCGCACGCTGCCCGAGCACAGGCCGCTGGTGCGCTGGCTGGTGGATGTGGATCCGCTCAGCATCTAAAGTCGTCTGAAATTTAAGGTTTTTAGCTCTTTAGCCCTTTACCCATAAGCGCTGACAGCTATCAATTTATATAAACCGCAGGCGCTTGGCAAATCCATCGGGATTTGCGCGAATGGGCAAGCCGGCATGGCTATTGCATGGTGTGAGGCTCGGCTCCACAAGAGGCCGTTTCATTCAATCACGGAGCACTACTTCATGCAAAAACAAGTCTTCCGCCAGAGCTTGCTGGCCGCCACCATTGCCGTTCTGGGCATTCTGTCCGTCCCCGGCGCAGCTCTGGCTCAGGATGCATCGCCTGCGGCCGCGCAGGCGGCCAAGGCGCAGACAGCCAAGCCCAATGTGGTGGTGCTGGCCACGGGCGGCACGATTGCGGGTGCCGGTGCCTCGACCGTCAACAGCGCCACCTACACGGCCGCCAAGGTACCTGTGGACAAGTTGCTGGCCGGCCTGCCCGAGCTGGCCCAGATCGCCAATGTGCGCGGCGAGCAGGTGTTCCAGATCGCTTCCGAGAGCTTTACCAACGACAATCTGCTGACCCTGGCCAAGCGCGTCTCGCAACTGGCCAAGCAGTCAGATGTGGACGGCATCGTCATCACCCACGGCACGGACACGCTGGCCGAGACGGCCTACTTCCTGAGCCTGACCGTTCACACCGACAAGCCCATTGCCGTGGTCGGCAGCATGCGTCCGGGCACGGCCCTGTCCGCCGATGGCGCACTGAACCTGGTCAATGCCGTCAGCGTGGCAGGCTCCAAGGACGCCAGGGGCAAGGGCGTCTTCGTCACCATGAATGACGAGATCAACACCGCCCGCGATGTGAACAAGGACATCAACATCCAGACTGGTGCCTTCAAAAGCCAGTGGGGTCCGCTGGGCATGGTGGTCGAGGGCAAGAACTACTGGTTCCGCGCGCCCGTCAAGCGCCACACCATGAACTCCGAGTTCAATATCGACAACATCGACAAGCTGCCTCAGGTGGACATCGTCTATGCCTACGGCAGCGTTCAGCCCACGGCCGTGAATGCCCTGGTCGATGCCGGCGCCAAGGCCATCGTCCATGCCGGCACCGGCAATGGCTCGGTGGCCGACCGCATGGTCAAGCCGCTGCAGGATGCACGCGGCAAGGGCGTGCTCATCGTGCGTTCGGCACGCGTGCCCTACGGCTTTGTGCTGCGCAATGCCGAACAGCCCGACGACAAGTACGACTGGGTGGTCGCCCACGACATGCGCCCCGAAAAAGCACGCCTGCTGACCATGCTGGCGCTGACCAAGGGCGCCAACACCAAGGAACTGCAGCGGATGTTCTGGGAGTATTGAGCACTCCCCCTGAGGCGCTTCGCGCCTTCCCCCTCTCTTTTCGGGAGGGGGACGACACCTTCGGTGCGGGACGTCCCTTCCTCGGTGTCTCTTTGTTGGGGTGTGCTTGTTTGCGGTTTTTAGCCAAAACAGCGGTTTGCGCAGGTTGGTCTTGCGCAAGCCGCTCTTGTTTTTGATCAGGTCATCAGCGCCACGGCAGCGGAGAAGCTGAGGAAGGCCAGGCTGGTCGACACCAGGATGATGCGCGCCACGCGGCCGCTGTGGGCGCCGTAGCGCTCGGTCAGCAGCGACACATTGCTGGCGGACGGCAGGGCTGCCAGCAGCACCAGCACCACCAGGGTTTCGTGCTGAAGCCCCAGTCCCATGGAGATCGCGGCCTGTCCGACGGCCCAGACCAGCAAGGGATGGACGACAAGCTTGGCCAGTGCGATCGGCACATAGTCGCGTACGGCAACGCGTTCGTGGCTGTTCATCTGCGAGCGGGCCAACACGGCGCCTATGGTGAACAAGGCCACCGGCGAAGCCGCTGCGGCCAGCATGGCCACGGTCTTGTCCACCGGGCCGGGCAATACCCAACCCATGGCAGAGGCCAGGCCGCCCAGCAGAATCGACCAGGGCATGGGATTGGACGCCATGCCCTTGAGCGAATTGCGCACTGCCAGCCAGATTCCTTGCCCTCCCGCCAGATCGAGCCGCGACAGCGCAATGCAGGCCGAGGTGGTGATGACCATGTCGATGGCCATGGTCACGATCACCGGCCCCGCACTCTGCGCGCCCAGCAGCGCCGCCAGCATGGGGACGCCCATGAAGCCGGTGTTCGGAAAAGCAGCGACCAGTGCACCGAATGCGGCATCGTTCCAGCCCAGGCGTGCGTGTGTCAGCAGCACGGTCGCCCCCACCATCAGCACCGCACAGAGCAGATAGACCAGGGTGACGTTGATGTCGAGCAGCTGATGAATCGGTGTCTGCGCGCCAAAGCGGTACAGCATGCAAGGCAGCGCGAAGTACAGCACAAAGGCATTGAGGCCGGGGATCGCTGCCTGGGGCAGGATGCCGCGCCATGTGGCGACAAAGCCGCAAGCCACCAGGGCAAAGAAGGGAAAGGTGATGAGTAGAACGGACAACACGCACAAATTGTGACAGCGCCCGGCTCCAGCCCTCTCACGGCCTTCGATGAAAATTTTTCAGTGCAGACCTATCCAAAAACAAAGCCTGCGCAAGGCAGGCTGCTGTGACAGGTACAAGGACAGCGCGTCAGAGCTTGAGTTCCTTTTCCACATCTGCAGTCTTGCGGCGCGCCAGCGCCAGGTTGGCACGAGCCTTGTCCAGCACCAGATAAAAGAACACGCCGTCATTGGCGGCAACGGGACGGATGATGTGATATTGCTTGCCCAGAGTGATCAGTATGTCGTCGATCTGGTCGTTGAGATTGAGCATGCGCATGGTCTTGATCTTGGCACGCACGACCTCGGTATTGCCGGCCGCGGCCAGCTCCATGTCCACGCCGCCGCCTACGCTGCCCATCAGCATGCCACTTGCGCTGTCCACGAGAGCGCCGCAGACAGCACCGTCTGCGGTCATCAGAGCGTTCAGAGAATCCTGGATAGAGGCCATAAATCCACCTTTTGAAAAAGCAAGACAAGGAACTCGTGCGCCAGATGCGCACCCACTCAGACTCAGAACTCCAGTGAACCTGTGATCAAGAGGGCAGGTACCCTGTGGCAACCTCACCGGCCGCCCAGAGCGCGCGACCCAGCAAGGCGTTCTGATCCACCACCAGACAGAGAACGGCCGGGAAGGAGCCGTTCACCGCCTGGAAGACCACCGTGCCCGACTCCGTCTCGAAGGTCAGGCGCTTGCAATCCCTGTGTCCGATCTCATTGGCCACGGCCTTGGCCATGGCCATGAGCGAGCCTGCCATGGCCGACAGTCGTTCGGTCGGCAGATCGCTGCGAATGCGCAGCGCTGAAATCTCGAAACCGTCAGGGGTACAGAGCAAGGCGATGTGGACGCCCGCCACCGGGGCGACCACACGCGCCAGGATTTCCCGACCTGCCTCCACGGCATGTGGCGGAATCACGAGGGAGTTATGGGTCTTCATAGAGTCTGACTTTGCAAGGACAGCAGCGATGCCAGCACGCTCAGGGCATCCAGCATCTGCTGGCGATCACGTGGATCAGCCTCAACAAGCGGGGTGAGGTCATGGCCTTTGGCAACCAGGGCGGAGCTGAATGCCTCCAGCCTTGCTCCGCTGGCGGGACGGCAACTGAGAATGACCATCAAAGGTGCCTGGTCCAGCTCTGCGATCCCCGTCAGCATCTCGCAGGCGTAGTCCACCGCGCCCGCATCGTTGACGTCCACCATCAGCAGCGCTCCCACCGATGCAGAAAGCACCCAGCGGCGCACGAAATCGAATCGATCCTGACCGGGGCTGCCTACCAGCTGCAGTCGCTCGCCAGAGCCCAGATCGATCTCGCCAAACTCCGCCCCTACCGTGGTGAACTCCTTGCTGTGCGTCACCTTGTCCAGGTTGCGCACATCGCTGCCTGCCATGAATTCCCCGCACAGGCTGCGCAGCGCCGTGGTCTTGCCCACGCCCATGGGCCCCAGCAGACTCACCCGCAGCAGGCCCAGGCCGGGCTGCATGGGCATGAAAGATGTCATGTACGTCCTCCACGGGTAATCCAGCCCGTCAGCTTGCTGAGCCATTGACGCGTCACGGAAGCGGCTGGCTGCTTCTGGGCAATTGATTTCTGCGCAGCGGAGGGGTCCTCGGAGCCGCGCAGACTACAGCGCAGGACTGCCTGAATCTGAGGCAGGGACAGCAGGGTCGATAGTTGCGACATCTCAATGCCGGCGTGCTCGGCCAGCGATCTGGCATCGATAGGCCCACGCGCGAGCAGCGCCAGCGCACGCATGTTCTGCGCGCTGTTGACGCTGCCAGGCAAGGCGACCCAGGATTTGATTTGAAAGCAATGCGTACAGTCGACTCCCTGCGACTGAAGCTCTTGCAAGGCACGCTGCAGCGACAGGGGCTCACCGGCCCTGTGCCGGGCTCTCCAGTCCATGAGGAAAACCGCGGCACGGTCGAGCATGTCGATCAGGTCGGACAGCGTGAAGTCCACATCAAGATGTACTGCCCAGCCCTGGGAAGAACGCCCCAGCGGCTGCATGGCCGGCTCGCCGCCGAGATAGACCACGCAAGGAGCTCTCGCCTCGGCCCTGGCCAGCAGGCTCTCCAGTCCTTCGATCACCAGCACTTCGGCCGCATGGCGCGGAACCTGACGCCAGCCGGAAAGCGACTTGCGCGCGGCCACGGCGAACAGCGCTTCAAAGCGCTGCTGCACGGCAGGCGTCCAAAGTTCTGCGGCCAAGCTCACTTCACCGATGGTTCTCGCCATGCACAACACCCTGAGGGTTGAGGAAAAGACAATGAATCCCTCAACCATCGAAAATTCGCTGGCGCTGTCGGGATCAAGGCCGGACACGATGCAATCTTCACGCTACACAACTAACACCTTATTACAACAATTATTCAAGTAACACGAGGGCGCACGTGTAGGTGAAACGCTCGCTGAGTCCCTGATTTTTGTCAGTTGTGAGCGCTGTCATCAGGGCTCTTCACAGCGAAGCGGTATGCTCCCAGTCCTTGTTTTTGATGATGGGTCACTCTGCTTCATGTCTGCTGGTCTCAACCTCGCTCAGCTCCAGGCCGTGCATTACACCGAAGGTCCATGCCTTGTTCTGGCAGGCGCCGGCTCGGGCAAGACCCGTGTGATTACGCACAAGATAGGCCGTCTGATCGAAACCGGTCTGGCGCCGCGCCGCATTGCCGCTATCACTTTTACCAACAAGGCCGCCGCCGAAATGCGCGAACGCGCCGCCGGTCTGATCGGCCGCCAGGCCAAGGAGGTGCTGATCTGCACTTTCCACTCGCTGGGCGTGCGCATGGTGCGCGAGGACGGCCACATTCTCGGTCTCAAGCCCCAGTTCAGCATTCTGGACACCGACGATGTCACCGGCATCCTCAAGGACTGCGCGGGCGGCACCACCGATGTGGCGACGGCTCGCCAGTGGCAGTGGACCATCAGCGGCTGGAAGAATCAGGGCTGGGACAGCCGCAAGGCCCTGGCCATGGCGCAGGACGACAACGAACGCAGCACCGCGCTCATCATGCAGCGCTATGAAGAGCGCCTGACCGCCTACCAGAGCGTGGACTTCGACGACCTGATCGGCATGCCCATGCGACTGCTGCGCGGCCACCCCGAGGTGCGCGAGAAATGGCAACGCCTGCTGGGCCATGTGCTGGTGGACGAGTACCAGGACACCAATGCCACGCAGTACGAGCTGCTCAAATTCCTGGTGGGCGAGCGCGCCCACTTCACGGCGGTGGGCGACGACGATCAGTCGATCTACGGCTGGCGCGGCGCCACGCTGGACAACCTCAAGAAGCTGCCCGTGGACTTTCCGCAGCTCAAGGTCATCAAGCTGGAGCAGAACTACCGCTCCACCAGCGCCATTTTGCGAGCGGCCAACAATGTGATCGGCCCCAACCCCAAGCTGTTTCCCAAGACACTGTTTTCGGAACTCGGCGAGGGCGAACCCGTGCGCATCGTCGACTGCGACACTGAAGAGCATGAGGCCGAGCGCGCCGTGGCCCGCATTCAGGGCCTGCGCGCCAATATGAACCCGCAGCCCGCGTGGAAGGACTTCGCCATCCTCTACCGCGCCAACCACCAGGCCAAGCCCTTCGAGAAGGCGCTGCGCAAGGCCAACATCCCCTACAAGGTTTCAGGCGGCACCAGCTTTTTCGACCGCGCCGAGATCAAGGACCTGTGCGCCTGGTTCCGTCTCTGGATCAACAACGACGACGACCCGGCGTTTCTGCGCTCCATAGGTACACCCAAACGCGGCATCGGCCACACCACGCTGGGCAAACTCGGGGAATTCTCTGCCGCGCACAAGCTCAGCATGTTCGGCTCGCTGTTCAATGCCATGCTGGAGGAGGCGCTGCCGCGCAAGGCCTTCGAGAGCCTGCTGGAATTCGGCCGCTATATCAACGACCTGGAATACCGCGCCCGCCACACCATGGGCTTTGAGGCCTCACGCAGCTTTCTGATCGACTGGCTCAAGGAAATTGGCTACGAACAGTATCTGTATGACAGCGAAGACAGCGAGTCTGTCGCTGCCGCGCGCTGGAGCAATGTGCTGGAGTTCTGCGACTGGATGGCCCAGCGTGCTGGCGGCCAGATAGAAGATGCTGCAGGCACCAGCACCCAGACCGAGGTCAAGAGCCTGCTGGAGGTCTCGCAGAACATCGCCCTGCTCTCCACCATCAGCGAACGCGAGAAGGAGCAGGACATGGTCGTGCTCTCCACCCTCCACGCTTCCAAGGGTCTGGAATGGCCCCATGTCATGCAGGTCGGCGTGACCGAGGGCATGCTGCCATTCAAGCTGGACGATGACGACGGCAAGCAGCAGCAGGTCAGCGATGAAACGGCAGCACGGCTGCAGGAAGAGCGCCGCCTGATGTATGTGGGCATCACCCGCGCCCAGCGCACGCTGGCCGTGAGCTGGACCAAGCGCCGCAAAAAGGGCCGTGAGATGGTGGCCTGCCAACCCAGCCGCTTCATCAAGGAGATGGGCCTCGATGCGGCCACGGCCAAGGAAGACCCGCGCGAGAAGCTGCGCAAGCTGCGCGAAGAATTTGCCGCGCGCAAGAACCAGGCGGACCAGGCGGCGCCGGGCGCCGCCAACTGAAGAGCCGAGATGACCTTGAGAACCTTGATTTTCATAGCTGCCAGCGCTTTATCCATCAACGCTTGCGCGCAGTTTGACTCCAAGCCTGCCAGCACTTGTGCGCGAGACTGGCAGATGAGCGACAAGCAGTTGCAAGGGGAATGGGTGGGTTCCGTCGCCGGCAGTGAGGGAACCGCCCTCATGGTGCTGGGCCCGCATCCCGAATGGCAAGGCAATGTCAAAGGCAGCGTCAGCCGCCTGGGCAGCAACCATCCCATGGTGGGCGATGTGAACGAGGGCACGGTCACGCTTGAAGAAAGCGCAGACGGCTCACGCATCACCGGCACCTGGCTGGGCGAGGTGGTCGAAGGCAGCTGCGGTACAGAAATTCACGGCAGTTACCAGGAGGGAGAAAATGTTCCACCACGTGCGTTCATCATGCGCAAGGCCCAACCCTGAGCAGGGCTGGGTGTTGCCAACCGCAACCGGCCTGTGCATTGATTGATCCCATGAGTATTCGCTTTTTCACCCCGCATCCCCTGACCCTGAGCATCGGCCTGGCGCTGCTCGGCGGCTTGAACCCAGTTACCGCCAACAGCGCAGAACTACCCTCCCCCGAAAGCTGGCAGCAATGCGCAGCCACCACCAGCAACACCGACCGTCTGGCATGTTTCGACGCCTGGGCAGTCAAGCAAAGCCCGGCTGTTGCGCCACCCGCTACCAGCTGGAGTGCCCCAGCGGCAAGCGCACAAGCAGCACCGGATCCTGCCTCGGCAAACCACACCACGCCAGCCAGCTCAGCGACGGCGAGCACAGCCGGCGCCGACAGCGGCCTGGGTCTCTCGCCTACCAATGGCGGCTGTCGCGATCCTCGCTACACCGAGGTCTCGCGCTACTACGAACTGGAGCCCGGCACGGACTGCGGCACCTTCAACTTCCGCGGCTACCGCCCCATGTCCGTTTCCGTGGTCGTGGGCGACGAGGTCAATCAGCAACCCTATTCGCCCAGTCGCGGCCTGACGACCGAGCAGCCATACCAGAAGCACGAAATGCGCCTGCAGCTCTCGGCCCGCACCAAGATTGCTTCCGGCCTGCTGACCGGCCCCACTTCGACAGGCAAGGATTCGCTGTGGTTCGGCTATACCCAGCAGTCCTACTGGCAGCTGTTCAACGGCGATATCTCGCGGCCCTTCCGCACCACCGACCACGAGCCCGAGGTGTTCTATGTCTACCCGACGGACGCCCAGCTGCCGCTGGGCTGGCGCTGGCGCTACTCGGGCATAGGCATAGCTCATCAGTCGAACGGCCAGAGCAACCCGCTGTCGCGCAGCTGGAACCGCTGGTATCTGATGACCGGGGCCGAGCTGGGCAACCGCTGGCAGCTGCATCTGAAAGCCTGGCAGCGCATGAAGGAGAGCGCGCTTGAGGACGACAACCCCCATATCCAGGACTACATCGGTCGTGGTGAAGTCAAGCTGGGCTGGAACGTCAACGAGCAGAACTATCTGGGCCTGACTGCACGCGGCTCGCTGGGCCAGGGCAAGGGATCCGGTCGTATCGAGTGGCTGCGCACCCTGGGCGAAGGCTGGAACGGCGGCAAGAGCAATCTGCGCCTGCATGTTCAGCTGTTCAGCGGCTATGGCGACAGTCTGATCGACTACAACAACAAGCGCACGGTACTCAGCGTGGGCCTGAGCCTGCTGGACTTCTGAAACCTGCCTGGTCCGCAGCCGCTGGGCCGAGCCGTGATTTACGCCAGAAAGCCAGAAGCCCGGGCCTGAGCCACCAGCAACTCGGTAAACCGCGCATAGCCTGCGGCATTGGCATGTACCTGATCGGCGCGCAAGGCACTATTGCCCAGCACCTCGCTCCAGGCATCGGCCAACAATGCCACCCGGTTGTCCTTGGCCAAGGTTTGGTAGATGGAGTGATCCTTCATGCGCCCCGTCAACGCTGCACTCAGGCTCAGCTCCGGCACGGCCACCAGCAGCACGGGCGTCACCCTGGCTTTGCACAGCTGCAGCATGCGCGTGATCTCGCCTTGCACAACTTGCTCGCTCCTGCGCTGCAGCCAGTCGTTGCCACCGGCGCACAGAATCGCCAACGATGGCCCGTGCTCATCGAGCAGCCCCGGCAGACGGTCCGCAATCTGTTTGCTGGTCTCGCCCGAAACACCGGCATTCACCACCTTCCAACCCGTGCGCTCAGCCAGCAGGGTGGGGTAGCTGGCATCTGCATTGGCGCCAACACCTTGCGTCAAGGAGTCTCCAAGCGCCAATACGGTAGCCCCGGCAGGAACGGCAGCGGCCTTGGGTGTCTTCTTACCACAGGCACTTAGCAGCATGGCGCCCCCCGTCAGCAATGCTGCGGCACGCATGCCTTGAAGAACATGGCGTCGGTACGGGTCAAATATCGGCTTCATGGCATCTCACAAAACAGCGGGCTTGCAACGGCTGGAAGGTAGCTCCTTGGGCGCGAGGATAGCTCAGCCTCCGCTGCCCCAATGCAAACCGCGCTGCACAACGGTAAAACTGCAAAGCAGCAGCCGTAAAAAAACCGCTGCGCCCAAGGCCCAGCGGCTATGCGTGCCCAGATTGCCAATCAGTCGGGCACGACTGCAGTCACCTCAATCTCCACCTTGGCCCGGTCCTCGATCAAGGCGGCCACCTGCACGGCCGTCATGGCCACGCTGAATGAACCAATCAGCTCGCGATAGGCCTTGCCGATCTCGGCCTGCTGCGCCAGATACTCCTTCTTGTCGGTGATATACCAGGTCATGCGCACGATATGTTCGGGCCTGGCTCCACCGGCCTGCAGCACCTCGACGATATTGTGCAGGGCCTGTCTGGCCTGCGCCGCGAGGTCGTCGGTATGAAACCGGCCTTCGGCGTCCCAGCCTATCATGCCGGCCACATAGATCTGGCGGCCGCTGACGGCCACGCCATTCGCATATCCCTTGGGCCGGGGCCAGCCCGGAGGCAGCAGTACTTGCATGTTCAACTCCTGTTTTCTGTTGGATTGGATGAACTTTGCCAACGCTCGATTGCGTGGCGGATATGTTGCGGCGCAGTGATGGCCTGATGGGTTTGAAGACTGGTGAAGACCAGCACTTTCTGCGCCGTCACGCGCAGCTGTCCCTCAGGACCTGTGCAATCCACATCGAGCGTCAGCGAACGATTGCCCAGCTTGGCAACCGACAGGCCCAGACTCACGGTTTCACCCATGCGGGTGATGGCACGAAAGTCGCACTCCAGATGCACGATGGGCAGGCCCACCTTGTCCTTGTGCAGCATGTCCGCATAGCTCAGGCCCAGCGCCTGGTTGAACCAGTCTTCGACCAGCCCGTTGAACAACACCAGATATTGGGGAAAGAAGATGATGCCCGCCGGATCGCAGTGCGCAAAACGAATCGGCACCTGCGTCACAAAGCATTTTGAAGCCATTGCCACTTCATTCATACCCAAACAATTCCTTCAGCAAAATCTGCCTGCAGCGCTTTTCAATCAGGCACATGCAGCTTTTAAAAACATAGCAATCAGGTTTGATGCAGGCGAAAGCGCTGCAACTTGCCCGTGGCCGTGCGCGGCAGCTGATCGACGAACTGTACGGCCCGTGGATATTTGTAGGGCGCGACCCGGCTCTTCACAAAATCCTGCAGCTCCATGACCATGGCATCGCTGGCCACATGGCCGGCACGCAGCACCACAAAAGCCTTGACGATCTGGCCTCGCTCGCTGTCGGCCACGCCAATCACCGCGCATTCAGCCACAGAACCGTGCTGCATCAGGGCCTCTTCGACTTCGGGTGCAGCGATGTTGTATCCGGCCGAGATGATCATGTCGTCGGTGCGTGCCTGATAAACGAAGTAGCCGTCGACATCCATCAGATAGGCATCGCCCGTCAGATTCCAGCCCCGGCTCACATACTTGGTCTGACGGCTGTCGTTGAGATAGCGGCATCCCGTTGGTCCCTGCACGGCCAGCCTGCCCACGGTGCCGGGCGGTACCTCGACCCCCGCATCATCCACCACCTTGGCACGATAGCCGGGCACGGCCTTGCCGGTGGCACCGGGACGAGCCTCCTCTTCGCGGTGCGAGATGAAGATGTGCAGCATCTCGGTAGAACCGATGCCGTCAATGATTTCAATACCGGTCGCCTCCTTCCACAGCGCGCGTGTGGAGGCGGTCAAGGCCTCGCCCGCCGACACGCATTTGCGCAGCCGGGTGCGGCGGATGCGTTCGCCCTGCTGGGCCATCACACGGTAGGACGTGGGCGCCGTGAACACCACACTGGCACCAAATCGCTCAATGCCATCAACCAATTGCACGGGGCCGGCTTTCTCCAGCAAGGCCATGCTGGCCCCGATGGACATAGGGAACAGCACCTGCCCACCCAACCCGAAAGTGAATGCCAGCGGAGGACTGCCTATGAACACATCGTCGGCATTGGCACGCAGCGTATGCACGGGCCAGCAGGCGCAGACCGCCATCACATCACGATGAAAATGCATGGTGGCCTTGGGCACGCCCGTGGTGCCCGAGGTGAAGCCCAGCAGGCAGGTATCGGTCGCTGCGGTTTCCACGGCCTGGAAGTCATCGCCCACCTGCTCCATCAAGCGCTCCAGGGCATCGGCTTCCACACTATTGAAATAGCGCACGGCCTTGAGCGTGCTGGTTTTTTCCTGCGCACCCTGCACCTCGATGCGCAGCGCCACATCGCACAGCGCATGGCTGATCTGCGCTATGTCGATGATGGTGGACAGCTCCTTGGCCCGCAACAGCGGCATGGCGGCCACGGCAATGCCCCCGGCCTTGATGACGCCAAACCAGCAGGCCACCATCATGGGATTGTTGGGTGCGCACAGCAACACGCGGTTGCCCGGCTGCAGTCCCAGCTCCTGCGTCAGCACATTGGCGATGCGATTGGCCTTGAGCTGCAGATCCGCATAGCTCCAGCGCAGGCCTTCGGCCTGAATGCACAAACGGTCGCCGCGCCCCTCGCTCACATGTCTATCCAGCAGCTCCACGGCACAGTTCAGGCGCTCGGGGAACCTCAGCTCGGGCAGCTCGAAAATGAACTCGGGCTGCTGCTCGGGCGGTGGCAGGTTGTCGGCAGCAAAGGTATCGATATGCGCGGTGTAAGACATGATTCCGATCTTTCAGGCGAAAACAGGATCAAACGCTTGATACAAAAGCGCTATCAGCTATGACTTTTGATAAGTTCACGCCCAATGATGAGCTGCTGCACCTCGGTCGCGCCTTCGTAGATGCGCAGGGCGCGAATCTCCCGGTAAAGGCGCTCCACAGGCTGCTCGCTGACCACACCCAGGCCGCCCCAGATCTGCACGGCGGCATCGATCACCTGCTGGGCGTTTTCCGTCGCCGTCATCTTGGCCATGGCGGCCTCCCGTGTCACGTTCTCGCCCTGGTCACGCAACCAGGCTGCGCGATAGGTCAGCAGTGCCGCGCTGTCGATCTGCGTGGCCATCTGCGCCAGCTTGGCCTGGGTGAGCTGAAAATCAGCCAGCACGCCACCGAACATCTTGCGGCTGGCCGCGCGCTGCAATGCCTCATCCATGGCACGACGCGCAAAGCCCAACGATGCGGCGGCCACCGAGGTGCGGAACACATCGAGCGTGCGCATCGCCACCTTGAAGCCCTCGCCGGCCGCGCCCACGAGCTGGGCGGCAGGCACGCGGCAGTTCGAAAACTTCAAACGCGCCAGCGGGTGTGGCGCGATGACGTTGATACGCTCGGCAATCTCAAAGCCCGGGGTGCCGGCCTCCACAATCAGTGCCGACAGACCACGCGAACCCGCAGCCTCGCCGGTACGCACAAAAACGACATAGAAGTCGGCAATGCCCCCGTTGGAAATCCAGGTCTTCTCGCCGTTGATGACATAGTGATCACCTTCCAGCGTGGCCTCGCAGGCCATGGCCGCCACGTCCGAGCCGGCGTCGGGCTCGGACAGCGCAAAGGCTGAGATCGCATCGCCCCTGGCCACCAGGCTCAGATAGCGTTTTTTCTGCTCCTCGCTGCCCGCCAGAGAAATCGCCCCCGAGCCCAGACCCTGCATGGCAAACGCAAAGTCGGCCAGCCCGCTATGACGCGCCAGAGTCTCCCGGATCAGGCAGATGGCTCTGGTGTCGATCTGCTCTCCCGCACCGCCATAGGCCGTACCCGCAACCGCATGACGCAGCCAGCCGGCCTCGCCCAGGGCCTTGACCAGTTTGCGGCATTCGGCATCCACATCGGGGCCATGCGCATGCGCAATGTTCTGCCTTGCCCAGGCATCCAGCGACTGTGTCAGACGTGCGTGATGGGGCTCGAAAAAAGGCCACTTCAGATAGCTGGTGTCTGCCATGTCAGTTTCCTTGAAATACCGGTTTTTGCTTGGCGACAAACGCGTGATAGGCACGCGAGAAATCCTCGGTCAGCATGCACAGTGCCTGGGCCTGGGCTTCGGCTTCGATGGCCTGCTCAATCGTCATGGCCCATTCCTGGTGCAGCATGGTCTTTGTGATGCCGTTGGCAAAGCTGGGCCCGGCGGCCAGATCGGCGGCCAGCTTCTGCGTATCGGCCAGCAAGCTCTCGGGTTCACACAGACGGTTGAAGAAGCCCCAGCGTTCACCCTCCTCGCCGCCCAGGCTGCGTCCCGTATAGAGCAACTCACTCGCACGGCCCTGACCAATGATGCGCGGCAGCATGGCGCAGGCCCCCATATCGCAGCCCGCCAGCCCCACGCGGTTGAACAGGAACGCGGTCTTGCTGCGCGCAGTGCCAAGGCGCATGTCCGAGGCCATGGCCATGATGGCCCCTGCCCCCGCGCACACGCCATCGACTGCCGCAATGATGGGCTGCGGACAGGCTCGCATGGTCTTGACCAGTTCGCCCGTCATGCGGGTGAACATCAGCAACTCGGGAGCCTTGAGCGCAACCAGCGGTCCAATGATTTCGTGCACATCACCGCCCGAGCAGAAGTTGCCGCCCGCGCCGACCAGCACCACGGCCTTTACATCCTGCGTCCACTTGAGCTGGTGAAACAGGTCGCGCAGTTCGGCGTAGGAATCAAACGTCAGCGGATTCTTGCGCTCCGGACGATTGAGAGTGATGGTTGCCACGCCAGCCTGCACCTGCCACTGGAAATGCGTGGCCCTATAGCCCGCCAGCTGCTTGTGATTGCCAGCTTGCAGCGCTGGATCGATTGCATATTCGCTCATGTCTGTCTCCAAAAATCCGGTTCACATGACTTCGCCACCAGCGACGGCTATGGCTTGCCCGGTAATACTTGATGCGCCTCGCCCACATAGCCACAGCACGGCGTCCGCCACCTGGTGCGGCTGTACCAGGCGGCCTTGGGGGTTGGATTTGACGAACTCGGCCATTGCCTGCTCTGGTGTGCGACCGGTCTTGGCTACGACGCGGTCAATGCTGGTTTTGACAATCTCTGTTTCGGTATAGCCGGGGCAGACGGCGTTGACGGTGATCCCGGTCTTGGCGTACTCCAGCGCCAGGGCTCGTGTCAAGCCCACCACGCCATGCTTGGCCGCCACATAGGCTGCGACATAGGCATAGCCCACCAAACCAGCCGTGCTGGCCACATTGACGATACGTCCCCAGCCCGTAGCGGACATGGCCGGCAGCACTTGCTGGATGCAGTGCATGGTGCCACTCAGGTTGACGGCCAGCATCTGCTGCCAATGCGCGGCATCCATCTTCATGAACGGTGCACTGCCGGCCTGACCTGCGTTGTTGATCAGGATACTGATGGCACCTTGCGCAGCCACTGCCTTCTCAAACGCTGTTTTCACCTGTGCTTCATCCGCCACATCGGCCAGCACCATCCGGCATTGACCGGGATGTTCTTCCACCAGTTTTTGCAGCGGCTCGGCGCGACGCCCCAGCACCGTGACGCGAGCGCCCTGCGCCAGCAACTGGCGTGCAATCGCCTCGCCAATGCCTTGGCCCGCGCCCGTCACCAGCGCATGTTGATGTTGATCGTTCCGATCGCCTGTCATTGAGTTCTCCATCGCTCACGAAACTGGCGCGAACCGCCCCTCGGACACCAAGGAAGAGCCGCCCCACGCCACGGGTGTCGCCCCCTCCCATAGCGCGCAGCGTGTGGAGAGTGGGGGGAAGGCGCGCAGCGACTCAGGGGGCGCTTCATTTCAAGGCCTTTTCGCGCTCGAACAGGGCTTCCATCTGGCGCTTGCCTTGGAAGTATTGTTTGGGCCAGACGATAGGCGTGTAGCCTATCTTGGCGGCCTCGGTCAGCGTCCAGGCCGGATTGGCCAGATGCGGTCTGGCAATCGCACACAGATCGGCACGTCCTGCAGCAATGATGCTGTTGGCATGGTCGGCCTCGCTGATCGCGCCCACGGCCATGGTCGCAATACCGGCCTCTTGTCGGATGCGGTCTGCAAACGGGGTTTGATACATGCGGCCGAACACCGGCTTTTCGAGCTTGCTGACCTGCCCCGATGAGCAGTCGATCAGATCGGCACCTGCGGCCTTGAAGGCCTTGGCAATCTGTACCGCATCTTCGGGCGTGATGCCGCCAGGCACCCAGTCATGAGCCGAGATACGCACGGACATGGGCTTGTCCTGCGGCCAAACGGCGCGCATGGCCTTGAACACTTCCAGCGGGTAGCGCAAGCGGTTTTCCAGGCTGCCGCCATATTCATCGCTGCGCTGATTGGTCAGCGGCGAGATAAAGCCCGACAGCAGATAGCCGTGCGCACAGTGCAGCTCCAGCCAGTCCACGCCTATGTCGGCCGCCATTTGCGCAGCATGCACAAACTGCTGCAGCGCCTCATCCATGTCGGCGCGTGTCATGGCCCTGGAGATCTGGCTCACTCCCTGCAGATATTGCTGCTCCGACGCTGCCATGACGGGCCAGTTGCCCTGCTCCAGCGGCAGATCCGTACCTTCCCAGGCCAGCCGCGTCGAGGCCTTGGCACCCGCATGGCCGATCTGCATGGCGAACTTGGCATCGGTGTTGGTGTGAATCCAGTCGCTGATGCGTTTCCAGGCCTGCTTTTGCTCAGCGCTATAAGTACCCGGGCAGCCGGGCGTGATGCGCCCCTCGGCGCTGACACAGGCCATCTCGGCAAACACCAGACCGGCGCCGCCAAGCGCACGCGCACCCAGGTGAACGAGGTGAAACTCACCAGGCACGCCATCAACCGCAGAATACTGCGCCATGGGAGAGACCACGATACGGTTCTTCAGCGTGATGCCGCGCAGGGTATAGGGCAGGAACATGGGCGGCGGCGCCTTGGCATCGACCGCGACACCGTTTCTTTCGGCCAGCCATTTCTCATAGCCACCAAGCCACTGCGCATCACGCAGGCGCAGGTTTTCATGGCTGATGCGCTGACTGCGCGTGAGCATGGAGTACATGAACTGCTCGGGCTCCAGCTGGTCGCAATAGCGCTGGCCGCAGACCTCGAACCACTCCATCGCATTCCAGGCCGCATTCTGAATGCGCAGCGTCTCAACGCGACGCGCTTCCTGATAGGCCGCCAGCACCTCGGGAATATGAGCAGCCGCATCACCCCGCTGCTTGAACTGGCGTGCCAGCTCGATCGCATCCTCGATCGCCAGCTTGGTTCCTGAGCCAATGGCGAAATGTGCCGTATGCACGGCATCGCCCATCAGCACCACATGGCTGCCCTTGCGGTTTTTCAACCACCACTGATCGCAGACCACGCGCTGAAAGTTGATCCAGGCCGAGCCGCGCAGATGGCGGGCATTGGTCATCAATTTCTCGCCCTGAAGATTGTCCGCGAACAACTTTTCACAGAAGGCAATGGACTGCTCTTGATCGGCGGTGTCGAGACCGCTGGCTTTCCAGCATTCCTCCGTGGTCTCCACGATGAAGGTCGAGGTCTTGTCGTCGAACTTGTAGATATGCGCCTGAAACCAGCCATGTGGCGTGCGCACGAAATCAAAGGTGAATGCCTCGTAGACCTTGTTCGTCCCCAGCCAGATATAGCGATTGGGGCGGGTGACGATATCGGGCTTGAAGATGTCAGCGTACTTGCTGCGGATGCGCGAGTTCACGCCATCGCAGGCAATCACAAGGTCGGCATCCGGATAATCCTCGTCGCTTTGCACATCGGTCTCGAACACCAGGTTCACACCCAGCTGTTCGCATCGTGCTTGCAGGATATTGAGCAGATGCTTGCGGCCAATCCCCACAAAACCATGTCCTCCGGAGCGAATCTTGCGCCCTTTGAACAGCAACTCGATATCGTCCCAATGGTTGAAAGCCTGCTCGATCTGCGCGGCTGTCACCGGGTCCCAGTCGCGCATATTGTCCATGGTGGCATCGGAGAAAACCACGCCCCAGCCAAAGGTGTCGTAGGGCTTGTTGCGCTCCACCACCGTCACCTCATGCTCAGGGCTCATCTGCTTCATCAGCAAAGCGAAGTACAAGCCGGCGGGGCCACCACCTATGCAGACAATTTTCATGACAGTGATCCGTTCCTGGCTTTTGAAAAATTACTTTATATCTAAATTATTAATGCATGAAATTTTCACTAGAATCCGGCCAAACCCTGAACCCAAAGCACGTTAGTTTGCGCACCATGCCAACCATGGCCCAATACAATCCGGATTTCTCCATCGACATGCCCGAAGCCCCGGGACGCGAGGCTGGCCTGTCCCACTCCGACCATCAGGCCGTGCGCCTGTGGCTTCGCCTTCTGACCTGCAGCACACAGATCGAGCAAGTCATTCGCAGCCAGCTACGCACAGAGTTCGGCACGACCTTGCCTCGTTTTGACTACCTGGCACAACTCAGCCGCTTTCCCAAAGGTCTGCGCATGAAGACCCTGTCGGAATATCTGATGGTGACCGGCGGCAATGTGACCGGACTGACCGATCAACTGGTGGCCGAAGGCTGGGTGGAACGCGTGGCTGACGAGGAAGACCGCCGCTCCATGATCGTGCGCCTGACCCGCTCGGGCAAAAAGCAGTTCAAGGCCATGGCTGCCGCGCATGAGCTATGGCTTGAGCAGTTGCTGACTCCACTGGGCAGCAAAAACGCCAGCGATCTGTATGAACAACTGGGCAAGCTCAGACAGGTGCTGAGCTCGCCAGAAAGTGCCTGAGCCCGAAAAAACACCGTTTTGTGACAATTTCATGGAGAATGTCCTGCACGCAGTCCTGCGTGACACAGGCTTGGGGGCATGGTTCATGGATTTACTGCATCTGCGATATCGGCTCAAGTCCGGGTTCTACTATCTCTACGACATGCGTGATGCGCCCAACGCCATCACGGGAGAGCGCCCCTATCGCCTCAAGACCGAGCTGGTCGCCATCGCGTTTGACCGAATCACAGGCCGCGTGCACCAACATGGTCACCCCACCCGCATTCACTCCTGGGCCATGGGCACGCAACGCCGTCTGCGCATGGCAGGAGACTGGGAAGGCGCAAACCGGCTGGTCGTGGTCTCCGGGCCGCTGCCCGAAGAAGAAATCAACAAATGCCTGAGCGTGCAAGGCTATTGCCGCTGGATGCTGATGCGTCTGGCCAGCATGCCGCATGGCAAATTTGCAGCCCATCGTGCAGGCAGCCGCAGCAGCTGGCAAAGACGTGAATCCGGCCAGCAGCGCCGTGCGGCCTGACCTCCAATCAAATTTCCTTCCAGCGCTTATTGATCAATCACATAGCGCTATCAAATCAGGAATCAGCATCTTCAGCGGAATTGTCATCCGCCTCGGCCACTTCGGGCATTTTCACAATCGTCACCGGCAGCCGACTGTGTCTGGCCACCTCGCGTGAGACCGAGCCGATCAGAATGCTGCCCAGGCCGCTCTGGCCCGTGGCACCGATGATGATCTGATCGCATTCATTGCTCTCGGCAATATCGATCAGGGTATTGGCCTCTTCGCCCAGGCTGATCTCCACTTCATAGGAGGCCCCGGCCTCCTTGAGAAGATCCTGTGCAGGCGCCACCAGATCCATGCCGGCTTCAATGCTGGCGTTGGCGATCAGATCTGAATCTGTGGTTGCAAGCTCCAGCAGCGTGGCTTCCTTCTGCACATGAGCTATCACAAAGTGAGCATCCAGTCCGCTCTGCAAAAGCTTGATGCCGTGGCGTACGGCCTCAAGTGCGACATCCGATCCATCCACCGCAATCATGATCTTGAGCATGGCAACCTCCTGTTCGTCTTGCACACCAGTGTAGGCCCAGGCTGCAAAGACGGGTTGCGAATCTGGGGCATGCACCGGCTATTGCAGCAGTGCTTGCGGGCATCTGGGAAAATAGCGGGCTATGCTGCAGTTTGACCTTCTCAAGACCGACCCGACCAGCCACGCGCGCCGTGGCACCTTGACGCTTAATCACGGCAAGGTCCAGACCCCCATCTTCATGCCCGTGGGCACCTATGGCACCGTCAAGGGCGTGATGCCGCGCAGCCTCGAAGAAATGGGCGCACAGATCATCCTGGGCAACACCTTCCATCTGTGGATGCGTCCAGGCCTGGACATCATGAAGTCCTTCGGCGGTCTGCACGACTTCGAGAAGTGGGACAAGCCCATACTGACCGACTCGGGGGGCTTCCAGGTCTGGTCGCTGGGTGCTATGCGCAAGATCACCGAAGAAGGCGTGCATTTCCAGAGCCCCGTGAACGGAGACAAGCTGTTCATGTCGCCCGAGGTCAGCATGCAGATCCAGACGATTCTGAATTCGGACATCGTCATGCAGCTCGACGAGTGCACGCCCTACGAAACCAACGGCAAGAAGACCACCGAAGCCGAAGCGCGCAAGTCCATGGAGATGAGCCGTCGCTGGGCCAAGCGCTCCAAGGAGGAATTCCAGCGCCTGGAAAACCCCAATGCCTTGTTCGGCATCGTGCAGGGCGGCATGTACACCAATCTGCGCGAGGAATCGCTGCAGGGTCTGCTGGAAATCGATTTCCCCGGCTATGCCGTGGGTGGTGTCTCCGTGGGCGAGCCCAAGGACGAAATGCTGGAGATCATGGCCCACACGCCGCATCTGCTGCCCGCCAACAAGCCGCGCTACCTGATGGGCGTTGGCACACCCGAAGACCTGGTGCAAGGCGTGGCCGATGGCGTGGACATGTTTGACTGCGTGATGCCTACCCGCAATGCACGCAACGGCACCATCTTCACGCGCTACGGCGATCTGAAGATCCGCAACGCTCGTCACAAGGTGGATCACCAGCCCATAGACACCACCTGCACCTGCCATGCCTGCGCGGGCAAGAGCGGCGTGAGCTGGGACGATGGCGGCCGCGAAGGCTTCAGCCGCGCCTATCTGCACCATCTGGACCGCTGCGGCGAGATGCTGGGCCCCATGCTCACCACCATCCACAACCTGCACTATTACCTGAACCTGATGCAGGAAATCCGCGACGCGCTGGACACAGGCAGCTTTGCCCAGTTTCGCGCCCAGTTCAAGGCCGATCGCGCACGGGGGGTCTAAGCCTTCGACTCCATCTGCTGCAGCAGAACACAAAAAAGCCAGAGCCAGTCTCTGGCTTTTTTGCTTTCAGATTTCACCATTGAAACCTTCAATTGAAAAATTTCGTCAATTGCCCACTGCAATGCAGCGTAAGAGGCCGATTTTCTGTATGTTTTTGTTAAAACATCAGCACATTGAGCGACAACAACCGGCATCTTTGGCGATTGGCATCGAAATCCACCAACAGCCACTGAAAAGCACGACACGAAACGCTCGCGGCATCCCCCTCCATGACCGAAGCTTCCTCACCCAAGCAAACGCCTTCGCTACAGACCACCGCCACCCAGGCATGGACGGTCGCGCTCGCCCTGGGATGCATGGTGTTCGTGGCAGCCTTACTCGGTATCCTGGGACGTCCTTTGGGGTTTTTCTCGGCGATCTGGCCCGCAAACGCGCTATTGCTGGGCACTCTTCTGCACAAGCCCGGCTGGCTGCGCCCGAGCTCGATACTGGCGGTCTCGGCTGGCTATATCGCTGCGGATCTTCTGACAGGCAGCCGGCTCGATGTTGCAGTTCTGCTGAGCATGGCCAATATGGCGGGCGTTGGCATGGCCTGGGCGTTGATGCACAGGCAGAGCAATGCCACTCTGTTCATGCAGCGCCAGTCCTCCGCCCTGAGCCTCTTCGTGGGCAGCGGCCTGGGCGCACTGACGGCCGCGATATTGGGAGGGCCTGTGCTGAGCGCCGTTTTCGATACACCGCACTGGCAGGCTTTTTCCATGTGGTTGAGCAGCGAGTGGCTGAACTACATGATATTTTTGCCCATTGTTCTGGCCTGGCCAACACGCAAGCTTCCAGCTACCTACTTGGCCGAGCCCTCCCCCTTGCCTCGCATCCTGCCGCTGCTGTCGGTCGTCGCGCTTGAAACAATAAGTTACTGGATCAAGGGTCCCGGCTCGCTGGCATTCTCGCTGCCGGCTCTTCTGTGGTGCGCGCTGAGCTATCGCATCTTCAGTCTGACGCTGATCACGGCAGCACTTTGCCTGAGCAGCATCATCTTCATTTCGCTTGGCACGCTTGAATTCACACCCGCTCATTTTCTCGAAACGCTGTCATTTCGCATGGGGCTATGCATGCTGGTGCTGGGCCCGCTGGCGGTGGCCGGATCGCATATGGCTCGCAACGAGCTGATGCAAAAGCTCAGTCATGCCGTCAACCACGACTTTCTGACCGATATGCTGGCACGCGGCGCCTTCATGAAGCAGGGGCAAAGAATACTGGAGCGTTGCCGCCAGGATGGCCAGCCCTTCGCCATTCTGATGCTGGATCTCGACCACTTCAAACAGATCAACGACAGCTTCGGCCATGCGGGAGGCGACCAATTGCTGCGCAGCTTCAGCCAGACCCTGAGCCAGGTGCTGCGCGCTCAGGACATCGTGGGCCGCATGGGAGGCGAGGAATTCGCCGTGGCCCTGCCCAAGGTAGACGCAACCGCTGCGCAGGAGATCGCCAAGCGCATCAACCGCGCCATCCGGGAGCTGCGCGTGCCCATGAATGACAAGACGATGAGTGCCACGGTCAGCATTGGCCTGGTCCATACCGCAAGCCTGCAAGCGCATCAAAGCCTGGACCTGCTGCTGCAGCAGGCAGACCAGGCTTTGTATGAGGCCAAGGCCGCCGGGCGCGATCGCGTCAGTTCACAGCTTTGCTGAGCGCGACATGCCGATAGCCCGGCCCAAGGTCATCCTGGCTCGTCGGACCCGGATGGGAGCGGTGCTGCCACCGCCGCATCGGGACGCGGCAGCATCTTGCCGGCCGCAGTGCCGCAGCTATGACAAAAGCGTGAGAACGCGCTCTTGCGGGTATTGCAACTGCCGCAATGGTCGAACAGGCCGATACCGCAATGGGGGCAGAAGTCGATCTCGGTGTTCTTGAGATCCACCGGGCGCTCGCAGCCCGGGCACACATTCTTGGACAGACGCTCCAGCGCCACGTCATAGCTCAGCTCCTCACGGCGCTGCTCTTCGGGCAAGGACTCCTGCAGCTTCTGTTTTTCCAGATAGCGGTTGAGCGCCAGAATGGCATAGCGCCCCAGCAATACCGTCACCAAAATGCCTACGATATAGCGCACATAGCCGCCGTAGTCGGGCAGATAAGGCACCAGCTCGACAAAGAAGGCGAACAGCGCAAAAAAGATAAAGCCCCAAACAAATGGCCACCAGGTGCTCTTGCGCTTCTTGGCGAACAGCCAGCCCGCCACGCCCAGCAGGGGCAAGGTGATGGCCAGGCGGAACAGAAACACGCGCAGCTCGCTGGCTCGCATGGCGGCTTCGTACTGAGGATAGGCCTGCTCGCGCAGATTGCTCATCTCCGCCTCGGCGTTGGAGACGGCCTGATTGGCCTCCAGATGGGTCTGGGCCTCTTTCTCGCGCTCCTGGCGGGCCTTGTCCTCAGCCTGCTTGAGCTCGTCCAGCGCCTTGCTGCGCACCACCAACTCGGCATCCTGTTCGGGTCGCTCGGTTGCGTGACGGGTTGCCACCCAGTTGTCGAAGGTATCGCGTGCCGATTGGTAGCGGGCGCGCTCGGCATCGAATTTGAGCTGAGCCCGGTCCAGCGCCTTCTGGGTCACGCCGGCCGTCTTCTGGGCCTTGTCGATTTCGGCCCGCACACGTTGTGCATCGGCCTGCGGAATAAAGGACTCCACCTCCAGCGAGCGATCAGGCTGCGGCAGATTGCCCACCACCAGCCCACCCAGACCGATCAGGAAGAAGGCAAACACCAGCGCCACCAGCCAGAGGCCGCGGCGAAACCATTTCTCGGGCAAACGCAGAGACTTGCTCATTTTCAATTACTCCAAAAACGTAGCGCCATGCGCATACTCAGCAAGGCCTTGAAGCCAAAAAGGCTCAAACTCACTGCACGGTACGCACGGCCGATGCCAGTTGCGTGCGCTGCAACCACTGGGTCACGGAGTCCACCGTCACCGTCTCGATGCGGCTGGCAAAGCGCTTTTCATTCGGATGATCGTCAAACGCGATATTGGCAGCCGTCATGCGCCCGCCCAGTCGCGAGAACGCCCGGATGATGAGCGCGCTGGGCTCATAGCCCTTGGACTGCAACCAGGCCTGAGCCTGTGCGCGGTTCTGAATCGCCGCCGGCTCCATGGCGGCTGCCAGCGTCTCGGTCGCCCATTGGTTCGACTGCTGGTATTTGCTGCTCCAGACATAGCTGACCATGCTGTAGGGCTCGTTTTGCAGGCGCAGCACCGTGGGAGCGCTCAGGAACTTGAGCAGGGCCTGCTGCACCGCCGGTGTCGGGATCTGAATGGCGGCTTCGTAGCGCCACATATCGTCAAGAAAGAACTCGCCCAGGCCCTGGCGGTAGATATGGCCGGACGCGGTGCCGCACTCGTTGAGCTTGTGGGCCACGCGCCAGGGGCCGGCGGGTGTTCTGTAAGCCCAGCCATAGTGCGAGTACTTGAGATCGTATTTGCTCAAATCCTGTCCTTGCCGCGCCAGCAGCACGACCTGGGTGCCGTTCTTCTGAAACTCGGCATCCAGCGCCTTGGAGGTGCGCGCGGCCAGATTCAGCCCCTTGGCCATGACATCGGCAGTCAGCGGTCGGTCTTCACAGCTGCGACCGGCCTCGGCCGAGCCTGCCCAGGCAATCAGCGCGGCGCCCAGCGCCAGCGCCACAGGGCCGGGAATGGGCATGCCGGCGCGTCGAGCGGGCGCCATGGCTTGTACAACACTTGTCGGTTCCTTGAACATACGTGCCTCCCGCTTCTTGAATTACAGACGCTCGTTGTGCATCAGCGCCTTGCCGATTTCGTTGGGGATGAAAGCCAGCACCTTGCCTGCCGTGGACAGAATCACGCCGGCCGCCGTGGCGCTGGTCTGCACCACCGTGCCCACACCGACCGACAGGGCGCCTGCGGCCTGGCCAGAGACCTTGACCACGGCCGAGGTGCCGTCAGCCACATTCTTGAGCACATAGGTCACGCCTGTGGCACTGCTCTCCACGGCCTCAACGATCACGGATGCACCAGCGGCCGACAGAAACAGGGGTATTGCCACGACTTCCTCCGAAGCACCACCCGATACCGCTGCAACCACCGATGCCACAGGCAGGGCCGACAGCACCAGAGAGGCTTCGCTCTGGGCGTGGACCGCACTGCCGCCCAGCAAGGCAAAGGCCGCGCCCAGGGCGCACAGGCAGTTGCGAAGAGGACGGATAAAGGTCAGGACGTTGATCACAAATGGCTCCCAGTGGTTGTTGAAATGGGCCGCGATTTGCATGCGGCGACGAACGAATCATCCATGCGCCCGAAACTTCGGCCCTGTGTTTTGTCAAAATCAGCAAGCGGCAGGTCTCGCAGTATCGCAAAGCGATACTCACCGCCCGCTGCCAGCCCCCAAACCGGCTGCAGCTTGTGCATCTTGCCCCACTCCCGCGCCCACAACTTTCAAAAATCATCAGGCAATCCATGCGGCTTCACTCTCAGACCTTCGCCCTGCACAAATCCTCACGCCGGCAAAGCCGGCTTGCGGCAGCGCTCACCACGGCCATGTCCACGCTAGCTGTCTCGGCACTGGCGCAGGGCGGCAGCATTCCCGCTTTTTCGCAGATGCCGACGGGCCCGCTGGGCGGACCCTGGCACTTTGCCACCCTGCCCAACAAGAATCCGACGACATTCAATGTGGTGGACCAGGATGGCGGGCATGTGCTGCGCGTGAGCACACAGGACGCCTACGGCAATATGGTTCACACGCTGCACCTGAGTGCTTCACCCGATCTGCAGCTGCAGTGGCGCTGGCGCGTGGATCAGATGATCGACAAGGCCGATATCAAAACCAGGGCTGGCGACGATGCGGCACTCAAGCTCTGCGTGTCCTTCGACTTTGACAAGTCGCAGCTGAGCTTTGGTGAACGGGCAAAGCTGCGTCTGGGCAGAATCAGCACCGGAGAGGACATTCCCGCCGAGACGCTGTGCTATGTCTGGGACAACAAGCAGCCCGTAGGGGCGGTCATGCACAACGCGTTCACGCATCGCATGCGCTATATCGTGCTGCAAAGCGGCAGTACGCACAAAGGCCAGTGGGTGACGGAACAGCGCAATCTGACGTCCGACTATCTGCACGCCTTTGGCGACGAGTCCCAGACCATGCCCACCATCATCGGCGTCACTGTCTCGGCGGACTCGGACAACACCCATGGCGAAGGACTTGCCTACATGGGTGATATCCGGATCGCGCCCTGATCATCCAACCTTCAACGCTGCAGCAAATCCGCCACGTTCTGCTGCAGCAGGGCCGGAGTGACCGCAGCAGCCGCCACGGGCTCGCCCACCTCCAGCCCCACGCGGTTGAACAGGCCGCGGCGCAGCGGCTTGACCATGGCTACATTCCTGCCGCCGCGCAGCTCGATGCGGCTGAAGTAGGAGCCCCAGAGATTGGTCAGCGCCATAGGAATGACGGGAACCTGCAGGCCGTCATCTCGCGCATGGTCGAGAATCTTCATGATGCCGCCCTTGAACGGCTGCAGCTGACCGTCAGAGGTGATGCCGCCCTCAGGGAAGATGGCCAGCAAATCGCCCTCGCGCAGCACCTCCGCGGCCCGCGCGAACGCGGCTTCATAGGTCGCAGGGTCCTCCTTGTGCGGCGCGATCGGAATCGCCTTGGCCAGCTTGAACAACCAGCCCAGCACCGGCGCCTGGAAGATGCGGTGATCCATCACAAAGTGAATGGGACGCGGGCTGGCCGCCATGAGCAAGATGGCATCGACAAAGCTCACATGGTTGCAGACCAGCACGGCCGCGCCATCGCGCGGAATATGCTCGTCGCCACGCACCTTGAAGCGGTAGACAAAGTGGGTGATGACCCAGGCCACAAAGCGCAGCAGATATTCGGGCACCAGCAGGAACACATAGAGCGCCACGATGGCGTTGGCAATGCCGGTGATCAGAAACACCTGGGGAATGCTGCAACCTGCGGCCAGCAAGGCACCGGCCAGCACGGCCGAGGCGATCATGAACAGCGCGTTGAGGATATTGTTGGCCGCGATGATGCGCGCGCGGTGCGTGGGCTGGCTGCGCATCTGGATCAGCGCATACATGGGCACGCTGTAGATGCCCGCCGACAGCGCCAGCAGGCCCAGATCCAGCATCACGCGCCAGTGTTTGGCCTCGCCAAAAAAGGCGTTAACGCCCATCAGCTCGGAGGGCGGCAGCGCGCGCGTGGCAAAGAACAGATCAATCGCAAACACGCTCATGCCAATCGCGCCAAGCGGCACCAGGCCGATCTCCACCTGGCGACGGCTGAACACTTCGCACAGCAGCGAGCCGATACCTATGCCCACCGAGAAGATCACCAGCAGCAGCGATGCCACATGCTCGTCGCCATGCAGCACCTCCTTGGCAAAACTGGGGAACTGCGAGAGAAACACCGCGCCGAAGAACCACATCCAGCTGATGCCCAGCAGCGAGCGGAACACCACAGGCTGCTGGCGCGCCAGCTGGAGGTTGCGCCAGGTTTCGGTGAACGGGTTCCAGTTGATGACCAGGCCCGGATCGGTCGCGGGCGCGTGAGGAATGAACTGCGCGCAGATGCGGCCCACGACCGCGACGGCCACGCAGGCCATGGCGACCTGCATATGACCGACCTCGGGCACGGCGATCAGCAGGCCGCCAGCGACCTGACCGAGCAGGATGGCGACAAAAGTACCCATCTCCACCATGCCGTTGCCGCCCGTGAGTTCGCGGTCGTTGAGCACTTGGGGCAGATAGGCGAACTTGACGGGGCCGAACAGCGTGGAGTGCAGCCCCATGAGGAACACGCACAGCAGCAGCACCGGCACATTGGCCTGGACAAAGCCCCAGGCCGCAATCAGCATGATGGCGATCTCGAGGTTCTTGACCAGACGGAACATGCGGGTCTTGTCCCATTTGTCGGTCAGCTGACCCGAAGTGGCCGAAAACAGCAGATAAGGCAGGGTGAACAGCGCACCGATCACCAGGCCGGCCATGGAAGGCGGCAGCCACGAGACGCTGAGCTGATAAGTGACCATCACCGTGAAGGCAAACTTGAAGAGATTGTCATTGCCCGCACCGGCAAACTGCGTCCAGAAAAACGGCGCAAAGCGGCGCTGGCCCAGCAGGGCGAACTGGTTGGGGTGGGCATGCTGCGGTGCAGCGGCGGCCGTATGCACGGTCGGCGTGGAATTCATGGATCTCTCCCTGTGGCGCTGCAGGCATTGTGCCAACTTGCCCGGATCTTTTTGTAGGTTTTATGCCGCTGATGCTTGATGAACATGCGCCCGCCGCTATGAATATTACGACTCACGCCACTGCTTCAAGGCACGCAGCACAGGCCACGCAGCGGCCGCGGCCATCCAGTGCTTGAGGCTGTGGCCGGAGACTGCCTGCGCGGTCACATCGAACACATCGCCGTCCGACAGCTCCAGCAGCTTGGCAACGAGGTACAAGCCGAGAACCCAGCCCAGCTCAACGGGCAGCGCGTGACGACGCGGCGCCACAAAGGCCAGCCACAGGAGAATCAGCATGCCGCCGCCCTGCACCAGCACCCAGGGCAGCACATTGCTGGTCTGCACCCAGACCGCCACGCTGGCAGGTGCGGCCACCAGCAATACTCCGGCAGTGATGCGGGCGCTGATGTCGTCAATGCGCGTCTGTACCGCCAGGCCCAGCAAGCCGGCGAAAGCCAGGCCCATGCCCAGCCGATCCCAGACCAGGCTCGAATCCTGCGGTGCCCAGTGATAGTACGCAGACCCTGCCCCCGAGCACAGCAGGCCCGTGAAGAACAGGGCGCACAGGGCACGCGCCGTGCCGTTGAGCTTCTGGTAGTCGGCACGGGCCAGTGCGACCCAGCCCGCCAGTCCCGCCAGCACAAACCCCAGATTGCTCAACACATCGGCCGCATGCGGCAGGCCCAGCCAGCCGCGCCGGTCGGCAAAGGCGTGATAGTGCTCGGGCTGAGCCATGCCGGGCATCAGCAGCGCCAGCGTGAACAGCAAGGCCATGCCCCCGAACAAGGCAAAGCGCTGCTCCAGCGTGCCCGAGGTCTCGGGGCTCGTCATTTCCACAGTCGTGATCGATGAGGTATGCAGTTGCATGGCGCTTCCTTGTGTGAATGCCGCGCAGTATGGAAATCCGCCGAAGCAGCGGCATCAATCTTCTAAACTTGCGCCATATCGCTGCACTGCCAGTACTACCAACCGATACCATGAGCACGACTGCCGATCTCGTCACCGCCATCAAGAAAGAACTCAAGGCCGCGCAGATGACCTATGCCGACCTGGCCCAGGCCATAGGCATGGCCGAATCCAGCGTCAAGCGCATGCTGGCCAAGGGCGACATGCCGCTGTCGCGCATCGACGAGATCTGCCGCGCCCTGCACCTGGACTTTGCCGATCTGGCGCGCAATGTGGCCGACAGCCGGCCGCTGCTGCAGCAGATCACGCGCGAGCAGGAGATTGCCGTGGTTGCCGACCGCAAGCTGCTGCTCACGGCGATCTGCGTGCTCAGCCAGTGGACGCTGGAGCAGATCGTCGCCACCTACCGCATCAGCGAGCCCGAGGGCATAGGCTATCTGGCGCAGCTGGACCGCATCGGCATCATCGAGCTGCGTCCTGGCAACCGCTACAAGCTGCGCCTGGCCAAGACCTTCCGCTGGCAGACCAACGGCCCGGTGATGGACTTCTTCCGTGAGAACGCCGTGCTGGACTATTTTGGCGGCACTTTTGCCGGCGAGGACGAGACCATGCTGCTGGTGCATGGCTCCATCGCCCCCAGCCTGGCGCCCAGCTTCGTGGAGCGCATTCAGCGCATCGGTCAGGACTTTTCACAGCAGCATCTGCAGGATCAGCGCCTGGGCCCCAACAAGATCGAGGGCTACACCCTGGTGCTGGGCATGCGCAAATGGGAGCTGCCCGCCTTTGCGGCCTTGCGCCGGTAGACCTTCACTCCCAAATATGTAGCTAAATGCGATTGCTGTATCTGCATCAGCCGCCTGTTTTATACATTCTTCACCAAACAGACACACAAGATTGCAAGACTTCGCACAGCGGCAACCCACGGTTGACGCTGGCCTTCCAACATGGAGCCCAAGGGATGCCTGGACCCACAGACAGCCCGCTACCCATGAAGGAGGCGTATATGCTGACAATCCGCAACACCATCCACACCGTCGCTGCCGCAGGCGCACTCGCCTTGCTGGGCTTTGCCGGTAGTGCACAGGCCCAAAACGCTTACTGGGCGGGTGCCAGCCAGGGCGCCTATGTGAACGTGCAGTTCAACGCACCGCCCCCGGTCCGCTATGAAGCTGTGCCCGCTCCGCGCCGTGGCTATGTCTGGGCCCCTGGTTACTGGGAGCCGCGTGGCCATCGCCATGTCTGGCGCGCCGGCCACTGGGTGCAGAACCGCCCCGGCTATGTGTACCGCCAGCCCGCCTGGGTGCAGCACGGCAACCGCTGGGACTACCGCGCCAGCCGCTGGGACAGGGACGGTGACGGCGTGCCCAACCGCCATGACCGCAACCCCCACAACCCCTATCGTCGCTAAGAGCCTCTTGACGCTTTAAGCCTGATCGCTCCCTCCGCTGGCCCCTCCGAGTCATCACTTTCCAGCGGATTTCAGCCCATGTCTCGCAAGAGACCTGGGCTTTTTTTGCATTAACCCCACAAGCTTAATGCTGCATAAGCATATAGAAGCAAATCATTAAATTACGGACACAATTCACAGCATTCAAGGTTCCTCTGGACAAGTCCCATCATGCGTTTGCTGCCCCGTTTCATCTCCGGTCTTGTTGCCACAACGGCGGCCGCCGCCCTGCTTCCCCTGGCCAGCCAGGCGGCCGACCCCGGCGCTGCCAGCTATCCGCATCAGCCCATCACCATGATCATGGGCTTCAACGCAGGCTCGGGTGTGGACGTGATCGGCCGTGTGGCGCAGGAGCCGCTGGGCAAGATTCTGGGCCAGCCTGTCATCATTGACTACAAGAGCGGCGCCGCCGGCAATATCGGCAGCGAGTTCGTGGCCCGCGCCAAGCCCGATGGCTACACCATCTACTTCGGCACCGCCGCCACCCACGGTAGCAATGCCGCGCTGTACAAGAAACTGCCGTTCGACGTGGAGGCCGACTTTGTGCCCGTCGCACCGCTGGTGGACGTGGCCAATGTGCTGACCATCAATCCCAATGTGATCAACGTCAAGAACCTCAAGGAGTTCGTCGACGAGGTCAAGGCCCATCCCGGCAAGTACAACTACGCCTCCACCGGCAATGGCGCAGGCACCCATATGGCATTCGCCGAGTTCAACTCGCGTCTGGGCCTGGACATGGTGCACGTGCCCTACAAGGGCGGCCCCGAAGCCATCACCTCGGTGCTGCGCGGCGAGACCTGCTGCATCATGAACCAGGTGCAGACCGTTCTGAGCCACTACAAGGCCGGCAAGGTGCGCCTGCTGGGCGTGACCACGGCCAAGCCCGTGGAAGCCGTCAAGGAAGTACCCACCATTGCCGCCAGCGGCCTGCCGGGCACCAAGGGCTTCAACAGCTCCATCTGGTTCGGCATCTTCGCGCCCAAGGGCACGGACCCGGTCATCGTCAAAAAGCTCAACCTGGCCGTCAACGACGTGCTCAAGCAGCCCGAGGTGCGCGAGCGCTTTGTCTCCCAGGGCAACACCATCCGCGAAGAGACACCCGAGCAGTTCAAGAAGACCGTGCATGAAGATCGCATCAAATGGGCCAAGGTGGTCAAGGATGCCAAGATAAGTATTGACTAACACCCCCTGAGCGGCCCTGCCGCGTCCCCCCCTCTCTCTACGCGCTGCGCGCCAAGGGAGAGGAACGACACCCTCGGTGCGGGGGCCCCTTCCTCGGTGTCTCTCACTTGGTCCTGCTTCGGTTCAAGCAGTGTTAAGTTATCGGTGTTTGTTTGATGCGTCTGCGGCTCAAGCCTCAGGCGCTTTTGGGTTTTAGCTATGTCTTATTCAACTTCTACGGCAGGCGCCGCCACGGGGCTTGCAGTGCTGGAAGAGCGCCTGCGTGACGACTTCGTCACTCTGGGCTGGCCTGCCAAGGCCTGGATTCCTCCCTCCACGCGCAAGGGACTGCCGGTGCATGACGTGCTCGTCATCGGCGCCGGCCAGGCCGGTCTCGCGCTCAGCATGGCGCTGCAGCAGGTCGGCATCAACCCTGTGCTGCTGGACAAGTCCGCGCCAGACTTCGAAGGCCCATGGGCCACCACGGCGCGCATGGAAACCCTGCGCTCGCCCAAGGAGCTGACCGGCCCTGCCATGGGGGTTGCAGCTCTGTCCTTTCGCGCCTGGTTCATCGCCCAGTTCGGCCTGGATGCCTGGACAGCGCTGGACAAGATCCCGCGCCTGCAGTGGATGGACTATCTGCGCTGGTACCGCCGCGTGACCAACGCCGATGTGCGCAACGGCCATGAAGTCATTGCCGTGCGCCCGCAGGCCGATGGCGTGGTGGAAGTCGATGTCAAGGCCAATGGCGTGACCGCCACCTGGCAAACCCGCCGCCTGGTGCTGGCCACAGGCCGCGACGGCCTGGGCGGCGCCACGGTTCCCGCCTTCATGCGGGGCGTGGACAGGAAGTTCTGGGCCCATTCCTCCGACGCCATGGACTACGCCACGCTGGCGGGCAAGCATGTGGGCGTGGTCGGCGCCGGGGCTTCGGCCATGGACAGCGCCGCGACGGCTCTCGAAAACGGCGCGGCCAGCGTGGACATGCTGATCCGCCGCCAGCAGTTGCCGCTGATCAACAAGTCCAAGGGCTCGGGCGTGCCCGGTCTGACCCACGGTCAGTATCTGCTGCCCGATGCATGGAAATGGCGCATCCGCCACTACATCAACGCCCAGCAAGTGCCGCCGCCGCACGGCAGCACGCTGCGTGTCTCGCGCCATGACAACGCCTTCTTCAACCTGGGCTGCGCTGTGCAGAGCGTGGAAAAAGCAGGCAACAAGCTGCAGGTGCAGACCTCGGCCGGCGTGTTCGTGCTGGACTTTCTCATCGTCTCCACAGGCTTTGCCATCGACTGGAGCCTGCGTCCCGAATTTGCGGACATCGCTGCCCATGTAAAGCTGTGGAACAGCCGCTTCACGCCCGAGACCGGCGATGAGGATGCCGAGCTGTCGGCATCGCCAGATCTGGGCCCGCTGTTCGAGTTCCAGGGCGACCTTCCCGGTCTCGACCGGATTCACTGCTTCTGCTACCCCGCTGCGCTCTCGCACGGCACGGTGTCGGGCGATATTCCCGCCATCAGCGACGGGGCGCGCAAGCTGGCCCAGGGCCTGGCCTCGCTGTTCTATCTGGACGATATCGAGCAGCACTTCGACAAGCTCAAGGCCTATGCCGAGCCCGAACTGGATGGCACGGAATGGACCGCAGCCGACAGCGCTGCGCGCATCCGGCAGCTGCAACCCTAAATCAAGAGACTTCGCATGACAGACACCATCGACCGACTGGCCGGCCTCGAACAGGGCAGCCCCACATTCACCACTCGCCACGAGCGCGAAAAAGTCGCTCTGGCCACCCAGGCCTGCGAAGACCTGCTGCTGGGCAATCAGCTGGACAGCGATCTGACCCAGGCCGAGCGCCTGGTGCTGGCTGCCGAGCAGGCCCGCGTCAGCGGCGTGAGCATGCTGGAAGCCGAATACCGTGCGCGCGCCGAGGCCTTGGGCCAAGCCATCACGCCCGAGCTTCGCGCCATCCTCGATCAGCCCGGTGCCCAGACCGGCAATGCGCGCCTGGACGCCATGCTGCACTTTGTGCGCACGCTGGCCCTGAACCCGGCCCAGAGCGATCAGGCCGCGCTGCTGGCCATTCCCGCCGCCGGCCTGTCGCTCAACGACACCGTGCTGCTGGCCCAGCTGATCGGCTTTGTCTCGTATCAGGCCCGCCTGCTGGCGGGTGTGAAGGCCATGGGAGAGCTGGGCGGCGCGACCGAAGCGCCGGCCCCCCAGCCTGCCGATGCCGCGCCCTTTGTCCACCCCGCCAATCTGCCACCGCCCGGCGAGCCGCTGCGCCGCAACGGCTTTACCAGCGAGACGCTGGACTGGAAGGCCTGGCTGCAGGTGCTGGACCCCGACACCGCCACGCCCGAGCAGCAGCAGGTGCTGGAGGTCAGCCACCCCAAGGCCAAGAGCATGGACTTCTATCTGCTGCTGGCGCGTCAGCCCCAGGTGCTGCTGGAGCGCTCCCAGGCCTTCAACGCCATCATGTATGCACCCGGCGGCCTTTCCCGCGCCGAGCGTGAAGTGGCGGCCACTGCCGTCTCTCGCTCCAACGGCTGCGTGTACTGCGCTTCGGTGCACGCTCAACGCTTCGAGCAACTGGCCAAGCGCAACGATGTGATGGCCCAGCTGTTTGACGAGCCCGAGACCGCCGGCACCAATGCCCGCGAGCGCGCCATCATCCAGGCTTCGCTGACACTGACGCGCACGCCGGGCGGCTTTGGCAAGCAGCATCTGCAGCCGCTGCGCGATGCAGGTCTGTCCGATCTGGAAATTCTGGACATGCTGCACTCGGCCGCACTGTTTGGCTGGGCGAACCGCCTGATGCTGAATCTGGGTGTGGAAATTTACACCACCCCCTGAGTCGCTTTGCCTAGGCGGCCCAGCGCCTTCCCCCTCTCTCTACGCGCTGCGCGCTACGGGAGGGGGACGACAGCGTCGCTGCGCGGCGGCGCTTGCTTGCTGTCACTGGTTTTAGGCCGTGCCGTTTTTGGCACGGCTTTTCTTTTTTTGATAGCTGCTTGCGCAATTAAAACCGTAATCTCAGAACAAATACCTCCTAAAACCTATTTGAATCAAGCGTTAGCAGCTATCAAATTTCAGGCTATTTACCGGTGAACACCGTCAGCACGCCGGCTAGCTGATGCACATGTGCGTCCATCAGCTGTGCCTCGGCCACCAGGCCGATCAGAGGCACCGGCCCCAGCGCATGGCGCAGCAGCTTGAGCTCGGCATCGGCGCCGCCAAACAGCTCGCTGCCCCGTCCCTTGCTGCTCACATAGATGGCACCGCGTATATGCTGGGGCTGGGCCGCCTCGGCCATGGTCTCGGGGCCGGCATCGGCAAAGTCGGGCTGCAGCGCGTCTTTGAGGGCCGCGCCCATCTGCATCAGCTCATGACGGGCCGCGCTGCTCTGGCGCTGGCAGAAGATCACCGTATGCTCGGCCTCCACGGGCGACGACAGCGCAACGCCCTGGCGCACCGGATCCAGCCCCACAATATGCAGCACCTGGGCCTCGTCGGTGAGCGCCCCGCGCTCCAGACCCCGGCCCAGCGGGGCAATCGCGGCCTGGGTCTTGCGCAGCTGCGACAACGCAGCCTGCCAGCCGCCTCCGGCGCTGGGGCTGGCTTCCACATCCAGCATCTGCAGCAGTCGGGGCAAGGCGGGCTCGCCTTCGAGCTCCAGCACCACCGGGCCTCTGGCCTCGGTAATTTCGAGCCCCGCGCCCAAAGGCGCGCAGCCCTGGGCCAGTCTTGAAATACAGGCTACGTCAGCATCGAAGGCCACGCCGGAAAAGCCGGCATGAAAGATGCCGACGCTGGCCTGGGCACGCAAGCGGGGCAAATCTTCGGCGCGGCAGGCAAACTGCACGCCCTGCTCGCTGCTGAGCGCCCCGAACAGATTTCCAGAGCTGATGCGCTCGGAAAGCTCTAGCAGCAGCTCAGCGAGATCAGGCTGATCGATGCTGGAGTGCACCAGGGCCGAATGCGCCTCGAATCCGGCTTCGGCGCCGCTTTGCGCCAGCGGTGCCACGCCGGAATAGACGCGGTAATGGGCTGCGGGCAGGTCCAGCAGCATGACCGCCAGCGAGGAACTTTCGGAATACTCATGCTCCATGGCCAGTACGGCGTGACCGGAGCTGCCCACCCAGTCGGTGACCTGGGGCAACTCGCGCGCCAACAGCGCCAGCAAGGGCTGCGCATGGGGCACCAGCCCCTGCGCGATATAGACCAGACCCAGCCGGTGCGGCTGCAGTGACTGGCGCAGCAACTGCCCACGCAGCTGCAGCACGACTTGCTCAGTCGCAGCGCGCCAGTCTTCATGGCTGGCATGAGCGACGGGAAACAGTGACATAAGCCCTCCTGTTCTTGCTGGAGCGTGGATGCCTTGCAACCACGATTTTCCACCTTAGCGGGAAGGGATTGCTCAGGGCTTGCGCGAGGTAGCAGAGGTTTTGGCTGTAGTCTTTTTGGCGGCAGGCTGCTTGGCAGCAGTTTTTTTAGCGGCTGCGGTCTTGCTCGCTGCCGTTTTGGGTTGACTGGTCTTGGCCGCAGCCTTGCGTGCAGGCTTGGGTTCAGCTGTCGCGGCGCTCTTTGCCGCATTCTTTTCCGCAGTTTTCGCCGCAGCTGCAGTGCCAAAGCCGCCAGCCTGCGCCATCACCTTTTCCATGGTGGACTTGGCAAAACCGCTGGCCATCTCGGTGGCGCGCTGGGCGGCCGCCAGCGTCTCGGGCGGCACGGGCTCGGCCATGGCCTTGGCCGCGATCTGCTGGAACTGCTGGGTCAGCGCTCCCCACCATTGCATGGCCTGGCTCAGGGCGGCCTGAGAAGAGGGGCCCGCCTGGGTCCGGCTGTCGGCCTCGGCCGCTGCGGGCTCTGCTTCAGGCTCCGGCTCTGCCGCAGGCTCGGCGGCTGGCGCGGCCGTGGCGGTCCCCATGGGCCAGCCGGTATTGCCGGTCGCAGCGGGCTCTGCCGGCGCTGCACCGGGGAAAGGAAAGGACTTGGCCAGCTCGCTCATGCTGACATTCATGTCCTTGAGCGTGGACAGCGTCATGCGCTGCACTTCCAGCGCCTGGATGGTGGCAGCCAGGGCGCGGCTGTTTTGTTCCAGCCAGAACTGCACGGCTTTCAGCTCGGCAATGCGCTTGTCAACCTCTTCCACGCTTACGGTGGGAGCCACCCATTGCGGCACGCGGCCCATGGGATTGGCTGCAGCGCCAGCGCTTTGCGCCAGCCCCTGCAGAAAATCAAAGCCGGGAATGAACTTGCCGAAACCAAATGCCGATGCGTCGCCGCTCATAGTGCTCTCCACTGCAGGGATGGATACCAGAATCCGCATCCGGACGGGACCGGACACGGAACTAGCTTACTGCACTTGCGATGTTTGCTGCAAACAAGGGAGCAGGTCGCGCGCCTGGCTCAAGTCATCAATGCTGATGACCACCATGACCCATGTGCTGGTGCCCGGCACCAGCCGCCGCAGGGGCAGCCACGCGCACCGGCAGCTGCAGGCTCAGGCGCGACACTGCGCCCTTGGCATCCTTGAACACCAGGGTCACAGGCACCTGGCTGTCCTTGACCAGCGGGGCCTTGAGCTGCTGCAGCATCAGGTGATAGCCGCCGGGCTTGAGATCCACGGCCACGCCCTGGGGCAGATCCAGGGCCTCGATGGCGCGCATGCGCATCACGTCGCCCTCCATCTTCATCTCGTGCACCTCGGCCACGGCGGCGGCCGTGGTTTCCACACCGACGAGCTTGAGCGGCTCCTGGGCCGTCAGGCGCATAAAGGCCCCCGAAGCCTGCTGACCCGCCACGCTGGCGCGGGCCCAGGCGTTCTCGACCTTGACATGGGCCGCATCGGCATGGGCCCAGGCGGCCTCCGAAACCAGCAGCGAAGCGACCAGCGAACCCAGGGCCATCACGGTAAAACGACGCGTATTCATGAAACCATCTCCATTCAAATTCAGTCTGGACTTACGCAAACAAGGGGGCATCAAGATGCTCTCCTTGAAACCAAGACCTTGCTTGGGCCTGATTTGCGTATGTCGTGTCAATCTCAAATCGATCTGAGACGCTTGACCATCAAGCGCCTTCAGCTATGTTTTTCAGGGTTTCAAAGGGCGGCGCACGTACGGGCGGAAGGGTGGAGACAAAAGCTCTGTGAGCGACCTCGGCCCAAGGCCGGGCATCGACAACGGCGCGGTGACTACCCGGATCTGGCTGCCGCGCTGGCGGCGGCGCCAGCAGCGGCAGGCACAGCGCGCAATCCAGTCCATGCGGGGTGGCGGCATCGTCGCTGGCGGGGCTGGGCACCCAGTGTGTGCTGCCGCTGGCCGTGCACACAGCCTCCCAGCCAGCAGGCGGCGTGGCGCGCGCCCAGGGCGTGAGCATGCTGACCAGCAGCACGCAGAACCACGCACCCAGCACCCAGCGAGCCAGAAGGGCTGCCGGTTTGTGCCGAGGAGGGTGCGCGCGCCAATGCATGGAGCGATTGTAGAAGCCGGCCCGCTATCCGGTTGGCGACGCAGGGCTTGCGCCACTTGCCTCTACGATAACTGGCCACGTATACCTATTCACAACCACCGATCAGGAGACAAGCATGCTGACTTTGTGCGGATTTTCAGCCAGCAACTACTACAACAAGGTCAAGCTGGCCTTGATGGAAAAGCAGATTCCCTTCGCGGAGGAGCTGGCCTGGCTGGGCAGCACCAATCCCGAGGAATCGCCGCTGGGCAAGGTGCCGTATCTGCGTACCCAGCATGGTGCCATCAGCGAGTCCGACGCCATCATCGAATATGTGGAAACACTGTCCAGCAAGGTGCCGCTGCTGCCCGCAGACCCCTTTGCTGCCGCCAAGGTGCGTGAGCTTTGCGTCTATCTGAATCTGCACCTGGAGCTGGTGGCGCGCAACCTCTATCCCCAGGCCTTCTTCGGCGGCAAGATCAGTGACGGCACACGCGACAAGACGCTGGAGCAGTTGAAAAAGAACATCGCAGCCTTTGCCAAGCTGGCCCGCTTCGATACCCCGTTCATCGCGGGCGACAGCTTCACGCTGGCCGACTGCAGCGCCATCGTGCATCTGCCGCTGGTCAGCAGCGCCAGCAAGATCCTGGGCGGCAGCGATTTGCTGGCCGAACTGCCGGTGCGCGACTATCTGGCCCGCATGAGCGAACGCCCCACGGTGCAAAAGGTCAACGCCGACCGCAAGAGCAACACCGAGGAGCTGATGGCACGCATGCAGGCCAAGGCTGCGCGCTGAAGCGTGCCGGGTACGGGCCCGGTGATGCTACGCTCGGCCCCATCATGCAAAGCGCTTTTCATCTTGCCTACCACGTCACCGATCTCGACCAGGCCCGCCGTTTCTACGGCGGCGTCCTCGGCTGCCGCGAGGGCCGCAGCACCGACACCTGGGTCGATTTCGACTTCTTCGGCCACCAGATCTCCCTGCACCTGGGCCAGCCCTTTGCCGTGAGCAACACCGGCAAGGTCGGCAACCATATGGTGCCCATGCCCCATCTGGGCGTGATCCTGCTCAAGCCCGACTGGCTGGCCCTGGCCGAACGCCTCAAAGCCGCTGGCACCACCTTCATTCTGGAGCCTCAGGTGCGCTTCGAAGGCGAGCCCGGTGAGCAGTGGACCATGTTCTTCACCGACCCCTGCGGCAATCCCATCGAGGTCAAGGGATTTGCCAACTGGGAAGCGGTTTACGAGCACTGATCTCCCCTGAGCCGCTTCGCGTCTTCCCCCAAAGGGGGACGACGACCTTGGCTGCGGGGCGGCACTTGCTGGCCGTCTCGCGCTTGGACTGCGCCAGTGCCACAGACCCATCACTTCGAGCAAGGCCAGATGGGGAGCCTGTATAGATTGAGCGGAATCAGCACTCCAGCGCTTACCTGGATTGCGGCAGCAGCCATCAAATCAGAATCTCACCTACAAGCTACCGAGCACTCTCCATGAATCCCAGCAAACCGCTGCTGCGCTGCGTGGGACTGCCCATCGCCGACGCCAGCAGGCCGGGCACTTCGGTCCACAGCGAAAACGCCTTGCGCGCCCGCGTGATGCCGGTATAGACCAGCTCGCGGCTGAGCACGTTGCCGCCCTGCGCGGCCAGCACCAAAGCCGTGTGCTCGAACTCCGAACCCTGGCTCTTGTGCACCGTCATGGCGAATGCGGTCTCCACATGGGCCAGGCGCGCCGTGCTGACATGGTGCAGATGTTCGCCCTGCATGAAGTACACGCGCAGCCGCGCCGAGTCGGCAAAGCTGGGCAGGACCATGCCGATGTCGCCGTTGAACACGCCCAGCTGCGCATCGTTGCGCGTGACCATCACCGGACGACCCATATACCACTCGCCCTCCTTGCGAATGACGCCCATGGCCTGCAAGGCCTGCTCCACCGCGCGGTTCAGGCCCGCCACGCCCCAGCTGCCATCGCGCACGGCGCACAGCAGGCGGTAGCGGTCGAAGGCGGCCAGCACCTCCCTCACCCATTGCCGGTGCTCGGCCTCGGTGGCAAAGCCGCGCCCCTTGCCCTGCCCATGTCTTTCCAGCACCTCGGCATAAGCGGCATAGCTGGCCATGCCGCCACGGCCTTGCACGGCGCTGCGCACCACGGCATCGACCTCACCGCCTTCACGAGCCCAGAGTTCGGCATGCTGACCAGCCTGGGTTTGCGTGCGCAGCAGCGCCATGGCAGCCGGTGCATCGCCGGCATTCACGGCCTGTGCCAGCTGACCGATAGGGCCGCCAAAGCGGCGGCTCTCGCGCAGCATGACAGTGTGCTGGGCCAGCGGCAAGGCCCTGGCCGGCGCCAGGTACTGCCCAGGCAGAGACTGGCCCGTCACGCGCTCGACATAGGCCGCGGTGTCCGGCGCGTAATTGCCCCGCTGCGCATCGCGGCACAGATCGCCCAGCACGGCACCGGCCTCCACCGAGGCAAGCTGATCCTTGTCGCCCAGCAGAATCAGGCGCGCCGTAGGCGGCAGGGCCTGCAGCAGCGCGGCCATCATCTCGAGGTGGATCATGGAGGCCTCATCGACAATGAGCACATCCACATCCAGCGGATTGCCCGCATGGTGGGCAAAGCGCCGCGTGTCGGGCCTGGCCCCCAGCAGCGAATGCAGGGTGCGTGCCGCCCCCATGCGCTTGACCAGCGCTTCCAGATCCAGCTCGCGGCCCACGGCCTCCTTCAGCTCCAGCAGCGAGCTGTCGATGGACTGCTTGAGCCGCGCCGCCGCCTTGCCGGTTGGCGCAGCCAGCGCGACGCGCAGCTGGGTGGCATCCGGCGCCGTGGCAAACAGCAGCGCCAGCAGGCGGGCAGCGGTATAGGTCTTGCCCGTGCCCGGCCCGCCGGTGATGACGGACATGCGCCCGCGCAGCGCCAGCGCGCAAGCCAGCTTTTGCCAGTCCACAGCATTCGCGGCAACGGTGGACGAGCTGAAAAGCCGCCCCAGCCAGTCGCGCACCCTGGGCTCGTCAAGCGCCACCGCATCGGTCGCCGTGCGCTGGGTGATGTGTGCGGCCACGCTGCGTTCATAGTCCCAGTAGCGGCGCAGATACAGCATGGGCGCAGCGCCGTCCAGCAGCACCAGCGGCTGACCTCGATCTGCCGCTACCGTTCCCGGCTGCACGACACGCACCACGTGGCTGCGACGCAGGGCCTGCAGCCAGTCAGCCAGCCGGCCGGGCAATTGCTCCCATAGCGATTGCTGCAGACGCTCGGCCTCCTTGGGCCAGGCGAGAACCTGATTGGGATCGCCAGCCAGCGCCTTCAAGGGCAGGCAGCTATGACCGCGCCCCTCCATCTGCGCCAGCACGGCGGTGGCTACCAGCAGCGCAGGCCCGGCCTCGGCGTCCTGCGCGGCGACAAAGGCCGCCAGGGCGCTGTCCAGGCGGCGCAGCAGACCCGCATCGGCCAGTCGCTCCAGCGCGGCCAGCCAGTCCGTCGTGCCTAGTGCAATCGTGTCACCATCCGCGGGAGCTGCAAACAGGTCCAGCGTCTGCAGATCGGCTTTGCGGCGGCCCTTCATGGCTGCACCTCCTTCGATTCTCTCTCGCAGTCGCCAAGCAGCGCCTCAAGCCCGTCCAGCAGCGCCAGCGGCGGCTTCAACACATGCATGCCGGCGGCCTCGCCATCAAGACCGCGCAGGAAGAAGTAGAGCGCGCCGCCCAGTTGTTCGCGGGGGTCGTAAGCCGCGCCCAGCCGACTTTGCAGCAGGCGGTGCAGAGCCAGCAGATACAGCGCAGCCTGCACGTCATAGCGGTGCTCGAGCATGGCCTGCTCCAGCGCCTGAGGGGCGTAGGCCGCGCCGTCCTGGCCCAGGTGGTTGGTCTTGTAGTCCAGCACCCAGTAACGACCGCCATGGTGAAACACCAGATCGGCAAAGCCCATCAGCATGCCGTGCAGCTCGCGCTCGGGCAGCACCGGGCGCGGCTGGCCGGTAAGGATGTGCCGGCGGCACAGCGCGTCGATACGCGGTGCCGACAGGCGCCGCGCCGGCAGCCAGAACTCCATCTCGGGCAATAGCGCATCACCTTCGCCCAGCTGCGCCAGCGAGACGCCGAGCGGCGCCAACGGCTGGTGCACCACTGCGCGCAGCCACTGCAGCACATCGGCGGCCTGCTCCTTGCGGCCCGCGCGCTCGCAGCGGCGCAGCAGGCGGGCCGCCAGGGGTTCACTATTGTCGGGATCATCCTCGGGCTGCAGCGCAAAGTCCTCAGCGGCCAGCCATTCCAGCTGGTCGTGCAAGAAATTGCCCACCACCGGGCCGCGCATGAAGCGGTGCCACACCGCAGCATCGCTGCGCGCACCGGCGGCGAATCCGGTCAAGTTGGGCAGGGCGGTCATGACCTCGTTGATGACGCCCAGGTCCAGCGCAGCTTCACCCGCCTCCAGGGCCTGCAGCGCACGCTCGTCCTCGGCGGGACTTTGTGCGGGCACCGGCAGGACCGGCAGGCTGGGTGCGGCCATGGCGCGGGTCAGCGACGAAAAGCTGCCAATGCCCCAGCGGCGGTCGAACTGCGCCTCATACACGGGCGCGGCGGCCAGGGCGGGCAAGGCCTGCGCGGCAACATAGCGCGTGGGCACGGGCAGTTCGGCCGGCAGATCCACTACGGCGATCTGCGTGCAACGCTCGCTCAAAGCCTGGATGCTGGCGCGCCAGCTGGCTGCGGCCTGCGAAACATCTCCGGCCAGCAGATAGCCTGCCGCACCCTGTTCGTTCGCACAGTTTTTGCTGTTGCCGCGCTTCATGGGGGCCAGCCCCATCCACAGTGCATGGCGCGCTCGGGTCAGCGCCACATAGAGAAGGCGCAGATCCTCGCGCAGACGTTCCTTGTCGGCCTGCGCCAGCTGTGCATCGTCATAGTCCAGCACCAGCTCGCGCGCGGGTGCGCCATCGATCTGCACGGGCAGCGAAAGATAGGCTGCCTTGCCGTCCACAGGCCGGAAGCTGCCGCCAAACGGCAGGCAGACCAGCGGGTACTCCAGCCCCTTGCTCTTGTGCACGGTGACGACCTTGACCAGATCGGCATCCGATTCCAGCCGCACGATCTGAGCATCGCCGGCCGCGCCCGGGCTCTCGATCTGGGTGGCCAGCCAGCGGATCAGCGCCTGTTCGCCCTCCAGCTGGGCGCTCGCGCCTTGCAGCAGCTCGGCCAGGTGCAGATAGTTGGTCAGACGGCGCTCGCCGCCCATGTCCTTCAGCCAGCGCGCCGGCAATTCAAAGCGGTACAGCGTCTGGCGCAGCATGGCCAGCACACCCAGGCGCAGCCAGAGACTGTGCAGTTCCTTGAGCAGCTCGCTGCGCGCATCGAAGGCCTCGTCATCGCTGGCCAGCCATGCGAGCTCGTCAAACGACAGACCCATCATGGGCGTGGCCAGACCGGCACGCACGGCCAGTCCGTCCAGAGGCGCGGCCACGGCACGCAGCCACAGCAGCAGATCCTGTGCCTCGCCGCTGGCGAAGACCGAGTCCTGATCGGAGAGATAGACCGAGGCCACATTGCGCCGCGCCAGCGCACGGCGCACGGCAGCGGCCTCCTTACCCGTGCGCACCAGCACCGCGACATCGGCCGGGCGCAGGCGCTGCAGCGGCTGGCCGGCCTCGGCAAAGCCCGTGGCACCGTCCATCAGCCACTGCACGATCTGGCTGGCGCAGAACTCCGCCCCACGGCGGCGAATGTCGTCATTGCTCAGCGGCTCATCGCTGCTGCCATCCCAGGCAATGGTCAACGCTGCCATGCGCTGGCTGCCCTGCATCAGCCGCTCCTTGCGGCCATTGGCCTTGACGCTCTCGAACGGCAGCGGATTGCTCTGCCCGGCGCGGAACATGAACGCACCCTCGCCTTCGCGCACTTCAGCCTGCACAAACCACTGGTTGACCGCATCGACCAACGCCTCGGTGGAGCGGAAGTTGGTGTCCAGCACATAGTGGCGGCCCTCGGTCGCCTGCCTGGCCTGCAGATAGCTGTAGATGTCCGCACCACGAAAGCCGTAGATGGACTGCTTGGGGTCGCCGATCAGCAGCAGTGCGCTGTCCGCGCTGTTGTCTGCCGTGCGATAGATCTGGTCGAACAGCCGGTATTGCAGCGGCGAGGTATCCTGAAACTCGTCAATCAGCGCCACCGGATACTGGGCCAGGATGCCGGCTTGCAGCGCGGGGCCGTTGTCGCCAGCCAGAGCCGCATCCAGGCGCTGCAACATATCGGCAAAACCGAAAGTGCCGGCCTGGCGCTTGAGCCACAGCAGGCGCTGCTGCACGTGGACTGCCGCATGCAGGCGCAGCGCCACCTTGATCGACGGCAGCTCGGTCAACGCTTTCAGCAATTGCTCCAGCTCGGAGAATTCAGTGGGCAGCAGCAAGTCCATGGTCGAGCCCTTGAAGGCCTCGGCCATACCCTCTGGGCACAGGCGCTTGCGGGCGGAGTCGCTGAGCTCCAGAGGCTGGTTCAGTGGGTCTTGCGCCCAAACGGTCAGCGCCGCAAACCAGCCTGTGTAGTAGCGAGCCTGCAGCTTTCGCTTGTCCCACAGCGCGGCGCGGCCGTCTAGTTCACCCTCGATCCAGCGCAACATGCGCTCAGCCTTGGCTTCCCAGCCATCGGCCAGCGCTTGCAGTCGCTGCGCACGCTCTGCATTTGTCTGCGTAATGCATTCGCCCAACGACCAGACACCTGCCACAGCGGGCACGTTTTCGCGCAGCAGCGATTGCATGTCTTTGACCAGCGCATGCACATCGGGCCAGACCTGCAGCGCCGTCTCCAACACCTCGCCCGACAACGGGTAGCACTGCTGGCGCCAGTAATCCTGGGCAGCTTCGGTCTGACGCTGGCTTTCATCGGCCTCCAGCGTTTCATCAAACAGATTGCCGCTGTCGAAAGCATGCTCGCGCAGCATGCGCTGGCACCAGGCATCTATGGTGTGAATGGCGGCATCGTCCATGCACTGCGCAGCCATGTCCAGCCGCCAGGCCGCTGTGTCGCGCTGCTCGCCTTCGGCATAGGCATCGCGCAGGTCGCGCAAGAAGCTGTCGTGCGCCGCCGGTTCGGCCTCGCCGCGAAAGCATTGCACGGCCTCGATCAGGCGTGCGCGAATGCGGTCCGACAGCTCGCGCGTGGCGGCCCGCGTGAAGGTCATCACCAGAATGTCGGGCGGCATCAATGCTCGGGCAAAGCCGTTCTCTGCGCCGTGGCCCAATACCAGCCGCAGATAGAGCGCGGCAATGGTCCAGGTCTTGCCTGTGCCCGCGCTGGCTTCGATCAGGCGCGAGCCCCAGAGCGGGAAATGCAGGGGCTGCAGCGCCTGGCTGCCGGGCTTCATCGGGTTGGCGGGCGCGCTCATGCCGGCTCTCCTGGTTGTTCGTTCTGTTCTGCGCACTGCATCAAGGGCAGATCCTCCGTCTGCACCTGCGCGGCCAGCCAGTCATGCAGCGGGCCATAGACCTGCTTGGCCAGGGTATGAAAGCGCAGATCGGCCGTCAGCGCCTCCCAGTCTGGGTAGCAGCGCGCCCAGCTGGGGTCTTCGCATTCGCCGCCCAGCATGTAGCCGCCCTCGTAGGCCTGTGCGGCGGCGCTCAAATCGTCCAGGCCGGCTGCGATGGCGGCTTTGAGAGGCAGCGGCAAGGGCTCGTTCTGGCCCGCCAGCCACAGCTGCATCAAGGCTTGCAGGCGCTGCGTGGCCGCCTCCGGCTCCAGCGGCTGCACCCAGACCAGGGTGTCGCGTGCGATCACGCCCATCAGCGTGTCGCTGCCCCTGCTTGAAAGCGCCAGACTGCGCACATAAATGGGCAGCAGTTTGTGGGCCTGAAGCTCGCCTTTCTTGTTCAGCAGCGTGCGCGGCTCCAGCGCGAACCAGCAACGGCTGTGGCCCGCATCCGAAGACGGCTCTTCACGCTCCTGCAAGCCATCCATCCAGTCATCCAGCGTGACCACATCGGAGTGCAGCAGCAAACGCTCGCGCGGCGCCGCATGGGGCCATAGCCGCATCTGCTGCTGCCACGCCAGCAGCGACGGCGTGGCCTGGGCCTGCAAGGCCTCGGCCTCGCGCCTGCCAAGACCTGCCAGCGGCAGCACGCCTGCACGACCCAGGCGCTGCACCTGGCGCTGCACTTGCATGCCCACGTCCAACGCCGCATCGTGCGCCAGCTGCGTGCGCACGCCTTGCTGCAACTGCTGAATCAGGCCGTAAGCGGTCAGGCCGTCGACGCTGAAAATCTCGTCGTCCTCCACCAGATCCTCGTCCTGCTCAAAGCGCACCTGCAGGCGGTTGCGCAGAAAGCTGCGTGCGGGATGGCGCAGAAATTCCGTCAGGCGCGTCAGCGTCAGCGGCACTTCGGGATCGGGCTCGAAGGCGGCCACGACCGGCAGCGCCTGCGCTTCCCGCTCTTCATGCGCGCCATACCATTCGCGCGCGAAGGTCGACAGGCCCGAAGCCTGCTCGAAATAGCGGCGGCTGAAGGGCTGCAAAGGATGCTGGCGGGTACGCTGGGCCAGCAGCAGATCTCCGCGCTCGCTGGCGGAAAGGCCTGAGCTGCCTTCGCCTTGCCAGCCCTGGCGCAGATAGTCGCGCAGCTGCGAGACCAGCACCGAAGGGGGCTGTTCGCTGTTGTCGCGCACATGGCGGCCGGCCCAGCTGATGTAGAGCTTGCTGCGGGCCGACAGCAAAGCATCCAGCATCAGCTGACGGTCATCGTCGCGGCGCGCGCGATCACCGGGGCGCTGCTGGCCGGGCAGAGCCATCAGATCGAAGTCCACGCGCGTGGCGCGGCGCGGGTAGTCGCCATCGTTCATGCCCAGCAGACACACCACTTCGAAGGGAATGGCGCGCATGGGCATCAGCGTGCAGAAAGTCACACCGCCAGCGCGAAAACGCTGGTTGAGCGCAGGCTCCGACAGGGCCTGCAACCAGGCCTCCTGCGCCACCTCCAGCGGAATCAGGGCATCGAAGCCCGCTTGCTCGCAGGCGGCCTGCCAGCCGACCAGGGCCGTGTCGAGTGCGGCGCACAAGGCCTGGTCCTCATCGCCCTGCGCGACAAAGAAGTCGTCCATCAGACTGCGAAAACGCTGGGCCCAGACCTCGGGAGCCGCGGCCGTTGCAGCCGTTTGCCACCACTGCAGCATGCGCCCCAGCAAGCTGGCCAGCGATCCGGCCAGCTCGGCCGTCAGGCCGCCCACTTCGTCATAGGGCTCCATGCCGGCAAAAGCCTGTGCCTCGTCGAAGGCGGCCTCCAGCGCCGGCCCGCTGGCATAGCCCAGCAGCATGCGGCGCAGGCCGAACCAGGCGCTGTTGGGATCACCGCAGGCTGCCAGGCCCAGTTGGGCGCGCTGCGCATGGTTGAGCCCCCAGCGAATGCCTGCGCCGGCCATCCAGTGCGTGAGCTGGGGCAGATCGTCGGCCTCCAGCCCCACGCGCGCCGCCACGGCGGGCACATCGAGCAGATCGCACAACTCGCTCAGACGGCAGCGCTGCTGAGGCAGCTTGAGCAGCCATTGCAGTGCTGTCACCAGCGGGCTGCTGGCGCGCGCGCCCACGTCGGCGATATCAAAGGGAATATGGCGCGCATCGTGGCGGCCGTACTGACCGAACACGGCGCGGATGGCGGGTGCCGCTTCTTCAATCGACGGCAGCATGACCACGACCTCGCGCGGCGCCAACGCTGCGCGGCCTGCAGCGGCAGGCTCGGCCAGCCATTGCAGCAGCTGGTCGTGCAGCACTTCGAGCTCGCGCACCAGGCCATGGGCCTTGTGAAAGACGATGGACTGGTCGGCCGCTGCGATCTCGACCGCAGGGTGCTCAGACATGGGTACCAGATCGCGAATGCGCTGCTGCACCTGGGCCAGCAGCGGTGCGTCGATCAGCTCGCCCGCATCCGCCTCGTCATACACATCCACACGCGGCCAGCCCCATTGCACGGCGGTGTCTCCCGTGGTGTCGAAGGCATCGAGCTGGCGCACATAGTCGCGGCTCTGCCGGCCCCAGGCCGCCAGCAGCGGATGGGCATGGGCGTGCATGGCGGCCAAGGGAATCTGCGCCAGATCCTTGCCGCCCTTGTCGGCATGGCGGCGGCGCTGCTGGCGCAGCAGCTCGCGCCCGTCGATGGCATCGGCCCAGTGAAAGCGGCAGGGGTTGGGAACGGCAATCAGCACCTGGCTGTGCTGGGCAATGCCGCTCAGAAACTGCATCAGCGACAGAGGCATCTGGCTCATGCCGAACACCACCACGCGGCGCGCCAGCGGCGTGACCGGCGGCTGACCGCTTTGCAGCGCGTCCAGAATCCGCGCCAGCAGTGCCGGGCGGGTGGCAGCACGCTCCTGTTCATTGAGTTCGGCCAGTACCTTGCGCCACAGCTGGGGCTGCCAGAGCTGCCCTTCTGGAACGGGTACATCGGGGCGGCCCGCCGTGCGCAGCACATCCTCGCCCTGCTCCCAGGCGGCCAGCCAGTCGGCGCGGTAGATCTGGTACTGGTCGAACAGGTCGGCCAGCTTTTCGGCCAGCTGCAGCAGGCGCTGCGGCTCGCCGGGGCGCAGAAAGTTGGCGATCGGTGCGAACGCGGGCTCGCCCAGGCATTGCGGCAGCAGACGCATCAGGCGCCAGATCATGGGCGTCTTGTCCAGCGGCGATTCACGCGGCACCTCATGCCTGCCCAGAATCTGCCGGTAGCTGCGCCAGACAAAGCGCGCCGGCAATTCGACCTGTGCTGCGGCGCACACGCCCTGCTGCTCGGCCATGCGCATCTTGAACCACTCGGCCATGCCGTTGCTTTGCACCAGCACGATCTCGGGCTCCAGCGCCTGCAAGGGATGCGCCGCCAGCCAGGCCAGCACGGTATCGGCCAGCGCCTCGGTCTGGTTGCCGTGAATGGCGATCAGGCCCGGCTGCCAGTTCGCTGCCGATTGCGACGCCCTTGATTGCTGCTCTGCTGTCACACGCGCTCCTGTGCCTGTCTGTGCACGATGAAAGCTGCAAGCTTAACGGCAGCATGCAGGCGCTATCAAATGAAAAGCTGGTTGCACATGCCTACAAAGCGAACTGGAGCTGAAACACCTTGAGATCGAGCCAAAGCAAGCGCAAGCCGCTCTGCTTTTTGCTGCCCACGGCCTATTGCAGACATTCAAGGCGGCAATGAGAAAAGCCCTGGATCATTGCTGATCCAGGGCTTTCAATCTGGTGGCCTGGGACGGAATCGAACCGCCGACACAAGGATTTTCAATCCTCTGCTCTACCGACTGAGCTACCGGGCCTTTGCTGTTCAGCAACTTGAATTTGCTGAAGCGGCGATTATAGGCATATTTTTCCGCGTCCTGCCCCGCCGGGGCATTCCAGCCCGAAGCATTCACCGGTCTGCGATACCAGTGGAGAAGAATCAGCCGGATGCAGAAAAGCCCTGAATCATTGCTGATCCAGGGCTTTGAATCTGGTGGCCTGGGACGGAATCGAACCGCCGACACAAGGATTTTCAATCCTCTGCTCTACCGACTGAGCTACCGGGCCTTTCATCAACACCCTTGAGCGCCGAAGCCACGATTATAGGCACACTTTTCGACCCCAAATCGAAAACTGCGATTTTTTTGGAAATTATCCGCGGCGATTGCGACCAAGGTCCACGCCTAGCTGGCGCAGCTTGCGATACAGGTGGGTGCGCTCAAGGCCGGTCTTCTCGGCCACGCGCGTCATGGAGCCGCCTTCGCGGGCCAGATGGAATTCGAAATAGGCTTTTTCAAAGCCGTCGCGCGCCTCGCGCAAGGGGCGGTCGAGATCGAATCCTTGGTGCGAGTTGGGCAGATTGTCTTCCGCCGCCTGGGCCGTGATGCTGACCACGGCCGATGGCGCTGTGCCGTTGCTGGCATGCGCTGCAGTTTCCGGGCCCTGGCTGGAGGTGCTGCGCGCCAGCCCCTGCTCCACTGCCTTGAGCAGCTTCTGCATGGTGATGGGCTTTTCGAGGAAGGACAGTGCACCAATGCGCGTGGCCTCGACGGCCGTTTCGATGGTCGCATGACCGCTCATCATGATGACGGGCATGGTGAGCTGACCGGCCGTGGCCCATTCCTTGAGCAGGGTGACACCGTCGGTGTCCGGCATCCAGATGTCCAGCAGCACCAGATCGTAGTTGTGGGTGGCCCTGGATACGCGTGCCTGCGTGGCGTTCTCCGCCACGTCCACACTATGACCTTCGTCGTTGAGGATTTCCGACAACAAATCCCGGATCCCCAGTTCGTCGTCGACCACTAGTATGTTTGCCATGTGTCTAAAGCCTGTTGCTATGCCTTGTGCGAAGCGGGATCAAGCCGTCCCTGCACGGTCGTTAGGTACAAATGATAGCGACACTCGCGCGCCTTGCACTATCCCGTCTTCCTCTCGATTACCCAGGTCCACTCTTGCGCCATGCTCGTCGGCGATTTTTTTGACCACGGCCAAACCCAGACCTGTGCCGCGAGACTTGGTGGTCACATAGGGCTCGAAAGCTCTTTGAAGAATATTGGGAGCAAAACCTGTGCCACTGTCGCTGATGCTCAGGCGCACCCGCTGGGCCGTGTCCATCCAGCGGGTTTCGATGGTGACGGATCCTGGAGTCTGCCCTGTTTCCTGCGCTCTTTGCGCCGTGGAATCTTGCGCATTTTGCAAAAGATTGTGGATGACCTGACGCAATTGCTGGCTATCGCCCTGAATCAGCGGACAGGCTTCGTCGAGCGATGCCTCCACACGCACCGCCGCATTCTCTTCGCCATAGAGCTGCAGCACCTCCGCGACCAGTGCATTCAAATCCAGCGCTTGCAGATTGGCAGCCGGCAAACGTGCGTACTCGCGAAACTCATCGACCAGACGCTTCATGGCGCCCACCTGATCGACTATCGTCTTCACGGACTTGGCCAGCAGCGCCTGCTCCGCAGGCTGCAGCTTGTCGGTCAGCTTCATCGCCAGACGCTCGGCAGACAGCTGAATCGGCGTCAGCGGATTCTTGATCTCATGCGCCACGCGGCGCGCCACCTCGCCCCAGGCCTGTGCGCGCTGGGCAGAGACGATCTCCGAGATGTCGTCAAACACCAGCAGGCGCTGGTCGTCGGGCAGCTCCGCGCCGCGCATGACCAGGCTGGTGGTGTTGTGCACCACATCGCCGTTGCCGTTGCCCGCGTCCAGCTCATAGACCTGCTGCCAGCGGTCCCGCCCCTGCTCGGCCGAAGCATCGCCGAGAAAGATCTCGAACTGCTCCTGCACCACGCGCGCAAAGTCCTGCAAACCAGAGACATCGCGCAGGCGCTTGCCCTGGAACACCGCCATGGGCGCACGCAGAATGCGTGTTGCACCAGGGTTGCTGAGGACGATGCGCCCGGAGCGATCGAGCACGATGACGCCCGAAGTAAGGTTGTCCAGAATGGTCTGCAGATTGCTGCGCGCCGCATCGAGCTGCAGCAGGTTGCGGTTGGCGTCGGAGCGTGCGTCGGCCAGTTGCTGGGTCATGACGGCAAAGGATCGCGTCAGCCCGCCAATCTCGTCCTTGCTCTGCAGCGCAGGCTTGGGGCGCAGATCTCCACGCGCCACATCGCGCATGCCCTGGGCCAGCAACAACAAGGGCTTGGCCAGTTGGTTGCCCAGCACCACGGCCAACACCACGGCCCCAAACACGGCCAGAAAGAGTGCCAGCGTCAGAGTACCGATATACATGCGCTGCAATCCACCGCGAGCAAGTGCTCGCTCCTGATACTCGCGATTGGCCTCCTGCACGGCCAGGGCATTGCTGACCAGGGCTTGCGGCAGGGGAATCGTGGCCTGCAGATAACGCGCCTCCTCCAACAGATTCACCGCCGAGCTGGGCACCAGCGCCAGTGTGCGCACCTTGGCGTTGGCCGCAGCCTGATCGGCAGGCACGTCACCGGCATCATCCAGGCCTTCGATGCTGGCCACGGCACGCTGACCGCCCTGCTCCCTCAAGCTGCGCAGCAGCTGGGTGTTGGGCCGCTCGGGCGCGAGGCTGAACTGAGACTGACCGGCACTGGCAATGGCCTTGCCTGATGCATTCCAGAGCACCACATCGGAGGCTCCGATCTGATCTCGGATGCGCTCCAGCATCAGTGCCGCCCCTGCATCCGAAGTCTGAGACAGCTGAAGGCCTGCCGTGCGCGTGTTGTTGGCCATGTCATTGGCCACGGTATCCAGCGTGGCACTGGCCAGGCTCACGCCCGCAGACAAGGCCCCCTCGACCTTGACGTCAAACCAGCTCTCGATGGAGCGTGAGACGAACTGGTAGGACACCACATAGATCAACAAGCCCGGCAGCAAGCCCACCAGGGTGAAGATGCCAGCCAGCTTGAGCAACAGCTTGCTGCCAAAACGCCCGCGCCTGAGCCGCAGAGCCAGGCGCAAGCCGCCCCAGAACAGCACCAGCAGCAGCAATCCGGCCACAACGACATTGGCGGCAAACAGCCAGTTGTAGTTGCGCTCGTAGGCCAGCCGGTTATTCGTGGCCAAAGTCAGCAGGAACAGCAGCAGCACCCCCACCACCACCATCAGCGCCACGCCCGTGCCAACGGCCCAGCGCGTGGCGCGCGACCAGCGCGCGGCAGAGGAGCCGCCGGCTTCGCCGTCCGGGAGCTTGATGTCAGCCATCAGGGAGCGGCCTCCAGCGTCTGCGTGCGCGACAGCTGCAGATTCCAGCCCGAGCGCCCCAGAGCCCCAATCTGCAAAGGTCTGGGCAGGGACGACAGATCTACGCGAAAGCGCAGTTGCACCGAGACGCCGGAAGTGGAGCCGAGCTGACCGGACTCCAGAATCTTCCAGCGGTAAATGCGTTGAATGGCTGCGATGGCATCCTCCAGCTGCTCGTAGGACTGGCCCAGCGCCAGTCCGGTGCCGCTGCCGCCGGTGAAGGCGGAATTGGAGATATGCAAACGCCAGCGCCTGGTCAGCGGCTGGTGCGTAATGCGGTAATAGCGGGTGGCGACGCCCAATTGCTGATCGGACCAGTACCAGCGCTCGCGCTGCACCTGAGCCTCGGCAATGAAATACATGGGAATGCCCTGGCGCAGGGCATCTTCAACCTGACCGGGCAGCTCGAACTGCAGATTGGCCGAGAGAAACACCCCCTCGTCGGTACGCGTGACCTGCATGGAGCTGATATCCGGCGGCACGGTATCGGCCCGGGCCAGCACGAAAACCAGGGACAGCGCCAGCACCAGCGAAGCTGCACGGGCCGCACGCCGCAAAGCCCCCGCTACAGCGTTAGCGCAATTTTTCCAGCAGAGCGTAAAAAAAGCCGTCGTGGTCACCCAGGGGATTGTCTGCCACGGAATCGTGTTTGGCAGCTTTGCCGGGAATTAAATGACCCGGAGCAGGCAAGCTGGCCGCCGTAGTGTTGCGTGCAAGAAACGCTTGCATCTGGGCATCGCCCTCTGCCTTGAAGACCGAGCAGGTGCAATAGACCATGCGGCCGCCGGGCTGCAGCAGCGGCCACAGGGTATCGAGCAGCCTGGACTGGATGTCTGCCAGCTGGGCCACATCGCTCTCACGGCGCAGCCAGCGCACATCGGGCTGGCGACGCACAATGCCAGATGCCGTGCAAGGCGCATCGAGCAAGATCGCATCGAAGAGCTGACCGCCACATTGCGATTCAAACCACGCCTGGGGTGTGGACGCATCGGCCACCAGCACCTTGGCCTTCAGGCCCAGGCGCGACAGGGTTTCACCGATGCGGCGAGCCCGCTCGGGGTCAATCTCCAGGGCCGTGACTTCGATGCCGCCGGGCGCAGCGCGCTCAAGCAGATGGGCAGTCTTGCCGCCGGGTGCAGCACAGGCATCCAGCACGCGCAGCGGGCGGCCCTGGGGCTGGGGCAAGCCAGCCAGCAGCAGCGGTGCAGCGGCCTGTGCCGCGCCGTCCTGCACCGAGGCCCAACCTTCTTCAAACTGCGGCAGCTCCTGCACAGGCACCGCCTGCTCCAGCTGCAGACCGCATTCGGCGACTGCGGTCGCTTTCAGATTCATGGCTTCCAGCGCCTTCCGATACTGAGCTGGAGTGCTTTTCTGTGCATTCACCCGCAGCGTCATGGGCGGCTGGGCGTTGTTGGCCGCCAAAATGGTCTGCCAATCCTGGGGATGGTCTTTTTTGAGCCGGGCAATCCACCATGCAGGGTGATTCCAGACGGCCACAGGATCGTTGTCGGTCGCGCTCACCAGGGCATCGCGCTCGCGCAGAAAGCGGCGCAGGCAGGCGTTGATGAAGCCGGACTGCGCGCGTGCCGCGCCGTTCTTGGCGGCTTCCACGGCCTGGTTGACCAGGGTGAAGGGCGGATATGGGGCTTGGGTCTCATCCCAGGCCAGAGCCAGCGCCGTGCTCAGCAAGGCACTGACCTTGGGTGCCGGTGGGCGCGGCGCCAGTTGCTTTTGCAGCGCCTGGGCACGCCCCAGATTGCGCAGCACCTGGAACAGCAAGGCCTGCACTCCCGGACGCAAGCGCTGCGGCACCTGTGCCAGCACAGCCTTGCTGGACTGACCACCCAGGATGCCGTGCAAAGCCTTGGCCACTGCATCCAGCTGTTGCCACAGGGCAGGAGCGTTGGGCACGGCAGCACCGGCAGCGGCGTTCTTGGGTTGGGAAGGCTTGGAAGTCATGAAGAGCAGACCTGAAAATCTTGTAGAACTGACGCAGACCAGGATGCACAGCGGGCATTTCTATCGAGAAAACACCATGCCTGATCCGAGCTTGCGCAAGTCGTGTCTTGATCAATGAAAAACGCTCCCGTCTGCACAAGGCAGAGCGGGAGCGCGGTGCATCAGCAGCGAACCGCAGCCGTTTCCGGCCGCGGCCCAGTGCCATGCTTAGTCGGCAGAGGCGTCGCCAGCAGGTGCTTCGACGTCATCAGCCAGCACACCGGCCAGCTCGGCTTCTTCGGCTTCGGCGATGGCACGACGCTCGGCATCGTCCATTTCGTCCTTGGCCTTGCGAGCCTGGTGATAGGCCAGACCGGTACCGGCGGGGATCAGACGACCCACGATCACGTTTTCCTTCAGGCCACGCAGTTCGTCGCGCTTGCCCATGATGGCAGCTTCGGTCAGAACACGGGTGGTTTCCTGGAAGGAAGCCGCAGAGATGAACGAGTCGGTCGACAGCGAAGCCTTGGTGATACCCAGCAGCACGTTGGAGTACGTGGCAGGCAGCTTGCCTTCCTTCTGCATCTGTTCGTTGGTGTTGAGCACCTCGGAACGCTCGACCTGTTCACCCTGGATGTAGGTGGTATCGCCGGAGTTCTCGATGATCACGCGACGCAGCATCTGACGCACGATCACTTCGATGTGCTTGTCGTTGATCTTCACACCCTGCAGACGGTAAACGTCCTGCACCTCGTCCACGATGTAGCGCGACAGCTCTTCGATACCCAGCAGACGCAGGATGTCTTGAGGATCGGCAGGACCGTCAACGATGGACTCGCCCTTGTTCACCACCTGGCCTTCGTGGACCAGAATGTTGCGCTCCTTGGGCACCAGTTCTTCCCAGACCTTGCCTTCCAGATCGGTGATCTGCAGGCGGATCTTGCCCTTGGTTTCCTTGCCGAAGGACACGGTACCGGTCATCTCGGCCAGAGTGCCCTTGTCCTTGGGCGTACGGGCTTCGAACAGTTCGGCCACACGGGGCAGACCACCGGTAATGTCGCGGGTCTTCTGACCTTCCACAGGGATACGGGCCAGCACTTCGCCGGGGCCCACGTCCTGGCCGTCGCGCACCTGAATCAGGGCGCCGACCTGGAAGCCGATCGTCACGGCGTGGTCGGTACCAGGGATCTTGACTTCCTGGTTGTTGGCGTCGATCAGCTTGACCTGGGGACGCACCACCTTGGCAGAGCCACGACGCTTGGGGTCGATCACCACCAGAGTGGACAGACCGGTCACTTCGTCGACCTGCTTGGCCACCGTCAGACCTTCTTCCACATTCTCGAAACGCACTTGACCGGCGTATTCGGTAATGATGGGTCGGGTCAGCGGGTCCCAGTTCGCCAGGATCTTGCCGGCCTTGATGGCTTCATCGGGCTTGATGGTCAGCACGGCGCCGTAGGGCACCTTGTGACGCTCGCGCTCGCGGCCGTTTTCGCTGATCACGATCTCGCCGGAACGCGAAATCACCACCAGCTCGCCCTTGGTGTTGGACACATAGCGCATCGTGCTGTTGAAGCCGATGACACCATTGGACTTGGCTTCCACGCTCGAGGCGATGGCGGCACGCGAAGCGGCACCACCGATGTGGAAGGTACGCATGGTCAGCTGCGTGCCGGGTTCACCGATGGACTGGGCAGCGATCACACCCACGGCTTCGCCGAGGTTGATCAGGCCGCCACGACCCAGGTCGCGACCGTAGCAGGTGGCGCACAGGCCGAAACGGGTTTCGCAGGTCAGAGCCGTACGCACCTTGATTTCGTCCACGCCCTGGGCTTCCAGCTCTTCGATGGTGTCTTCGTTGAGCAGGGTACCGGCAGGCACCAGCACGGCACGGGTTTCAGGGTGCAGCACTTCTTCGGCGGTCGAACGGCCCAGCACGCGGTCGCGCAGGGATTCGATCACTTCACCGCCTTCGACGATGGCGCGCATCAGATAGCCGTTGGAGGTACCGCAATCCTGTTCGTTCACGACCAGATCCTGCGTCACGTCCACCAGACGACGAGTCAGGTAACCGGAGTTAGCCGTCTTCAGCGCCGTGTCGGCCAGACCCTTACGGGCACCGTGGGTCGAGATGAAGTACTGCAGCACGTTGAGGCCTTCGCGGAAGTTCGCGGTGATAGGCGTCTCAATGATGGAGCCGTCAGGCTTGGCCATCAGACCACGCATACCGGCCAGCTGACGAATCTGCGCTGCGGAGCCACGGGCGCCGGAGTCGGCCATCATGTAAATCGCGTTGAACGATTCCTGATCGACTTCGTTGCCATGACGGTCGGTGGTCTTCTGGACCTTGAGCTGGTCCATCATCACCTTGGACACGTCGTCGCCGGCCTTGCCCCAGATGTCCACCACCTTGTTGTAGCGCTCGCCGGAGGTCACCAGACCCGAGACGTACTGCTGCTCGATTTCCTTCACTTCGGACTCTGCGCGGGCCAGGATGTCGGCCTTTTGCGGAGGCACCAGCATGTCGTCGATGGAGATCGAGATACCGGCGTGCGTGGACAGACGGAAACCGTTTTGCAGCAGCTTGTCGGCAAACACGACCGTGGCCTTCAGACCGCACTTGCGGAAGGAGGCGTTGATCAGCTTGGAGATTTCCTTCTTCTTCAGCGCCTTGTTCATGTTGCTGAAAGCCAGGCCCTTGGGCAGGATTTCAGACAGCAGGGCACGGCCCACGGTGGTTTCCACGAGCGAGGTCACGGGCTCGAATTCGCCGGTTTCCTTGTTCTTGTTCCACTCGGTCAGGCGCACGCTGATCTTGGCGTGCAGCTCGGTCTCGCCGGCATCCAGAGCGCGTTGCAGCTCCATCAGGTCGGCAAACACCATGCCTTCGCCCTTGCCGTTGATCTTTTCACGCGTGGCGTGATACAGACCCAGCACCACGTCCTGCGAAGGAACGATGGAGGGTTCGCCCGAAGCGGGGAACAGCACGTTGTTCGAGGCCAGCATCAGCACGCGGGCTTCCATCTGCGCTTCCACAGACAGGGGCACGTGAACAGCCATCTGGTCACCGTCGAAGTCGGCGTTGAAGGCCGCGCAGACCAGCGGGTGCAGTTGCAGGGCCTTGCCTTCGATCAGGATGGGCTCGAAAGCCTGGATACCCAGACGGTGCAGCGTAGGCGCACGGTTGAGCATGATGGGGTGTTCCTTGATGACTTCTTCAAGGATGTCCCACACCACGGGCGTACCGGCTTCCACTTCCTTCTTGGCAGCCTTGATGGTCGTGGCAATGCCGCGCTGCTCGAGCTGCGCGAAGATGAAGGGCTTGAACAGCTCCAGCGCCATCAGCTTGGGCAGACCGCACTGGTGCAGCTTGAGGTAAGGACCCACGGTAATCACGGAACGACCGGAGTAGTCCACGCGCTTGCCCAGCAAGTTCTGACGGAAACGACCGCTCTTGCCCTTGATCATGTCGGCCAGAGACTTCAGGGCACGCTTGTTGGCGCCCGTCATGGCCTTGCCGCGACGGCCGTTGTCCAGCAGCGAGTCCACCGCTTCCTGCAACATGCGCTTTTCGTTGCGCGCGATGATTTCAGGAGCCTTGAGCTCGAGCAGACGACGCAGACGCGAGTTGCGGTTGATGACGCGGCGGTACAGGTCGTTCAGGTCGGAAGTGGCGAAACGGCCACCGTCCAGAGGCACCAGAGGACGCAGATCGGGAGGCAGCACGGGCAGCACTTCCATCACCATCCACTCGGGCTTGATGCCGGACTTCTTGAACGCTTCCAGCAGCTTCAGGCGCTTGGCGTTCTTCTTGACCTTGACTTCGGAGCCGGTCAGATCGTTGCGCAGGCGCTCGATCTCGACGTCGATGTCGATGCCTTCGAGCAGGTCCTTGATGCCTTCAGCGCCCATCTTGGCGGTGAACTCATCGTAGCCGTACTCGAGTTGCTTGGCGTCGTAGTCGTCCTCGGTCATGATGCTGAACTTCTTCAGCGGAGTCATGCCGGGGTCGGTCACCACATAGGCTTCGAAGTACAGCACGCGCTCGATGTCGCGCAGCGTCATATCCAGCACCAGGCCCAGGCGCGAAGGCAGGGACTTCAGGAACCAGATATGGGCGCAGGGCGCGGCCAGGTCGATGTGACCCATGCGTTCGCGACGCACCTTGGTCTGTGTGACTTCAACGCCGCACTTCTCGCAGATCACACCGCGGTGCTTGAGGCGCTTGTACTTGCCGCACAGGCATTCGTAGTCCTTGATCGGGCCAAAGATCTTGGCGCAGAACAGACCATCACGCTCGGGCTTGAAAGTACGGTAGTTGATCGTTTCAGGCTTCTTCACTTCACCGAAAGACCAGGAACGGATCTTCTCGGGCGAGGCCAAGCCGATCTTGATGGCATCGAAATGCTCATCAGGCGTAAATTGCTTGAACAGGTCGAGTAGCGATTTCATGTAACTCTTTCCTTTTCGTCAAAAATCATTGCAGCCACCGCTGGATTTGCCTTGGTTTCAGCAACGAACCAAGCGCAAATCCTTTGTTTTAAAGCGGTTGCAGCTCTCTGTTTAATAGTGCTTAAGAACGTTCGAGCTCGATGTCCAAGCCCAGAGAGCGGATTTCCTTGACCAGCACGTTGAACGATTCGGGCATGCCCGCTTCGATCGAGTGCTCGCCCTTGACGATGGACTCGTACACCTTGGTACGACCGACCACGTCGTCGGACTTCACAGTCAGCATTTCCTGCAGCACATAGGCGGCGCCGTAAGCTTCCAGCGCCCACACTTCCATTTCACCGAAACGCTGACCACCGAACTGGGCCTTACCGCCCAGAGGCTGTTGCGTCACCAGCGAGTAAGGACCGGTGGAGCGGGCATGCATCTTGTCGTCAACCAAGTGGTGCAGCTTCAGGTAGTGCATATAGCCCACGGTGGTCGGACGCTCGAAGCGCTCGCCGGTGCGGCCGTCATACAGATACGCCTGAGTGCGTGTCTCGGTCAGGCCCTTGGCGGCAGCGATGTCGTCAGGGTAGGCCAGCTTCAGCATGTCCTTGATTTCGGCTTCGGAAGCACCGTCGAACACCGGCGTTGCGAACGGCACGCCCGTGGTCAGCTCCTTGGCCATGGACATGACTTCGCCGTCATCCAGCTGAGACAGCTCTTCCTTGCGACCGCTGCGGTTGTAGATCTCTTCCAGGAAGGCGCGCACTTCAGCAGCACGGGCTTCCTTTTGCAGCATGTCGCCAATGCGCTGGCCCAGGCCCTTGCCGGCCCAGCCCAAGTGCACTTCCAGCACCTGACCGATGTTCATACGCGAAGGCACGCCCAGCGGGTTCAGCACGATGTCGGCAGTGGTGCCGTCGGCCAGGAAAGGCATGTCTTCCACAGGAGTGATCTTGGAGACCACACCCTTGTTGCCGTGACGGCCGGCCATCTTGTCGCCGGGCTGCAGACGACGCTTGACGGCCAGGTAGACCTTGACCATCTTCAGCACGCCGGCAGGCAGCTCGTCGCCTTGCGTGAGCTTCTTGCGCTTTTCTTCGAACGCCAGGTCGAAAGTGTGACGCTGCTGCTCGATGGAGTTCTTGATGGACTCCAGCTGAGCGGCCACATCGTCTTCGGCAGGGCGAATGTCGAACCAGTGGAACTTCTCCACGCCGTCCAGATAGGCCTTGTCGATCTTGGCGCCCTTGGACAGCTTCTGAGGACCGCCGTTGGCCACACGGCCGGTCAGCAGCTTCTCGATACGGTCGAAAGCATCGGCTTCAACAATGCGCAACTGGTCGTTCAGGTCCAGGCGGAAGCGCTTGAGTTCATCGTCGATGATCTGCTGGGCACGCTTGTCGCGCTGGATGCCTTCACGCGTGAACACCTGCACGTCGATCACGGTGCCTTGCGAGCCCTGATCCACACGCAGAGAAGTGTCCTTCACGTCGGAAGCCTTCTCGCCGAAGATGGCGCGCAGCAGCTTCTCTTCAGGCGTCAGCGTGGTCTCGCCCTTGGGGGTGACCTTGCCCACCAGCACATCGCCGGGTTGCACTTCGGCGCCCACGTAGATGATGCCGGACTCGTCCAGGCGGTTCAGTTGCTGCTCGGACAGATTGGGGATGTCGCGTGTGATTTCTTCGGCACCCAGCTTGGTGTCACGAGCCATCACCACCAGCTCTTCGATGTGGATCGAGGTGTAGCGATCGTCAGCCACGATGCGCTCGTTGATCATCACCGAGTCTTCGTAGTTGTAGCCGTTCCAGGGCATGAACGCGATCAGCATGTTCTGGCCGATGGCGATTTCGCCCAGGTCGGTCGAAGCGCCGTCCGCCAGCACATCACCCTTGGCCAGCTTGTCGCCACGGCTGACGATGGGGCGCTGGTGGATGTTGGTGTTCTGGTTGGAACGCTGATACTTGATCAGGTTGTAGATGTCCACGCCGACTTCACCGGCCACGGCTTCGTCGTCGTTCACACGGATCACGATGCGGGTGGCATCGACATAGTCCACGATACCGCCGCGCTTGGCAGTGACCACGGTGCCGGAGTCCACGGCAGCAACGCGCTCGATGCCGGTACCGACCATGGGCTTTTCAGGACGCAGCACAGGCACGGCCTGACGCGACATGTTGGCGCCCATCAAGGCACGGTTCGCATCGTCGTGTTCCAGGAACGGAATCAGCGAGGCGGCCACGGACACGATCTGCGCAGGCGACACGTCCATGTACTGCACGCGCTCGGCCGACACCAGGGTCGATTCACCGGCTTCACGGGCCGACACCAGCTCGCCCACCAGATTGCCTTCGGCATCCAGATCGGCGTTGGCCTGGGCGATCACGTACTTGCCTTCTTCGATGGCCGACAGATAGTCGATGTCCATCGTCACCTTGCCGTCCACCACGCGACGGTACGGGGTTTCGATGAAACCGTACTCGTTGAGGCGGGCGTACAGAGCCAGCGAGTTGATCAGACCGATGTTGGGACCTTCAGGCGTTTCGATAGGGCAGACGCGGCCATAGTGGGTCACGTGCACGTCACGCACTTCAAAGCCTGCACGTTCGCGGGTCAGACCGCCTGGGCCCAGAGCGGAAACACGACGCTTGTGCGTGATTTCTGCCAGAGGGTTGGTCTGGTCCATGAACTGCGACAGCTGCGAGGCACCGAAGAACTCCTTCAGGGCCGCAGAGATGGGCTTGGAGTTGATCAGGTCGTGAGGCATCAGAGGCTCTTGCTCGGCCTGACCCAGACGTTCCTTCACAGCCTTTTCGATACGCGCCAGACCGGTGCGGTACTGGTTCTCGGCCAGTTCGCCCACGCAACGCACGCGGCGGTTGCCCAGGTGGTCGATATCGTCGACTTCGCCACGGCCATTGCGCAGGTCCACCAGGATCTTGACCACGGCCAGGATGTCTTCGTTGGACAGCACCATGGGACCGGTCGCGCCTTCGCGGCCGATCTTGGCGTTGAACTTCATGCGGCCCACGCGCGACAGATCATAGGTGTCGGCGTTGTAGAACAGGCGCTGGAACAGGGCCTGCACGGCGTCCTCGGTAGGAGGCTCGCCAGGGCGCATCATGCGGTAGATGGCAACGCGGGCAGCGAACTCATCCACGGTTTCATCGGTGCGCAGGGTCTGCGAGATGTAGGCGCCCTGGTCCAGTTCGTTGGTGTAGATGCACTGAACGTCCTGCACACCGGCGCTGCGCAGCTTCTTGAGCAGGGCTTCGGTCAGCTCTTCGTTGGCCTTGGCGATGATTTCGCCGGTATCGGGATCAACGATGTTCTTGGCCAGCACACGACCCAGCAGGAAGTCTTCGGGCACGCTGACGAACTTGGTGCCGGACTGCTCCAGCTCGCGGGTGTGGCGAGCGGTGATGCGCTTGTCCTTGGCGACCACGACCTTGCCGGACTTGTCGGTGATGTCGAAACGCGCGACTTCGCCCTTCAGGCGATCGGCCACGAATTCCATCTGCGCACCGCTGTCCATCAGGCGGAAGTTGTCGTTCACGAAGAACGTTGCCAGGATGGTCTCGGGCGTCATGCCGATGGCCTTCAGCAGGATCGACACAGGCATCTTGCGGCGACGGTCGACGCGGAAGTACAGCAGGTCCTTGGGGTCGAACTCGAAGTCCAGCCAGGAGCCGCGGTAAGGAATGATGCGAGCCGAGAACAGCAGCTTGCCCGAGCTATGGGTCTTGCCCTTGTCGTGCTCGAAGAACACGCCAGGCGAACGGTGCAGCTGAGACACGATCACGCGCTCGGTACCGTTGATGATGAACGAACCCTTGTCGGTCATCAGGGGCACTTCGCCCATGTAGACCTCTTGTTCCTTCACTTCCTTGACCACCTTGGACTGAGCCGTGGAGGACTCGCGGTCATAGATGATCAGCTGGACCTTGGCGCGGACAGCGGAGGCGAAGGTCAGACCACGGGTCTGGCATTCACGCACGTCGAAAGCGGGCTTGGCGAGGTTGTACTCGACAAACTTCATCTCCACAAAACCATTGTGGGAGACGATGGGGAAGGCGGAATTGAAGGCCGCTTGCAGGCCATCAATGGTACGTTTTTTGGGGGCTACATCTGCCTGCAGGAATGCTGTATAGGCATCTTTTTGCATCTGCAGCAGATAAGGCACTTCGAGCACGCTATCGCGGCTCCCGAAGCTTTTGCGGATTCGCTTGCGTTCGGTATAAGAATAGGCCATGAGATCTCCGGGCAAAGACATGAGTCCTGGGTCTGCGACGACTGCCCCACAGGGTTCTCCTGCGGGCTTGGCGGTTGGCCACTACCAACCATGGCTGACGGCGATGCGTTGCACATCGCCCGAACCAAGGCATCTTCTGCTGTCGGATTGTCAGAAGACACTAAAAAGCAGACTCCCTAGGAAACCTGCTTTTTGGTGTGTTCTTTAAGCGCACTCCACAAGCGCCAAAGGCTGGAGACCCTTTTACGAGTCTCCAGCCCTTGATTTCACTGAATTACTTCAGTTCAGCCTTGGCACCGGCTTCAACCAGCTTCTTCACAGCGGCTTCAGCGTCAGCCTTGGGAGCGGCTTCCTTCACGGTCTTGGGAGCGCCGTCGACCAGATCCTTGGCTTCCTTCAGACCCAGGCCGGTGATTTCGCGCACAGCCTTAATCACGGACACCTTGTTAGCGCCAGCGTCGGTCAGAACGACGTTGAACTCGGTCTTTTCTTCAGCAGCAGCAGCGCCACCAGCAGCGCCGCCAGCAGCGGGAGCAGCCATAGCAGCGGCGGACACGCCAAACTTCTCTTCAATAGCCTTGACCAGGTCGTTCAGTTCCAGAACAGTCATGCTGTCCAGGGCGGTCAGGAATGCGTCTTTATCGAATGCCATTTTGATTTCCTAAAATTGGTTGGTTTTGCCGAGCACTCAGGCTGCGGCTGTTTCTGTTGCCGCTTCGGCAGAGCCTTCGCCCTTCTTGGCCGCCAGAGCGCCCAGCACAACGGCTGTACGCGAGATAGGCGACATGAGCAAGCCGCACAGTTGTGCGAGCAGTACTTCCTTGGAGGGGATGTTTGCCAGTTGCTTAACGCCGTCGATGTCCAGGGCCTTGCCTCCGAACGCGCCACCGCGAATCACCAACTTGTCGTTGGTCTTCGCGAAGTCGGCCACCACCTTGGCGGCAGCCACTGCGTCTTCAGAGAAGCCATAGATCAGGGGACCAGTCATCTGGTCAGCCACCACGTCAAACGCGCTACCGGCAACAGCACGGCGGGCCAGGGTGTTCTTCAACACGCTCAGGCTCACACCCTTGCTGCGAGCATCGGCACGCAGTTTGGTCATGTCGGCGACCGTGATGCCACGGTATTCCGCGATCACAAGCGTTTGAGCTTTAGCGGCGAGGCTGGTCACTTCGTTGATGACCGCTTCTTTCTCACTGCGATTAAGACTCAAGGTCTACTCCTTCAAATGCATATGCAAGGCAAGCCCTGCATACACGCTCTTGTTGCAGCGACCAACTGTTTAGGAAAAATTTCCATCTGCAGCGGGATCGCCATCTGCGTTGGCCTTCGTGATTAAGTGATCAAATCACACCAACGGTCTTGGATGACCTGCAGGAGCAACAACTCCCGCAGCCCACCACACCAGATGAGCAAAGCTCATCTGACGATTTCTAGCAATTACGCCGAGATGGATTGTGTATCGACGCGAACGCCCACACCCATGGTCGACGAAACAGCCACCTTGCGCAGGTACAGACCCTTGCTGGAAGCAGGCTTGGCCTTGTTCAGTGCATCGATCAGAGCAGCCAGGTTGCCCTGCAGCTTGTCGGCATCGAACGAACGGCGACCGATCGTGCCGTGCACGATACCAGCCTTGTCCACGCGGAACTGCACCTGACCAGCCTTGGCGTTCTTCACGGCCGTAGCGACGTCAGGAGTCACGGTGCCAACCTTGGGGTTGGGCATCAGGCCGCGGGGGCCCAGGATCTGACCCAGCTGACCCACAACGCGCATAGCGTCGGGAGCAGCGATCACCACGTCGAAGGGCATGTCGCCGGCCTTGACTTGAGCAGCCAGGTCGTCCATGCCGACCACGTCAGCGCCGGCGGCCTTGGCTTCTTCAGCCTTGGCGCCTTGTGCGAACACAGCCACGCGAGCAGTCTTGCCGGTACCGTGAGGCAGCACCACGGCGCCACGCACCACTTGGTCCGACTTCTTGGCATCCACGCCCAGTTGCACGGCCACGTCGATGGATTCATCGAACTTGGCAGTTGCAGCTTCCTTCACCAGCGCCACGGCGTCAGCGAAAGAGTACAGCTTGTTGGAATCAACCTTGCCCTGGAGAGCTTTTTGCTTCTTGGTCAACTTGGCCATTTACACACCCTCCACGATCACGCCCATCGAACGGGCAGAACCAGCCAGCGTACGCACAGCAGCGTCAACGTCAGCGGCGTTCATGTCCTTCAGCTTGGTCTTGGCGATTTCTTCCAGCTGAGCACGTGTGATCTTGCCAACCTTGTTCTTCAGAGGATTGGAAGAGCCCTTGTCCAGCTTCACAGCCTTCTTGATCAGAACGGTTGCGGGAGGGGTCTTGATGATGAACGTGAAGCTCTTGTCAGCAAAAGCCGTGATCACCACGGGCAGAGGCAGGCCGGGCTCGACACCTTGGGTCTGGGCGTTGAACGCCTTGCAGAATTCCATGATGTTGAGGCCGCGCTGACCCAGCGCAGGACCAATGGGAGGAGAAGGATTGGCCTTACCAGCTGGCACTTGCAGCTTGATGAAGCCGACGATTTTTTTCGCCATGTTGAGCTCCTTACGGGTATAGCGCCATTTGCAATATCTGCAAACAGCTCCCCGAGGTTGCTGACTCTACAAAAAAGCTTCGCATCGAGTCAAAAAATGCGAAGCCCTATATTCTATTGCGAATCTCAAGTTTTCTCAACTTGAGAGAATTCCAATTCCACAGGAGTCGCGCGGCCAAAGATGGTGACCGAGACACGCAGACGGTTCTTTTCGTAGTTGACTTCCTCGACGGAGCCGTTGAAGTCCGCGAACGGACCTTCCTTGACACGAACCATTTCGCCGACCATGAACTCGACCTTGTGGCGGGGCTTTTCGGTGCCCTCCTGCATCTGGTCGACGATCTTGCGAACTTCTTCTTCAGAGATGGGGGCAGGACGGTTCTTGGCACCACCGACGAAACCGGTCACCTTGCTGGTGTGCTTCACCAGGTGCCAGGTATCGTCATCCATCACCATTTCGACGAACACATAACCGGGGAACAGGCGGCGCTCTGTGGTGCGGCGAGTGCCGTTGCGCATTTCCACCACTTCTTCGGAAGGCACCAGGATGCGGCCAAACTTGGACTGCATGTCCGAGCGAGCAATACGCTCCGCAATATTGCGCTCGACAGCCTTCTCCATACCCGAATAGGCATGGACGATATACCAGCGCAGATCGGGATTGGCGGGTCCCGCTGCTCCACCATTCACATCTGTTTCGACTGCATCAGCCATTACTTCCTCCAGCCCAAAATCAAGTCGTACAAGACCCATTCAAGCGTCTTATCGGTGAACCACAAGAACAAGGCCATCACCACCACAAACGCAAAGACATACAGTGTCATCTGCATGGTTTCCTTGCGGGTGGGCCAGACCACCTTCTTCACCTCACGCCAAGCATCACGAGCAAAGCCAATGAAGCGCTTGCCCGGCTCAGAGATCAGAAACACGCCAGCAGCCAGCACCAGGCCGACAATCAGAGCCGCCCACTGAACCAGCGCACCTTGCTTGCTCAACAGATAAAAGCCAGCAATAGAAGCAACAACTAAAGCCGCAACAGCGGCTAATTTTGCTTTGTCAGCAGCAGAGCTGACTGTTTCAACCTGAGTAGTGGCCATATTTTGTTTCAAATGCACAAAAATGTGCAATTTCAAGACACAAAAGCCCGCCAAAGGCGGGCTCTTGTTGATTCCACCATTAAGAGGTGGCAGGGGCAGTAGGAATCGAACCTACAACCTTCGGTTTTGGAGACCGACGCTCTGCCAATTGAGCTATACCCCTACAAATCAATTATGCAATGATCGTGGCAACCACACCGGCGCCCACAGTACGACCACCTTCGCGGATAGCGAAACGCAGACCTTCTTCCATGGCGATGGGGGAGATCAGCTTCACAGTGATCGACACGTTATCGCCAGGCATCACCATTTCCTTGCCTTCGGGCAGTTCGATGGAGCCGGTCACGTCAGTTGTACGGAAGTAGAACTGGGGACGGTAGTTGTTGAAGAAGGGAGTGTGGCGACCGCCTTCGTCCTTCGACAGCACGTAAACTTCAGCAGTGAAGTTGGTGTGGGGCTTGATGGAGCCGGGCTTGCACAGCACTTGGCCGCGTTCCACGTCTTCACGCTTGGTGCCGCGCAGCAGCAGACCCACGTTGTCGCCCGCTTGACCTTGGTCCAGCAGCTTGCGGAACATTTCCACGCCGGTGACGGTGGTCTTGACGGTGTCCTTGATACCGACGATTTCGATTTCTTCGCCGACCTTGACGATACCGCGCTCGATACGGCCGGTCACCACGGTACCACGACCGGAGATGGAGAACACGTCTTCCACGGGCATCACGAAGGCGCCGTCAACAGCACGCTCGGGAGTGGGGATGTAGGTGTCCAGAGCTTCGGCCAGCTTCAGGATGGCAGGCTCGCCCTTGTCGGACTGGTCACCTTCCAGGGCCAGCTTGGCGGAGCCGCGGATGATGGGGGTGTCGTCACCGGGGAAGTCGTACTTGGACAGCAGCTCGCGCACTTCCATTTCGACCAGTTCCAGCAGTTCTTCGTCGTCCACCATGTCGGCCTTGTTCAGGAACACGATGATGTAGGGCACGCCCACCTGACGCGACAGCAGGATGTGCTCGCGAGTCTGGGGCATGGGGCCGTCAGCAGCGGAGCAAACCAAGATAGCGCCGTCCATCTGAGCGGCACCAGTGATCATGTTCTTCACATAGTCAGCGTGGCCGGGGCAGTCCACGTGAGCGTAGTGGCGGTTGGCAGTTTCGTACTCAACGTGCGAAGTGTTGATCGTGATACCACGAGCCTTTTCTTCGGGGGCGTTGTCGATCTGCGAGTAGTCCTTGGCTTCACCGCCGAAGTGCTTGGACAGCACGGTAGCGATAGCAGCAGTCAGGGTGGTCTTGCCGTGGTCAACGTGACCGATGGTGCCCACGTTCACGTGGGGCTTGGTGCGCTCGAATTTTTCTTTTGCCATTTTTCCGACTCCGAAAAAATTAATTCACTGCAAGAGGATTTCGGCGCAACCCTATCAAGCGAGCGCACCAGAAAATGGTGCCCATGGCGGGAATCGGACCCGCGACCTCTCCCTTACCAAGGGAGTGCTCTACCACTGAGCCACATGGGCAAAGAAGCTGCAAAAACAACTTCTAAAATCTTTGCTCGCAAACTGGAGCGGGAGACGGGAATCGAACCCGCGTCATTAGCTTGGAAGGCTAGGGTTCTACCATTGAACTACTCCCGCACAGATTTACTACTGCACGTGACTGCTATTTCTAGCAATCGCTCTTCTCAACCATTGCTGGTGGAGGGGACAGGATTCGAACCTGTGTACGCGTTAGCGGGCAGATTTACAGTCTGCTGCCTTTAACCACTCGGCCACCCCTCCGAAGAGACTTGAATTGTAGCATCTATTTCCAGCTTAAAAAGAAATTTTGAAATTTCTTTTTTCTTGCCGAAGATCGATGCTGGCGCGGCTGGCGGGGATCGAACCCACGACCCTTGGCTTCGGAGGCCAATACTCTATCCACTGAGCTACAGCCGCGAATCCGTCAGGCCGCTTGCACGGCCAACAACAATTCAACAGCCGCAATTATTGCACGGGTTTGGACACCCAAATCACAAATTCACCTGAAATCCCAAACCAGACAAGTAGACATCCACCGACATCGAACCAACCTTGACCAATGAGAAACTCCCTTCCGTCAATACCCAACCATGTATAAGACCTACAAAAAGAGAGTGCAAACCGAGAGCAGCCTCTTCCGGGGATACCGACAACTGCACGGACTGCCCCTGTGCCGCAGCCGCCAGGTCGTGCGCAAATTTTTCCCGAGCGAAGCCTGAACTTTCTATATGCTGCAAACGCACATCAGCCAGTTCGCCCACGTATTCCATTTTGAATAGCGCCGTTTCAAACACCTTGCGTCTGCGCTCATCCTCGTCCAAGCTCTCGAACACACACAGGATGGAGTGACGAATGCGCTCTAGCGGCAACAGGTCACCATACCTGTCGTCACAGATTTCTTCGAAAGGCAGGCATATGCGCCCAAGCATGGAAACAAAGACATCCATCTTGTCCTTGAAGTGCCAGTACACCGCCCCGCGTGTAGCCCCTGCACGCTGCGCGATATCGCCCAGAGAGGTTCGAGATACACCCTTCTCGAAAAACACCTCTTCAGCCGCATCCAGCAGCTTGGTGCGCGTCTCATCCGCTTCAGCCTTGGTTCTTCGAGCCATCACTCACCCTCTCCATCAATCGCCGGCCATAGATCGCCGCGAGAAAAGCCATTTCTCAACTGCTTTACGCAGCGTTTGCAATTATACATTTATGCATGTATGTATAATTTCCCTAGCACCGATATGCAGGAAACCATCTAGGGTTTCCACCCGAACGAGCGCTCCACTGCGGACAGCGCTCTTTTCTCGTTTTCACAATGTCAACCGGAAGGACGTTCATGCACCCGATGTATGAAGCAAACCAGGCTCCCGACAATCAGTCCCATTCAGCCGCATCCGGCACCCGCTCCATGGTCATCGGCCTGAGCTTGGCTGCTGCACTGGGCCTAGTCGCATGCAGTGACAAAAACGCGGAAGCTCAAAAAGCACAAGCAGCCGCTCAGGCACAGCCACCCGAAGTAGGTGTAGTGACGGTATCCATGCAGAACGTGCCTTTGATCTCCGATCTGCCAGGCCGCCTGGAGCCATCGCGCATTGCTCAGGTTCGCGCCCGCGCAGCCGGCATCGTGCAAAAGCGCCTGTTCCAGGAAGGCTCGGATGTCAAGGCTGGCCAGGCCCTGTTCCAGATTGACAACACCCCATACAAGGCCAACCTGCAGAGCGCTCAGGCGACCCTGGCACAGGCCGAAGCCAATCTCGCCCAGGCATCTGCCACCGCACGCCGCTACAAGCCCCTGGTGGAAGCCAATGCCATCAGCAAGCAGGAGTACGACACGGCCATTGCCAACGAAAAGGCGGCACTGGCACAAGTTGCGGCAGGCAAGGCGGCAGTCACCAATGCCAACGTCAACCTGGGCTATGCCAGCGTGACAGCCCCCATCTCCGGACGCATCGGCCGCGCTCTGGTGACGGAAGGCGCTCTGGTCGGCCAGGGCGAAGCCACGCAGCTGGCGACCATTCAGCAAGTCAACCCGCTGTACGTGAACCTGACTCAGTCCTCTTCCGACATCATGCGCATGCGTGAAGCGCTCGGTTCCGGCAAGTTAGCAAAGGTAGGTGACAACGCAGCGCGCGTCCACGTCTATTTGGACGATGGCAAGGAGTACGCACACACCGGCAAGCTGCTGTTCACCGACCTGACCGTGGACCCGACTACCGGCCAGGTCAGCGTGCGCGCGGAGCTGCCCAATCCCGACGGACTGCTGTTGCCCGGCACTTACGTACGCGTGCACCTGGAGCAGGCACAGGTCGAGAACGCCGCGCTGATTCCGCAACAAGCCGTGACCCGCAACGAAAAGGGCAACTTCGTCATGATCGTGGCCGAGGATGGCTCCGTGGCACCACGCCCCGTTCAGATCAGTCAGTCCAGTGGCAATAACTGGGTTGTCACATCCGGCCTGAAAGCTGGAGAAAAAGTCATGGTGGACGGCCTGATCAAGGTGGGTATGGGGGCCAAGAAGGTCAAGCCCGTCGAGATCAACAATGCGGCTGCCGGCGCACCAGCACAACCCTCTGCTGCGGCCCCCGCCGCACCTGCGCAAGAGAAAGCCACCACACCAGCCGAAGGTGCTGGCGAAGGCCAGGCAGCCAAGTAACAGGCACGATCCATGTCAAAGTTTTTCATCCACAGACCGATCTTTGCCTGGGTGATCGCGATTTTCGTGATCATTGCGGGCGTGATCTCCATCACCAAGCTACCGGTGGCACAGTTCCCATCGGTCGCACCTCCGACCATCAACGTGACAGCGACCTACCCGGGCGCCACGTCACAGACCATGACGGACTCCGTTCTGCAACTGATCGAGCGCGAAATCAACGGCGCGCAAGGTCTGATGTATATGGAAGCCTCCGCCCCTGCGGGCGGCCAAGGCACGCTGACCGTCACCTTTGCTCCAGGCACCAACCCCGATCTGGCGCAGGTGGACGTGCAAAACCGCCTCTCGCGCGTGCTGCCTCGCCTGCCTCAGGTCGTTCAGGCCCTGGGCGTGCGCGTGGACAAGTCCATGAGCAACTTCCTGATGATTCTGGCCTTCCAGGCCGAGTCTGGAGAGACTTCGCGTGACGACATTGCCGACTACGTGAACCGCAATGTGGTGCCTGAAATCCAGCGTCTGGACGGCGTGGGCAAGGCACAGCTGTTTGCCTCGGGTCGTGCCATGCGCGTCTGGGTGGATCCTGCCAAGCTCCAGGGCTTCGGTCTGTCGATTGCATCGGTCAACGCAGCGATTGCCGCGCAGAACCAGCAGATCTCCGGTGGTGCCCTTGGCAACCTGCCCAGCACACCCGGCACCACTACCACTGCCACGATCGTGGTGCCCGGCCAGCTGACCACGCCCGAAGAATTCGGTGAAGTGGTTCTGCGCTCCAATTCCGACGGCTCCACCGTGCGTCTCAAGGATGTGGCTCGCATCGAACTGGGCATTGAAAGCTACGCTTTCGAGTCCCGTCTGGACGGCAAGCCCGCCGTGGCCATGGCCGTGCAGCTGACCTCGACGGCCAACGCCATGGCAACTGCCAAGCTGGTCAAGGCCAAGATGGCCGAGATGGAGCCCTTCCTGCCTGCCGGTGTGAAGTGGTCCTCGCCCTACGACACCTCCAAGTTCGTGAAGATTTCCATCGAAAAGGTGGTGCACACGCTGCTTGAAGCCATCGTGCTGGTGTTCATCGTGATGCTGATCTTCCTGCAGAACATCCGCTACACCCTGATCCCTACCATCGTGGTCCCCATTGCATTGCTCGGCACGTTTGCCGTGATGCTGGTGGCCGGCCTGACCATCAACATTCTGGCCATGTTCGCCATGGTGCTGGTGATCGGTATCGTGGTGGACGATGCCATCGTGGTGGTGGAAAACGTCGAGCGCATCATGGCCGAGGAAGGCCTTCCGCCCAAGGAAGCCACCATCAAGGCCATGGGCCAGATCCAGGGCGCCGTGGTCGGCATCACCGTGATTCTGGTGACGGTGTTCCTGCCCTTGGCCATGTTCTCCGGCGCGACGGGCAACATCTATCGCCAGTTCTCGCTGGTGATGGCCATCTCGATCTTCTTCTCGGGCTTCTTTGCGCTGACGCTGACGCCTGCGCTTTGCGCCACCATGCTCAAGCCCATTCCCAAGGGCCACGCGCACGACAAGAAGACCGGCTTGCTCGGCCCGTTCTACAACTGGTTCAACCGCAAGTTTGACGCAGGCACGAAGCGCTACTCTTCCGCACTCTCCGGTGTGGTCAAGCGCTCCGCTCAAGCCTTTATCGTCTATCTGCTGGTGATTGCCGGCGTGGTCTTCATGTTCATGCGACTGCCTACGGCCTTCCTGCCAACGGAAGACCAGGGCTATGTCATCTCGCTGACGCAACTTCCTCCCGGCGCCAGCCTGGAACGCACGAGCAAGACCGTTGCAGAGCTGGAAAAGTTTGTGCTGAGCCAGCCCGAAGTCGATCACATCGTGAGCATTCTGGGCTTCAGCTTCATGGGCCAGGGCCAGAACGTGGGTCTGGCGTTCACCACGCTCAAGGACTGGTCCGAGCGCACAGCCCCGGGCTCGGACGCCACGTCTTTCGCCGACCGAGCCAAGGGCGCCATGTCAGCGCTGCGCGATGGCTTCATCTTTACCCTGGTGCCTCCATCCATCTCGGAACTGGGCAATAGCGATGGCTTCACCTTCCGCCTGCAGGATCGTGGCAGCAAGGGTCATGCAGCCTTGCTGGCAGCCCGCAACCAGCTGGTTGCCAAGGCCAACCAGAGCCCGGTTCTGGCCGGCGTGCGCTTTGATGGCGTGGATGACGCCCCGCAATGGCAGGTCGACATCAACCGCGATGCGGTCTATGCCCAGCGTGTGAGCATGGGCGATCTGGCCACCACACTGGCGACCGCTTTGGGTTCGTCCAACTCCACGGACTTCCCCAACAACGGTTTCATGCAGCGTGTGACCATCCAGGCCGATGCGGCTCGTCGCATGCAGCCCGAGGACGTGATGCGCCTGACGGTGCCCAACGCGCAAGGCCAACTGGTGGAGCTTTCCACCATGGTCAGCGCCAAGTGGATCAGCGGCCCCATGCAGCTGACACGCTACAACGGCTACCCCTCCATGAGCATCACTGGTCAGGCCAAGCCCGGCTTTACCAGCGGTGACGCCATGAAGGAAATGGAAAAGCTGGCCCAGGAACTGCCCGACGGCTTCGGCTACGAGTGGACCGGCCAGTCTCTGGACGAGAAAAAGGCGGGCTCCTCGGCCATGCTGCTGTATGCGTTCTCCATCCTGGCCGTGTTCCTGTGTCTGGCCGCACTGTATGAAAGCTGGAGCATCCCGCTGTCCGTGCTGCTGGTCGTGCCTCTGGGCGTGTTCGGCGCCGTGGCCGGCATGCTGATGCGCGGCATGCCCAACGACATCTACTTCCAGGTGGCACTGATCACGGTGATCGGTCTGTCGGCCAAGAACGCCATTCTGATCGTGGAGTTCGCCAAGGACCTGCATGCGGAAGGCAAGAGCGCGCTGGAAGCCGCGCTGGAAGCCGGTCACCTGCGTTTCCGTCCGATTCTGATGACCTCGCTGGCCTTTATTCTGGGCGTGGTGCCGCTGTACATCGCCTCCGGCGCCAGCGCTGCCAGCCAGAAGGAGATCGGCACCGGTGTGTTCTGGGGCATGGTGATTGGCACGCCGATCTCCGTGTTCCTGGTGCCCGTGTTCTTTGTGGCCGTGTTCAATCTGTTTGGCAAGAAGTCCAAGCAGGACTCCAACGCCACTCCCCCGGCGGCAACTTCTGCAGCACAGGGAGGCTCGCAACATGAATAAAACCTTGCTACCCGTAGCACTGGCCGGCGCGCTGCTGGCCAGTGGCTGCTCCTTCATCCCCACGCTGGAGCGCCCTGCCGCTCCGGTGGCTGAGCATTACTCTGCCGCCGACGAGCAGGCTGGCACCACCGCGGCCGCCGACATCCCATGGCAGCAGTTCTACACGGACCCTCGCCTTCAGCAGGTGATCCAGCTCGCGCTGGACAACAACCGCGACCTTCGTGTGGCCGTGCTCAACATCGAAAAGGCGCAGGCTCAGTACCAGATCCAGCGTGCCGCCCAGTTTCCTGAGTTCGGTGTGGCAGGCAGCGCCAGCCGCCAGCCCAGTGCCGCCACGGGCCGCTATGCCAACTCGTACATGGCAGGCCTTTCCATGCCCAGCTGGGAGATTGACTTCTGGGGCCGCATCGGCAGCCTCAAGCAGCAAGCTCTGGCCCAGTATCTGGCGACTGAGGAAGGCCGCAAAGCGGCCCAGATCAGTCTGATTGCAACGGTCGCCAACACCTGGCTGAACCTGCAGGCTGACGAGGAGTTGCTGGCCATTTCCCGTCGTACCCTGGGCACACGCGAGCAGTCCATCAAGCTGACCAAGCTGCGACTGGACTCCGGTGTCGCTTCCGAGCTGGACTACCGCCAGGCTCAGTCGCTGACCGAAAGCGCACGCGCCACGCTGGCCCAGCAAGCCGGTCAGCGCGAGCGCGACGTCAACGCCCTGACCCTGCTCGTGGGCCAGACTCTGCCTGCCGATCTGATGACCAGCATGCAAGGCAAGCAACTGCGCGATCTGCCTGCCCTGGCCGATGTTCCTTCGGGCCTGCCTTCTGACCTGCTGCTGCGCCGGCCCGACATCCGTCAGGCCGAGCAAAGCATGATTGCCGCCAATGCCAGCATTGGTGCGGCACGTGCGCTGTTCTTCCCGAACATCTCCCTGACCGCCTCGGCAGGTTTCGCAAGCTCCGACATCTCCGATCTGCTCAAGTCGGACTCTGCGGCGTTCACGATTGCGCCTTCGCTGTATCTGCCCATCTTCAATGCAGGCCGCAATCGCGCCAATCTGCAGGTTGCAGAAGCCAGCCAGAAGATTGCCGTGGCTCAATACGAAGGCTCCATTCAGTCGGCCTTCCGCGAGGTGTCCGACACCTTGGTGAATCGCCGAGCACTCAAGGATCAGCTTGATGCCCAATCGCGTCAGCTGGAGGCCGAGCAGGTTCGCTACAAGCTGTCGGACCTGCGCTACACCAACGGCGTGGCCAGCTACCTGGATCTGCTGGATGCGCAGCGTTCACTGTTTGCACTGGAGCAATCCGTGGTTCAGGTCCGCCTGGCGCAGCTGCAAAACCAAGTCAATCTCTACAAGGTGCTGGGCGGCGGCTGGACGGAGGCAAGCGCCAGCAACAACCCTGCGGCAGCAACTACAGCCCAGTAATCGGGCCAAGATTTGCACTCTCACACAAGGCGTCTTCGGACGCCTTTTTTCATGCACGCCACAAATTGGCTGCACAAAGTTGATCCAACTCAACTCCTTTATGCAGCAGCCGTCAACCCGGATCGTCGTGCACTGGCGTTCTTAACCCTCACTTCTATAATGGTTTGTTCATCCCCATCCCACGATCTCAGAGGACTTCATGAGCGAGCAACACCACGAAGAAGCCCATACAGGCCCCATTAAAAAACCCAAGCAGCTGTTGCTTGCCGTCTTCTTCTCGTTTGTGGTTCCCATCTTCGTCATCATCGGTCTGGTCAAGTTCGTGACTTCGTCCGACACCACGGGCGCAGGCACGGCCAATGCCGAAATGGCCAAGGCCATGCGTCTGCAAAAAGTGGGAACGGTAGAAATTCGTGATGCCAACCGCCCTCTGCGCGGTGGCGCGGAAGTCTTCAAGTCGCAATGCGCGGCCTGCCATGAAACCGGCGTAGCCGGCGCACCCAAATTCCAGGATGCAGCAGCCTGGGGCCCGCGCATCAAGCAGGGTCTGGAAACGCTGGTGCACTCTGCCCTGGCCGGCAAGGGTGCAATGGCGGCCCAGGGTGGCGGCGAGTTCAATGACACGGAAATTGCCCGTGGCGTGGTCTATATGAGCAATGCTGCCGGCGCCAACTTCCCCGAGCCCCAGCCTGCAGCCGGCGCAGCAGCCGGTGATGCCCCCGCAGCAGCACCTGCGGCCCCCGTCGCCGCTGCACCTGCAGCAGCTGTTGCAGCCGCCGAGCCAGCACCTGCATCCGCCCCGGCTCCCGCAGCTGCCGCGGCCTCCGATGTGGGCAAGAACATCTACAACACCACCTGCATGGCCTGCCACGCCAGTGGCGTAGCCGGAGCTCCCAAGTTTGGCGACAAGGCTGCCTGGGCACCTTTCATTGCCAAGGGCATGGACGATATGGTGCAGAAGGCCACTCAAGGTGTTGGGGCCATGCCTCCCAAGGGCGGCTCCACTGCTTCGGACGCAGACTTCAAGGCCGCCATTCAGTACATGGTGGATGCAGCCAAGTAAGCTCTGCTCTTTGCTCCGCAAAAACCGGCCTTTGGCCGGTTTTGTTATTTTTGACCGGACGCCTTTTGTACGCCAGTACAGGCAGCGATCAGACTTGATGAGCCTGCGGGCTAGGCACAAAGCCAAACGTCAATGGAAGCGAAGCGCTGTCGACCTCCTGCACCTCGGGCAGCACGCCGCCTTCCAGCGCATTCGCGGCATCCAGCATGTCCAGGCTGTGCACCATGCCCAGGCCCTGCGGCAACGCCAGGAAAAGCCGCCCCTGTTCATCCAGCAGCACCTGCTGCACCTGTTCGATCGCCAGCTCCTGGCCCGTGTGGCTGCTCAGCTGCAGGCCATGCTCTGTGCATCGCAGACGCCATATCCATGGCGCACTCTCCAGCTCCACATACACACGCTGCGGGCCGTTCTGGAAATACCAGCGACCATCTGACTCGGCCAAATAGTTGCGACCGATGAATTCAGCCAGCTTTTCGTGGCGCAGCAGATTGCCCCTGGCTCCGGGCTTGCCGCCGGCAAACGCGCCGCATGCCTGGGCCTGCTCGTCTCTGAGCCACCACTGGCCGCGCGCATCCAGACCCAGCCAGCCGCTGCAGGCCGGCACGTTGGGCCATTTCGCCATGGCCTGCTTCACGATGTCATCCATCACTCATCTCCTGATTATTCTGCGAACGCTCAGAGCCACTGCTCCAGCCATTCGGTCACGGCCAGCGGCATGGCCTGCACATGGGCAGGCCAGGCCCCGCTGGCAAAGCCCACATGTCCGCCGTGCGGCGGCTGCCATAGCTGCACGGTGGCACTGACCTCATCGGGCCTGGGCAGACTGTGCGCCGGCACAAACGGATCGTTGCGCGCATTGAGCAGCAACAAGGGCACGGCCACTTGCTTGAGCAGGGGCTTGGCCGAGGCCCGGCTCCAGTAATCATCAGCATCCCTGAAACCATGGACCGGGGCCGTGAACACATCGTCAAAGTCATGCAGGGTGCGTGCGCGCTGCAGCCGCTCCCTATCGAACACCCCCGGCGACTGCTGCCATTTGGCGAGGGCCTTGGGCACCAGGGTACGCATGAACATGGGGGTGTAGATCCAGCGATTGAGCCCCTGGCCCAGATTGACGCCTCCGGCCACCAGGTCCAGCGGCGCACAGATCACTGCTGCACCCTTGACGAGTTCTGCAGCCGCCTGCTGCCGCAGCCCGGCCCAGCGCGCAAGGGCATTGCCGCCCAACGATACACCCATTGCCAGCAATTCGCCGCTCGCGCTTTGCTGCAGCCGGCGCAAAACCCAGTCCACCTCGTCCGAGTCGCCAGAGTGATAAGCACGCAGCAAGCGATTGGGCTCACCGCTGCAGCCGCGAAAATGCGGCACGGCCAGATGCCAGCCGCGCTGCGCGCAGACCTGTGCCAGGGCCTTGGCGTAGTGGCTGGAGGAAGAACCTTCCAGGCCATGAAACAGCACCAGTGTGGGAGCGCTTGCACTTGTCAGGCCGCTTGAAAAATCGATATCGATAAAATCGCCATCGGGCGTATCCCAGCGTTCGCGCCGCCACGTCGGAGACTCTCCGCCCTTCGCACAGAGTGCAGCCCAAATGGTCTGGACATGACCTCCGGGCTGCCACCAAGGTGCGCGAAATTGTTCGAAATTCATGAGGAACCCAGCCAGCTCCGCAGCTCTGACTGCAGGGCGTCTTTCTGTGCCGCACGCCAGACCAGTTCAGGCGGAGCCACATGAATTCCCGGCGGTGCCTTGAGCAAGGCTGCCTCCACCAGACGGGCCACATGCATGGCGCGCACGGGCCGCTCCGTCTGCGGCAGCATATAGCTGAGCGCCGAAAGCATGGTCTTTGCCGTGCGCTGCAGCCAATGGCCTGCATTGATTTTCTGGGCTTCTCTGGCCGAGCGCACAAAAATCAGCCGTTCGAAGCCCAGTGTGGCCACGCCTTGCTCATTGAGATTGGCCAGCCCCTGCTTCAAAGCCTGGGGCAGGCTGCCCATATCGTGGGGCAGCACCACTGCAAGCGTATGCACACCACAGCGCTGCATCCACTGCGCCACCGCCTGCAGCTGATCGGGCCGGGGCGTCCACAAGGCGCGCTCGCGCTGGTAATAGGGACGCGGAGGCTCAAACATGATGAGGCCCACATCGGCGCTCTGCACAGGCCATTGCTGCACATCGCCGTGCAGTTGCGTCAGCAACTCCATGCCACGCAGGCCCTGGACATAGGGCTCGCGTGCCAGCACCTGGACCAGCGCATAGTTCTGCGCGCCAACCACGCGACTGAGCACCTCGTTGCCCAGCGGCCCCGTGGCCCCGGCCAGCAACAGGCGCGGCAAGGTCGCAGTTTTCGGGCCGGGACGCTGTGCGCCACGCAGGGCATCGAGTGGAGAAACAGTGGACATGATTGCAATGCTAGCGCCACCGGGCAGCGGACAGGGCAACAGGCTGCGCTCGCACACTGGCCTGCCAAGGCCTTATGCTATGGTTTCCGTCTCAATCTCGTGAATGGAAACACCCATGAAACGCTGGCTTCTGGCAATCGCAACTGCGGCCTCCATGCTCTCCCTCACGGGCTGCGGCTATAACGACTTTCAGCGCCTGGATGAAAAATCCAAGGCTGCCTGGAGCGAGGTGCTGAATCAGTACCAGCGCCGCTCGGATCTAATCCCGAACATTGTCGCCACGGTCAAGGGCGAGGCCAACTTCGAGCAGGAGACCCTGACCAGGGTGATTGAAGCACGCGCCAAGGCCACCTCGATTCAGGCCACGCCCGAGCTGATCAACAACCCCGAAGCCTTCAACAAGTTTCAGCAGGCTCAGGGCGAGATCTCCAGCGCGCTCTCGCGCCTGATGGTGGTGGCGGAAAAATACCCCGAACTCAAGGCCAACCAGGCGTTCCGCGATCTGCGTGTGACGCTGGAAGGCACGGAAAATCGCATCACCGTGGCGCGCAACGAATACATAGGCACCGTACAAGCCTACAACGTGCTGGCGCGCAGCTTCCCCACCAATATCACGGCCAAGGTATTCAGCTACAAGGTCAAGCCGACCTTCACGGTGCAAAACGAAGCCCAGATCTCGCAGCCACCGGCGGTTGACTTTTCCACACCCGCGGCGCCTGCCGGCAGCAAGTAGTTGCGCGCACAGCTCTTTAAACCCATGCAAACATCGCCTCAAGCCCTTTTCTACAAAGCGCTTGCAGCTATTGTTTTAGCCAGCATGGTGCTGCTGTCGGCGCTGCCGGCCCTGGCGCAGGGTGGCGCAGGCGCTCAGCTGCAGCCCGTGCCCGAGCTGACGGCGCGCGTCATCGACCAGACCGGCACGCTGAGCCAGAGCAATCAACAGGCGCTGAGCGAGCAGCTCAAGAAGCTGGAGGACGAGACCGGCGCCCAGGTCGCCGTGCTCATGGTCGCCACCACGGCTCCGGAGGACATTGCCGCCTATGCCTGGCGCGTGGCCAGCAACTGGAAGCTGGGGCGCAAGGACATAGGCGACGGCTCTCTCATCGTCGTGGCCAAGAACGACAGGCGCATGCGCATCGAGGTGGCGCGCAAGCTGGAGGGCGCGATTCCCGACATCCAGGCCGCACGCATCATCGACGGCGCCATGAAGCCGCGCTTCCGCGCCGACGACTATGCGGGTGGCCTGTCTGCCGCCATCGAGCAGATGAGCCTGCTGATTCACGGCGAGAAACTGCCCGCACCGCAGTCCGAGGCGCGCAAGTCGGGCCCATCCTGGTCCGAAAATCTGGACTTTCTGCTTCCGCTGCTGTTTTTCGGCTTTCCGATCGGGATTGCCGTCGCCCGCGCCATCTTCGGCCGCGTGCTGGGTTCGCTGATCATTGGAGGCATTGCCGGGACGGCCGCCTATGTGATCACCACCAGCCTATTGATTGCAGGCGTGGCCGGCGTTGTTGGCCTGATCTTCACCCTGCTCTCCAACCTCTCGCGGGGCGGAGGCGGACCGTATATCAGTACCGGCGGGGGCGGCGGCTGGAGCAGCGGCAGCGGGGGAGGCTTCAGCTCGGGAGGCGGTTTCAGCTCCGGTGGCGGCGGCAGCTTTGGTGGCGGTGGCGCCTCGGGGGACTGGTGAAATGAGCAATGTCTTTCAACGCCTGGCACGTCTGGTGCGACACCGCTGGGCCGAACAGCATCTGCGCAAGGCCTTGCCGCCTGCCACGCTCAAGGAGCTGGAATTGCTGATCGCCAAAAGCGAGCTGGGCCACACCGGTCAGGTCCGCATCTGCGTCGAGGCCGGCCTGCCCTGGAGCTATATCTGGCGCGATGCCACGGCGCGCGAGCGCGCGCTCTCGCAGTTCGCCAAGCTCCATGTCTGGGACACGGAGCACAACAACGGCGTCCTGATCTACCTGCTGCTGGCCGACCACGCCATAGAAATCGTGGCCGACCGCGCACTGGACCGCACCATGAACGCCGAGCAATGGCAAACGCTGATCAGCGATATGCAGTCCGCCTTCCAGGGCGGGCATTTCAGCATGGGCCTGGTATCGGCACTGGAGCGCGTCAACCGGCAACTGCAGGCGCATTTCCCGCGCAAATCCGCGGCCAACACGCAGCGAAACCTGCCCGATACACCCGTGGTCCAAAGGCATCTGCCGGGCCGCAACCGCTGATCCGGTTCTGCAGCCGCACCCACCGGCTGCAGACCTCAGAGGCCTCAGGCCAGCACATGTCGCCCATACGGCGAACACAGCCAGAGCACGGCCGCCACATTGATCAGGACCATGAGCCAGAACTGCAGCTGAAAGCTGGTCTTGCTGCTTTTGTGGCGCAGCCACTGCTGGGCCAGCAGGGCACCGGGCCAGCCTCCGGCCAACGCCATGGTCTGCAGCGTGTTTTCCGGCGTGCGCCACTGCCCCTTCTGGGCGGCCCATTTGTCCTGCCAGTAGGCCATGAAGGTCAGCATGCTCAGGCCTGCATAGGTCAGCCAGAGGATACGCGGTATGCCCCAAATCACGGCGGTGGCCAGCATCATCAGCAGCCAGACCAGCAACACGCCATAGCTGAAGCCACTGGAGGCATGCCAGCCCTGAGGCACCGCACGCGAGGACTGCAAACGCCCTGCAGAAGGGCTGTTGCGCCGCACCGAAGAAGACCGTGCCTGAGGCACTGGGCCGCCAGCGCGCCATGCAACCTGAAGCGCGCGTTTTCTGCCCTGCTCCATGCCGACGGAAAACTCCAGGCGCAGACCGGGCCGAGGACGCTGCTCTGCGGGCGGGCGCGGCTCAAAAGCACTGATATGGACAAACAGACGCTCGCCACCGCCATCGGCCTCTATCCAGCCAAAGCCACGCTCGTCATTCCATTGCGTCAAGGTACCGCTGTAGCGCATCCATGTCCTTTGTTGTTTTTGGCACCGCGAACAGGCCCGGTGATGCAAAAAGCAGGTGGGCCCCATCCAGAAAAAACCTTTTTACCCGCATGGCTGTGTTAGTTTTGGGGCAGCCGTATTTTCTTAAGAAAGCACTCAAGCATGCAGAAATCTCTGTTCTCTCTGGCCGTCATCAGCTCTGCCCTGGCACTGAGCGCCTGCTCCTCCATCAGCCCCAGAGGCGCCGAAGCACCGGCTGAATACGACTACGCACTGAGCTGCAAGCTCAAGGAGGATGACCCCAAGAAGTGCGAAGCCCAGATCCGAGCCCTCTGCGAAGACCCCAGCAAGGCCGTGGTGCGCAAATCACGCCATGTGGACCCCAAGGACAGCTCCGTGGTCTACGGCTATCAGGCCGCCTGCAACGGCTAAGCTGCTTGCGCGCTGCCGCGGTTCGGAATCCTGCTGGTTTCGGGATCAGTTCCTTTTGGGACAAGCACAGTGCGCTTCGATTTCCGCAGCAACAGTCCATAAAAAAAGCCACCGCATGCGGTGGCTTTTTGCTGCTGATGGCATGTGCTCATGGGCACAGCACATCAACGCTTCTGGCGGTACTTGCGCAGAGCCGCAATCTGAGCTGCCATCACGGCCAGCTCGGACTGCGCACGAGCGATGTCCAGTTCGCCCTTGGCGTTCTTCAGGGCTTCCTCGGCCGCAGCCTTGGCCTTTTGCGCCTTTTCATCGTCCAGATCCTTGCCGCGGATGGCGGTGTCGGACAGCACGGTCACGCAGTTGGGTTGCACTTCCAAAATGCCGCCGGCCACGAAGACGAACTCTTCGCTGCCGTCAGGCATTTCGATGCGCACCGAACCCGGCTTGATGCGGGTGATCAGCGGTGTGTGGCGGGGATAAATGCCCAACTCGCCCGCTTCACCGGGCAAGGCGACAAAGCGCGCTTCACCGGAGAAGATGGACTCTTCGGCACTGACCACATCAACGTGAATAGTGTTCATCTTTGCTCCTAGAAAAGGTAAAAACTGGTCCTAAAACAAGCACACCCCAAGCCAGAGACGCCGAGCAAGGGCCGCCCCGCAGCGAGGGCGTCGTCCCCCTCCTGAAAGAGAGGGGGAAGCGGCGCAAGCCGCTCAGGGGGTGCAAGCCAGTTAGGCAGCCAGCTTCTTGGCCTTCTCGAAGGCTTCGTCGATGGTACCAACCATGTAGAAAGCCTGTTCGGGCAGGTGGTCGGCTTCGCCGTTCACGATCATCTTGAAGCCACGGATGGTTTCAGACAGGGGAACGTACTTGCCGGGAGCGCCGGTGAACACTTCAGCCACGTGGAAAGGCTGAGACAGGAAACGCTGGATCTTACGAGCACGAGCCACGGTCAGCTTGTCTTCGGGAGCCAGTTCGTCCATGCCCAGAATCGCGATGATGTCGCGCAGTTCCTTGTAGCGCTGCAGCGTACCCTGCACTTGGCGAGCCACCTTGTAGTGCTCTTCGCCAACCACTTGGGGGTCCAGCTGACGGCTGGTGGAGTCCAGAGGATCCACAGCGGGGTAGATACCCAGCGAAGCGATGTCACGGGACAGCACCACGGTGGAGTCCAAGTGAGCAAAAGTGGTGGCGGGCGAGGGGTCGGTCAAGTCATCCGCTGGCACGTAAACGGCCTGGATGGAAGTGATCGAGCCAACCTTGGTGGAGGTAATACGCTCTTGCAGCTTGCCCATTTCTTCAGCCAGGGTAGGCTGGTAGCCCACGGCGGAAGGCATACGGCCCAGCAGAGCGGACACTTCGGTACCGGCCAGTGTGTAGCGGTAGATGTTGTCCACGAAGAACAGCACGTCCTTGCCTTCGTCACGGAACGACTCAGCCATGGTCAGGCCGGTCAGCGCCACGCGCAGACGGTTTCCTGGGGGCTCGTTCATCTGACCGTAAACCATGGCAACCTTGGACTCGCCCAGGTTCTCTTGGTTCACAACGCCAGCGTCGGACATTTCGTGATAGAAGTCGTTACCTTCACGGGTACGCTCACCCACACCAGCGAACACCGACAGACCGCTGTGGGCCTTGGCGATGTTGTTGATGAGTTCCATCATGTTCACGGTCTTGCCCACACCGGCACCACCGAACAGGCCCACCTTGCCGCCCTTGGCGAAGGGGCAGACCAAGTCGATCACCTTGATACCGGTTTCCAGCAGTTCCTGCGAAGGCGACAGTTCGTCGTAAGCAGGAGCCTTGCGGTGGATGGCAGCGGTCAGGGTCTGGTCCACGGGACCACGTTCGTCGATGGGGTTACCCAGCACGTCCATGATGCGGCCCAGGGTAGCCTTACCCACGGGAACGGTGATGGGGTTGCCGGTGTTGGTGACCATCAGGCCACGCTTCAGACCGTCCGAAGAACCCAGGGCAATGGTACGCACCACGCCGTCGCCCAGCTGCTGCTGAACTTCCAGGGTCAGGGCCGAGCCTTCCAGCTTCAAGGCGTCATACACCTTGGGCACCTGGCCGTGGGCAAACTCCACGTCCACCACGGCGCCGATACATTGAACAATCTTGCCTTGTACTTGAGCCATTTTTTGCTCCAATCTGTTTGTTCGTTAAAGCCGTTTACACAGCGGCTGCGCCTGCCACGATTTCCGACAACTCGGTCGTAATCGCTGCCTGACGCGTCTTGTTGTAGACCAGCTTCAACTCGCTGATGACGTTGCCGGCGTTGTCGGTAGCGGCCTTCATGGCCACCATGCGCGCCGATTGCTCGGACGCCATGTTTTCCGCAACTGCCTGGTACACGAGGGACTCCACGTAACGAACCAGCAGTTCGTCGATGACGCTTTGAGCGTCAGGTTCGTAGATGTATTCCCACGATGCACCCGTCTTCTCGGCTTGCAATTTTTCGGACGACAGGGGGAGCAGTTGCTCCACCACCGACTCCTGCTTCATGGTGTTGATGAACTTGGTGTACGCCAGGTACACCGCGCTCAGCTTGCCTTCAGCATATTGGTCCAGCAACACCTTGACAGGCCCGATGAGCTTGTCGAGGTGAGGCGTGTCGCCCAAGCCTGTAGCGTGAGAGACCACCTTGGCACCGACACGGTTCAGGAAACCCAGTCCCTTGCCGCCAATGGCCACTGCATCTGTCGCAACACCCGCATCCTGCAGTTCGCGCAACTTGTTGGTGACGACACGCAACACGTTGGTGTTCATGCCGCCGCACAAACCCTTATCGGTCGTCACCACGATGACGCCGACCTTCTTGGCATCGTTCACTTGCATGAACGGATGCACATATTCAGGGTTAGCTTCGCCAAGATGGGCTGCAATGTTGCGGATTTTTTCGCTATATGGACGGGCAGCCAGCATCCGGTCCTGCGCCTTGCGCATTTTGGATGCAGCCACCATTTCCATGGCTTTGGTGATCTTCTTGGTGTTTTCCACCGATTTGATCTTGCCGCGTATTTCCTTACCTGCTGCCATGATGACTCCTCGCCGGTATTAAGCGAAGGACTTCTTGAATGCAGTAATGGCTGCAGTCAGTTCAGCTTCGTCCTTGCCTTCCTTGTCGAAAGCACGCTTTTCGTTCAGACGGTCGAGCAGAGCGCCGTGGCTGGTCTTCAGGAACTGGTGCAGACCAGATTCGAAGGGCAGCACTTGCTTGACTTCGATGTCGTCCATGAAGCCCTTGTTCACTGCGAACAGCGAAGAAGCCATCAGAGCGGTCGACAGAGGAGAGTACTGAGCCTGCTTGAGCAGTTCGGTCACGCGGGCACCGCGGTCCAGCTGCTTGCGGGTTGCATCGTCCAGGTCGGAAGCGAACTGCGCAAAGGCAGCCAGTTCACGGTACTGAGCCAGGTCGGTACGGATACCGCCGGACAGGCCCTTCACAACCTTGGTCTGAGCGGAACCACCCACGCGGGACACCGAAATACCGGCGTTGATAGCGGGACGGATACCGGCGTTGAACAGGCTGGTTTCCAGGAAGATCTGGCCGTCGGTAATCGAAATCACGTTCGTGGGAACGAAAGCGGACACGTCGCCAGCTTGTGTTTCGATGATAGGCAGAGCGGTCAGAGAACCGGTCTTGCCCTTGACTTCACCCTTGGTGAAGGCTTCGACGTAGTCGGCGTTCACGCGAGCGGCACGCTCCAGCAGACGGCTGTGGAGATAGAACACGTCGCCGGGGAAAGCTTCACGTCCGGGAGGACGGCGCAGCAGCAGCGAAACTTGACGGTAGGCCACGGCTTGCTTGGACAGGTCGTCATAAACGATCAGAGCGTCTTCGCCGCGGTCGCGGAAGTATTCGCCCATGGTGCAGCCAGCGTAGGCCGACACGTACTGCATGGCAGCAGATTCAGAGGCGGTGGCAGCCACGACGATGGTGTAGTCCATCGCGCCGGCTTGTTCCAGAGAGCGCACCACGTTCTTGATCGAAGAAGCCTTCTGACCAATAGCCACGTAGATACAGATAACGCCCTGGCCCTTCTGGTTGATGATGGCGTCGATAGCGACAGCCGTCTTACCAGTCTGACGGTCACCAATGATCAGTTCACGCTGACCACGGCCCACGGGAACCATGGAGTCGATGGACTTGATACCGGTCTGCAGGGGCTGATCCACGGATTGACGTGCGATCACGCCAGGAGCGACCTTCTCGATCACGTCCGTCATCTTGGCGTTGATGGGGCCCTTGCCGTCGATAGGCTGACCCAGGGCGTTCACCACGCGGCCGACCAGCTCGGGACCCACGGGCACTTCCAGGATACGGCCGGTGCACTTGACGGTGTTGCCTTCTGCGATGTGCTCGTAAGCACCCAGAATCACGGCGCCCACGGAGTCGCGCTCCAGGTTCAGAGCCAGACCGTAAGTGGGTTGACCGTCGGCGCCTGCTGGGAATTCCAGCATTTCGCCAGCCATCACGTCCGACAGGCCGTGCACGCGCACGATACCGTCAGTCACCGACACCACGGTGCCTTGGTTACGGACGTCAGTGCTAGCAGCCAGCCCTTCGATGCGGCTCTTGATCAGTTCAGAAATTTCTGCGGGATTGAGTTGCATGACTCTTTCCTTCTTTCTTGTGTGTTAGCCGAGACCTCAAGCGCATTACGCGGTGAGGGCCGCTTTCATTTGTTCCAGACGGGCCTTGACGGAGGTGTCCAGCACCTCGTCGCCCACCACGACGCGAACGCCACCGATCAGCGATTCATCGAGCTTCACGGTGAGATTCAGCTTGCGGCCAAAGCGCTTTTCCAGCGTGGCGCCAAGCTCGGCCAGCGCTGCATCCTCAATCGGGAAAGCGCTGTACACCACGGCATCCGAAGAGCCGCTCTTGCTGTTCACGAGGCTGCGGAACTGGGCTGCCACTTCAGGCAGCACGTCCAGACGGCCGTTTTCGAGGACCACACGCAGGAAGTTGCGTGCGGACTCGGGCAATGCCGACTTGGCCACACCCGTGATGAGATCGAACACTTGCGCGTCGCTCACGTTCGGGTTGTCGGCCAGTTGGCGCAATTGCGGATTGGCGGCAATCGCCGCCAATTCCTCCACCCAAGCGACAGTGCTGTTCAAGTCTGCAGCCTTGTCGGCGCAGGCTTTGAACAATGCTTCGGCGTAAGGGCGGGCAATGGTGGCGAGTTCTGCCATTTTTTGCTTTCCTTACAGCTCTGTCTTCAGGCGGTTCAGCAGATCAGCGTGGATACCGGCATTGACTTCCTTCTTCAGGATCTGCTCGGCACCCTTGACGGCCAGCGCTGCCACTTGCTCACGCAGGGCTTCACGGGCAGCAATGGCTTGCTGGTCAGCTTCAGCGCGGGCAGCAGCAACAATCTTGTTGCCTTCTTCTGTCGCGCGGGCCTTGGCTTCTTCAATGATGGCCTGGGCGCGGCGTTCGGCGTCCGCAAGCCGCGAAGCTGTTTCGTTGCGCGTCTGGGCCAATTCCTGTTCGACACGCTTGTTGACAGCGGTCAGTTCGGTCTTGGCCTTGTCGGCAGCAGCGAGGCCATCGGCGATTTTCTGGGCTCGCTCATCCAGTGCCTTCGCAATCGGGGGCCACACGAGTTTCATCGTGAACAGCACCAGGATCAGGAAAACAATGGCCTGAACGAACAGGGTCGCGTTGATACTCACGGCAACACCTTTCTATTTAGGGCGTTGATCGGAGCTTAGGCCACCAGTTGGAAGGGGTTGGCGAAAGCGAACAGCAGGGCGATAGCAACACCGATCAGGAAGGCGGCGTCGATCAGACCAGCCAAGATGAACATCTTGGTTTGCAGTTCGTTGATCAGCTCAGGCTGACGTGCCGAAGATTCCAGGAACTTGCCACCCATCAGGGCGATACCGATCGAAGCGCCGATAGCGCCCAGACCAACAATCAGACCACAAGCCAGAGCGACGAGACCGAGAACGTTTTCCATGATGACTCCTAGGGATTAAAGGAAAGAAAGGTTGAAGAGGGAAAGGTCAGTGAGCTTCATGTGCCTGGCCGAGGTAAATCAGCGTCAGCATCATGAAAATGAAGGCCTGCAGGGTAATCACCAGGATGTGGAAGATTGCCCAGATAGAGCCTGCAATGATGTGCCCCACGGGGAGCAACACACCAGAGAGCGACATAGCCGCCGCACCACCCATCAGGGCAATCAGCATGAACACCAACTCACCAGCGTACATGTTGCCGAACAGTCGCATGCCATGCGACACGGTCTTGGCAACGTATTCAATCACCTGCATCAGCAGGTTCACCACGCCCAGGATCAGGGCGAAGACGGGATTCTTGGAAGTGCCGAACGGTGCAGTCACCAGTTCATGCGCCCAGCCGCCCATGCCCTTGATCTTCACGCTGTAGAACAGGCACAGGACCAGCACGGCGAAGGACAGGCCCAGCGTGGTGGACAGGTCGGCGGTGGGCACAACACGCAGGTAGGCGTGTTCGTCGGCGGTAGCGCCTTGCCACAGATAGGGCAGCAGATCCACGGGCAGCATGTCCATGGCGTTCATCAGGAAGATCCAGACGAAGACGGTCAGTGCCAGAGGAGCGATGAATTTGCGCGATTGGGCGTTGTGGATATTGGCCTTGGCCTGGTTGTCCACCATCTCGACCAGGATTTCCACGGCGGCCTGGAAGCGGCCGGGCACGCCGGAAGTCGCCTTGCGGGCAGCCAGCCAGAGCACGAAGATGCCGAGCAGACCCAGAACGCCAGCCACCACGATCGAGTCGTAGTTGATGACTGAGAAATCAATGACGGACTTCTGCTTGATGTTTTGCAGGTGTTGCAAGTGGTGAACGATGTATTCACTTGCAGTTGGGGCGTGCGCATCAGCGGCCATCGTCAACTCTCTTCTTAAGCTTCAGTTTTTCGGACACTGGATCGCACCAGCAGTGCAACCCAATACGTTTTCATCACAACAATCAAACCGGCCAGCAACGCCAGCCAACTGAGATCGGGAACCAGCTTTGGCGCAGCCGCCAACATCGCGATGCACAGCACCAGCTTCACCAGTTCCCAACCGAAAATCCCCGCCATGGCCGCCCCGGCACCTCCCGGCCGTTGACGAACCACACCTCTTGCAAACAGCGCTGCGGGCAACACGACCGCCAGCGCTCCATACGCCGCCGACCAGCCTGCGGCTGCTCGCCCCGTCATCAACCACGACAGCAAAGCCACGATAACGCCGACCAGCGTCTGAACGATGACGATGCGCCAGACAGAAACCTGCGGAAAGCGCGAACGCCATGCAGAGGCTTCTTGTGCAGTCAGGGGCTTGAAGTCTTCGACTTCGTCCTCATCCTGAAAATCAGCGGGCATGTTTGTCATGTTTTCTTTCACACCGCTGACCAGGCAAGACTTTTTTACAAAGCCTCTGATTATAAGTAAAAACCCCCGTCGTTAGATAGGGGTTGATACTGTCATGCGCAAAACGTCTTTGACAAGACCTGAGGGTTGTCGCTGAGTGACAACATCTGCCACCCTCAGCTTTGGTGCGGCGCGAGTGTGCCCTAATTGAAATACCTGATTACCCTGAATTGTCTGCCGCCTGCCAGGGGCTTTGCCGGTTGGCGGGCCTCGCCAAGCCATGGATTAGGCCCACGTGCGCAGGGCTGCCCGGCGTGGCGCACAATCTTTCCTACTCATTGACCGGCTGTTTCACCAACGGCAATTTTTCATTCCAGCCAAGGACTCTTCATGAGCGACACGCCCAACCCATCTGCCGCCAACGAGAACGGCCAGCAAGAAGACCCGCGCAAGGATTCGCTGATCGAGTATCCGAGCCAGTTCCCCATCAAGGTGATGGGCGTCAAGAATGAGCATCTGGTGCATGAAATCACCAAGATCGCCGAAAAATTCGACCCCAGCTTTGACGCCAGCACGGTGGAGCTGCGCCCCAGCTCTGGCGGCAACTACCTGGGCGTGACCATCACCATCACGGCCACCAGTCGCGAGCAACTGGACGATACCTACCGCGCACTGACCTCTCACCCCCTGGTGAAGGTCGTGCTGTGAGCCATAACCCGATTGCTTCCGCCTTGCAGCCCCCCGAAGCCATGGACCTGCGCTTTCTGGGGCGCACCGGCTATGAAGCAACCGTGGTCGCGATGCAGGAGTTCACGCGCACACGCAACTCGGCTACACGTGACGAAGTATGGGTATGCGAGCACTCACCCCACTTCACTCAGGGGCTGGCCGGCAAAATTGAAAATGTTCTGAACCCCGGCGATATTCCCGTGGTGGCAACCAATCGCGGCGGCCAGGTGACCTATCACGGCCCCGGTCAGGTGGTGGCCTATCCGCTGCTGGATCTGCAGCGCATGGGCTACTTCGTCAAAGAGTATGTGTACCGGCTGGAAGATGCGGTGATCCGCACGCTGGATCATTTCGGCGTCACCGGCCACCGCGTGGCAGGCGCCCCCGGCATCTATGTGCGCCTGGACGATCCGCGCAGCCATGCCATGCTGGAGCAGCGTCCGCAACATCGCGAACCGGGCAGCCCGGCGCCCGAGCCGCATTTCGAGGGCCTGGGCAAGATTGCCGCCCTGGGTATCAAGGTCAGCCGCCACAGCACCTACCACGGAGTGGCCCTCAATGTCGATATGGATTTGGAACCTTATTTGCGAATCAACCCTTGCGGATACGCAGGGCTGAGAACGGTGGACCTTTCTACAATCGGCGTACAGACAACCTGGGACGAGGCCGCATCCGTGCTGGGCCGCCAGCTGAAGGCGCGTCTCTCACCCTGAAGGCAAGATCATGAGCACCAATGAAGTCGTGCGCGAAGCGCAGTCCGCCGAAAACTACAACCCGCTGGCCAAGCAGAAGGCTGCTGCCAAGCTGGCACGCATCCCCGTGAAGGTGGAGCAGGCCGAAGTCCTCAAAAAGCCGGAATGGATCCGCGTCAAGGCCGGCAGCCCCAGCACGCGCTTCTACGAGATCAAGGACATTCTGCGCAAGAACAATCTGCACACGGTCTGCGAGGAAGCCAGTTGCCCGAATATCGGCGAGTGCTTTGGCAAGGGCACGGCCACCTTCATGATCATGGGCGACAAGTGCACGCGCCGCTGCCCCTTCTGCGACGTGGGCCATGGCCGCCCCGATCCGCTGGACGTGAACGAGCCGCTGAATCTGGCACGCACCATTGCCGCGCTGCGCCTGAAGTACGTGGTGATCACCAGCGTGGACCGCGACGACCTGCGCGACGGCGGCTCGGGCCACTTCGTGGAATGCATCAAGAACATCCGCGAGCTCTCGCCCGAGACGCAGATCGAGATCCTGGTGCCCGACTTCCGCGGCCGTGACGACCGCGCGCTGGAAATCCTCAAGTCGGCCCCCCCCGATGTGATGAACCACAATCTGGAAACCGCACCACGCCTGTACAAAGAGGCGCGCCCCGGCTCCGACTACCAGTTCAGCCTGAACCTGCTCAAGAAGTTCAAGGAGCTGCACCCCGATGTGCCGACCAAGAGCGGCATCATGGTGGGCCTGGGCGAGACGGACGAGGAAATCCTGCAGGTGATGCGCGATATGCGTGCCCACAACATCGACATGCTGACCATCGGCCAGTATCTGGCGCCCACCAACAGCCACCTGCCCGTGCGCCGTTATGTGCACCCCGACACCTTCAAGATGTTCGAGCAAGAGGCCTACAAGATGGGCTTCACCCACGCCGCCGTCGGCGCCATGGTGCGCTCCAGCTACCACGCCGACCAGCAGGCACATGCCGCAGGCGTCTGAGCACCGAAGACAGCACTCACAAAAGCAGCCCCTGTGGCTGCTTTTTTCATGCCCGGATGCAATGAGCAGTGCTGCACGCCCCAGTATTTTCCAAAAAAATAAAGCTCCTGAATAAGGAGCTTGATGCGCTTTTCTGGTAAAGCTTACATAGTCAATTCATAGCAGAATCGTTGCATATCATGCGCTAAAAGCTATGAATTTTGAATAAATTACTGTTTGCATCGAAAAAACGCCTGGCTAACCGGCAAACCGCTGGCTGGCAAAAACGACTGCAGGCTGAACAGGCCCGACGAGTCGCCCCACGATGAAACTGAGCAATGCAGCACTTGATACCCCACCAGAGTCCTGCGCTGCAAGCTGGGATGAATAGTAACATCAAATGAGAATCAATATCAATTAATTTTCGTTTCCCACAAAAAGAATTCTCCAAACACCTGTTTCGCAGCCATTTCGCAACCGTTGGCACCTGCAGCCACGGTGCAGGCGGGTTTCAGCAACACTGCAGCACCAACCGCGCCCGGTCAAAGCGACGTGCGCGCAGATCGTCGCGGCGCATCCACAGATAGAGCTGGCCTGCATCGCCCCAGCCCATGCCGCCTTTTTCATCGCTGCCGATCTGCAGCAGCAAAAGCCACTGCGTTGCGGTATCGCGTACGGCCCGCGTGGCCTCGTCCGCGTAGGCATCGCCATTACCGCAGTAATGCCCCGCTGCCACCAACGCGCATTCGGTCTGCATATCACCCTGAACAGGCGTGGGCCAGCCGCCGATGCGATGGCAACCGCTATCCTCTCCACCGCTGCTGGCAGCGTTTTGTGCGTCATCGAACCACCATTCGACAAAGCGGTCACGCTGCTCTTCGTCAAGCGCCAGGCCCTGCGAACCCCACTGAGCGCTCTCCAGAGGCAAGGCCGTGACGCAGGCATGCAGTTCGCAGGCCATAGGAGCGAGCTGACAGTGATCGGGCAGCTCTAGCAGCGCCGGCGGCTGCGGGCGCCGCTCGAGCTCGGCATCGCCCTCGGAGAAGATCAGCTTCAGCGCACAGGCATCGGCAGGATCGAAACCCCAGGGCTGCTCCATCAGGTCGTAGAAGACGGACAGCAGTCCAGACTCGGGGAAATCCGCATCCAGAGTCCCGGCGGAGCGAGCTTCGGCGAAGTTGATCTGCGCCACAAAGCTCAGCGGAAAAGTGCTTTCAAGCCTTGCGACGTGCTGCAAGGCCTCTTTGCGAAATAGCTGGACTTGCTCCGGCCTGGCCCATCGCCAACGACTGTCGGGAGCAAGGCTGTTTTCGCGATGGGGCTTCACCCGCTGCTCATGGTCCGGATAGCGTCCTCGCTCGGGCCAGAGCACACCGGCTGGCAGGTCGGGACAGCCGCCAAGTTTGGTGCTGCCGGACGCAATCTCCGCTTCATCCTTCACCGCAGTGGTCTGCAGCCACACGGCTGGCCTGGCTTGCGCAGCCAGTTGCTGCGCAAGCGCTGCATCTTCCAGCACCGGCTCGAGCGCACGGGCGATTTCCTGCGAATGTGCGTAATTCATCCATCCCTTTTCTGCCGGCCTCGAGGTCGTTCCCTGGGTTCTTCAGGGCGCCAGCATCTGCGCCGGGCATTCGCTGCCCAGCACCTCGGTGGCCCAGGGAGCAAGCTTGCTGGAGTCCGCACGCAGCACCTCCTGCTTGACGGCCAGAATCTGCGCGGGGTGCATGGAAAAACTGCGCAGCCCCAGGCCCAAAAGCAGCCGGGTCATGCTCAGATCACCGGCCATTTCGCCGCAAACGCTGACTTCCTTGCCTGCGGCATTGGCCGCTGCGATGACCTCCGCCACCAGGCGCAACACCGCCGGATGCATGGGGTCATAGAGATGGGCCACGGTTTCGTCGGCACGGTCGATGGCCAGCGTGTACTGGATCAGGTCGTTGGTGCCTATGGACAGAAAGTCGAAATATTGGAGAAAGCTGCGCACCGTCAGGGCGGCCGCCGGAATCTCGATCATGGCGCCCAGCTTGACCGGGCCGTAGGCGACGCCGCGCACATCGAGCTCATGCTGCGCCTGGCGCAACTGGGCCAGGGTCTGCTCGATCTCGCTGCGATGGGCCAGCATGGGAAACAGCAGCTTGATCTGCCCGTGCGCCGCCGCGCGCAGAACGGCGCGCAGCTGGGTGCGGAACATCACGGGGTCGGCCAGACTCCAGCGTATGGCGCGCAGGCCCAGCGCGGGGTTGAGGTAGTAGTCCTTGGGCTGTGCCTTGTCCAGCGGCTTGTCGGCCCCCACATCCAGCGTGCGGATGGTGACCGGCATGCCTTGCATGCCGTCTATGGCCTCGCGATAGGCACGGTACTGCTCTTCCTCGCCTGGCAGATTGCCGCTGCGCCCCATGAACAGAAACTCGGTACGGAACAGCCCCACCCCGACTGCGCCAGCACGCACGGCAGCAGCCCCGTCGCTGGGCTGCTCGATATTGGCCAGCAACTCCACCTTCTGCCCATCCATGGTGAGGGACGGCGTGTAGCGCAGACGGGTCAGGCGCTCGCGCTCCAGTTCGGTCTGGCGCTGGCGAAAGCTGTACTCCGCCAGGATGATGGGCGTGGGGTCCACGATGACCACGCCCTCGTTGCCGTCGATGATGACCCAGTCATCCTGGCGAATCAGCTGGCTTGCGGCCCGCGCGCCAACCACGGCCGGAATGTCCATGCTGCGTGCGACGATGGCCGTGTGGCTGGTCTTGCCGCCCACGGCCGTGATGAAGCCCGCAAAGACCTTGCTCTTGAACTGCAGCATGTCCGCTGGCGACAGGTCTTGTGCCACCAGCACCAGCGGGGTTTCCGTGGTGACGTCGAGAGGCAGCTGCTGTCCATCGGTTGCAGGTGCAGCGCCCGTCGGAGACAACGGTGGAGCAACCTGCGCAAGCGGACTGGCCGCGCCCTTCATGTGGCGCAGAATGCGCTCCACTACCTGCTCCAGATCGGCCTTGCGCTCGCGCAGGTACTCGTCGTCCATCTCGTCGAACTGGCGCGAGACGATTTCCAGCTGCGTGGTCAGCGCCCATTCGGCGTTATACAGACGCTCCGAGATCCAGTTGCGGATGGCCTCGGCCAGCGCCTGGTCCTGCAGCAGCATCAGATGCACATCGAGCAGCGCATCAAGCTCGCCAGGTGCATCCTTGGGCATTTCCTCCTGAAGCCGGCGCAGCTCATCAATCACCGCATTGCGTGCCGTGCGGGCACGCTGGATCTCCGACTCCACCTGATCGGGCCGGATGAAGTAGTGCACCACCTCCATGCGACTGGAGGCCACAACGACCGCGCGCCCGATGGCAACCCCCCGTGAGACGGCCAGGCCGTGGATGGCAAATGTCATGGCGAATGCCCTTTCGCGAATTTCGCGATTGCTTTTTGCTTGCTTCTTGCTCTTGTTTTTGCAGCAGTCAGCGCCAACTATCGCTGCACTACAGCATCAAAACCGCTCTACTTCATTAACAGCAAGACCCTGCCTGCTATCAAAAGAGCTAACCGTCCAACTGCCACCTGCACGCGGTCAAGCCGCGGCACAGGCGAGGCAGCCTTTACTGGCCTTCGCCAAACTTGTCATTGATCAGGGCCACCAGCGCATCCGTGGCTTCCTGCTCCTGCACGCCATCGGTTTCCAGCTCCAGCTCGGAGCCTATGCCCGCCGCCAGCATCATCACGCCCATGATGCTCTTGGCATTGACGCGGCGCTCGCCCTTGGTCAGCCAGACCTCGCAGGGGAAGCTGCCGGCGAGCTTGGTGAGCTTGGCCGATGCACGGGCATGCAGGCCCAATTTATTGCTGATGGTGATATTGGTCTTGATCATTGGAAGGTCGTGCGCTTTGATTTTGTCGGGAACTGCCGGCTACCTGCATCACCCCCTGGCTGCCGCCCACCATGGCCCGCGAAACCAGGGCATCCAGCGGCTCATGCCGATAGCCTATGGAGCGCAAAAGCATGGGCAGGTTCACGCCCGCCACCAGCCTGGCCTGCAACAGGCCCGTGAGACGCTGGGCCACATTGCATGGGGTGGCGCCAAACAGATCGGTCAGCACCAGGGTCGGTGCATCCAGACCGCCATGCGCCACCAGCATGGCCAGGGCGCGCTCCAGCGTGGCCTCGGGCGCCTCTTCGGAAGGCACGTCCAGGGCCAGCAAGTCGTCAGCGCTATCGGCAAACACATGCAGGGCGCATTCGCGCAATGCAGCGGCCAGAGGAGCGTGAGTGAGCAAAAGAATGCGCGTGGTCATGTAGTCACAGTTCTTGAAAGCAAATTATGGCCTGTTGCCGCCATCAACAAGGGCAATGAGGTGGATGAAGCACAAAGCTCATGATCTGGATGGGCCTTATTGCAATTGCAGACCCGAAAAAAACATCTCGGCCTCGGCAGACCTGAGCTTGTCGGCATAGATCACTGCGTGATAGACCCTGGCGCCACTGCCCTCCAGGCGAGCAAACCACAGACCATGCCCCACCACTTTCTGCCCCCGGGGACCGAGCCCCTCGAAGGTCATGCGCAAGGACTGCGGCAGGTTCAACGTGCCCTTGGGCACCCACAGGCCATCGCCCCTGGCATCGAGCCTTGCGGCAGCACCGTCTGCCGACTTCAGCTGCGCCAGCACTGCCTGCTGCCAGAACGTCAGTGCCTCGGCAGCACGTGCAGGCTCGGCCACGGCGAAATGCGACACCGCATAGGTCGCGCCCTGGGCCTCGCAGCCCACGACCGACAGCTGTACCTGACCCAGCCCCAGCTCTATCGGCCGGGTGGCTGTTTGCGCATCGCAGGGCAAGAGTGCTTGCAGCGGCGCATCCTTGAGCTGGGTGGTACGCCAGTTCAGCGCCGGGCTGCAGGCTGCCAGCAGCAGCGCGCAACCGGCAAGCAAGTTCACCGCCCAGAGTCCTGTTTTCTTCATGGCCCATTATCGGCAGCGGCACGGGCCCGACCTGTCACACAAGCCTAGGGTTGACCCGTGGGTCAAGCAGTAGAACTGAACTTTCAGCGGGTTTGACACACCAACCCACAGATCAGCAAGATGCTGAAGATTTGTGCACAATCAAACTCTATGGCAAGCAAACATTGGATCGCAGGCATTGTGGCGGCCGCCGTCATCGGCGTCGGGGCCTGGGTGTATTCGGGTGCAGGGCAGACCGCGGCTCCGCAATCCACATTTGTGCTGCTGGACGGCAGCCAGAAAACCACCGCCGACCTCAAGGGCAAGGTGACGCTGGTGAACTTCTGGGCCACCAGCTGCACCACCTGCGTGGCAGAGATGCCCGAGATCATCAGCACCTACCAGAAGTACCAGGGCAAGGGCTTTGACACCCTGGCCGTGGCCATGAGCTACGACCCGCCCAGCTATGTCGTGAACTTTGTCGAATCGCGCAAGCTGCCCTTCCAGGTCGCGCTGGACAACACCGGCAGCGTGGCCAAGGCCTGGGGCGATGTGCAACTCACCCCCACCACCTTCATCGTCAACAAGCGCGGCGAGATCGTGAAAAGCTATATCGGCGCGCCTGACTTTGAGCAACTGCACAAGCTGATCGAGAAGCTGCTGGCAGAACCAGCTGCAGCTTGATAAAAACCAGAGCTGACAGCGCTTGATAGCAGGCAACTTCAATATCAAAAGCGCCTAAAACACAGAAATAGCAAGCGACAGCAGCTCACAAAAAAAAACCGACCAATGGTCGGTTTTTTCATGCCTGGAGCATCAAGCAAGGGCCGCTCCGCAGCGAAGATGCTGTCCCCCTGGGGGGAAGCCGCGCAGCGGCTCAGGGGGCTACTTATTCCGGAAGCTGTCGTGGCAGCTCTTGCAGCTATTGGCGGCCGGGCCGAAAGCCGTCTTGAGATTGTCCAGATTGCCGGTCTTGGCGGCAGCATTGAGCTTGACGACTTCTGCTTCCATCTTGCCCGACAGATCATGGAACTTGGCCTGCTCCTTCCACACCTCGGGCTTGGCCTTGCCGCCTTCGGTGCCGGCGCCGAAGCCGGCCCAGGGCAGCTTGGACATGAAGGCCACAATTTCCGCACTTTCCTGCGCGCTCTTGGCATCGAAGGGCATCTTGCCATTCGCCATGGCGCCCAGACGGCTGAAATGCGTGCCCAGCACGCTCAAGGCGCTCTGGCGGTATTTGATGGCATCTTCAGCCTTGGCGAACTGTGCCGAGGCAGGCAGGGCCACGGTGGCAACCACAGCAGCGAATGCCAGAGTGGAAAAAGCTTTCATCGGGGTATCCTTTCTTGGTTCTACAGCCTGCCGCAGGCGGCTGCCTGTCCAGTATGGCAGAGGAACATGAAAGCACGCACGGCCCCTTCCGGACTTGGCTTTCGACGCCATGCAGGCACAATGCCGGTGTCGATTCGCGATGAACAAGCCATGACAAACCCTATTCGACCTGCCGCAGCAGGGCCACACAAGGTACGCATCTGGGATCTGCCCACCCGGCTGTTTCACTGGCTGCTGGCAATCTGCATCGTGGCCCTGGTGGTCACCGCCAAGATGGGCGGCAATGCCATGAACTGGCATCTGCTGCTGGGACAGGTCGTGCTGGCCTTGCTGATCTTTCGCATTCTCTGGGGCCTGGTCGGCGGGTACTGGTCGCGCTTTGGCAGCTTCATCCCTTCTGCGGCGGCCATGAGGCGTTATCTCAGTGGCGCGTCGACCACGCAGGACCGCGCAGGCCACAACCCGCTGGGCTCGCTGTCGGTCATCGCGATGCTAATCGTTCTGATAGCGCAGATAGCAAGCGGGCTGATGAGCGATGATGAAATTGCCTTCAGCGGACCGTTGACGCGTTTTGTGTCCGGCGAGCTGATCTCCAAGGCAACCAACTACCACGCCCACTGGGGCCAGTACCTGATTTACGCACTGGTCGCACTGCATCTGCTGGCCCTCATCGGCTACAGCCTCAAGGGCGACAAACTGGTCCCGGCCATGGTCACGGGCGACAAATTGCTGGAGGAACCCGTTGCTGCGAGCCGCGACACCGCCAGCACCCGGGTTCTGGCCGCATTGCTGGCCGTGGTGGCAAGCGCTCTCTCCTGGTGGGTCCATCAACTGGGCCAGAGCGCTGCTTTCTGAGTTCTGACGCTGCAGGCAGCTGCTTTAACCATGTAAAGCACTTGCCGCTACACTGGGCCTTCTTTCATCATTGCCTAGTTGCCGTGGACAAGCCTGCCGTGGACTTGCTGACGCCCAGCCTGGAGGAAATGGATGCTGTGCGCCAGATCTTTCAGGAGTATGCGGACAGCCTGAACATCGACCTGGAATTTCAAGGATTCGAATCCGAACTCGCCGCCCTCCCTGGCGAATATGCTGCGCCTCGTGGGCAGATTCTGCTGGCTCGCGTGGATGGCAGCATTGCGGGCTGCTGCGCACTGCGTCCTCTGGACGACTCGGACTACCCCAATGCCGCCGAGATGAAGCGCCTGTTCGTGCGCAAGGCTTTTCGTGGCTTCGGCCTGGGGCGTCAACTGGCCGAAGCCATGCTCGACATAGCCCGCCAGGCAGGCTATGACCATGTGCTGCTCGACACACTGGACGACATGGAGTCTGCCCGCGCACTGTATGTGGACCTGGGCTTCGAGCCCATCGAACCCTACTATCACAATCCGCTTCCAGGCGCGCACTACCTCAAGGCGAATCTGTTCTGAACCTCTGATGCGAAAAAGGCATTGCCAGTTTGGCAATGCCTTTTTTCTGTGGCGCCAAGCCGCCTTGCGGCGAGAGCGTCATTCCCGCGCGCAGCAACTCAGGGCTTCAGCCATCAAGCCTTGGCTTGAGCCAGCATGGTGCCGGCATCGCTGACTTCAAACTTGCCGGGAGCTTCCACGTTCAGGGTCGCAACCTTGCCGTCCTTGACCAGCATGGAGAAGCGGTTGGCGCGCAGGCCCAGGCCCTTGCCGTTCAGGTCCAGCGTCAGGCCGGTCGCCTTGGCGAATGCCGCATCGCCGTCGGCAATCATGCGCACCTTGCCAGCCACCTTCTGATCGCGGCCCCAGGCGCCCATCACGAAAGCATCGTTCACGGCCAGGCACCAGATTTCGTCCACGCCGGCAGCCTTGAGCTCTTCGGCCTTGGCCACATAGCCTGGCAGGTGCTTTTCGGAGCAGGTGGGCGTGAATGCGCCGGGCACGGCAAACACGGCAATAGTCTTGCCGGCCAGAGCCTCGGGCAGCTTCACGGGGTTGGGACCAAGGCTGCAGCCATTGCCTTCCACTTCCACATATTCCATCAAGGTCACTGCGGGCAGGGCATCACCAACTTTAATCATGACTATCTCCTTTGTTGCAAAGCACGGACCGCATTCTTGGCGGCCCAAATAAAAAAACGACCCACAGCATTGTGGGTCGTTTTCAAGGGCTTTGCAGCCGGCGGGCCTGGTTAGGCTTACACCAGAGCAGCCTTTTGAACCAAGCGGGTAGCAACCCAGTTCTTGGTCTTGGAGAGAGGACGGCTCTCGGTGATTTCAACCACGTCACCCAGCTTGTACTCACCTTGCTCGTCGTGAGCGTGGTACTTGCTCGACTTGATCATGATCTTGTCGTAGATGGGGTGCTTGACGCGGCGTTCCACCAGAACGGTCACAGTCTTGGCACGCTTGTCGCTGACCACCTTGCCAATCAAGGTGCGCTTGAGGGATGTTTTAGCTTCCGTCATGTCGGCTCCTTACTTGGCGGCTTGCTTTTCAGCAAGGATGGTCTTGGCACGAGCGATGTCACGGCGTGTAGCCTTGATGGTCGCAGTGTTGCCCAGTTGTTGCGTGGCCTTTTGCATGCGCAGACCGAAGTGAGCCTTTTGCAGGGACTTCACTTCAGCTTCCAGACCAGCCACGTCTTTTTGGCGGAGTTCAGCAGATTTCGTCATGTTGATCTCCTTAAGCACCAATGTGACGGGACACGAAGGTCGTGCGCAGAGGCAGCTTTGCAGCAGCCAGGCGGAACGCTTCACGGGCCAGCTCTTCAGGCACACCCACGATTTCGTAGATCACCTTGCCGGGCTGGATTTCGGCCACGTAGTACTCGGGGTTGCCCTTACCGTTACCCATACGCACTTCGGCGGGCTTGGTAGAGATGGGCTTGTCCGGGAACACGCGGATCCAGATACGACCACCACGCTTGACGTGACGGGAAATTGCACGACGTGCAGCTTCGATCTGGCGTGCGGTCAGACGACCACGGTCAGTAGACTTCAAACCGAAATCGCCGAAGGCAACGGAGTTGCCACGGGTAGCGATGCCGGTGTTGCGGCCTTTTTGTTCCTTACGGAACTTGCGGCGTGCAGGTTGCAGCATGTTTATTCTCCTTTACCGTCCGCTGCTGTAGCGGGCGCGTCGGCCTTACGAACGCGCTTAACGGAATCAGCACCAGCGCCAGCAGGCTTGTCGCTGCCATCGGCAGGAGCGGCATTGGTGCCTGCGGGACGACGGCCACCACGGCCAGCGCCATCACGGCCATCACGGCGACCGTCACGACGGGGACCACGAGGACGACGCTCGTCTTCAGGACGGGGCGTTTCCACGGCGGGCAGATCGTTGCGGCCCAGGGTGTCACCCTTGTAGACCCAGACCTTCACGCCGATGATGCCGTAAGTCGTCTTGGCTTCGGAGAAGCCGTAGTCGATGTCGGCACGCAGAGTGTGCAGAGGCACGCGGCCTTCGCGGTACCACTCGGTACGAGCGATTTCGATACCGTTCAGACGACCGGAAGACATGATCTTGATGCCTTGAGCACCCAGACGCATGGCGTTCTGCATGGCACGCTTCATGGCGCGGCGGAACATGATGCGCTTTTCCAGCTGTTGGCAGATGGAGTCAGCGATCAGCTTGGCATCGATTTCAGGCTTGCGCACTTCTTCGATGTTCACAGCCACGGGCACGCCCAGGCGAGCAGCGAGTTCCTTCTTCAGAGCTTCGATGTCTTCACCCTTCTTGCCGATCACCACGCCCGGACGAGCCGAGAAAATGGTGATGCGGGCGTTCTTGGCAGGACGCTCGATCAGAACGCGAGCCACGGCGGCGTTCTTCAGCTTGGCCTTCAGGTACTCGCGCACCTTGATGTCTTCGGCCAGCATGCCGGCGAAGTCACGGTTGCTAGCGTACCAGCGGCTTGCCCAGTTGCGGCTCACCGCCAGACGGAAGCCGGTAGGATGGATTTTCTGTCCCATATTCTTCCTTAAGGCCTCAGTTACCCACTGTCACGTAGATGTGGCAGGTAGGCTTGCTGATGCGGTTGCCGCGGCCCTTGGCGCGAGCAGTGAAACGCTTGAGCGTAGTGCCTTGCTCGACGTAGATGGTCTTGACCTTCAGTTCGTCGATATCGGCGCCGTCGTTGTGCTCAGCGTTGGCGATAGCGGATTCCAGAACCTTCTTCACGATCACGGCAGCTTTTTTCTGCGTGAACTGGAGAATGTTCAGAGCTTGATCCACCTTCTTGCCGCGGATCAGATCCGCGACCAGGCGACCCTTGTCAACAGACAGGCGGACGCCACGGAGAACAGCACGTGTTTCAGACATGTTCTATTCCTTACTTCTTGGCTTTCTTGTCCGCAGGGTGACCCTTGAAGGTACGAGTCAGCGCGAATTCACCCAGCTTGTGGCCAACCATCTGGTCAGTCACATAAACCGGCACGTGTTGCTTGCCGTTGTGCACGGCAATGGTCAGACCGATGAACTCGGGCAGGACCATGGAGCGACGCGACCAGGTCTTCACTGGCTTCTTGTCCTTGGTGGCGATGGCCTTTTCGACCTTGGCCAGCAAGTGATGGTCAACAAACGGACCCTTTTTAAGAGAACGAGTCATTTGCTACCCCTTACTTCTTACGGCGCGACACGATCATGGTCTGTGTGCGCTTGTTGTTACGGGTGCGGTAGCCCTTCGTCAGATTGCCCCATGGGTCAACTGGGTGACGGCCTTCACCGGTCTTACCTTCACCACCACCGTGCGGGTGGTCGACAGGGTTCATGACCGTACCGCGGACGGTAGGACGAATACCCATCCAACGCTTCACACCGGCCTTGCCCAGACGGCGCAGGCTGTGTTCTTCGTTGGCAACTTCACCGATGGTGGCGCGGCACTCGATGTGCACCTTGCGGACTTCGCCCGAACGCATACGCACTTGAGCGTAGATGCCTTCGCGAGCCAGCAGAGTGGCGGAGGTACCAGCCGAGCGAGCGATCTGAGCACCAGCACCGATCTTCAGTTCGATGCAGTGGATGGTCGAGCCCACGGGGATGTTGCGGATAGGCAGGGTGTTGCCCACGCGGATAGGAGCTTCGGAGCCGCTGATGATGGTAGCGCCGACTTCCAGGTTGCGAGGAGCAATGACGTAGCGACGCTCGCCGTCTGCGTAGCACACCAGAGCGATGTGGGCAGTACGGTTGGGGTCGTATTCAATGCGCTCAACCTTGGCGGGGATACCGTCCTTGTTGCGCTTGAAGTCCACCACACGGTAGTGGTGCTTGTGACCACCGCCCTTGTGGCGAGTTGTGATGTGACCGTTGTTATTACGACCGGCCTTCTGGAATTGAGCTTCCAGCAGGGGGGCAAAACCCTCACCCTTGTGCAGGTGGTCGCGAGTAACCTTCACCGCGCCGCGTTGGCCGGGGGTCGTAGGTTTGAGCTTGATAACAGCCATGATTACGCAGCCTCCCCAGACAGGTTCAGCTCTTGACCGGGCTTGAGCATCACGTATGCCTTGCGCACATTGTCGCGACGGCCCACGGTCTTGCCAAAGCGCTTGGTCTTGCCCTTGGTGTTCACCACAGACACGCCAGCCACTTCAACCTTGAACATCAATTCCACAGCGGCCTTGATTTCGGGCTTGGTAGCGTTCTGCAGCACCTTGAATGTCACAGCATTGGACTTTTCAGCAACCAGAGTGGCCTTTTCGGACACGATGGGAGCGACCAGCACTTGCATCAGACGACCTTCGTCAAACTTGGTAGTGCTCATGCGAACATCTCCTTGAGTTTGTCGATCGCACCCTTGGTGACGAGCACTTTCTTGTAGTGCACCAGCGACACGGGGTCTGCATAGCGCGGCTCAACCACGAACACGTTCTTCAGATTGCGGGATGCCAGGTACAGGTTCTCGTCGATTTCTTCAGCGATCACCATCACCGACGAAGACAGGTTCATAGCCTTGAACTTGTCTGCCAGCACCTTGGTCTTGGGGGTATCCAGCGTCAGGGATTCCACAACTGCCAGACGGCCTTCGCGGGCCAGCTGAGACAGGATGGAAGCCATACCGGCGCGGTACATCTTCTTGTTGATCTTCTGCGAGAAGTTTTCTTCGGGCAGATTGGGGAAGATGCGACCGCCGCCACGCCACAGAGGCGAGGAGGACATACCAGCACGTGCACGGCCTGTACCCTTTTGCTTGAAAGGCTTGGCAGTGGTGTGACGCACTTGTTCACGGTCCTTCTGGGCGCGAGTGCCTTGACGTGCGTTGGCACGGTAGGCAGTCACCAGCTGGTGGACCAGATCTTCGTTGAATTCACGACCGAACACAGTCTCGGGAGCTTCCACCTTGGAAGCGGCCTGGCCTTGTTCATTCAGGAGTTCGAGCTGCATTAGTTCGCTCCTTTGGAAGCTTTAGCCTTGATCGCGGGGCGCACGGAAACGAAGCCACCCTTGGCACCAGGAATGGCACCCTTGATCAACAGCAGTTGGCGTGCTTCGTCGATACGAACCACGTCGAGGTTTTGAGTAGTGACGGTTTCGTCGCCCATGTGGCCAGTCATACGCTTACCGGGGAACACGCGACCGGGGTCTTGTGCCATACCGATAGAACCGGGAACATTGTGCGAACGGCTGTTACCGTGCGAAGCGCGCTGCGAACTGAAGTTGTGGCGCTTGATCGTGCCGGCGTAACCCTTACCGATGGAGGTGCCTTGCACGTCCACCTTCTGGCCAACGCTGAACAGTTCTGCCACAGGCAGAACGGCACCAGCGGCATACTTGCCAGCGGTTTCATCAGTCACGCGGAATTCACGGGTCACTTCACCGGCTTCGACACCCGCCTTGGCGAGGTGGCCGGCTTGAGGCTTGGTCACGCGAGAAGCCTTGCGTGCACCGAAAGTGACCTGCAGGGCCACATAGCCATCGTTCTCTTGGGTTTTGACCTGAGTCACGCGGTTGTTAGAAACATCCACCACTGTGACAGGCACTGCGTCCCCATCATCAGTGAACAGACGCATCATGCCCACCTTGCGACCCAGCAACCCCAGGGAGTTGCTCAGACTCATTTGTTTGCTCCAAAACTTTTGCCGCTGAAACTGCAATTGGCCCAGCGTTGTGCTTTAGCAATCATGCCTAGCACACAAAAGAAGGTTAATAAAACTTCGCATCAAAGGCGAAGCTCCAAATTTTAACGCGAACTGCTTTTTCAAGCAAGTTCGCGTTAAACAAAGACCCTTAAAAGCCTCTTGCGAGGCTTCCAAAACTCTTATTGCAGTTTGATCTCGACGTCCACACCTGCGGGCAGGTCCAGCTTCATCAGAGCGTCAACAGTCTTGTCAGTCGGATCCACGATGTCCATCAGACGCTGGTGCGTACGGATTTCGAACTGGTCACGGCTGGTCTTGTTGACGTGAGGCGAACGCAGGATGTCGAAGCGCTTCATGCGTGTCGGCAGGGGCACGGGACCCTTGACGATGGCGCCGGTACGCTTGGCGGTATCAACGATTTCGGCTGCAGACTGGTCGATCAGCTTGTAATCGAAAGCCTTCAGACGGATGCGGATTTTTTGCTTAGACATTGTTAATTCCTAGCTTTTCTAAGAATTAGGCAATGATCGTGGCAACCACACCAGCGCCCACAGTACGACCACCTTCGCGGATAGCGAAGCGCAGACCTTCTTCCATGGCGATGGGGGAGATCAGCTTCACAGTGATCGACACGTTATCGCCAGGCATCACCATTTCCTTGCCTTCGGGCAGTTCGATGGAGCCGGTCACGTCAGTTGTACGGAAGTAGAACTGGGGACGGTAGTTGTTGAAGAAGGGAGTGTGGCGACCGCCTTCGTCCTTCGACAGCACGTAAACTTCAGCAGTGAAGTTGGTGTGGGGCTTGATGGAGCCGGGCTTGCACAGCACTTGGCCGCGTTCCACGTCTTCACGCTTGGTGCCGCGCAGCAGCAGACCCACGTTGTCGCCCGCTTGACCTTGGTCCAGCAGCTTGCGGAACATTTCCACGCCGGTGACGGTGGTCTTGACGGTGTCCTTGATACCGACGATTTCGATTTCTTCGCCGACCTTGACGATACCGCGCTCGATACGGCCGGTCACCACGGTACCACGACCGGAGATGGAGAACACGTCTTCCACGGGCATCACGAAGGCGCCGTCAACAGCACGCTCGGGAGTGGGGATGTAGGTGTCCAGAGCTTCGGCCAGCTTCAGGATGGCAGGCTCGCCCTTGTCGGACTGGTCACCTTCCAGGGCCAGCTTGGCGGAGCCGCGGATGATGGGGGTGTCGTCACCGGGGAAGTCGTACTTGGACAGCAGCTCGCGCACTTCCATTTCGACCAGTTCCAGCAGTTCTTCGTCGTCCACCATGTCGGCCTTGTTCAGGAACACGATGATGTAGGGCACGCCCACCTGACGCGACAGCAGGATGTGCTCGCGAGTCTGGGGCATGGGGCCGTCAGCAGCGGAGCAAACCAAGATAGCGCCGTCCATCTGAGCGGCACCAGTGATCATGTTCTTCACATAGTCAGCGTGGCCGGGGCAGTCCACGTGAGCGTAGTGGCGGTTGGCAGTTTCGTACTCAACGTGCGAAGTGTTGATCGTGATACCACGAGCCTTTTCTTCGGGGGCGTTGTCGATCTGCGAGTAGTCCTTGGCTTCACCGCCGAAGTGCTTGGACAGCACGGTAGCGATAGCAGCAGTCAGGGTGGTCTTGCCGTGGTCAACGTGACCGATGGTGCCCACGTTCACGTGGGGCTTGGTACGTTCGAACTTTTCTTTTGCCATGATTTCTCCGAAAGAGCAAAAACCTGTGTGATGTTTAAGGTCTGCACCTCATTGCTGACTCGCCCCGCACAGGAAACAGGACGGCATGGGATCGCAGACCGGCAAAAATCGCGGCAATCCTCAAAGGACTGCCGCGATTGGAAGCCGTAGATTATGACGGATTCGTCAAACCTGCGTCAATTACTTGGCGCGGGCAGCAACGATGGCTTCAGCCACGTTACGAGGAGCTTCAGCGTAGTGCTTGAACTCCATGGTGTAGCTGGCACGACCTTGAGTCATGGAACGCAGCGAAGTGGCGTAGCCGAACATTTCGGACAGAGGCACTTCAGCCTTGATGGCCTTGCCGCCACCAACCATGTCGTCCATACCCTGAACCATGCCGCGACGCGAGGACAGATCGCCCATCACGGTACCAGCGTAGTCTTCAGGAGTTTCCACTTCCACAGCCATCATGGGTTCCAGGATGACGGGGTTGGCCTTGCGGGCAGCTTCCTTGAAACCGAAGATAGCGGCCATCTTGAACGCCATTTCGTTCGAGTCCACATCGTGGTACGAACCGAAGGTCAGACGAACCTTGACGTCCACCACAGGGTAGCCAGCCAGCACGCCGGAAGTCAGAGCTTCGATCACGCCCTTCTCCACCGCAGGGATGTATTCGCGAGGAACCACACCACCCTTGATTTCGTCGACGAACTCGAAGCCCTTGCCGGCTTCCTGGGGTTCCAGAGTCAGAACCACGTGGCCGTACTGGCCCTTACCGCCGGACTGGCGAACGAACTTGCCGTCCACGTCCTTGACCGTGCTGCGGATGGTTTCGCGGTAGGCAACCTGGGGCTTGCCCACGTTGGCTTCCACGTTGAATTCGCGCTTCATGCGGTCAACGATGATTTCCAGGTGCAGTTCGCCCATACCGGCGATGATGGTCTGACCGGATTCTTCGTCGGTACGCACGCGGAAGGAAGGATCTTCTGCAGCCAGACGCGACAGAGCGATACCCATCTTTTCCTGGTCGGTCTTGGACTTGGGTTCCACAGCCTGTGCAATCACGGGCTCGGGGAACACCATGCGCTCCAGCACGATAGGCGCGGCGATGTCGCACAGGGTTTCACCGGTGGTCACGTCCTTCAGGCCCACGCAGGCAGCGATGTCGCCGGCACGGATTTCTTCCACTTCCACGCGGTCGTTGGCCATCATCTGCACGATACGGCCGATACGCTCCTTCTTGCCCTTGACGGCATTCAGAACGGTCTCACCCTTGGACAGAACGCCAGAGTACACGCGCACGAAAGTCAGCTGGCCCACGAAGGGGTCGGTCATCAGCTTGAAGGCCAGAGCCGAGAACTTCTCAGCATCGTCAGCCTTGCGGCTCAGCTTCTTCTCTTCGTCATCGGGGTCGGTACCGGTAACGTCAGGGATGTCCACAGGAGCGGGCAGATAGTCGATCACGGCGTCCAGCATGCGCTGCACACCCTTGTTCTTGAACGCGGTGCCGCACAGCATGGGCTGAATTTCGGTGGCCAGGGTACGAGTACGCACGCCGAGCTTCACTTCTTCTTCAGTCAGAGTACCTTCTTCCAGGTACTTGTTCATCAGCTCTTCCGAAGCTTCAGCAGCGGCTTCCACCAGGTTTTCACGCCACTTGTTGGCGGTTTCCACCAGCTCGGCGGGGATGTCCTGGTATTCGAACTTCATGCCCTGGGAAGCTTCGTCCCAGATGATGGCCTTCATCTTGACCAGATCAACCACGCCCTGGAAGTTTTCTTCAGCGCCGATTGGGATCACCACGGGCACAGGGTTCGCGTTCAGGCGAGTCTTCATGCCTTCATAGACCTTGAAGAAGTTGGCGCCGGTACGGTCCATCTTGTTCACGAAGGCCAGACGAGGCACCTTGTACTTGTTGGCCTGACGCCACACGGTTTCGGACTGGGGCTGCACGCCACCCACAGCGCAATACACCATGCAAGCACCGTCCAGCACGCGCATGGAACGTTCCACTTCAATCGTGAAGTCCACGTGACCGGGGGTGTCGATGATGTTGAAACGGTGTTCTGGGTAGGACAGATCCATACCCTTCCAGAAGCAGGTCACAGCAGCCGAAGTAATCGTGATGCCGCGCTCTTGCTCTTGCTCCATCCAGTCGGTCGTAGCAGCACCGTCGTGCACTTCGCCCAGCTTGTGGGTCACACCGGTATAGAACAGGATACGTTCTGTAGTAGTTGTCTTACCTGCGTCAATGTGAGCGGAAATACCGATGTTGCGATAGCGCTCAATGGGGGTCTTGCGAGCCATGATGGATCCTTGCTTGATCGTATGGGAGTACTGCCGGCCCCGCATTGTGCGCAGGAGGCAGCAGCTCTATATGGGGGCGCTCAGAATCGACACAAGGCCGCAGCAAGTTTTTGCATGCGGCCCTGCATCTCGAGCGAGATTCCGATTAGAAGCGGAAGTGGCTGAAGGCCTTGTTGGCTTCGGCCATACGGTGCACTTCGTCACGACGCTTCATGGCGCCGCCACGGCCTTCCGTAGCTTCCAGCAGCTCGTTGGCCAGGCGTTGAGCCATGGACTTCTCGCCACGCTTGCGGGAGGCTTCCTTGATCCAGCGCATGGCCAGAGCCAGACGACGGACGGGACGCACTTCCACGGGCACCTGGTAGTTGGCACCGCCAACACGGCGGGACTTCACTTCAACCATGGGCTTGACGTTGTTGATGGCAACAACAAAAGCTTCCAGAGGGTCCTTGCCGGGATGCTTCTTCTCGATCAGGTCCAGAGCGCCGTAAATGATGCGCTCAGCAACCGCCTTCTTGCCGCCTTCCATGATCACGTTCATGAATTTGGACAGCTCTACATTGCCGAACTTGGGATCCGGCAGGATTTCACGTTTGGGGACTTCGCGACGACGTGGCATTTTTTACCTCTATCTTTGCTTCAGTTGGCATCTTTTCAGATACCGCGAGAGCTATTCAAAACTCTCACTTACTCGACCCGCACAAAACATTCGTGCTCAGGGCCACTACGTTTGACCGCGCCAGTCAGGCGAATCAAACACCGTTTGTTTTCAAAAAACCAGGGCTGATTACTTAGCCTTAGGCTTCTTGGCACCGTACTTGGAGCGAGCTTGCTTACGGTCCTTGACGCCTTGCAGGTCCAGGGAACCGCGCACGATGTGGTAACGCACACCGGGCAAGTCCTTCACACGACCACCGCGCACCAGCACAACGCTGTGCTCTTGCAGGTTGTGGCCTTCACCGCCGATGTACGAAATCACTTCGAAACCGTTGGTCAGACGAACCTTGGCCACCTTACGCAGAGCCGAGTTAGGCTTCTTGGGAGTGGTGGTGTACACACGGGTGCACACGCCACGGCGTTGGGGGCAGTTTTCCATAGCAGGGCTCTTGGATTTAACAACTTCTACCGTGCGGCCCTGACGCACGAGTTGGTTAATGGTTGGCATTAATTAAACGTCCCTAAACGTGAATTTGCTTCGTGAAAGCAAAAGGTTTATCCGCAGCAACAGATGCCGATGCGGAAACGTGAATCCCTTCGGAAATTCCGAAAAGCCCTCGAATGTACCAGCTTGTGCAAATCAGCACAACCACCTGTGGGCAATAGCCCCCCGGCAGCAAGACACTTTGCATGACCGACCAAGAGCTATCGCTGGCAGGAGCGCCTCCTGCCAGCCAGGGAACTTACTTGATCCAGAGGCGGATGGTGTCCCACAGACGGCCAAAGAAGCCGGCCTGCTCGACGGCCTCAAGCGCTACCAGCGGCACCTCGGCCACCACATCCGCGCCCGACTTGACCTTGAGCACGCCCATGGACTGGCCCTTGGCGATAGGAGCGATCAGCGGATCCTGGCGCACCACCTCGGTGGTCAGCTTGCCGCCGGTGCCCGAGGGCACGGTCACCACCACGGCGCCGTCGGCCTTGCCGATCTTGACAGCATTGGCAGCGCCCTTCCAGACGGCGGGAGTGGCCACGGGCTGATCGGAATCAAACAGCTTGACGGCATCGAAAGCGGTGTAACCCCAGTTCAGCAGCTTCTGGCTTTCGTTGGCACGCGCCTTTTCGCTGGCCGTTCCCAGCACGATGGACAGCAGGCGGCGCTGGCCCACATTGGGCAGGTCTCGCTTGGCCGTGGCCACCAGGCAATAGCCTGCGGCGTTGGTGTGGCCGGTCTTCAGGCCGTCCACGGTGGGATCGCGGAACAGCAAGGCATTGCGGTTGCTGCCGTTGGAGGCAGGCGTGCCGGGGTAGCTGTATTGCTTGGTGGCGTAGTAGTGCATGTACTCGGGGAAGTCATGCATCAATCGCTGGGCCAGGATGGACAGATCACGCGCCGTCGTCAGGTGACCGGGCTCGGTCAGTCCTTCGGGGTTCTTGTAGCTGGTGTTCTTCATGCCCAGGGCCTTGGCCTGGTCATTCATCATCTTGACGAAGTTCTCGGCCGTGCCGCCCACGGCCTCGGCCAATGCCATGGTGGCATCGTTGCCGGACTGGATGATCATGCCGCTGAGCAGGTCATTGACGGGCACCTGCATCTTGGGGTCGATGAACATGCGCGATCCGGGCATCTTCCAGGCACGCTCGCTCACGGGCATGCGCTGCTCCAGCGTGATCTTCTTGGAGCGCAGGGCGTCGAACACCACATAGGCCGACATCAGCTTGGTCAGCGATGCCTGCTCGACGGGAGCATCGACGTCCTTGGCACCCAGCACCTGGCCGGCAGTGACGTCCACCAGCAGATAGTTGCGGGCTGCAATTTCGGGAGGAACAGGGGCCGCCACCTGTGCCATGGCAAACACAGGCGCCACTGCGGCAGCAACGGCCAGAACACGCAGTGTGGAGTAGATGGGCTTCATGAAGAGGACTCTCGCTAAAGCAAAGGTAAGCGCGGTGATTTACCGTCGGAAACGGCCAAGGCCAAGGATATACCTCGGCCTGGCGCTATGAAAAGGGAGTTAACCAAGACGGGGCAGCAATTCACGTGCGTCAAGGTGTGGGAAATGGCTCTTACAGGGACTTCAGGTGGCGCACCACCAGGCTCTTGAGCAGAGGCAATTGTCCGTGAAAGAAATGGCCGACCTGCGGAATCACGGTAACAGGCAGTATCTGCGGGCGCGCCCAGTCCATCACTGCGGACAGCTCGACGGTGTCGTCCGCCTCGCCATGGATCACCAGGGTCTGGTCATGGGCCTCGGCAGGCACGGGAGCCACTTCGAAGCGACTGGCGGCGGTGCCTACCAGCACGGCCTTCTGCACCCGGCCTGTACCCCAGAGCTGGGCCAGCGCATGGCTGGTGACGAAAGCGCCGAAGGAAAAGCCGGCCAGAGCTACAGGGCCTTCGGGAGCCACCTGCTGCACCACGGCCAGCAAATCCTGCAGCTCGGCCTTGCCGGCGTCATATTCGCCGGCACTGGCACCCACGCCGCGAAAGTTGAAACGCACGACCGTGTAGCCGCACTGAACAAAGGCACGCGCCAGGGTCTGGACCACCTTGTTGTCCATGGTGCCGCCAAACAGCGGATGCGGATGGGCGATGATGGCCACGCCCTTGGGGCTCTGGCCTTCGACCAGTTGCGGCGCATCGCGCAGGGCCTCAATGGCACCGGCGGTGCCGGTGAGCGTCAGTCGTTCGGTCTGGGAATTCACGATTGCTATCCTAGTTGTAGCTTTTTGCGCTTGCTGTAATTGGGCTGACGCTTGAAAACGCTTAAAGTTCCTGAACAAGCAAGCCCAAAGTCGGCCGCACCAGACAAGCGCCGCCTTGCCGCAAGCCTGTCGGGACGGCCAAAGGACTCAAGGCAGCCAGATCAGCGCCCCACGCTTTCGGGCAGCACCAGGCGCTCGACCACCTTGCCGTTCTTGAGATGGGATTCGACGATTTCATCGATATCGCTGTCGTCGATGAAGGTGTACCAGACAGCCTCGGGATAGACCACGGCCACGGGACCGCCGGCGCAGCGATCCAGGCAGCCGGCCTTGTTCACACGCACCAACCCCTTTCCAGCAAGCCCCTCTTCCTTGACTTTGCGCTTGCAGTGGTCAAAGCCCGCCTTGGCGCCATGCAGAGCACAGCAGTCCTCACCGTTGGGACGCTCGTTCAGGCAAAAGAAAATATGACGCTGGTAGTAGCCGCCGGCCTGGTCTTGATTCTGGATGTCGCTCATGGTGGATCATTCTAGGCAGGCTGTTGGCGACGTGAGAGTCGAATCACTACATACGCCAGTGTCACGTAAGGCCAGAGCCAGCCCAGCCATTGGCCCAGGCCGTAGAAGCGGATGAAACGGCCTTGCTCCCAGGCCTGCAGGGTCTGGGCGAAGTACACATTCGTCGGCGCCTGATTGAGGATGCTCAGATGCAGCACCAGCACCAGCAGCAATAGCACGGCGCACATGCTGCGCGAGGCAGGCAATGCAATCACGGCCAGACCCAGCCCACCCCAGACACCCAGACGCACCGGCAGATCCACCCACTCCCAGGCATGGGCCGGACCCCAGCTCAACGCGGCCGACAGTGCCGTCACCCCCACCCCTGCCGCCACCAGAAGCAGTCCGGCCAGCGCGCGGCGGCCCATATGGCGCACGGCGCAATAGGCCAGCAGGCAGGGAATCCACAGCCCCAGCATTACGCATAGCATCTCCGTCACCAGCGACAGCGGCGTCATGGCGAAATCGCCCAGCGGCAGCCAGTCTTCGAACGGCGTGTTCAGCAGCCAGTCCTGCAAGGTGTCGTCGATGCGCTCCAGCACCTGGCCCAGGCCAAACGGCACTGCTGCCGGAAACAGCAGCGCAAACGGCCACAGCGCCAGCAGCACCAGCACGCCAGCACCGCCCTCGCCCAGCCACTGGTTGCGAAATGCACTCCAGCGCGAGAGAGCCCCCAGCCTCTCCAGCAGCGCAGCCAGCAAGGCACCGATCAAGGTACCGCCGGCATTGAGCACCAGATCCAGATTGGACGGCACGCGGCGCGGCAGATAGATCTGCAGAAACTCCATGCACAGCGACAGCAGCGTGCCGGCAAGAAAAGCCAGCGGCACGGCCAGCCTGGGCTGGCCCGAGCGCATCAGGGCCAGCGCCAGGAAAAAGCCCAGCGGCGCATAGCCGACGATATTGGTGTTGACGTCGAACCAGGTCCAGTACGGCGGCGGAATCCTGGCGAACAGGAATACGCTGGGGTCGATGCCCTGGGCGCGCCAGCCGTCGAACGGGAACAAGCTGGCAAAGACGATGAGCAGGCCATAGACCAGCGCCAGCGGCCAGGCCGAGGTATGGCGCATGGAAATCACCGGCACCGCGGAATCGGACACAGTCGCCTCCTACTCTCAGCGCAAGATTCAGAAGGGCTTGACAACCACCAGAATCACGGCAGCGATCAGCAGCAGCACCGGCACTTCGTTATAGAAACGGAACCAGCGATGACTTTTATGACAGGTGTTGTCCGCCAGCTTGCGCAGCAGCACGGCACAGCTGTGGTGGTAGCCGATGACCAGCAGCACCACGGCCAGCTTGGCATGCAGCCAGCCGCCCGCGAAGCCCCAGCCCAGCCACAGCCACAGGCCCAGTCCCAGCGCGGGCACGGCCAGCATGGTGGTGAAGCGCAGCAGCTTGCGCGCCATCAGCAGCAGGCGCTCGCGTTCGGCCACCGAGCCCGGCGTGACCATGGCGATGTTGACAAAGATGCGCGGCAGGTAGAACAGACCAGCAAACCAGCTGGCGACAAAAACGATGTGAAAGGCTTTGACCCATAGCATGGAGCCAGTGTAAAGGCCTGCGCTGCGCCACAGCCGCTGCGCGCCGCGTCTTTACCTCGAAGCTCGGGCCTTGTCGCGCCGGCCGTCATGGAATAGTCACGCAGCTGCAAGCCAAGCCATGACGAATGGGGCACAATTTTCCCCATGCATTTGTCCAGCCCTACTCCTTTTCCCCAGAATCGTCCGCGCCGCCTGCGCCGCGATGCTTTCACCCGCAATCTGGTGCGCGAGAGCGTGCTGACGCCGCACGACTTCATCTACCCCGTGTTCGTGCATGAAGGTCAGAACAAGCGCGAGGCCGTGTCCTCCATGCCCGGCGTGGACCGCCTGAGCCTGGACCTGCTGCTGCCCGTGGCCGAGGAATGCGTGAAGCTGGAGATTCCCTACCTGGCGCTGTTCCCCGCCATCGAATCCAGCCTCAAGACCCCCGATGGCAAGGAAGCCCTGAACCCCGACGGCCTGATCCCGCGCGTGGTGCGTGCGCTGAAAAAGGAATTCCCCCAGCTGGGCGTGATGACCGATGTGGCCCTGGACCCCTACACCAGCCACGGCCAGGACGGCATCCTCGACGAGAGCGGCTACATCATCAACGATGACACCGTGGAAGTGCTGGTCGGCCAGGCCCTGGCCCATGCCGAAGCCGGCGTGGACATGGTGGCCCCCAGCGACATGATGGACGGCCGCATCGGCGCCATCCGCGAGGCACTGGAGCTGCAAGGCCATATTCACACCCGCATCATGGCCTATAGCGCCAAGTACGCCAGCGCCTTCTACGGGCCCTTCCGCGACGCCGTGGGCACACGCGGCGCCCTGGGCAAGGCCGACAAAAATGTCTACCAGATGGACCCTGCCAACACCGACGAAGCCCTGCGCGAAGTGGCGCAGGACATCGCCGAAGGCGCGGACATGGTCATGGTCAAGCCCGGCATGCCGTATCTGGACGTGGTGCGCCGCGTCAAGGACGAGTTCAAGGTACCGACCTTCGCCTATCAGGTGTCCGGCGAATACGCCATGCTAAAGGCTGCTGCCGCCAACGGCTGGCTCGATCACGACGCCGTGATGATGGAAGCCCTGCTGGCCTTCAAGCGCGCGGGCGCCGACGGCATCCTGACCTACTTTGCCATCGACGCCGCCAAGAAGCTGCGCGGCCTGTAACAAAATTGATAGCTGTCGGCGCAGGTCATGCTTGCGTCTGAGAGCATTTCAGGCATGATCTGACGGCCCGTGCAGCTTGCACGGGCCGTTTTTACATCTGCTTTTTGCACTGACATCGAGACTGCCTATTCCCATGCGCGTGCTGCATATATCTCCCCTCTATGCCCAGCCTGTTGACGGACTGCCCACGCAGGCGGCAACAACGGGGTTTTACTGGGTCTCCTGCACACGCTCGGAGCTGGAGGCTCAACTGCCGGCCATTCAGACCATGTTGGTCAGGCTGGGCGGCTCCGCCCTCGTGGACCTGCATGTCTCCGACCTGCTGAATCCGGCAATCCCTTCCAATTACGACTACACCTCGGTGTACGACGTGCTGGTGTTCCGCCGCCTGGCCAACGCCCATCTGCCGCCGCTCAATGGAAGCCCCGCCTCGCCAGCCGTGGCCACACCGCCAGGCCTGCCTGCAGTGATGGCAGGCACCGGCAGTGCTGCATCCAGCGCCCCGCCTCCATCGCACAACCCGGCCCACAGCGGCCAGCGCGAAGCGCCGGTGCTGCAACGCGTGGAAACCCAGCCCGTGGGCTTTGCGCTGTATGACCAGATCCTGCTGTCCGTGCATCCCGACGGCTGCTTTGTGCTGGAAAACTTCTGGCAACGCCTGATTTCCGGCCCCGCCAAGACTGACAGCCGCCAGGTCAGCACCAAGATGCCCGTGGAGCCTGCCGACCTGATGCTGCGCATGGTCAACGGCATGGTGGACGGCTATCTGGACCTGCGCCGCACACTGACGCGCCAGATCGACCACTGGCAGATGGCACTGCTCAAGCCCAACAGGCGTTTCAGCAACTGGGCCAGCGTGCTCGACGTGCGCCTGGCGCTGCACCAATTGGATGAAATCTGCGAAGACCAGCGTGCCGCCGTGCAGGACTGGACCGAGGCGCTGGAGGGCTGGCCGCCCGAGCACACACTTGCGCGCCAGCATGAGCGCGAACTGCTGCGCGTGCGCTCGCGCGACGTGCTCGAACATATAGAGCGCGTGACCCACCACATTCACCGCATGGAGCAAAGTGCCGAGACCGCCGTGCAGATGCACTTTTCGGCTCAGAGCAACCGCGCCAACGACATCATGCGCACGTTGACCACAGTGACGGCCATCTTTCTGCCGCTGAACCTGATTGCCGGCATCTTCGGCATGAACTTCGAGTTCATCCCGTTCGTGCACAAAAAGGACGGCTTCATCTGGGCGCTGGTGGCCATGGTGTTCATCACCGTGGTGCTGGTGGCCTATTTCTGGCGCCGACGCTATCTGGAAAGCGAAGAAAAAGAATGAGCCCCTGAGGCGCTTCCGCTCCTTCCCCCAAGGGGGACGACATCCTCGCTGCGCGGCGGCGCTTGCTTGATGTCTCTGATGGGGGACCGCCCAGCGGCAACGGGCTTTAGATAAAAACAGCTGCTTGTGCTTATATATCAAGCACAAGCAGCTATTGTTTTTATATCAACCCAGATGCTGAGCGAAGAAGGCAAGAGTGCGCTCACTTGCCAACACTGCAGCAGCTTCGTTGTAGGAGCCTCGCTGATCGCAGTTGAAGCCATGGTCAGCTTCGTAGATATGGACTTCCACCTTGGGCTGGGCCTTCTTGAAGGCTTCGACGGACTCCAGCGAGATGTAATGATCCTTGCTGCCGAAGTGGGCCAGCACCGGGCATAGCGCCTGACGGCTGGCCTCCAGCTCGCCCGTCATGCCGCCACCGTAATAGCAGACTGCAGCCGAGACGCTGGCCAGATTGCAGGCCGAGCGCCAGGTCATGAGGCCGCCCCAGCAAAAGCCCACCACGCCGATCTTGCCGCCAGGCACCAGAGTCGCCGCATGGGCCACGGCAGCTTCCACATCGCGCAGCGCGCCCGGCTCGGGCAGGGCTTCCACCGCGGTCTTGAGCGCAAAGCCGGCCTTCATGTCTTCTTCGCTGTAACCCAGCTCCACATCGGGCTTGACGCGGGCAAACATGGCGGGTGCCACGGCCACATAGCCCTGGGCTGCGTAGCGGTCTGCCACGGAGCGGATATGCGAGTTCACGCCGAAGATCTCCTGCAGCACCACAATGGCACCGCGTGCCTGGCCCTCGGGCATGGCCACATAAGCCGGGGTTTTTGCGCCATCCACGGCTGTCAGTTCAACAAAGCTGCCCATTGCGAAGCTCCTTAACATGGTTCAAAAGGGAAATCCGCGACGCGGCCGCCAGCAATGCTGTAATGGCTGATGCCGCGTCGATGATTCGGCCATTTTTTCACAGGAGTGTTGATGCAAGCTATCTCAGCCCCACAAAAGGCCGACAGTCGCAAGAAGCCCCCCATGCCAGGAGGCGAGCTGTAATGGATATCAAGCCGTTGATCACTCTGGTCGCCATCATCAACCCGCTGGCCATCGTCCCGTTCTTCATCCACTACACGGCCGGCTTCGACGCCGAGCAGCGCTGGCAGACGATTCGCACCGCCGCCTTTGCCGCCTTCTGCGTGATTGCGGTCTGCGCCCTGCTGGGGCTGCAGATTCTGCAGTTCTTCAATATCTCGCTGCAAAGCTTTCAGGTCGGCGGCGGTCTGCTGCTGCTGATCAGCGCGATGAACATGCTCAACGCCCGTCCCGCCGAAGACCGCCCCAACAATGCCACGCTGGCAGCCGGCGTCGAAAAGGCCGCCGAGGGCAACAGCATTGCCGTCGTGCCGCTGACCATTCCGCTGCTGACCGGGCCTGCCGCCATGTCCACCGTGGTGATCTATGCCGATCAAGCGCGCACCATCTGGCAGCATGTGGCGCTGGTCGGTTACGGCGTGGTGGTGGCCGCAGCCATCATGGTGTGCTTTTCATTGGCCCACCCGATTGCCCGCGTACTGGGCAAGACCGGCATCAATGTGATGACCCGGCTCATGGGACTGATTCTGGCCGCGCTGGCCATCGAGGTGATGGCCGGCGGACTGATCAAGATCTTCCCCATCCTGGCCTCCCCGGCAATATACCCTTGACCCCCTGAGCGGCTGCGCTTGCTCGCTGTCTCTCTCCTTAGCGCGTGCCAGTTTCAGGCAGTTACCACTTCCATTTTTTCAGTTTCACCACAGGCACCACCACAGCCGGTGATCGGCTCTGCAGGCAAAGCCTCGGGCACCAGCACCGCGCCGGTCACCGGGTCAAAGCCCGCGCGGCGCATGTGCAGGGCCAGGGCGGCATCCATGTTCTGCGCATGGTGGCTGAACCACGGGCCCAGCTCGGCCGCCATATGGCGGATCGTGGCCAGATCGCCCTGCCCGCCCTTGACCGCCCCCTCGCGCAGCACGGCCAGCACCACCTTGTGCTGCTGGCTGTGGCAGTTGCCCGTGGCAAAGCCCGTGGTCTGCATCCAGCGGTCTTCCTGATCGAAGTGCTGCTGGGTATGGGCAATCAGCTCGTCCCAGAGCGCGCACAGCTGCTCGTCGCCCGCAGCTTCCACCTGGGCCAGCAGGGTGACGAACTCTTCATGCACCGCGTCCATGACGGGAAAATCCAGAATGAGAGCGGCATTCCATTCGAGGCTGGCCATGGCAGTTCCTTGTGCGAGGTTGAGGAACTGGCAGCTTAAGAACAAGGCCCGGCCCGGCCATTGACCCACATCAGCAAAGCAGCTGCCCGCGAGTAAGCAGGACTTGCCCGGAATCAACAAAGCCCTGCATGGCAGGGCTTTGGGAGCGGAAATGCCTGGGACTGGTCAGGCCCTAGCGCCCGTAACCCTGCAACCAGCGGCTGAGCTGGACAGCCGCCTCATCCACCGCGCGTGCCATGGCCTGGGCACCGCCGGCTGCGTCGGCCGAGGCAGCCGGAACCTCGACCGTGAACACCTTCTGGCCCAGCAACTGGTTGCCTGCACTCTCGCCGACACCGATCAGGCTGGCGCTCAGGCGCAGCAGCGCACGGCTGTTGCTGGCGTTGTCGAAGACCTGGTTGAACTCGTCCACCGTCACGCGCAGCTGCGCAATCGAGCGCTTGTCGGCCAACAGGGGGCGGACATTGTCCTTGCCCGAAAGCACGGGGCGCTCCAGCCCCAGACGCATGCGCAGACGCTGTTCCACCATCTGGGCGGGAGGCAGGCTCCAGCGCGCGTTCTGGTAGGCACGCAGTTGCTGGCTGTCGCTGTAGTTCAGACGGTAGAACATGGCCGTCAGGCCCTCGGGCAGGCCCGGAGCCTGGACTTCGGCCAGCACCAGAGGCACCGGCGCCACCAAAGGGGCGGCTGCGTTCGCGGCCGGCGCGGCCAGGTCGGCCACGCCCAGGTCATAGCGCACCGGCTGCGTGGGCGCCGTGGGCAGGCCCGAGCAGGCGGCGAGCGCCAGCACCAGGGAAGAAGCGCCCAGCAATCGCCATACTCCGCGGCCGGTGAGTGAAGTCTTTGTGTCTGCCATATTGATTCCTTTGGGACTTAGGCCAGCCAGGCTGGGCAGCAGGCATTTCCATCGAAAAACAGCCTGCCTGTTCCGAATTTGCGCAAGTCGTGTCCTTGTTGCGGCTTCACTTGGCCGGAGCCACGAACCCTGGCTCGCCGGGGCCTGGCAAGCCCATTCCCTGGCCGTAGATGACGGATTGCGGGTTGTCATTGAAGCGGCCCGCGGCCGCGCCCATGCTGCGCGCGGCGCGCGAGACATCGTCGGCCGCGCCGTTCATGCGCGGCAAAGTGCTGCGCCCCAGCGACTCGGCCGCCTGCGACAGGGCCTGCGTGCCCTCGGCAATCTGCTGCAGCGGACCATCGGGGGCATTGACCTTGCGCACGGTCTGCTGCAGATCGGTCGCCACGCCCGTGGCGGCATTGCCGGCCTTGGTAAGGGACTGCAGGGTCTGGTGCGCATCTGCCGTGATCTGTGGAAAGTCCTTGGCCGTCTTGTTCATGGTCTCGGCCAGATCCTTGATCCCGCCGGATGCGGCAGCGATATTGTCGAGCGCCACGCTCACCCGCTTCTGGTTGTCCTCACCCAGCATGGCATTGAGGCGGCGTGAAATTTCGTCAACCCGCTCCAGCAGCACCGGCCCCTGGTCGGCCAGCATGTTCAGCGGCGATGACTTCATGGGCAGGCGCGGCAGGCCGCTGGGCCCGGGCTTGAGCGGTTGCGAAGACTTGCTGTCATCGTCGAGCTGGATATGTGCCAGACCCGTCACTCCCTGATAGCCGAGCTGGGCGTAGGTGGCCGGCGTGACCGGCGTGTCCTCGCCCACGGCAATGCGAATCAGCACATTGCCAGGAATCTGCGGGTCAAAGCCGATGCGCACCACCTTGCCCACGGGCACGCCCTTGTAGCGCACCGTGGCCTGGGGCTGCAGGCCGCTGACTCCGTCCTTGGTGGACATTTCATAGAGCTGGTATTCGCGGTTGTCGCGCGTCAGCCAGACGGCCAGCCCTGCCAGCAGGGTCGCCACCACCAGCACGAAGATGCCGGCAGCCATGGCATGGGACTTGTTTTCCATCAGCTTTCCTCTGCGGCCACGCCGCCTTGCACCGGGGCCATGGCACGGCGGCCACGCTCTCCCTGGAAGAAATGTTCAATAAACGGGTGCTTGATCCTGGCCACGTCGCGCGGGGCTCCGGTGAACAGCACTTTTTTCTCGGCCAGCACGGCCACGCGCGTGGACAGCGCGAACAGCGTATCCAGATCGTGGGTGACCATGATCACGGTCAGGCCCAGCTCGGCATGGATATCGCGCAGCAGCTCACAGAACTCGTCCGAGCCCTTGGGGTCCAGCCCCGCTGTGGGTTCGTCGAGCAGCAGCAGCGGCGGATCCATCATCAGTGCACGCGCCAGCGCCACACGCTTGATCATGCCGCCCGACAGGTCTGCAGGCATGCGCGAGGCATGCTCGGGCTTGAGGCCCACCATCTGTAGCTTGACCATGGCCGCATCGCGCACCACGGCATCGGACAGGGTGCCCTGCTCACGCAGCGCAAATGCGATGTTGTCGAGCACGTTGAAGGCCGAGTACAGCGCCCCTTGCTGGAACAGCATGCCCACCTGACTCGCCGCCAGCTCGCCGCTGATGACCTCGCGCGAGGGCCGGCCATCCACGGTCACCGTGCCGCGCGATGGCGAGAGCAGCCCCAGTATCTGGCGCAGCAGCACCGTCTTGCCCGTGCCGGAGCCGCCCACCAAGGCAAGAATCTCGCCCGGGTAGACATCGAAGTTCAAGTCCTGGTGCACGGCAAAGCGCGACTCGCCCTCGCCGAACTCGGTCCACAGGTCCACTGCCTGCACCAGCGGCTTCACATCCTGCGGCGGCGCGTAATCACCCACGGCACCCTCGATACGGCGGTTGTGCATCACCTCTGTCATTGGCGTGCCCCCCGCTCCACGAGGCTGGCGCGACCCAAGCCAGAGACGCCGAGCAAGGGCCGCCCCGCAGCGAAGGTGTCGTCCCCTTGGGGGGAAGCGGCGAAGCCGCACAGGGGGTAGTTCATCCTAAAAGCCCACGTTTCTGAAGAGGATGGCGAAAATGGCATCCACGATGATGACCATGGTGATGGATGACACCACCGCCGCCGTGGTGCCACGCCCCAGGCTCTGGGTATTGGGCTCTACCTTCAGGCCCCAGTGGCAGCCGATCAGGGCGATCAGCACGCCAAACACCACGGACTTGCCCATGGCCAGCACCAGATTGCCGATCTTCACGGCTGCAGGCAGGCTTTGCACGAAATAGGAGGGCGTGATGTCCATGGTCAGGTCCGCCGCGACCATGCCGCCAGCCAGTGCAGCAAGAATGGTCCACAACGCCACCAGCGGCATGGACACGGCCAGCGCCAGCGCACGCGGCAGCACCAGCCGGTAGCCCTGGGAAATGCCCATGACCTGCATGGCGTCGAGCTCCTCGGTCACGCGCATCACGCCGATTTGCGCCGTGATGGCCGAGCCGCTGCGCCCAGCCACCAGAATCGCCGCCAGCAGCGGCCCGAGTTCGCGGATCAGCGAAATGCCAAGAATGTTGACGATAAAGGATTCGGCCCCGAACTGGCGCAGCTGCAGCGCCATCAGATAGGCCAGCACCACGCCGATCAGAAAGCCGACGAGTGCCGTGATCGGCAAGGCTGTCGCCCCTGTCGCATAGAGGTGGCCCGAAATATCGCGCCAGGGGCCACGAAACGGATTGCGCAGCAGGCGCAGGCAGTCCAGCAGCAACTGACCGACCAGTTGGATCAAGTTGGAAAAGTGCCCGCAGGCATCGATCACCATCTGGCCCAGTCGATTGACCTCGCACATCCATCCCGAGGGCTCGGGCTTGGACTCGGGCACTTCGCTGAACCTGGCCACACGCTCCAGCATGGAGCGCTGGGTCTTGGTCGTCAGCAAGTGGGCCGGCCAGGCCTTGCCCCATTGCTCCCACAGCAGCTGCGCACCGATATGGTCGAACCAGACCATTTGCTGCAAATCCCAGGCCGCGCCCTTGGGCACCGCCCTGATCTGCGGCGCCAGCCGGCGCCAGATATGGCGGTCGCCCAGCTCTGCAGCACTCCAGCGGCCCACAGGCACGGCCCATTGCTGACCCTCGCGGGACTGCAGCGGACATTGAGGTAGTTGGTCTGAGCTGGACAAAGAAAAGCTTCCTAGAACTTGAGGGAGGCGGGCTGGCCGCAGGGGCCAGCATAACGCGCCACGCGGGGAACATGCCAAGCGCAGCACGTAGGCCGCTGCCGCATGCCACGTAATGATAGCGTTGCAATTTTTATCAAAAATCCGCGAAAGTCAAAACCAGCACTGCGCCGACAGCTTCCAAAACAGGAGTATGCGAGCGCTTTCCCTATCGACACCCGCAAGCTCATCACACCTAATGAACCAGCCTTTTTGCCCATGACTGCCTGATGCTCTGGCCTCTGCGCCTAGCTGTACCGGCCTTTTGATCTGCCCATGAGTGATACCCAGTTCGACTACATCGTCATCGGCGGAGGCACAGCAGGTTCGCTGCTGTGCAACCGTCTCACCCGCAACAAGAATCACCGGATTCTGCTGATCGAAGCCGGCGGCAAGGATGACTACCACTGGATCCATATCCCCGTCGGCTATCTCTATTGCATAGGCAACCCGCGCACCGACTGGCTCTATCAGACCGAGCCCGACCCCGGCCTCAACGGTCGCAGCCTGCGCTACCCGCGCGGCAAGACACTGGGCGGCTGCTCCAGCATCAACGGCATGATCTATATGCGCGGCCAGGCCCGCGACTACGAGCAATGGGCCGAGCTGACCGGCGACGACACCTGGCGCTGGGAGCAGGTCCTGCCGGCCTTCAAACAGCATGAAGACCATTGGCGTCTCGACGCCGTCGGCAGCGCCAGCGAAGAATTCATGCGCCTGCACGGCAGCAAGAGCACCGGCGGCAGCGGCGAGTGGCGCGTGGAGAAGCAGCGTCTGCGCTGGGACATACTCGACGCCTTTGCCCAGGCCGCGCAGCAGGCAGGCATTCCTGCCACCGACGACTTCAACCGCGGCTGCAACGAGGGCGTGGGCTACTTTGAAGTCAATCAGAAGTCAGGTCTGCGCTGGAACACTGCCAAGGCATTTCTGCGCCCCACCTGCTACGGCCGTCCCAACTTCGAGATGTGGACCCGCGCCCAGGTGCGCCAGCTGATTCTGGAAGATCTGCCGGACGGCAGCCAGCGCTGCACCGGCGCCGAAGTCTGGACCGGAGAGGAGATGGTGACTGTGCAGGCCGGGCACGAGGTGCTGCTCTGCGCGGGTGCGGTCAACTCGCCGCATATCCTGCAGCTGTCGGGCATAGGCCCCGGCGAATTGCTGCAGCGCCATGGGATGGCTGTGCGCCGCGATCTGCCCGGCGTGGGCGCCAATCTGCAGGACCATCTACAAATCCGCTCGGTCTACAAGGTGCAGAACGCCAAGACGCTCAACACCATGGCCGGCAGTCTCTGGGGCAAGGCGGCCATCGCCCTGGAATACGCACTCAAGCGCAGCGGCCCCATGAGCATGGCGCCTTCGCAACTCGGTGCCTTTACACGCAGCAATCCGGCGTTGGCCCACCCCAATCTGGAATATCACGTGCAGCCGCTGTCGCTGGATGCCTTTGGCGAGCCGCTGCACGACTTTGCCGCCTTCACCGCCAGCGTCTGCAACCTCAACCCCAGCAGCCGCGGCACGGTGCAACTGCAAAGTGCGGATTTCCGCCAGGCTCCGGCCATTGCACCCCATTACCTCTCCACGGCCGAAGACCGGCAGGTGGCGGCAGACAGCCTGCGCGTCACGCGCCGCATCGTCAGCCAGCCGGCGCTTGCGCGCTTCCAACCCGAAGAGTTCAAGCCCGGTGCTCAATACCAGAGCGACGAAGAGCTGGCGCGTCTGGCCGGTGATATCGCCACCACCATCTTCCACCCCGTAGGCACGACCAAGATGGGGCGCGCCGACGACCCGATGGCAGTCCTGGACAGCCGTTTCAAGGTGCGAGGCGTGCAGGGTCTGCGCGTGGTCGATGCCGGCGCCATGCCCACCATCACCAGCGGCAATACCAACAGCCCGACGCTGATGATGGCCGAGAAGGCGGCGCAGTGGATTCGTGACGCGACCTGAAAAACGGCCTCTCGAAAAGCCGAGCGATTCACTGCGACAAGCCCGTCAGCGCCCGAAATTCGCTCTGGAGCGCAACGTCTGTCCGAGCGCAAGAATTCCGCGCGGCGTCATGCCCCATGAATCAAATTCCTCAGAGATCTTTTGCTTATAAGCATATGACGCTATTGTTTTTGAAATATCTCAAAACTCATAAGGATGTCACGAAACTTTCTGATTCATTTGTCAGACGTTTTTGATATAACCCAAGGGAATTCCCCAATGCACCACACAGGTGCAGCCCTTACATTCTCGTCACTCTCGCTGCTCCACGAAGCAGCATGGAGGGCCGAGGAGACAACTCGACACAACCAGACCAATACATATAAAAGCATCAAAGATGCGTTCAAAAGCGCCCCACAGTGGGCGCTTTTTTTATGCCTGCGCACAGGCTTGAGGCAGCGGTGCGACAATGCCGGCGCCATCCTCGGGCATTCAAGCCCGCTCTCTCCCTGGCTTCTTCATCCCGCCTCCGGCAGCGCCGCCCAGCGGCAACGCGCGTTGCTCACGGCATGCACCAATTGCAGGCATTTACTCCATGGAATGGATTCTTGTTTCCCTCGCCTCGGCCCTGGCCGGGTTTGTTGACGCCATCGTGGGAGGCGGCGGACTGATTCTGGTGCCGGCCATGTTTGCAGCCTTCCCCACTACCACGCCCGCCACGCTGTTTGGCACCAACAAAAGCGCCGCCGTCTGGGGCACGGCCATTTCCGCCTGGCAGTACAGCAAGCGTGTGCATATCACCTGGGCTACGCTGCTGCCCGCCATCGGCACGACGCTGGTGGGAGCTTTTCTCGGAGCCTGGGCCGTCACGTTGATTTCGCCCGATTTTCTGCGCAAGCTGCTGCCCTTCATCCTGCTGGGCGTGCTGGGCTACACCCTGGCCAAAAAAGAGCTGGGCCGCGACCACGAGCCGCGCCTGGCAGGGCGCACCGAGATGTTGACCGCCAGCGCCATCGGCCTGCTGATCGGTTTCTACGACGGCTTCTTCGGCCCGGGCACAGGCAGCTTCTTCGTGTTCCTGTTCGTGCGCCTGCTGGGCTATGACTTCCTCAACGCCTCGGCCAGCGCCAAGCTGCTGAACCTGGCCTCCAACGCCGCGGCACTGCTGCTGTTCACGCTCAAGGGCCATGTCTGGTGGCACTTTGCGATTCCGCTGGCCCTGGCCAATGTGCTGGGCAGCATGCTGGGCACCTGGATGGCCTTGCGTCACGGCACGGGCTTTGTGCGCACGATTTTCATCGGCGTGGTCAGCATGCTGATTCTGAAAACTGGCTATGACGCTTTTCTGCGTTAAACCATTACACAGCAAGCGTTAATAGCTATCAATTTATCAAGGTGCTGTTTCGTCGTCGGACAGCACCGAGATATCTTCCACACGGCGCGGCGTGCCGATCGGTGCGCCTGCCTTGCCCTGGCGCACGGCAGCGATATCAGCCTCGCTGGGATAGTTGCCCACCAGCCAGTAGTCCAGTATGCGGCGTGCGATAGGTGCGGCAGCCGCTGCACCGAAGCCTGCATTCTCCACAATCACGGCCACGGCAATCCTGGGCGCTTCGGCCGGGCCGTAGGCGATATAGAGCGAATGGTCGCGCTGGTACTCGGCCAGACGCGCAGCGTTGTACTTTTCCTTCTGGCCCACGCTTACTGCCTGGGCCGTGCCGGTCTTGCCACCCGACAGATAGCTGGCACTGCCGAAGACGCCGCGGCCCGTGCCGCCAGTCACCACTCCCACCATGCCACGCTTGACGGCATCGACATTGCTCTGCTTGTAGCCCAGGTTGACGGGTGCCGGCTGAACAATGGCCGTGCGCGTACCGGTGACGGAGTCGATCAGCTCCTTGCCCACATGGGGCGTGAAGCTCAAGCCGTTGTTGACCAGCGTGGCCAGCGCATGCGAGAGCTGGAGGATGGTGAAGTTGTTGTAGCCCTGGCCGATGCCCAGGGAGATCGTCTCGCCTGCAAACCATTGCTGCTGGGCGGCGCGCTTGTAGGTCTTGCGCTTCCACTCCTTGCTGGGCAGCACGCCGCGCACCTCGCCGGGCAGGTCGATGCCGGTGATCTGGCCAAAGCCCAGCGGCTTCATGAAGTCGTGGATCGCATCCACGCCCATCTCGTTGGCCAGCGTGTAGAAATAGACGTTGCTGGAATGCTGGATGGCGCGCGCCAGATCCACCGGGCCCAGCGCATGGCCGGAGCGGAAGGTGTGGCCGCCGAAAGTCCAGGAGCCGCCGTCCTGGATCACCGTGCCCGGCGTGCGCTTGCCGGTCTCTATGCCCGCCAGGCCCATGAAGGGCTTGTAGGTCGAGCCCACGGGATAGGTTCCGCGCATGGAGCGATTGAGCAAGGGGCGATCCAGCGATTCGTTGAGCGCCTTCCAGCTTTCCTGGTCGATGCCGTCGACAAACAGGTTCGGGTCGTAGGTCGGCTTGCTGACCATGGCCAGCACCTCGCCATTGCGCGGGTCCATGGCGATGGCCACGCCACGGCGGTTGCCGTAGAGGTCTTCCACCATCTTCTGCAGCTTGATGTCCACCGACAGCTGCAGGCTGTGTCCCGGCGTGGCAGGGCGACTACCCAGACGACGCACGGCATGGCCGCCAGCCGAGGTTTCCATTTCCTCCCAGCCGGTCTGGCCGTGGAGCTGCAGTTCATAGCTCTTTTCGGCACCCAGCTTGCCCATGACCTCGGTGCCACGGTAGTTGGCGGCATCGTCGGAGTCGTCGATCTCTTCCTTTTCCCTTTGATTGATACGACCGATGTATCCGATCAAATGGCTGCCGGTCTCCTTGAGCGGGTAGGTGCGAAACAGGCGGGCCTTGATGTCCACACCCGGAAAGCGATAGCGCTGGGCCGCAAACTTGGCAACTTCCTCATCCGTCAGGCGCGAGCGGATAGGAATCGACTCAAAGCTCTTGGAGTCATCCATGAGCCGCTTGAACTTGCGGCGGTCGCGCGGCGTGATCTCAATGACCCCGGACAACCCTTCGATGGTCTCGTCCAGATCCTCGACCTTGGAGCGTGTGATCTCCAGCGTATAGGCCGAGTAATTGGTCGCCAGCACCACGCCGTTGCGGTCCAGGATCTGGCCCCGGTTGGGCACGATGGGGACCACCGCCGTGCGATTGCTCTCGGCCCGCTCGGCAAACTCCTCATGGCGCTCGACCTGCAGCACCAGCAGACGCCAGACCAGCAGACAGAACGCCAGAAATACCACGCAGCCCATGACGACTGCACGCATCCGGAAGCGCTGCAGCTCGACTTCGGTGTTGCGAATCTCCATCATGCGCAGGCTCCCCGCACGCCAAGCCAGTGACTGCAAGCAAGGGCCGCCCCGCAGCGAGGCAGTCGTTCCCCCCCGCGAAGCGAGAGGGGGAAAGGCGCGCAGCGACTCAAGGGAGCTTTCATCTACAGAGGCCGGTTTTCATCGCTGTCCGGCGCACGGCGCTGCGGCGCCAGCAGCAAAGCGCTGACCACGGGCCACAGCAAGGTCTCGATCACTGGAGCTATCAGAAACTCCAGGCCGGGGAAGATACCTCCCGTCGCCACACGCAGCAGTACCTGAATGCCGTGCGCCGCAGCAAACACCGGCAGCAGATGCAGGGCCTGCACGGGGCTCGAGAACCAGAGCAGGCGGCGGCTCATCCAGCCCGTCACGAAGACCAGCAAGGTATAGGCCAGTGCATGCTGACCCAGCAGCGAGGCTCGGTCCACATCCATGACCAGCCCCAGTGCAAAGGCAATACCCAGGCCCACGCGCTGCGGTTGGTTCAGACTCCAGAAGGCCAGCAGCAGCAGCAACATGTCCGGCAGCCAGACTATGCGACCCAGCGGAAGCATGTTGACGGCCAGGCCTATCACCAGGGTGACGACGATGAACAGAGGATTGACCGGCAGCAACAACTGCTGGCCGCGCGGCATGATCATGCGGGATCCTTTGCAGGCTTGGCGGCCTTGGTCCCCGCCTTCTCAGCGGCGGCCTTCTCCTTTTCGGCAGCGGCCGCCTCCTTTTTGCCACGCGCCTTGGCAGCCCGGTCGGCCTTCTCGGCATCGGCCTGGGCCTGCATATTGGCGGCCTCGGGATGCTCGGTACGGCCCTGGGGCTTGAGCACCATCACATGGCGCACACCCTGCACGCGGCCCACGGGCTCGCAGTAGATGCGGGTGAAGGCAGAGTCGGCACGGCGGTCCACGGTCACCACCTTGGCCACGGGCAGGCCCGTGGGATAAAGCCCGTCAATACCGCTGGTAGTGAGCAGATCGCCCACCTGTACATCGGCATTGCTGGGCATGAAGCGCAGCTCCAATCCGCCGGCGCGGGTCGAGGATGCATCGCCATAGGCGACGCTGCGCGCGCCAGTGCGCGGGTTGAAAACGGGAATGGCCTGATCGCGATCGATCAGCAGCGTGACCTCGGCACGCGTCGGATAGACGCGCGTGACCTGGCCTATCACGCCTTTTTCATCGAGCACGGGCGAGCCCGGCGCAATATTGTCCGCCTGCCCCTTGTCGATCACCACGCGGCGCGTATAGGGGTCAGGACTGTCATAGACCACCTCGGCCACCTGCCCCGGCGTCAACGAGCGCTCACGCAACTCCAGCATGGAGCGCAGATGCTCGTTCTCCTTGATCAACTCGTCGGCCAGCTCGGCGCGCTGAGCCATGACGACCAGCTCCTTGCGCGCAGCATCCTCGCGGGCCACGGCCTGCTGCTGCACCTCGGCATAGCGGCTGGCGTTCTGGTAGGCCAGCACGGGCTGGGCCACCAGCCATTGCACGGGCGACAGCGCCACCGACAAGGCCGCGCGCACCGGCGTGGTGATCTTGAAACGCGCGTCGGCCACCATCAAAAACAGCGCCAAGGCGCTGTAGAGGGCAAGCTGGGAAGTGCGCGAGGCCTGTTGCTTGAACAGTGATGGAGCGCGGTGGTCCAGGGTGTCCAGGCTCATGCGTGCTCCCGCAGCATGGCCGCATGCACACGGCCACCTGGATCAGAAGGAATGCAAAAAGAGAGCGCGGTATGCAGGCGTATCACGGACTCAGGCCCTGTTCATGGAAGTGGCTGCGGTACGCGCACTATGCCGCGTGCCGCAAAACACCACATTGCACAGCGATTAATCGCTGGTGAAGATGCTGCCCTGGCGATCCATAGTCTCCAGCGCCATGCCGCAGCCGCGCACCACGCAGGTCAGCGGCTCCTCGGCCACCAGCACGGGCAGACCCGTCTCTTCGGCCAGCAGACGATCCAGATCGCGCAGCAGCGCACCGCCGCCAGTCAGCATCATGCCGCGCTCGGCAATGTCGGCGCCCAGCTCGGGAGGCGTCTGCTCCAGCGCATTCTTCACGGCGGAAACGATCTGGTTCAGGGGGTCGGTCAGCGCTTCCAGCACTTCGTTGGAAGAGATGGTGAAGCTGCGCGGCACGCCTTCGGACAGGTTGCGGCCCTTGACTTCCAGTTCCTTGACTTCGGAGCCGGGGAAGGCCGAGCCGATCTGCTTCTTGATCAGTTCTGCCGTGGGCTCGCCGATCAGCATGCCGTAGTTGCGGCGGATATAGCTGATGATGGATTCATCGAACTTGTCGCCACCCACGCGCACCGAGCCCTTGTAGACCATGCCGCCCAGCGAGATCACGCCCACTTCGGTCGTACCGCCGCCGATGTCCACCACCATGGAGCCAGAGGCTTCGGAGACGGGCAGGCCCGCGCCGATGCCGGCAGCCATGGGTTCTTCGATCAGGTACACGGCCGTGGCACCCGCAGCTTCGGCGGCGTCCTTGATGGCGCGGCGCTCGACCTGGGTGGAGCCGCAGGGCACGCAGATGATGATGCGGGGACTGGGCGTCAGCACCGAGCGCGGATGCACCATCTTGATGAACTGCTTGATCATCTGCTCGGTGATCACGAAGTCGGCGATCACGCCGTCCTTCATGGGGCGAATGGCTTCGATGTTGCCGGGCACCTTGCCCAGCATGGCCTTGGCTTCGCGGCCGACAGCCTGAATCACCTTCTTGCCGTGGGGGCCGCCTTCGTGACGGATCGCAACCACCGAAGGTTCGTCCAGAACAATGCCCTTGTCTCGGGCGAAAATCAGGGTGTTAGCTGTGCCAAGGTCAATGGCAAGGTCGGTGGAGAAGTACCGACGGAAAGCTCCGAACATTCAGGGTCCTCTCAGGCACGGCTTGCGCATCGGCTAGCCGTCGCCGGGATGTAAGGTAATGGAGTCTGGGTGGTGGGCATTTTTTGCACAATGACCAGCCGAACGGAGGTATTGCGGCAAAGCCGAGATAATACCGTATCCCCTGTGAATAACTTCTACTGTCAGGGTTAGAAACACTGCTTTACACGCGGCGGCCCTGTTAAATAATTTCTATGGCATTGAACGATCAAGACATTGCGCGCATCGCCAACTTGGCCCGCCTTGAACTGTCGCAAGACGAAAGTAAGCGCATGCTCGCGCAACTAAACAACTTTTTCGGCATCGTCGAAAAAATGCAGGCTGTGGATACTTCGGGCGTCAGCCCTCTGTCACATCCGGTGGCAGCCATCCAGGACGTCGCCTTACGGCTACGTGACGATTTGGTAAGTGAGGGCAATAACCGCGACGCCAACATGCAGAACGCCCCTGCAGCCGAAAAGGGTTACTTCCTCGTGCCCAAGGTCATCGAATAAACGCGCGGGACACATCAGAACATGAGCCAAACCGAACTCCACCAATTGAGCGTGGCCGAGCTGGCCGCGCAGCTGCGCGCCAAGCAGGTCTCCGCCACCGAAGCCGCCCAGCATTTCCTGGCCCGCGCCAAGCAGCACCAGCAGCTGGGCGCTTTTGTCGCCATCGATGAAGACGCCACCCTGGCCCAGGCCAAGGCGGCCGACGCCCTGATTGCCGAAGGCAAGGGCGGCAAGCTGGCCGGCGTGCCCATTGCGCACAAGGACATCTTCGTCACCAAGGACTTCCCCACCACTGCCGCCAGCAAGATGCTGGAGGGCTACAAGTCGCCGTTTGACGCCACCGTGGTGAAGAAGCTGGCCGATGCCGGCGTGGTCACTCTGGGCAAGCTCAACTGCGACGAATTCGCCATGGGCGGCGCCAACGAGAACTCGGCCGTGGCCCCCGTGGGCTTTGACGCGGCACAGCCCGTGCGCAACCCCTGGAACACCGAGCGCGTGCCCGGCGGCTCGTCCGGTGGCTCCGCCGCTGCCGTGGCCGCGCGTCTGGCCCCGGCCGTGACCGGCACCGACACCGGCGGCTCCATCCGCCAGCCCGCCTCGTTCTGCGGCATCACCGGCATCAAGCCCACCTACGGCCGCGCCAGCCGCTACGGCATGATCGCCTTTGCCTCCAGCCTGGACCAGGCCGGCCCCATGGGCCGCAGCGCCGAAGATTGCGCGCTGCTGCTCTCCGAAATGTGCGGCCCCGATCTGGACCGCGACTCCACCAGCCTGGACTACCCCGCCGAGGACTTCAGCGCCCGCTTGGGTGACTCGATCGAAGGCCTGCGCATCGGCGTGCCCGCCGAGTTCTTTGGTGAAGGCCTGTCCGACGATGTCCGCACAGCCGTCAACGCAGCGCTCAAGGAATACGAAAAGCTGGGTGCCAAGCTGGTTCCCGTGAGCCTGCCGCGCACCGAACTGTCCGTGCCCGTGTACTACATCCTGGCTCCGGCCGAGGCTTCGTCCAATCTGTCGCGCTTTGACGGCGTGAAGTTCGGCCACCGCGCCGCCAAGTACGAAGACCTCAACGATATGTACAAAAAGACCCGCGCCGAAGGATTCGGCGACGAGGTCAAGCGCCGCATCATGATCGGCGCCTATGTGCTGTCCGAAGGCTATTACGACGCCTACTACCTGCAGGCGCAGAAGATCCGCCGCATGATTGCCGACGACTTCCAGGCTGCCTTCAAGGACTGCGACGTCATCGCCGGCGCGGCCGCGCCGACGACGGCCTGGGCCATTGGCGGCAAGGCCGATCCCGTGAGCAACTATCTGGCCGACATCTTCACCCTGCCCGCATCGCTGGCCGGCCTGCCCGGCCTGTCCCTGCCCGCAGGCTTCGGCGACGGCGGCATGCCCGTGGGCCTGCAGCTGATTGGCAACTACTTCAGCGAAGCCAAACTGCTGAACGCGGCCCACCGCTTCCAGCAAGCGACAGACTTCCACCTGAAGAGCCCCGCCGGCATTTAAATGAAACACCCCCTGAGTCGCTTCGCGCCTTCCCCCTCAAGGGGGACGACAGCCTCGCTGCGGGGCGACCCTTGCTCGCTGTCCCTGGATCGGGCCGCGCCGGTTTCATGCGCAGCGCCATGGATACAGCCCACTTTTTGAAGCAAGAACATGACTGTGAAACTAATCAATGGCTACGAAGTCGTCATCGGCTTCGAAACCCACACCCAGCTGGCGACCAACAGCAAGATCTTCAGCCGTGCCAGCACCGCCTTCGGCGCCGAGCCCAACACCCAGGCCAGCGCCGTGGACCTGGCCCTGCCCGGCACGCTGCCGGTGATGAACAAAAAGGCCGTGGAATGCGCAATCAAGCTCGGCCTGTCGCTGGGCTCGACGATTGCGCCGCGTTCCATCTTCGCGCGCAAGAACTACTTCTACCCCGACCTGCCCAAGGGCTACCAGATCTCCCAGTTCGAGATCCCCGTGGTGCAAGGCGGTGAAGTCAGCTTCTATCTGGAAGAAGGCAAGAACAACGTCCTCAAGACCGTGCGTCTGGTGCGTGCCCACCTGGAGGAAGATGCCGGCAAGTCCGTGCACGACGAGTTCATCGGCCAGTCCGGCATCGATTTGAACCGCGCCGGCACGCCGCTGCTGGAAATCGTGACCGAGCCCGATATCCGCTCCACCGCCGAAGCCGTGGCCTACGCCAAGGAGTTGCACAAGATCGTCACCTGGATCGGCATCTGTGACGGCAATATGCAGGAAGGCTCATTCCGCTGCGACGCCAACGTCTCCGTGCGCAAGCCCGGCCAGCCGCTGGGCACGCGCCGCGAGATCAAGAACCTGAACTCGTTCAGGAATATGCAGATCGCCATCGACTACGAAATCCTCTGGCAGATCGAGCAGATCGAGGACGGCCACAAGATCCAGCAGGCCACCGTGCTGTTCAACCCCGACACGGGCGAGACCCGCGCCATGCGCACCAAGGAAGATGCGGCCGACTACCGCTACTTCCCCGACCCCGACCTGCCTCCGCTGGTCGTGGCGCCCGAATGGGTGGAGCAGGTCAAGGCCGAAATGCCCGAGCTGCCCCGCGCCATGGCCGCGCGCTTTGTAGCGCAATACAGCCTGCCCGAGTACGACGCCACCACGTTGACGCAAAGCCAGGCCATGGCCGCCTACTTTGAAGCCGCTGCCAAGGCCTGCGGCCAGCCCAAGCTGGCCTCCAACTGGATCATGGGCGAGATCTCGCGCCGCCTGAACATGGAAGAGATCGGCATGGACCAGGTCAAGGTCTCCGCCGAGCAGCTGGGCACCCTGATCGCCCGCATCCACGGCAACGTCATCAGCAACAACTCCGCCAAGCAGGTGTTCGAGGCGCTGTGGACCGGTGAAGGCTCCGATGTGGACGCCATCATCGAAGCCAAGGACCTCAAGCAGTCCAACGACACCGGCGCACTGGAAGCCATCATCGACGAGGTAATCGCCGCCAACCCCGCCAACGTGGAGCAATACCGCGCCGGCAAGGACAAGGCCTTCAACGCCCTGGTCGGCCAGGTCATGAAGGCTTCCAAGGGCAAGGCCAACCCCGGCCAGGTCAACGAGCTGCTCAAGGCCAAGCTGGCCTAACTCTGTTACAAGCACGTCCCTCAAGGCGTGCCTCTGCCCCCAGATAATGGGAGCACGCTCCAGGGCCGCAGGCAGCATATGCCTGCGGCCTTATTACTTGCAGCTCATCCCAGTCCTCGGTCCCCATGCCCTGTGGCGCCTGCCCAGGAAAAAATCAGTGATCTTCTCGAACGCCTCACTCATCGAATCCGAAAAAGAGCGCAACCTCTGCAGCAAGTTTTTTGCCGGTTACTTTTTCAACGAATTCACGGCCGGCTATGCCAAGCGCATCGTCCAGTTCAACCGCTACATCCAGGAAGTCACGGGCCGCGACGACCTCGGCCTTCAGTCCCCCCATATCTCCTTCGACACCCACGCCTACCTGTGCCACGAGCGCCTGCGCAGCAAGCTGGCCGATGTGCTCATCTCAGACCCCGCACGGCAGGTCTTTCTGTTCATCGAGACCAAATACCTGAGCAACTGGACTTACGCCGCCGATGTGGCCAAAGGGCTGGAGCGGCTGGACAAGGTCTTCGACGCCGATAAGAAGTCCCATCTGGCAGACGCCCGCCAGCATTACTTTGTGCTGACTTCCAGGCGCAAGGAGGAAGCAGCAGGCCGCCCCGTGCAGCACTACGCCCCGGTGAATGGACCTATTTATGTTCCCACCCTTTCGCGCGCCGCAGAAGTGAGCGAGGGCGACGCGGCTGAGTCCGCGAAGCCTTCTTTCACCAGCCTGCTCTATTGGGAAGACCTGGCCCAGATGTGCGACCGCTCGGAAGTACGCCAGTACATGGAGGCGCGGTTGAAGCTATGTGTCAGCAGCAGTCGGAATCAGCACAAGGCTGGGTACTTTTTGCTGGGGGCGTGATAGTTAGGTGTCTGCTCCCCTCGCAGGCGCAGCCGAAGGAACGAGGGCAGCAGGGTCAGGCTCTTTGCTTACTTTCTGGTGGTCCGGCATACCGGCAGCAGAAAGTAAGTCGGCATGGCGGACCGAGACCCGCCCTCAGTCCACTAATCAGGCATGTCGCTAAAACAGAGACTTCAAGCCAAATGAGCCTCTAGCTCAATCGCATCAACGTAGGCCGCTATCAAAAAAGCGCTTTTTTTGTTGTACACGACAGAGGCCGGGTCTCGCCCCGGCAGGCGAGTTACCTTTCTTGCTCGCACAAGAAACGTAACCCCAAGAATGCGCCCCGACTGTCTGCGTCCCTACGCTTCGCTACGGGCAAACCTGCGTCACGCCATTCAGTCTGCGGTGCGGCAAAACTCGCTTTGCGCTGCGCGCGCCGCTCAAACAGGTTGCCGCAAGTCAGAGCACGATGCATTGGCACTCTTCGGTGCCAATGCCCGCAGCCCGAACCGCGCGCCGCAGGCGCTGACACACGGGTGGATACGGGAGCGTGCGGCCTGCGAGAGCTATGACGAAATTGGCTTCAAGTGTTTATTCCGATTGCAGTAACAGCTATCAATTTGATAAAGAAGCTATCCCGCTCCCGGTATTGCCCCTTTTGCCCACGCCTGCGACGGCAGGCTCTTGGGGCTGGCAGTTGCACCGCAGAGTGCAACTGCATCGTCATCCAATCTGCGGCAACCTGTTTGAACGGAGCGCTGCAAGCGCGCAGTGAGTTTTGCCGCACAGCCCCAAGAGCTTGACGGCGCAGGTTGCCCGCAGGCGAAGCCGGAGGGACGGGGGCAGTAGGGGCTGGCTCTTTGCCGACTTTCTGGCAGCAGAAAGTCGGTCGGCAGGCGGGCCGAGACCCGCCCTCTGCAAGCAAAGCAGGCATGCAATCAGCCTCGCCACATCAGGCAAACAGCTAAAGCATCACCACGAGCCAAACAAGCCCCAAACGTAGACATCACTCGCACCACCCGCTATCAATTCCTCAAACCACCGCTTACATAAAGCCGAGGTAAAGCGCACCCCAAACCCACACAAATCTGCGCACAATCCGGCGCAACCCCCATATCTTTGCGCTCCATGTTCTCCAAGCTGCTCAAGCCCCTGCTCTGGCTGCTGGCCCTGTGCCTGGCGGTCTATATCTGTATCTGCAGCTATATGTTTGCGCAGCAGCGCCAGATGATTTTTCCGGGTGGCGGCACACGGGTGGCGGCCGAGAGCACCGATTTCTCGCTGCAGCGCGCCGATGTGCTGCTGCGGGGCTGGCAGCTGCACCCGGCCGACGGCAAGGCGCGCAATGCGGTGATCTACTTTGGCGGGAATGCCGAGAACATTGCCCACCGGCGCCAGCAGCTGTCGCGCAGCCTGCCGCACAGCGATATCTATATGCTGGCCTACCGCGGCTACGGCGCCAGCGAGGGCGAGCCCACGCAGGAGCTGATGGAGCTGGATGCCGCGGCCTTGTTCGATGAGGTCAGGCGTCTGCACCCACAACTGCCCATCACCGTGATTGGCCGCAGCCTGGGCACGGGCGTGGCGGCTGCCGTGGCCGACCTGCGCCAGCCGGACCAGTTGGTGCTGATCACGCCCTTCGACAGCATCCTGAACACGGTGCGCGGCATGTATGGCTGGCTGCCTGTGGAACTGCTGCTGCGCGACCCGTTCGACTCTGCCGCGCATCTACGCAATTACCATGGGCCGATTCTGGTGCTGCGCGCCGGACGCGATCAGGTGGTGCAGCCCGAGCGCACTGACGCCCTGCTGCACGGCCTCAGGGACAAGGCGGTGCAGGTGCAGGAATTCGCCCTGGCGAATCACTCGACCATCTTCCGCGCCAACGGCTTCTGGAGCGCCATAGAGCAGTTTGTGGACGGGCATCACAAAGCGGCCTGAAAGGCCTCTGACGCTCCCAGCAGGAGCTGTCCGGCAATGCGCTTCAAGTGCCCGTCAAATCCTTGACGACCGTCGTCGCGCCGTTTTTCCTGACGGACTCGATGCCCGCATCGCGCGAGGCTGCCGAGGCATAGAGCTGGCTTGTGCCGATAACCTGATGGTTGGCCGCCTTGAGGTTGAAATGCTCCTTGCCGTTGCTGGCTGTCTTTTTCTCATAGCGCTCGGCCAGCGGGCTGTTGGTCTGCACCGAGGCAATGCCGCTCTCGGCCGCCGCCCGTGCCTTGTACAGCTCGCTGGTGAGGATGATCTCGCCATTGCCGGCCTTCAGCACAAACCGGAACTGCCCATCGCTGCTCTTGCTCAACTCGAAATGACCTGCCATTGGTTTCTCCTTCAGTTGCAAAAAGCGGCCTGCGCCGCGGGGGTAGCCCGCACACTATAAAACCATCACCGCTGAAACCGGGCATCCCCTGGCCGGCTCCGGCGGTGATGAATCCAGCCTTGTCAGCTTTTCATGGCGCTTTCATAGGGCGGCTGATCCAGCCCCATGCCTTCGGCCAGATTCTCGGCATAGCCCAGCATCAGCGTACGCCGAGATAGCAGCACAGACGCCAGCTGTACCCAGCCCGCATGTTCCCGCACCTCGCCCTGTCCCTGGCCGTAGAGCATGCGCAAATCCTCTATCAGCCGATCGACCAGCACCGCATCGGGCAGGCTGCTGCGCACAAACCCCATCCATGCGGCGCCCATGCCGAAGAAGCGATAGCCATATTGCACCGCAAGATGGCGGATGACAGCGTGGTTCTGAAAACTGTCCCAGTCCGCGCTGAAATAGCCGTTTGGCTGGCCCGCAATCATGAGCTCGTCGCTGGGCACGGGCAGACGCTGGACATAGACCACCTCGTCGAGCAGCACCTCGGGACTGCCGTTGGCCTGCAGCAGGGCATCTACATCCTCGGCCGCCAGCAGCAGCGTGCCGCAGACCTGCACCCAGTCCTGCACCAGCTCGGGCCGCTGCAGCTGCGCCACCCGGTGCTGCAGCGAAGCCAGCGTCAGGGCCTGCTCCTGCGCCGGGTCGTCCCAGTCCATGTCCTCGGGGTCATCCAGATACAGGCGCTCATCCTGGCTCGCATGGCCGCTGGTGTAGCTGCACTGGCTCACATCGTCCAGCGTGCAGAGGTAGCGATGTGCAGGGTCGGCGGCACGCAGCGCGTCCAGCCGCTCCAGCACCTCGTCCAGCGTCTTGAACTCCTGCAGCCACTCATGGGCGAAGCCGAAGTTGCCCCGGCGATATTCGGCCTGTTTCCCGTCGAATCTTCCTGTCTTCATTTGCGCAGCACCCGGCGATAAAAGAACACACACAGGCCCACGAAATAGGCCAGGCCCAGCCACATGGCGGGCGCAAAGCCTTCGCCGACCAGGGCCAGCGGCGCATCCTTGCCGCTGAAGCCTATGAGTGCCGCAATCAACAGGCCCATCAGGCTCTCGCCCACGATGAGGCCGGAGGCCAGCAGCAGGCCGCGCTCCTCGGCCGCCGCCGTCCAGTCCTTGCCGCCGCGCTGCGCATAGGCCTTGATGGCTCTGGCAATGCACCAGCCCAGCACCGCGCCTATGGTCAGCGTCAGGCCTATGGTGGGCGGCAGATAGATGCCCAGGCCCACGGCCAGCGGCGGCAGCGCACCCTTGCCGCTCTTGCGCAGGGTCAGATCGATCAGGATGACGACAATGCCCACGGCCACGCCCAGACCCAGCATGCTCCAATCCAGCGAACCCTTGAAGATGCCGCTGGCAATCTGCATCATCAGCGTGGCCTGCGGCGCGGCCAGGGCCTGATTCGGGTCCATGCCGGCACGCGGCATGCTGCCGGCAAAACCGTAGGCGTTGTAGAGCAGATCCAGCACGGGCGGTATGACCAGCGCACCCACAAGGCAGCCGATGATGAGCACGATCTGCTGACGCCAGGGCGTGGCCCCCACCAGATAGCCGGTCTTGAGATCCTGCAGGTTGTCGTTGGAGATCGCAGCCATGGCCAGAACGGCCGAAACCATGAACAGCACCAGCGCAATGCCCATCTGCCCAGCGACGGCGCTGGCATAGGCCGGCACCAGGGCATGCAGCCCCAGCAGGGCCACGCCCATGAGCAAGGTGGCGATGATGCCGATACCCGAGATGGGACTGGCCGACGAGCCCACCAGACCGGCCATATAGCCGCAGGCCGCCGCCACCAGAAAGCCGAACAGGGCCGCGAACAGCACGCACAGGGCCGCCAGGCCGTAGCGCGCGCCAGCGGCCAGATCGGGCATATGCCCGACGATGAAGTCATTGACCACCAGGAACAGAACGCCCAGGGCGGCGGCTCCTATCATCAGCATCCAGCTGCGCGGCATGTCCTTGTCGGTTTCATCGCCACCGGCACCCTCGGCGACGCTGCGTGCAGGCTGGTTGCGAATCGCCTGGACAATGGGCTTGGCCAGCGTGGCCACGGTCCACAGCGCCGAGATGCCGATGACGCCCGCACCCAGAAAGCGGGCCTTGCTGCCCCAGAGCTGGGTGGACAGCTCGGAGAGCGCCTGGCCGGCCGCAGGAGAAGCCTGGGCCGTCAGCCAGGGCACGACCACACCCCAGCACAGCGCCAGCCCCACAAGCACTGCAATGCCTGCGGCCGCGCCCATCAGATAACCTGCGGCCAGCAGGGCGGGCGAAAAGCCCGCCGCCACGCGAAAGGCCACGCCGCCTGCGGGAATCCAGAAATTGAAGGCATCGCCGAGCAGGCGCAGACCGCCACTGAGAAAGCCGAACAGCGCTGCCAGCCCCGTGCCCCAGCCCAGCTCGCGCAAGCCCGAACTGCGTGGCTTGCCCTGGTTCTCCGGATCGTGGAGATGGCGCTGCTCATCGCCTACGCGCAACACCTCGGCAGCAGCCACGCCCTCGGGATAGGGCAGCTCGGACTGCACCACCAGCACGCGGCGCAGGGGCACGGTGTAGAGCACGCCCAGTGTGCCGCCGGCCGCGCAGATCAATGCCGTCTGCCAGAACGGAAAACCCGTCCACAGCCCCAGCATGAGCAACGCCGGCAGCACAAAGATGACCGAAGACAAGGTGCCGGCCGCCGAGGCCTGGGTCTGCACCAGATTGTTTTCAAGGATGTTGGAATCCTTGAAGCGATAGAGCAGCGCCATGGAAATCACGGCAGCGGGAATCGCCGAGGCAAAGGTCAACCCGACCTTGAGCCCCAGATAGACGTTGGCGGCGGTGAACGCCAGGGTGATGAGCGCGCCAAGCAGCACGCCACGAAAGGTGAACTCTCTCTTGATTGGTGTATTCATTGTGCAAGCGGGAGGGTCTGTAACGGCACAAGCCTAGCATCAGCGGCGCGCAACACCATGTCCGTCGCGCCCCTTCGGGCCAGCTTCTGGCATCGCCAATGGCCGGTCCATGAAAAAAGGAGACCAAGGTCTCCTTTTCCGTTCAGCGGCCAAGGCTTCAGAACAGCACGCGGCAGCGGATGGTGCCCGCAATCTGCGCGAGCTTTTCCAGCGCCAGCGCCGAGGACTTGGCATCGATATCGATCACCACATAGCCCACTTTTTCATCGGTCCGCAGGTACTGACCTGCGATATTGATGCCGTTGTCGGCAAACACCTGGTTGATGGCAGAGAGAATGCCGGGACGATTCTCGTGCACATGCAGGATGCGGTTGTTGCCGGGGTGCTCGGGCAGCGCCACTTCGGGGAAGTTGACGGCCGATGTGGTCGTGCCGTTGTCGCTGTACTTGACCAGCTTTTCCGCCACTTCCAGACCGATATTGGCCTGCGCCTCCATGGTGGAGCCGCCGATATGCGGCGTGAGGATGACGTTGTCCATGCCACGCAGCGGCGACAGGAATTCGTCCTTGTTGCTCTTGGGCTCCTTGGGAAAGACGTCGATGGCCGCGCCCAGCAGCTTGCCGCTTTGCAGCGATTCCGCCAGCGCCTCGATATCGACCACCGTGCCGCGCGATGCATTGATGAGAATGCTGCCGGGCTTCATGGCGGCAATCTGCGCCGCTCCCATCATGCCGTTGGTGGAGGCCAGCTCGGGCACATGCAGGGTGACGATGTCGGACTGGGCCAGCAGCTCGTTGAGACCGCTGCTCTGCTGGGCATTGCCCAGCGGCAGCTTGGTCACCACGTCGTGGAAGATGACCTTCATGCCCAGGCCTTCGGCCAGCACCGACAGCTGGGTGCCGATGGAGCCATAGCCGACGATGCCCAGCGTCTTGCCGCGGATCTCGAAGGAATTCTCCGCGCTCTTCTTCCAGCCGCCGCGGTGGGAGACGGCATTCTTTTCGGGGATGCCGCGCAGCAGCAAAATGGCTTCGCCCAGCACCAGCTCCGCCACCGAACGGGTGTTGGAGTAAGGCGCATTGAAGACCACCACACCGCGCTCGCGCGCTGCGTTGAGATCCACCTGGTTGGTGCCGATGCAAAAGCAGCCCACGGCCACCAGTTTCTGCGCGGCCGCGAACACATCGGCCGTGAGCTGGGTGCGCGAGCGGATGCCGACAAAGTGCACATCGGCAATCTTGCGCTTGAGCTCCTCGCCGTCCAGCGCGCCGGTCAGTGCCTCCACATTGGTGTAGCCCGCGTCATGCAGCACCTTGAGCGCGGAGGGATGTATGCCCTCGAGCAGCAAAAACTTGATCTTCGATTTATCCAGCGACGTCTTACCCATGATCCAGCCTCGATCCATCAAAACTCCATTACAGCGGTTTCGTAATTCCGTTACAGGATCTGGGTGCATCGCCCCTTCATGAAGTGAAGAGGAGCAGCACCGGCGTCCCCGGCCCAAAAACGAGCGCTGGGCGGGACGGAAGCGTGCATTTGTCGACTCAGCTGTAACAAATTACGACTTTCCGATTCGCTTCCTACAATCGCGATCATTCACGCGCTTCCAATTTCATAGTTGAAAGTGCAGACCACTCAAGCTTTTTACAAGGATTTGCTGCCTATGCTGACCCTCTTGCGCCGCGCAGAAGATTTGCTGATTCAAGTTCTGCGTCTTGTCTTGCTCGCCTTTTCCATCTTTGTGCTGTTTGGCATGGGCCACTGGATCTGGGACCACTACAAGCCCAAGAAGCCCGATACCGCCACTGCCGGCGCAACGGCGCTGAACTGGAAGGATGCGCCCTACGACCTCAAGTACATGGAAGAAGAGACCGGTCGCGACCTGAGCGTACTCGGCAACGCCGTGCCCATGGAAAAGCGTCTGGCCGACCCCGCCCTGCGTCCGGATTTCCGCAAGGCCGACGGCCTGCTGCGTGGCTTCATCTACCGGGACACGGCTGCGCGCAAACGCGTAGAAACGGAAAACAGCAGCCAGGGGCTGGATCCCATCCACCCCCTGCTCAAGGGCGATGCCCTGCCCTCGGCCGACGATGTCAACCGCCAGATCAAGATGCGCGAGGCACGTGAAAACTCCTGCTGCGACAAGGAGGCTGCCGACGCGGCCGCTGCCGAAGTGGATGCCGCCTGGACGGCTCGCCGCATCTCGCTGACCCGCGAGGACCGCATGGCCCGTGCCGCCGCAGATGCTGCAGCCGATGCAGCGATTGCGGCAGCCGCCGAGGCTTCGGGCGAAGACGCCATGCTGATGGATCCGGTGAACCTGGCCTCCGAAATCAACGACCGTGCCCAGGCCGCCGAGATGGAGCATGGCGAGGGCTCGTATGCGGCCTACATCAAGGGGCTGCCCGTGGCGCTGGAGAAGGTGCTGGGCAACGAAAGCCTGACCAAGAAGCTGCAGCAGCAGTCCGCCCCGCAGATCGTCAATACCTTGCTGACCAACTACACACTGTCGTTCGACCGCACGGCCGCCAAGCTGCGCGGCGACAACCCCGATGAGGAAAAGTGGGAGTTTCTGGGCATGGACACGGCTTTTGCCACGCTGCTGATTTCCTGCCTGGTGATGGTGATGATGGCGCTGGTGATGTTCCGCATGGAGCGCCATTTGCGCGGTATCGGCGCGCAATCGGGTCAGAAGTCCTGATTTTCCGGCTCCGGCACAAAGGCCGGAGCTTGCGCTATGGTTTCGGGCCCGCCTCTGTACAGTAGGCGGGCCCTTTTCTTTTCAGTTCAGCGATATCACCATGAGCACCACCCGTAGCAGTACCGTCCCCGTCCACGCGCAATTCATCGAGCGCATGTCGCCGCGCGCCTTTGTGCCTGAAGCACTGAGCGCTGCCCAGATCGAGCAGCTGGTGGAAGCCGCCCGCTGGGCGCCTTCGGCCAGCAACAAGCAGCCCTGGCACTTTGCCTACGCCCTGCGCGATGACGCGAACTGGCAGGCGTTCTCGCAGATCCCCAACGAAGCCAACCGCCGCTGGTGCCTGAATGGCGGCGCGCTGATCGTGCTGCTGTCGGACAGGCAGGCTTCCGCCGCCAAGCACAGCTTCGACGCGGGCTGCGCCTGGGGCTATCTGGCGCTGCAGGCCCATGCCATGGGTCTGGCCACCCACGCCATGGGCGGCTTCTCTGCCGATGAAGCCCGCAAGGTGCTGAACCTGCCCGAGCATCTGGTGCCCGAATGCGTGATCGCCGTGGGCCGCCGCGCCGATGCCGCCACTCTGCCCGACGATCTGCGCGAGCGCGAGCAGCCCTCGGGCCGCAAGCAGCTGGCCGAAATGCTGAGTGCCGGAGCCGTTCAAGCCGCCGCAACCGCCTGAAGCGGCGCCAATCCCGCCAAAGCTCCACAACTCACCCTGTGGAGCTTTTTTTGACAGAATTGCCGCATTAATCAATACAACATTGCGGGAGCAGCTATCAAATTTGCGCCCCGTAGCCTGAGCCTATGTCCGTCATGCAAACAATGTGGCAGCGCCTGGGGCCGGTGGCCTCGCGCCCTTCTTGGAAAGAGCTGATCCGCGCCAGCATCGGCGCAGGTCTGGGTCTGGCGCTGGCCGGCATTCTGGTGGGGCTGGTCGAGCATTTCTTTCCCAACACCCTGTTCCTGTTCGCACCGCTGGGCGCCACCGCCGTGCTGGTCTTCGCCGTGCCCAGCAGCCCGCTGGCCCAGCCCTGGAACTGTGTCGTCGGCAACACCGTGCCTGCGCTCTATACCTTGCTGCTGCTCTGGGCGTTTCCCACGCTGTCCCAGACCTCGCTGGCCGCGCTGGCCGTGGCAGGAGCCATTGCCCTGATGCTGCTGCTGCGTGCCCTGCACCCGCCGGGTGGCGCCGTGGCCTTGCTGACGGTCCTGGCTGCGGCCCAGATGGCGCCACTGGGCTGGCATCTGCTGATTCCCATGGCCGTGCTCTCAGGCGTTCTTGCAGCAGTCGGAGTGCTCTACCACCGCGCCTGCGGCCGTCCCTACCTGCACCAGCCGCCCCAAGCGGCCAAGACCCAGCGTCCCACCACGCGCCTGGCGCTGAGCGAGCAGGATCTGGAGCAGCTGTTGCAGCGCTTCGAGCAAAGCTACAACCTGACACCCGAGGATCTGGGCGAGCTGCTGGCCGCCGCCGAGGAGGAGGCCATCAAGCGCCGGCTGTCCAGCGTGAACTGCGGCACCGTCATGTCCGCCAAGCTCCTGACCGTGAGCCCGCAGACTCCGCTCGAAGAGGTCGCCGAGCTGTTTCACCGCCATCTGATCAAAAGCCTTCCCGTGGTCGATGCGCAAGGTGAGCTGATTGGCCGCGTGCTGCGCGCCGACCTGTTCGACTGGCTCTGGCAGGATCACCGCGCGCGCCAGCAGCAAAACCTCTGGCAGCGCCTGCGCAGCCGGCCATCCAAAGTGCAATCCGTAGCCCAGGAACTGATGCGCGCACCAGAGATGAGCGTGCAGGAAGACACACCCATGGGCGATCTGCTGCACGAGCTGGCATCGCACAGCGTGCAGTTCATTGCCGTGCTGCGAGGCAAGACCCTGGTCGGCGTCATCACGCGCTCCGACGTGATTCGCACCTTGCTCTCCATCAATCAATAGCCATGCGGGCAAAGGCCCTCTTGCCTGACACGGGCTGCTGGATAAACTATGGGCAGTACTGGTTTGATTGCCCGAAAAGGAGTTGCTGCCATGGACGCCGTGTTCACCCCAAACCTCGACAAGCTGCGCAACATCGTGCAAAGCTTTGGAGCCAGTTCCTTTACCGCGACACAGGTGGCCACGGAATATGAAGGCAGCACTGCCAGCAGCGAAATCACCAAGACCTTCGAAGAGCTGCTCGCCCACCACGCCACTGTGCTGGGCATTCAGTCCGTGCCGGGCCACCATGTGGTCTGGCGCGCAAACTGAGCCGCTGACAAGCCCCTTCATGCATACCCACTTCGGTGGGTATTTTCTTTTTCATCCAGGGATCAACTGGGCTAAAGTGCGGCGCCATGTCGCTGATTCCTCTTTCGTTGTGGATGCCGCTGTCCGTTGCGGCCTGCGTGCTGCTGGTACTGGCCTCCGTGGGCTGGCTATGGCGTACCGCCCTGCGCATCCCCGCAGGCAGCCGTGACGGCCGCAATATGCGCAGCATGGCCGCCATTGCCAGCGCAGGCCTGCTGCTATGGCTGGCCTATGGCTTGTTCAAGGGTTATGGGGCGCTGTGGCAAGCCGATGCGCTGATGCTCATGGCTCAGGCACCGTTGCTGGTGCAGATGCCCTTGATCATCGCTGGAGTGGCCTGGATTGCGACCCTGCTGCTGGGTCGGGTCATGGCCATGCACAAAGACGGCCACGAAGACTGAAGGCACAGCCGTCAGTGCGAGCGCGTTGCGGCCGGCTGCAGATCAGCCCATAGCTTGCGCAGCTGCTGCAGCTCGACATCGAAGCGCAGGTTGATGCGCTGCTTTTCCTCTTCCTGCTGCTTGATGAAGCGCTGCTGCTCGGCCTGAGATTCCGTGTTGTCGTCCAACTGGCGGCGCAGATTGGCGGGAGCCTTCTTCAGGTCGTTCTGATAGAACTCCAGCTCGGTATTGAGCTTGCGGCGGCGTTCCTTGAGATCGACCTGGCGCTGCTGGGCCACGCCGATCACATCGTTGACCTGGGCAATGGCCTCGGCTCTGGCGGCGTCATGCACGCCCTGATTGGGGAAGCGCGCCAGCATCGCGCGGTCACGCGAGCGCTCCTCACGCAGGCGTTGCTGCTCGGCCTGATCCTGGCGGCGCTTGGCCTCCTGTGCACTGCGCTCCTGATCGGTCAGCGTGGGGCCCACGCGGCGCAACTCGACGCCCGTGGTACCAAGCACACGCTGCTCGCGATCGACGCAGGAGGCAATAGGTCTGTCGGCCGTGATGCGCCGCCCATTGGCATCCGTGCAGGCGTAGATACCGCCGCTATTGGCTGGGGCCTGAGCTTGAGCCGGCATGGCGCCTGCCCAGACGGTAGCTACCACATACAAACTCAGTTTTGCATGCAAGGCCTGCTTCATTTGCGTGTTTATTCCTTGTCTTCAACACCATAACGCTGACGGTAGGCCAGCACGCGCTCATGATGCTCGCGCCCGGCATCCCCGCCCTGCTGCTCGAGATAAAGCAACAGATCTGCCAGCTTGGCAATCGCACAGACCTGCATGCCCAGCTGATTGCGCACATATTGCACGGCGCTGTGCGGCACGTCCTGGCCATTCTCTGTCGCCATTTCCTGACGATCCAGAGCGATGGCCACGGCATGCGGCTCGGCACCGGCCGCCTTGATGATAGCAATCGACTCGCGCGCGGCCGTACCTGCCGACATCACGTCGTCAATGATGAGCACGCGGCCCTTGAGGGGAGCCCCCACCAAAGTACCGCCTTCGCCGTGGTCCTTGGCTTCCTTGCGGTTGTAGGCAAAGGGTACGTTCTTGCCCTGCCGCGCCAGTTCCACCGCCACCGTGGCTGCCAAAGGGATGCCCTTGTAGGCAGGCCCGAAGACCATATCAAACTCCATGCCGCTGGCCAGAATGGCTTTTGCATAGAATTCGGACAGACGGGCCATCTTGGCGCCATCGTCGAACAGGCCGGCATTGAAGAAGTACGGGCTGATGCGCCCGGCCTTGGTCTTGAATTCACCAAAACGCAGCACGCCCGCATCGACGGCAAACTGCACAAAATCCTGCGCCAGACGGTCTGCACCGCCCATTGGCTTCTCACTCACCACCATGGATTCATCCTTGTTCAAATTAACCAGCCTCAACCTCAACGGTATCCGCTCTGCCACGACCAAAGGCGCCGAAGCCTGGATCGAAGCCACTGCGCCGGATTGTATTTGCGTCCAGGAAATCAAGGCCCAGGCTTCGGATATGGCCGGGCGCTTCGAGGTGTTGGCCGGCATGAAGGGCTACTTCCACTTTGCCGAGAAGAAGGGCTATTCGGGCGTGGGCGTCTATACCCGCCACGAGCCCAGCGATGTGGTCGTGGGCTTCGATATCGAAGAGTTCGACGCCGAGGGCCGCTATGTCGAAACCCGCTTCGACACGCCAGGCCGCAAGTTCTCCGTCATCAGCGCCTACTTTCCCAGCGGCAGCTCGGGCGAGTTGCGCCAGGAGGCCAAGTTCCGCTTTCTCGCCAAGATGCACAGCCACCTGATGCACCTCAAGGCAGAGCGCGACTTCGTGCTCTGCGGCGATATCAATATCGCGCACCAGAAGGAAGACCTGAAGAACTGGCGCGGCAACCAGAAAAACAGCGGCTTCCTGCCCGAAGAGCGCGACTGGATGAGCAAGTTGCTGCACAAGACCGAGGCCAGCGGCGGTCTGGTCGACGTCTATCGTCAGCTTCAGCCCGACACCACGGATGCCTGCTACACATGGTGGAGCAATCGGGGCCAGGCCTATGCCAACAACGTGGGATGGCGTCTGGACTACCACCTGGCCACACCGGCGATCGCGGCCCTGGCCCGCACCGAGTCCATCTACAAGGGCGAGAAGTTCTCGGACCACGCGCCCATCACCATTGGTTACGACATGGCGATCTGAAGCGCGCAAGCAACGCCGGCAGCGACCTGCAAGGCAGTGAACGCACGCATGCTCGGCGAATTGAGTTAGCGCAAGGTGCAACAGTACAACCCATGCGAGCATGAGTTGTACTGAGCCGGCTGGGCAGGTTTCCGAAAGAATGAACTGCGGAACCTGGAGGGCGACAAGGCCACAGCGGTTCCCGTTTCGCTTTTAGGAAAAGGAATAGCCAATGAAGAAGATCCTGATGACCCTGGCCCTGTGTGCAGTCGGTGCCCTGAGCGCACCCGCCATGGCGGCAGGCTGCGAAGCCGTCGTTGAAAGCAACGATGCCATGCAGTTCAATGTCAAAAGCATCGATGTGCCCAAGTCCTGCAAGAAGTTCAGCGTGACTCTCAAGCATGTGGGCAAGATGCCCAAGACCGCAATGGGCCACAACATCGTGGTCAGCACCGCTGCCGACATGCAGGCCGTGATCACCGACGGCATGGCCGCTGGTGCTGGCGCCGACTATGTGAAGGCCGGCGATGCACGCGTGCTGGCTCACTCCAAGGTGATCGGTGGCGGCGAGACTACCAAGTTCGACATCGATGCGAGCAAGCTCAAGGCTGGCACTGACTATGCCTTCTTCTGTTCCTTCCCCGGTCACTCGGCCCTCATGAAGGGCTCGCTCAAGCTGGGCTCCTGAGTTCCGATGCTCCTGATTCAGGAGCATCAAGTGCTTTACATATATAGCTTCTGAATTGATTTCAAATCAAAAGCATTGATGGCAAAGCGCCAAAAGCTCCGAAATAAGGAGCGCCATCGGCAACACCGAAGCGCCTATGATTCACGTCACGGGCGCTTTTTTCATGGCTTATTCCATCGCAGACGTCAGCGGCCTGTTGATCACCACATGCTTCATCACCAGCGTGGAAGTCATGCGCAGCACGCCGGGCAGCCGGGTCAGCTGCTCGTCATAAAGCCGCTGGTAGGCAGGCAGATCGCGCACCACGACCTGCAGCAGATAGTCGGGATCACCGAACAGGCGCTGGGCCTGCACCACATTGTCGAGCCGGGCCACGGCGTCCTCGAACGCAGGCACGGACTTGCTGTCCTTGAGCGTGACAAAGACCAGCGACGAAAAATCCAGCCCCAGCGCCGCGGGGTCCAGCTCGGCGCGGTAGCCGCGAATCACGCCCGATTCCTCCAGCGCACGCACACGCCGGTGGCAGGGCGACAGACTCAGGCCCACCTGCTCGGCCAGCTCGGTCACCGTGAGGCGGCCATTGTTTTCGAGCGCAGCAAGAATTTTTCGATCCAGCGAGTTCACGAGGCAGTTTCTTCCAATTTCAAGCCGATAGGCGGCGAATATTGAGAGCACATTCTCTCTCCTCTTCCATATTCTCTCGGCATCAACGCTTTTCGAGGGAATTTCGTGTCCTACGCCGCCTTGACCGCCTTCTGGGCCGTCTCCTTTCTGCTGGTGCTCACGCCCGGGGCCGACTGGGCCTATGTGATCTCGGCCGGTCTGCGTGGCAGACGGCTGGTGCTGCCCGCCACGCTGGGCCTGGCCTGCGGCGCGCTGCTGGCCACGCTGGCCGTGGCCGCGGGCGTGGGCGCCCTGGTGGCGCACAACCCGGCCCTGCTCACCGCCTTGACGGCCACCGGCGCGCTCTACCTGGCCTGGATGGGCGTAGGCCTGTGGCGCAGCCCGGCAGCCATAGGCAGTGCCGACGACGCCGAGAGCGGCACGCGCTGGCACTGGACGATCAAGGGTGCCAGCGTCAGCGGCCTCAACCCCAAGCAGCTGTTGCTGTTGCTGGCCTTGCTGCCGCAGTTTGTGCGGCCTGCCGAGAGCTGGCCGGTGTTTGCGCAAATCATGGCTCTGGGCGCGGTCCATGCAGCCAGTTGCGCCGTGGTCTACTTCGGCGTGGGCTGGGGCTCGCAAAGCGTGCTGCGCTCGCGCCCCGCCGCCGCGCTTGCCGTCTCGCGCCTGTCGGGCACGCTGATGCTGGTGATTGCCGCCGTGCTGCTCGGTGAAATCGCCGTTCAGCATCTCTGACAGCAAAAATGCCTGCGGCCGAAAACCGCAGGCATTTCAAGAACAGGCATATGCCACAACCCGGGACACCGGGCTCCCGCATTGCAAAGCAAGGCGGCAGAGGGAGCAGAGCGCCTCAGCAGAGGCCACTCCATCTCATCAACTCTTCAGTGCCCCCAGCACCTCATCCAGCATCTTCTTGGCATCGCCAAACAGCATGCGGTTGTTGTCCTTGTAGAACAGCGGATTGTCCACGCCCGCATAACCGGAGGCCATGGAGCGCTTCATCACGATCGAGGTCTTGGCCTTCCAGACTTCCAGCACCGGCATGCCGGCGATGGGACTCTCGGGATCGTCCTGGGCTGCCGGATTGACGATGTCGTTCGCGCCGATGACGATGGCCACGTCGGTCTCGGGGAAGTCTTCGTTGATCTCGTCCATCTCCATCACGATGTCGTAAGGCACCTTGGCCTCGGCCAGCAGCACGTTCATGTGGCCGGGCATGCGGCCCGCCACCGGGTGGATGGCAAAGCGCACATCCACACCCTGCTCGCGCAGGGTCCGGGTGATTTCATTGACGGTGTGCTGGGCCTGGGCCACGGCCATGCCGTAGCCGGGCACGATGATGGCGCTTTTTGCCTCGCGCAGCATCTCGGCGGTCTCGGCTGCACTGACGGGTGCCACTTCGCCCTGGGGCTCTGCGGCCGCAGAAGCATCGCCCTTCTTGGCGGGAGCGCCAGAGCCGAAGCCGCCCGCAATCACGCTGATGAAGTTGCGGTTCATGGCCTGGCACATGATGTAGCTCAGGATGGCACCCGAGGAGCCCACCAGCGCGCCGGTGACGATCAACAGGTCATTGCCCAGCATGAAGCCGGTCGCCGCAGCCGCCCAGCCCGAGTAGCTGTTGAGCATGGACACCACCACGGGCATGTCGGCTCCACCAATGGCCATGACCATGTGCACGCCGAACAGCAGCGCAATGACGCTCATCACGATCAGCGGCAACATGCCGTCGGCCACGGTTTGGGCATGCAGAAACTCGCGCCCGAACCAGATCACCACCAGCAGCGCGAGCAGATTGAGCCAGTGGCGTGCGGGCAGCAGCAGCGGCTTGCCGCCTATCCTGCCGTTGAGCTTGCCGAAGGCTATCAGCGAGCCCGAGAAGGTGACGGCACCGATCAGGATGCCCACGTAGATTTCCACCTCGTGAATGGCTTTTTCTGCGCCCGCCAGCTCGATGGAGGTATCGACATAGCTGGCAAAGCCCACCAGACAGGCGGCCAGGCCGACCAGGCTGTGCATGAGGGCGACCAGCTCGGGCATCTGGGTCATCTTGACGACCTTGGCCGCATACAGGCCGATACCGCCACCGACCACCAGCGCGCCGACGATCCAGGCGATGCCGCCGGCATCGACGCGCGGGCCGAACACGGTGGCCAGCACGGCCAGCGCCATGCCGACCATGCCGAACAGATTGCCGCGGCGCGAGGTTTCGGGGTTGGACAGGCCACCAAGGCTGAGGATGAACAAAATGGCAGCCCCCAGATAGGCCACCGTTGCGAGACTTTGGGACATGGTGTTTCTCTCTTGTGCTCGTTCTTCTTATTTGCGGAACATGGCCAGCATGCGACGTGTCACGGCAAAGCCGCCAAACATATTGATGGCAGTCAGCACCAGCGCTGCAAAGGCCAGCCAACGAATCAAGTCATCAGGGCGAGCGGTACCCGCCGTTCCCGGCGGTGCAATCTGCACCAGAGCGCCAATGGCGATGATGCTGGAGATGGCGTTGGTCACGCTCATCAGCGGCGTGTGCAAGGCTGGTGTCACATTCCACACCACCATGTAGCCGATGAAGCAGGCCAGCACGAACACCGTGAAGTGGCCCAGGAAGGCCGCTGGCGCGTAGGCACCGATGAACCAGAAGGCCAGGGCGGCAATCGCAAAAATAATGGCCAAGGTCTTGGCAGGCAGCGGGCCGGCAGCGCCATGACCATGACCGCTTTTCTTCTGTTCCACCACAGCCGCGGCCGGTTTGGGGGCTGGCTTGGGTGCCTGGGCAAGGGGCGGGGCAGGCCAGGTGATTTCGCCGTCCTTGACCACGGTCAGGCCGCGAATCGCATCGTCTTCCATATTCACCACGGCGACGCCATCCTTGGCCTTGCACAGCTCTTCCGTCAGGCGCAGCAGGTTGGTGGCGTACAGCGTGGACGACTGCTTGGCCAGGCGCGATGCGAGGTCGGTGTAGCCGATGATAGTCACGCCGTGGCGCACCACTGCCTCGTTGGGAACGGTCAGCTCGCAGTTGCCGCCCTGCTCGGCCGCCATGTCGACGATCACGCTGCCGGGCTTCATGCTCTGCACCATCTCGGCCGTGATTAGCTTGGGCGCCGGTTTGCCGGGTATCAGCGCGGTGGTGATGATGATGTCGGCCTCCCTGGCCTGCTGGGCATACATCTGGCGCTGCGCAGCTTGGAAGCCCTCGCTCATCACCTTGGCATAGCCGCCGCCGCCAGCACCGTCTTCTTCGTAGTCGACCTTGACGAACTCACCGCCCAGCGATGTGACCTGATCGGCCACTTCGGCGCGCGTGTCGTTGGCGCGCACGATGGCGCCCAGATTGGCGGCCGTGCCAATGGCTGACAGACCGGCCACACCTGCGCCGGCAATGAAGACCTTGGCTGGCGGCACCTTGCCTGCGGCCGTGATCTGGCCGTTGAAATAGCGGCCGAAGGCGTTGGCGGCCTCGATCACGGCGCGGTAACCCGAAACACCGGCCATGGAGGTCAGTGCATCCATCTTCTGCGCGCGGCTCAATGTCCGGGGCAGCGAGTCGATCGCCAGCACCGTTACCTTCCTGGCAGCCAGTTGCTGCATCAGATCGGGATTCTGGGCCGGCCAGATGAAGTCGATCAGGATCTGGCCTTCGCGCATCAGCGCGACTTCTTGCGGGGTGGGCGGGCGCACCTTGAAGATGATGTCGGCAGCGGCCCAGACCGCCGCAGCGTTGGGCAGCACCTCGGCACCCACTGCGCGATATGCGTCATCGCTGAAGTTGGCGGCATCGCCGGCGCCCGATTCGATGGCGACCGAAAAGCCCAGCTTGATGAGTTTTTCGACCACATCGGGCACGGTGGCCACGCGCTTTTCCAGCGGGAAGGTTTCCCGTGGGATGCCGATGAGTTGGGCATCACCACGCTGGGCGTCACTACGCTGGGCGTCGGTCGGCGGGTTGGAAGAGGTAGACATGAGGAGTCTCCTGGAGTTTAAAAACTGGTTCCCTTCAGGCCGACCCGCCCCCAACCATTCCTACCGCAGGAGGAACTTGCTTGCATGGGCATTGGCACGGCCTGAACGATCTTGAAACTGTGTCGGGGCGCCTCCCATGAAGCGAATGCCCGCTGCCTTGCAGCACAAATACGTTTTAGCAGCCCGCACCAAAATGGGGCACTCGCATCCATGCTAGCTCAAATGAGGGATGACGCCAGAATCTGAGCGGGCATTTTTGATGCGCGTGTCATGCCGTGTCATGCTTGCGGGGTTCGCAGCCCGCGAGACTACGCAAACGCCCGAAAAATACAAGTCACCCATGTTGCAATATCACACTGTCCCCGTCACAGCCTTTCAACAGAACTGCTCTCTCGTCTGGTGCGACCAGACCATGGATGCGGCCGTCATCGACCCCGGCGGAGATATCGAGCAGATCGAGTGGGAGGTGGAACGCCTGGGTCTGAATCTCAAGGCCATCTGGATCACCCACGCCCATATCGACCACGCGGGCGGCACCAGCGAGCTGGCGGCCAAGTACGAGCTACCCATCATTGGCCCGCATGAGGGCGACCAGTTCTGGATCGACGGTCTGCCCCAGCAGGGCGCCATGTTCGGCTTTCCCCATTCCGAGCCTTTTGTGCCCTCACGCTGGCTGCATGACGGCGATACGGTGAGCATCGGCCAGGAAACGCTGAACGTGCGCCACTGCCCCGGTCACACGCCCGGCCATGTGGTCTTCCACTCACCGCAGATCGACCGCGCCTTTGTCGGCGATGTGCTGTTTGCCGGCAGCATAGGCCGCACGGACTTCCCGCAGGGCAATCATCAGCAGCTGATCGACTCCATCGTTCAGCGCCTGTGGCCCATGGGTGACCAGACGATCTTCATCCCCGGGCATGGCCCGGAAAGCAGCTTTGGCCGCGAGCGCAAGCTGAACCCCTATGTCAGCGGGACCTGAAGCCTGACGGCCGAAGCTTGCGGAATCAGGTCTTCCGTAGCAGCATGCGCCTGTCACGCCTTGTGACATCACATCTATTGGAGGGAGTTCGTATGCGCAATTTATGGAAAATTTGCCTGGCTTCAGCCCTGGTCAGCAGCTCATGGGCGAGCCTTGCTCAGGCACCGGCAGCGGCGCCTGCCGCACCGGCCGCCAAAACAGCCCCCATGCCCGCCAAGCCGGCGGCAGAACCCGCAGCAAAGGCTGCGCCGGCCCCTGCTGCTGCCAAGGCGGACATGCAGACCTTTGTCTGCAAGGATGGCTCCACCATGAGCGCGGCGTCCTCCAAGGGAGCTTGCTCGGGCCGCAAGGGCATTGATCAGCAGGCCACTGCCAAGGCTGCTGCAGGCGCCAAGCCGGCCTCGACCGCCGCACCTGGCGGCGGTGCAGGCAAGGTCTGGGCCAATGAGGACAGCAAGATCTACCACTGCCCCGGCACCCGCTTTTACGGCACCACCAAGAACGGCAAGTACATGAGCGAGGCCGATGCCAAGGCCGCCGGAATGCACGGCGCCAACAACAAGAGCTGCAGCTGAGCCTGTAGCATCAAACCATCGCGCTGACCTGCGATTGCAGGCAGCGCGATTTTTCATTCACAACAGGCTGGATTGCTTGTCCGTCAAACACAAGCAGCTATCAATTCAAAAGGACAATCGCGGGCATGAACTGGCTGGTCGGACTGGGTATGTTGCTGATGGCAGCCTTGCTGCTATGGGCTTTTTCGGCGCTGTTCATCAGCATGCTCGCCGGCCTGGCGGTCAGCGCCCTGCTCTGGCAGCCGCTGCGCTGGTGGCGCCGCAGGCAGTTGCTGCGCGAGCTGGAGCAGAACCCGGCTCTCGATGTCCAGCAGCAGGCCCCTTGCGCCCTGTTCTATCTGCTGTCCGCAACCGTGGTTCTGCTGGGATGCGCCGCCGCACTGGCCGCCCTGATTCATCTGCCCGACAGCCTTTATTCGCCCGAGCAGCTTTCTCTGATCTGTGGCCTGGCATTTGCCATCAGTCTTGCCACCCTTATCAAGCTAAGCGGCAATCTCGTCAGTCTGGGTGAAGAGGCTGCTGCCGCTGCCGAGATCAGGGCGGCCTGGTCGCTGGCGGCGGGCATCGTGCCCATGCTCTCCCTGATCACTCTGATTTTCTTCGTACCGCATACGGCGGGCTGGATGGTCTGGCGCGAGCAATGGCGGGGCTATGACAGCACGCAGTTGCGCATCCCCCTGAAGCACAACGATGCCGAGCACCAGCAGGCCTTGTTGCAGTTGGTCCGCCCGATGCTGGAGCAAGGCAGCCGCATCCTGAGTCACCGTGCCCGCTCGCGCAGCGGCAGCAGCTATACCCTGAGCGCCGCCCTGCCCGCACGCTATCGTTTTCATAAGGATGCGCTGGAGTTGCAACTGGCGGGTCTGATGCCGCAGGAGCAACTCAACATGCATCTGCAGGCCCTGATTTCCGTGGTGGAAGGAGAGGTCAGCAGCCTGCCACTGGCCTATGCCCAATGCCAGCCGTCCCCCGATTGGTTGGGCAGACAGCGCTTTTTCGGGCGTGGCCAGCAAGCCATGCAATCGCTGCGCGAATGCGTGCGGACTCGCCAATCCGAGCTGGCGACCGCTCTTCAACTGCTGCGGGGCAATCTGCAGGAGGTGCAAGTGGGCTGGAGTCGCTTTCGCCCCTGGCCGGCGCTGCCGCGCTGGCAGGCAGCGGCCTTGCCGAAAGACGAAGATGAGCTGCAGCAGCTCGATACTTTGCGCTAGGAACCACTGAGCGGCAACACATCCAGCCACTGGCCGGGCTCCAGCCCTTCAATCGAATAAGGCCCCACGGCCATGCGCACCAGCCTCAGCGTGGGGTGGCCGACGGCTGCCGTCATGCGGCGCACCTGGCGGTTCCTGCCCTCGCGGATGATGAGCTCGATCCAGCAATCGGGAATGTTCTGGCGCACGCGAATCGGCGGGTTGCGCGGCCACATCAGGGGCTGGGGTTCTATCAGGCGGGCCTTGGCGGGCAGGGTCTTGCCGTCGCTCAACTCCACGCCCTCGCGCAGACGCTGCAGTGCCGTCTCGCCAGGCATGCCTTCGACCTGCACCCAGTAGGTCTTCTCCATCTTGTGGCGCGGATCGGCAATGCGGGCCTGCAACTGGCCGTCATTGGTCAGCAGCAGCAAGCCTTCACTGTCGGCATCGAGCCGGCCCGCCACATAGACACCAGGCACATCGATCCAGTCCTTGAGGCCCTGCCATTTGCCCTCGGGCGTGAACTGGCTGAGCACTCCATAGGGCTTGTGAAAGCACAGCAGACGCGTGACCTCGGGCCGGAGCGCGGGCTGGCGCACCACGGTGCTGCGGCGCAAGTTGCTGGAGCGATTGGAAGAGAACGGGCGGGGCATGGCAACAAGCTTAGCAACAAAGACCTGGACTAGCATCAAGCATCAAAAAGCCTTGTATCGCTTACTGGACAATGGAAAACAGCTATCAGTTTTGAAAATCCGGAAAAGCAGCACCGAGGAGCGGCTGTGGATACACCTCACGCACGCAGTTCAGCCAGGCCTGGGCCGCACGCGACAGGTAGCCGGGCCGCCACATCAGCGCCACATCCCAGGGGATCTCGGGCTCCACCAGCGGGCGGCTGGCCACGCGCTGCGGGTCATAGCGGGCGATGACATGCTCGAACATCACGGCCACACCCACATGAGCCGCGACCAGATGGCCTATGAAATCCCAGTAGCGCGTCTGCAGCTTGACCTGTGGCGTGAAGCCAGCCGCCTCGCATTGCTGCAGCACATGCTCGTGCAGAGCAAAGTCCGAGGTGTAGAGCACAAACGGCAGCTCGCGCAGATCGCTCCAGCGCATGGGTTGGCCCGGGTCTGTCACCTGCCGGGCGGGCAGCACCACGCGCGTCTTCTGACGCGCCACGGTGTAGCGCTCCAGCGCCGGATCGGGGGCCGCGAACAGGCCCAGCGCCATGTCCAGCTTGCCTTCCTGGATCAGTTGGTACTGGGCACGCGCCCCCTGCTCGTTGACCTGCAGGTTCACACCCGGATAGCGCTGCTGGAACAGCGCGATCACCGGCGCCATGTAATGGCCCGTGGTGGGCATGATGCCCAGGGACAGCTCGCCGCGCGTGATGTGGTCGACCTCGGCCACCTGGCGGCGCAGCAGCTGGGCCTGTTCAAGAATCTCCATCCCGCGGTCATAGACCACCTGGCCGGCATCGGTGAGCTGCACGCCCCGCCCCTCACGCAGCAGCAAACGGCCACCGAATTCATCTTCCAGCGCCTTGACCATCTTGCTGATGGTGGGCTGGGTCACATGCAAGGCGTCGGCCGCGCGGGTGAAGCCGTTCTGGCGCACAACCTCGATGAAATAGCGCAGGGCGCGCAAGTCCATGAGAATTCCTTTTACGCATGGAAAAAATGAAAATAAGTCATTTTATGAATATAGGTGAAAACCCTAGAATTCACCCATGTCACAGATTACGGAAGCTTTCGCCCCTCGCGCCCCGGGCGGCAGCCATTCTTTCGCCCAGACACTCTGGCAACTGCTCAAGGCCGTGCTGCAAGTGTGCCTGCTCAGTGCCATCTGGATTGCCATGGATGTGCTGCGCCAGCATTTCGGCTGGAGCATGCCCGCCGGCCTGATCGGTTTCGGCCTGCTGGCCGTGGGCCTTTTTTCGGGCCTGGTCAAGGCACGCTGGCTGCAAAGCGGCACCAACTGGCTGCTGGCCGAGATGCTGCTGTTCTTCGTGCCCGCCATGCTGGTGGTCACCGAATACCCCGATCTGATCCGCCATCAGGGCTTGCGCATTCTGGCCGTCATCGTGGCCAGCACAGCCTGCGTGATGGCCGTGACCGCACTGGCAGTCGATCGTGTCTATCGCTTCGAGCTGTGGCTGGCAAGGCGCAAGTCCAGCCGCGATGTCTCTGCCCTGGATGAGGAGTAAGCCATGCTGTCGAATGAAGTCATCGGCCTGCTGTCGCTGCTGGCCACCGTGGTCTGCTACTGGGTCAACAAGCGCCTGTATCACAAGCATCCCCATCCGTTGCTAATGCCCATAGTCGCCACTCCCATGGTGCTGATCGGCCTGTCGCTGCTGACCCATGTCAGCTACCCGCAGTACATCGCCCAGACACACTGGCTGGTCTGGCTGCTGGGCCCCACCACGGTGGCATTTGCACTGCCTCTGTACGAGAACCGCAAGCTTCTGCGCAAGCACTGGATGTCGATTGCCACCGGCGTGGTTGTGGCCAGCCTGGTGTCCATCTCCACCACCATTGCGTTTGCCGATATGTTCGGCCTGTCCGAGGCGCTGCAAAAAGGCCTGGCCGTGCGCAGCATCACGACACCGTTTGCGATCGAGGCCGAGAAAGTGCTGGGTGGCCCCACCGATCTGGCGGCGCTGTTCGTGCTGTTGACCGGTGTCAGTGCCATGCTGCTGGGCGAGACCGTGCTGCGTGTGCTGCCCCGCATCCGCAGCAAGCTGGCCACGGGCGCCAGCTGGGGCGGAGCCGCCCATGGCAGCGGCGTGGCCAGGGCGCGCCAGGCCGGCGAGGTGCAGGCCGTGATGGCATCGCTGGTGATGATGATTGCCGGTGCCGTCAACGTGCTGGCCGCGCCCTGGGTGCGCACATTGTTTTTCTGAGCGGCGCTCAGGGACCGGCTCCGGCAAGCGCCGCTCTCAGCGCACCGGAATGGCAATCGGGCGCAGCGGTGCGGCGTCGCCGCCTCGGATCTTCAACGGGTTTCCGATGAATGCGAACTCATAGACCTTGTCTCGCGAGAGCCCGTCCAGGGCCACCAATTCCATGATGGGAATGCCTTGCTGGGCCAGCAGGTAGCTGTGCAGCGGCACATAGTCATCGTCCACTTCTGAGGGGAAAGTCTCCAGGCTCAGGTTGTCAGCGCCGACAATCATGGCGCCGGCATCCTCGGCCAGAAAGCGTGCGGCATCCAGGCCCAGCCCTGGCGGTTTGGCCATATAGGCCTGGGGTTGCTCGTAGAGCTTCATGCGTCCCGTGCGAATCAGCACGACATCGCCCTTCTGCAGCGTCACGTTCTGGCGTTCCAGCGCGTCCTTGAGGTCCTGGCGCGTGATCCGGTACTGGTCTGGAAGCATGTCCAGGCCCTTGGCCGCAGCCACGTCAATCAGCACGCCGCGCGCCACCAGTGGCGGGAATTTCTCTATGCCTGTGCGCTGCCAGCCGCGGTCGCCCAGATGCTCGTCGGCGCTGAAGCCGTTCCAGATCCTGCCGCGTATGCCGAAGTGGTTGAGTGCGTCGATGTGCGTGCCCGTATGGCTGTACATGGAAAATGCCGTGCCGGTGTAGCTGCGCGTGGCGTTCATGTTCTTGCCCACGTTCATGGGGTCGTCCACCACGGTGCCGCGCGGCGTGTGCGTCATCCAGAACTGGTAGTGCGGATCGCCGGCGTCCTGCCAGCTGGGCATGCCCACGTAGTACTCGGTGGCGAGGTCATAGACCTGCCCGCCCGTGATGCGCTGCAGGATGGCCGCGCGCGAGGCGGGCGTGATCAGGTTCAGGCGGCCGATCTCGTCGCCCGGCCCCCAGGGGCTGGTGCCCACATCCTGGCCGGCACCGGCCGGGAGCGTGTGGCCACCGTGAGCATGGGCCAGGCCGGAGAACGCTGCAGCCATCGCGAGCAACAGGGTGGGCAAGCGCCGGACACGGGCGCGGAAAGCGAAGTTCATGGGTGTTTCCTAGAAAGCGGTGCACCTTTCGGCGCGAGTGAAAAAGTGAGAGGAAATGGCTTAGCCCACCAGGGCGCGCAGCCGTTCACGCAGCATGTTCAGGGGCTGGGTCTGCAGCGGTGGCAGGCCCCGGGCGATCAAGGTGGGAATGCTGCGCAGGCCCAGGTGCTGAGCCAGTGCGAGGTCCTGGTGAACCATGTTCAAGGCCTCGGCACTTTCCATGCAGCGTGCAAAAGCATTGCGCTCGAAGCCGGTGTGCGTGGCGATGTCCAGCAGCACCTCAGCGTCGCCTATGTTGCGGTGGGCACTCATATGGGCGTGCTGTATGGCATCGAACAGATTCCAGTGAGCCTCGTCGCCCTCTAGCATCTGGGCCGCCTGGCAGGCCAGTGCGCCGGCCAGGCCGCTGGGGTACTCAAAGCTTTCGCGGCGCATGCCTTCGATGTCGATGCGCTGGGTGTCGTCATGCTGCGCGCAGGCCTCCCAGTGCCCAAGAATGGTTTGCTTGGCCTGCTCCATGGATCCAAACCTGGCCACCATTTCGGCGCGGGAGGCTTGCAGCACAAAGCTGCGCTGACGTACGCGCAGGCCCAGCTCGCGGGCCACCTGACGCAGGCGCGGCGACATCACATAGCACCAGCCGCAAACCACGTCGTGGAAGAAATCGATGACGGGAGCAGCCTGCGCTGCCGCGGACAGGACCGGTTCAGGGGCTGGATGGGCTGCGACCTGCGCGGGCAGAGCGCAGGAAAAATCATGGCATTGCGTCATGCTTGTGTCCTTCATGGCTGATGGACAGCAAGCGTAGGGCGCAGGCCTCGCAGGAGTAAGAGGCGCGCGCTTGAGAGACTCTTAATCCGGCGTCAAGAATCCCCGTCCATGGCCACAGGCAGCGCCTCGGCCAGAAAGTCCACAAAGGCGCGCACCTTGGGCAGCAGGTGGCGTTGCGTGGGGTAGACCACGTAGACATGGCGCGGCGGCTCGGCCCAGTCTTGCAGGCTCAATGCCTCCAGCTGGCCCTGGACGATGGCGGGCCGGGCCAGAAAGGACGGCAGTGCACCAATGCCCATGCCAGCTACCAGCAGCTCCCGCAACATCAGGCTGTTGTTGACGCTGGCGCGTGCTTCGCTCGGAACTTGCAGGCCGTCGTCAGCCTGTGCCAGGCTGTAATTCAGCAGCGCATGGCCACGCAGCGCGGCCACGCTGGCCGGGCGACCGTGTTGCTGCAAATAGGCCGGCGAAGCACACAACATTTGCGACAGCGAGGCCAGGCGCCGCGCAATCAGCGATGAGTCCGCCAGTTCGGCACTCAGGCGTATGGAGACATCAAAGCCCTGGCCCACGGCGTCCACCAGTCGGTCTTCCATGGATAGGTCGATCTGCAATTGCGGATGGCGCTGCATGAAACGCGCCAGCAGCGGCGCCAGCGTGCTCAGCGCAAACGACAGCGGCGCGTTCACGCGCAGCCGCCCCGTCACCAGCTCGGACTGCTCCCGCACCGACTGCTCCAGCATGTCAAAGCCATCGAGCAGCCGACAGCATTCGGCGTAGTAGGCCCGGCCGGTATCGGTCAGGCTCATGCGGCGCGTGGTGCGCTGGATCAGCACCGCACCCAGCTGTGCCTCCAGCGCGCGCAACTGCTTGCTGAGGGCCGCCGAGGAAAGATCGAGCGCATCGGCGGCCCTGGCAATGCTGCCCAGTTCGACAATGCGCCGAAAGGCGCGCAAAGGGGTGAGCGAATCCATGGAAGAGAAGAGCGAAAACCTGGGCTGCAGCGTAGCAGCTTTCGCCGCGGGCGCGGCGCGGCCCGGGCATGCTCGCTCTTCTTCTGAAAAATGGGCCCCTCAAGCTTTGCAGCTTGCTTGAACAGCCCCCAAGCATCACGCCAGCGTATAGGCCGTCTTCACCGTGGTGTAGAACTCCTGGGCATAACGGCCCTGCTCGCGCGGGCCGTAACTGCTGCCCTTGCGG
>NZ_JBCPWO010000070.1:0-303 GCF_039581385.1 Comamonas sp. A7-5
ATCCAGACCTCCCGGCTTGCCGGGGCGGTTTGCACTGCGGCCAGCAAGCGCCGGCTGCAGCGCAAACCGAAGCAACCACTTTCATTCAAGCACCGACGCCATGGCCTTCAAGCCCATTCAGATCGTGATCAACGCCAAGGACGATGCGTCTGCGGTGTTGAGCCGCCTTGGGCGCAATGTGAAGCTGCTGGGCGCCACCGTTGCCGGCTACTTCGGCATCAAGGCGTTTGCGGGCGTGGTGCAGAGCGCCGCAGACTTTGAAGCGGCCATGAGCCGGGTCAAGGCCGCCACCGAAGGCTCGGC
>NZ_JBCPWO010000071.1:0-302 GCF_039581385.1 Comamonas sp. A7-5
CCAGTCTATTCGCTTGTAGGCACGAAGAACAGGTACTCACCTGGCCCCATCTGCGGGGTAATCACATAGCCTTCGCACTGCCTGTCCTTGCATTTCACAGGGATAGCGCGGGGCCATATCGTTGCTGCAGTCGGATAGCCAGGCAGGTACTGCGGCACATGCCAGACGCCATAGTCGCCCACCGGCTCTGCTTGCTGCGAGCCTGCTGCACCTTGCTCGCCACTTCCGAAGATCTGGCGTTGAATGCTCAACGGTTCATTGATGGCCCTGGAGTCGGGTGCAGCCAAAGACGAAGCGCAACA
>NZ_JBCPWO010000072.1:0-299 GCF_039581385.1 Comamonas sp. A7-5
CGGCGCTGGCGTCAAGGTGGCCGATGTGGCCGCCCTGGTCGACAAGCTGAAAAATGAAGCGAAGGTCATCTAAGGCCCCCTGAGCCGCTTCGCGTCATCCCCCGCAGGGGGACGACACCCTCGGTGCGGGGCGGCCCTTCCTCGGTGTCCCGCGCTTGAGCCGCGCCAGATTGGCCGGCTGCGGGTGATGCAGGCACCATGAAAAATTCTAGAGAAAGACGACTGAAATGACCTCTCTCGTTATTGCAGAACACGACAACGCTTCGATCAAGACTGCGACCCTGAACACCGTGACGGCT
>NZ_JBCPWO010000073.1:0-279 GCF_039581385.1 Comamonas sp. A7-5
GTGGACTACAACGTCAAGGTCCGCGTGAAGTCGGACGGCACGGGTGTGGACATCGCCAACGTCAAGATGAGCATGAACCCCTTTGACGAAATCGCCGTCGAAGAAGCCGTGCGCCTGAAGGAAAAAGGCGTGGTGACCGAAGTCATCGCCGTCTCCTGCGGCGTGGCCCAGTGCCAGGAAACCCTGCGCACGGCCATGGCCATCGGTGCCGATCGCGGCATCCTGGTCGAGACCGATGTCGAGCTGCAGCCCCTGGCCGTGGCCAAGCTGCTCAATGCC
>NZ_JBCPWO010000074.1:0-275 GCF_039581385.1 Comamonas sp. A7-5
GCCGAGATCCCGCAGCGCACGCTGCGCAATATCAGCCGCAACCCGAACTTCGGCGGCGAGGTCATGGTGGTCAGCCTGGGCTGCGAAAAGCTGCAGCCCGAGCGCCTGCTGCCGCCGGGCAGCTTTCCCATCGTCGACGAGCGTGAACCCGAACTGGACGTGGTCTGTCTGCAGGACGAGGCCCATGTGGGCTTTATGTCCATGATCGACTCCATCCTGCGCCAGGCCGAGCAGCATCTGCGCCGCCTCGACGCCCGCCGCCGCGAGACCGTGCC
>NZ_JBCPWO010000075.1:0-275 GCF_039581385.1 Comamonas sp. A7-5
CTAGTGCGTCTACCAATTCCGCCACCTGGGCTTTCAGAGTGGGTCGAATTATATAGCGTTCAAAGTGGCTGCCAGGCGAGTTGAGGCACTTTTTTGTGCAAGTTGTCGGCAGAGTGTTCTAGGGTTTGAGCTATTTTCCTCGACTCGCAGGATTGGGAATGCGGCAGACGAGGGGGGCCAGCTTGCGCCAGTGTCTCGCTCCTGGTGTATGTGGTTCAAAGGCGCGGTGCAAAAACGAAAAAGCCGCTGCATTTGCATGCAACGGCTTGTCGTAT
>NZ_JBCPWO010000076.1:0-274 GCF_039581385.1 Comamonas sp. A7-5
CACACTGAACAACGCTGGTGTGACAGACAAGGCAGGCAATGCCGGAGTGGGCAGCACGGTGTCCAACGCCTATGCCATCGATACCGCACTGCCCACGGCCACCATCGTCGTAGCGGAGGCAGCGCTGCAAGCCGGAGAGAGCACACTGGTCACCATCACCTTCAGTGAAGCGGTGGACGGGTTTGACAACAGCGACCTGAGCGTCAGCGGCGGCACCTTAAGCACGGTCACCAGCAGCGATGGCGGCATTACCTGGACGGCGACCTTCACGCCC
>NZ_JBCPWO010000077.1:0-250 GCF_039581385.1 Comamonas sp. A7-5
GAGCCAAATCAATACGGCGGCACACCCACACGTTGTCGTGCTTCTGGATGTGGTCGAGGAAGCGCTGCAGCGCTGTAATCCGGCCGGGACGGCCCAGCAGTCGGCAGTGCATGCCGATGCTCATCATCTTGGGGGCGTTGTCGCCGCTGGCATTGCCCTCGGCGTACAGGACATCGAATGTGTCCTTCATGTACTGGAAGAACGGATCGGCATGCGAGTAACCCTGGGGCAGCGCAAAGCGCATATCGTT
>NZ_JBCPWO010000078.1:0-238 GCF_039581385.1 Comamonas sp. A7-5
CCCACGCTGGGAACGTTCTTCAGGGTGTAGGTGCCGCTGTACTCCACAATGTTCTTGGACGTTCCAGACACTGTGTTATTCAGGTTCTGGGTGGTTGTTCCGCTCGTTGTGATGTTTTGATCGGAGGTTGAAGTGGATCTACTTTCCATCGTGGCGACAGATCGACTTTCCGCCGGAGCAGCAACTGGATTGACAATGGTGACCGACTGATTCTGTTGTGCCCCTACGGATGAAGAGT
>NZ_JBCPWO010000079.1:0-222 GCF_039581385.1 Comamonas sp. A7-5
CGTGGCCGTGGTCATGGCGGGTCTGCTTCCCATTCTGGTTGGGCACGGCACCGGCTCGGAGGTCATGACCCGCATCGCGGCTCCCATGGTCGGCGGCATGGTCACAGCCCCGCTATTGAGCATGCTGGTCATCCCCGCAGCCTGGTACTTGATCCATCGCCGGCGCCCAGCAGATGGGCGCTACGCCAAAAACCACAACCCCACCGCAATCGAAGCCTCCTA
>NZ_JBCPWO010000008.1:0-196552 GCF_039581385.1 Comamonas sp. A7-5
TTGGCAGCGGTTGCAGCCTTCTTGGGTGCAGCCTTTGCAGGAGCAGCAGCCTTGGCAGCGGTTGCAGCCTTCTTGGGCGCAGCCTTTGCAGGAGCAGCAGCCTTGGCAGCGGTTGCAGCCTTCTTGGGTGCAGCCTTTGCTGGAGCAGCGGCCTTGGGGGCTGCGGTCTTGGTTGCAGCTGCCTTCTTCACAGCTTCAGCCTTGGGCGCGGCCGCCTTCTTGGCAGGTGTCTTTTTCTCGGTTGTGGCCTTGGCGGCCGTCTTCTTCGCAGTTGCCATCATTTTCTCCTTCGTTGATTTGCATAAGACGTCCGGTTCCTTGCGGTGCCGGACGATTCAAAGCGATGTGGAGTTACGCATCGCTAGGAACACAAATTTGCTTCACGCCAAAAATCTCAGTTTTTTGTAGCAATGAAGTGAAGCAAGTCATGACTCGCATTGTGCCTGCTTAGAAGCAATTAATCCCAAGAAAGTGCGCCTCCGGTCTGATACTCGATCACTCGTGTCTCAAAGAAGTTACGTTCTTTCTTCAAATCGATCATTTCGCTCATCCAGGGGAAGGGATTTTCTTCACCGGGGAACAGTTCCTCCAGACCGATCTGCGTGGCGCGACGGTTGGCGATGTAGCGCAGATAGCCCTTGAACATGGATGCATTCATGCCCAGCACGCCGCGTGGCATGGTGTCCTCGGCATAGCGATATTCCAGTTCCACAGCCTTCTGGAACAGCTCCGTGATTTCCTGCTTGAACTCGGCCGTCCACAGATGGGGGTTCTCGAGCTTGAGCTGGTTGATCAGATCGATGCCGAAGTTGCAGTGCATGGACTCGTCGCGCAGGATGTACTGGTACTGCTCGGCGGCGCCCGTCATCTTGTTTTGGCGGCCCAGGGCCAGGATCTGCGTGAAGCCCACGTAGAAGAACAGACCTTCCATCAGGCAGGCAAAAACGATCAGCGACTTCAGCAGAGTCTGGTCGGTTTCGGGCGTGCCGGTGTGGAAGTTGGGGTCCATGATCGCTTCGATGAAGGGGATCAGGAACTCGTCCTTGTCGCGGATGGATTGGACTTCGTTGTAGGCGTTGAAGATTTCCGATTCATCCAGACCCAGCGATTCCACGATGTACTGGTAGGCGTGAGTGTGGATGGCTTCCTCGAAGGCCTGGCGCAGCAGGAACTGGCGGCACTCGGGCGCCGTGATGTGGCGGTAGGTGCCCAGCACGATGTTGTTGGCGGCCAGCGAGTCGGCCGTCACAAAGAAGCCCAGATTGCGCTTGACGATGCGGCGCTCGTCTTCGGTCAGGCCGTTGGGGTCCTTCCACAGCGCGATGTCGCGCGTCATGTTCACTTCCTGCGGCATCCAGTGGTTGGCGCAGGTGGCCAGATACTTTTCCCAGGCCCACTTGTACTTGAAGGGGACCAGCTGGTTCACGTCGGTCTTGGCGTTGATGATGCGCTTGTCGGCGGCATTCACGCGCTTGTGGGTGCTGGTGGACGCGCCGGCTTCTGCGCTGGTGGCGGAAGGGGCAAAGGTGTCGTCGTCAAAGCTCAGCATATTTATTCCTTGAGGGGGAAAAGGCTGGGTGCAATGCAATCGACATCCAGCTTTTCAGTCATTTATTGATGGAGTGGCACCACTCAAATACTGGTGCACTCTAAAGCGAGAGACACCGAGGAAACGCCGCCGCGCACCGAGGGTGTCGTCCCCCTCCGGCGCTCAGCGCCAGAGAGGGGGAAGGCGCGGGGCCGCCTAGGCCAAGCGCTTCAGGGGGAGCCAGCCAGTTATTGGCAAGCCTCGCAGCCTGGATCGTCGATCGCGCAGAACTTGATGTCCGTGGCAGGTGCCTGGGCACGGGCAGCGGCGGCAGCGGCTTCCAGTGCGCTCACCGCAGGCTTGGCCGCAGGAGCAGCCGAAGCGGCAGGAGCGCCGGAGGACACGGCGTTCAGCACACGGCTTTGCACGGTGGACTTCTCGATATTGGTCGCGCTGGTGGTACGCAGGTAGTAGGTGGTCTTCAGACCGCGCAGCCAGGCCAGCATGTAGGTGTCGTGCAGCTTCTTGCCCGATGCACCGGCCATGTAGATGTTCAGGCTCTGGGCCTGGTCGATCCACTTCTGGCGGCGCGAGGCGGCTTCCACCAGCCATTCGGGCGAGACTTCGAACGCGGTGGCGTAGAGGTTCTTGATCTCTTGCGGCACGCGGTCGATGGCGCGCAGCGAGCCGTCGAAATGCTTGAGGTCCATGACCATCACGTCGTCCCACAGGCCCAGACGCTTGAGGTCGCGCACCAGGTACTGGTTGATGACGGTGAATTCACCCGACAGATTGGACTTCACGGACAGGTTGCCGAACGAAGGCTCGATCGAGGCATCCACACCCACGATGTTGGAGATGGTGGCGGTGGGCGCAATGGCCACGCAGTTGGAGTTGCGCATGCCGTCCTGGGCGATCTTGGCGCGCAGGGCATCCCAGTCCAGCTTGGCGGAGCGATCCACTTCCACATAGCCGCCGCGGGCCTTTTCCAGCAGCTTCAGGGTGTCGGGAGGCAGGATACCCTGATCCCACAGCGAGCCCTTGAAGGTGGAGTAGGTGCCGCGTTCCTTGGACAGCTCGGTCGATGCCCAGTAAGCGTAGTAGCAGATGGCTTCCATGGCTTCGTCGGCGAACTCGACGGCGCCCTGGCTGGCGTAGGCGGTGCGCATTTCATACAGCGCGTCCTGGAAACCCATCAGGCCCATGCCCACGGGGCGGTGGCGCAGATTGGAGTCCTTGGCCTTTTGCACGGCGTAGTAGTTGATGTCGATCACGTTGTCCAGCATGCGCATGGCCGTGTTCACGGTCTTGCGCAGCTTGTCGTGGTCGATCTTGCCGTCCTTGATGTGCTGGACCAGGTTCACGGAACCCAGGTTGCAGACCGCAGTTTCGGTGTCGCTGGTGTTGAGCGTGATCTCGGTGCACAGATTGGACGAGTGCACCACACCCACGTGCTGCTGGGGCGAGCGGATGTTGCAGGGGTCCTTGAAGGTGATCCAGGGATGGCCGGTCTCGAACAGCATCGAGAGCATCTTGCGCCACAGGTCCACGGCAGGCACGCGCTTGAACAGCTTGAGCTCGCCGCTGTCGGTCTTGGCTTCGTAGGCGGTGTAGGCCTTCTCGAAAGCTTCGCCGTACAGATCGTGCAGATCGGGAGCGTCGGCGGGCGAGAACAGGGTCCACTGGCCTTTTTCCATCACGCGCTTCATGAACAGGTCGGGAATCCAGTTCGCCGTGTTCATGTCGTGGGTGCGGCGGCGGTCGTCGCCGGTGTTCTTGCGCAGCTCCAGGAATTCTTCGATGTCCAGGTGCCAGGATTCCAGATAGGTGCAGACTGCGCCCTTGCGCTTGCCGCCCTGGTTCACGGCGACGGCCGTGTCGTTGACCACCTTGAGGAAGGGAACCACGCCTTGCGATTCGCCGTTGGTGCCCTTGATGCGCGAGCCCAGGGCACGCACACGGGTCCAGTCATTGCCCAGGCCGCCAGCAAACTTGGACAGCAGAGCGTTTTCCTTGATGGATTCGTAGATGCCGTCCAGATCGTCGGGCACGGTGGTCAGGTAGCAGGACGACAGCTGCGAGCGCAGCGTGCCGCTGTTGAACAGCGTCGGGGTGGACGACATGAAGTCGAAGGACGACAGCAGCTCGTAGAACTCGATGGCACGTGCATTGCGGTCAGGCTCGTTCAGCGCCAGGCCCATGGCCACGCGCATGAAGAAGGACTGGGGCAGCTCGATGCGGGTCTTGCGCACGTGCAGGAAGTAGCGGTCGTACAGGGTCTGCAGGCCCAGGTAGTCGAACTGTTCGTCGCGCTCGGCCTTCAGGGCCTTGGCCAGACGGGGCAGGTCGTAGCTCAGCAGCTCGGGGTTGAGCAGCTCGTTGTCCACGCCCTTTTGCACAAAACCGGGGAAGTAGTCGGCATAGGCCGTCTGCATTTCTGCGGGCTGCACGTCGCGGCCCATGACTTCGCGCACGATGGTGTGCAGCAGCAGGCGGGCGGTGACGTAGGTGTAGTCGGGGTCTTTTTCAATCAGCGTACGGGCGGCCAGGATGGACGCCTTGTAGACCTCGGCCAGAGGCACGCCGTCGTACAGATTGCGCAGGGTCTCGGCCACGATGGGCGCGGACTGGATGTCGGCATTCAGATTGCGGCAGGAAGCGACGATCAGAGCCTCCAGACGCTCCTGGTCCAGGGGCACGCGCTGGCCGTTGTCGGTCACATGCAGCACGGGCTTGGCGGCGGCAGCGGCGGCCACTTCGGCGGCCTTCTTCTGCTCGGCACGTTCCTGGTTGCGGCGCTCGCGGTACAGCACATAGGCGCGGGCCACGTCCTGGTGGCCGGCGCGCATCAGGCCCAGCTCGACCTGATCCTGCACATCTTCAATATGGAAGGTGCCGCCATCGGGACGCGAGCGCACCAGTGCGCGCACCACGCCTTCGGTCAGTTCGTTGACGGTGTCGCGCACGCTGGCAGACGCCGCGCCCTGCGCGCCGCGCACAGCCAGGAAAGCCTTGGTCAGGGCCACGGCAATCTTCTGGGGCGCGAAAGCCACCACATCGCCGCTGCGGCGGATGATCTGATAGCTGTCATTGGGGGAGGAAGAATTGGCTGCGCCGGCAGGCGCGGCAGAAGGCAGTGAGTTCAACGCTTCTTGCATAAGTTCCTCTGAGTCAGTATGTGGATAGGCAGACAAAGGCCTGCACTGTGGGCAGGCCATCAAAAACACGATTCGGCGCCTCGGTTTACACATGGTTTGCACAGGGTGTGCACAACTTGTAAACACTAGATATGGGGTCTGAGGCTCTTCAAAACACTACCGGTAGTGTATCGCGCTTAAATCCGAGCGACCTGATGAAACTACTGAATCTGGCATTTCGAGCGCCGCTTGACAGCCGCAAAAATGACTTCATCCCGCATGAATAAAGGCCTGTGGCGCGGTTGCGCGCGGCGGCAGATCGGGCCGGAAATATGTAAAAAATTTGCGTGTTTGATGCAGGCGACAGTTGTTGCGCGCGCGCCATTGACATGCCGTTTCGAAGCCCCGCAACGATGGATGCTTGGGATTCTCAAAATGAGGAGCGCATAGCGCCTACGAATAAAAGATTTCAGCTGCGAATATGTGTGAAATCGAGTGCTGAAAGGCGGTAGGTGCTATGAAGATTTCAGGCTGCGCCTGAGGCTGCAGGATTGGGGGGAAATTCCCAGCTGCGCGTGCCGTCTGTGCTGGCCAGCTGCTGCTGCAGCCGCTGCCAGTCGAAACCGGGTCCGGGGTCCTGCTTGCGCCCAGGCGCGATGTGCTCGTGTCCGGCGATGTAGCGCACCGGATAGTGCGCCGCGATGGCCATGCAAAGCTGCTGCAGGGCCTGGTACTGCGGAGCTTCAAAGCTCAGGCCTTCCAGGCCTTCGAGTTCGATGCCGATGGAGTCGTCGTTGCAGCGCTCGCGCCCGCGCCACTGACTGACACCGGCATGCCAGGCGCGGTCGTCGCAGCTGACGAACTGCCAGATCTCGCCCTGGCGCGTGATAAAGAAATGTGACGAGACTTCGAGGCCGCGAATGCCCTGGTAATAGGGGTGGGCGTCCCAGTCCAGCTGATTGGTGAACAGTTGCTGCACCGCGCCTGTGCCGTACTGGCCCGGAGGCAGGCTGATGGAGTGGATGACGACGAGATCGATCTGCGCATCCTCGGGGCGAGGGCCGAAATTGGGAGATCTCAGCTGACGCGCCGCACCATACCAGCCGGCCTGCCAGGGCTGGGCCAGGGAGGAGGAAAGGGGCGTGGAATCAGACATTGTCGCTCTGGTGTTTGCTGCCTTCGGCCGGCAGGTCTATGCCCAGACGGTCGATGCGGTAGCGAATCTGGCGCAGGCTGATGCCCAGTCTGGCCGCCGTGGCTGTGCGGTTGAAGCCGTTGTCCTGCAGGGCTCTGACCAGGATGCTGCGCTCCTGCTCATCAAGCCAGCCTTGCAGATCCTCCGGCAGCGTGGCCGGACTGCCTGCGTGCTGAGTTTGCGGCGGCGGTGCGCTCGATGCCCAAGCGCCCGAGGAAGCCGCTACCGCCACACCAGCGCACTCGGCCGGCACGCCGGATTCGGGCAGACGCAGCGGGCCTTCCTCGCCCAGTGCAATGGCGCGGTGCAGCACGTTCTCCAGCTCGCGCACATTGCCAGGCAGCGGGAGCCGGGCTATCTGGCTCAGGCTGATGTCGTCCAGCTCCGGCGTAGCCAGTCCGGATTCGCGGGCCAGCTTTTGCAGCAAAGCCTGGCATAGCTGGCCCAGGTCTTCACGGCGCTCGCGCAGCGCGGGCAGCTCGATTTCGATGACGTTGAGGCGGTAGAACAGGTCCTGGCGGAAATTGCCTGCCTGCACTTCCGCTCCCAGATCGCGGTGGGTGGCGCTGACGATGCGCACATCGACGGCTTCTTCCTGGGTGCTGCCCAGTGGACGAATCTTGCGCTCCTGAATGGCGCGCAGCAGCTTGGCCTGCATGGCCAGGGGCAGGTCGCCGATTTCATCGAGAAACAAGGTGCCGCCCTGTGCAGCCTGGAAGTAGCCGGGCCTGTCCTGCGTGGCACCGGTGTAGGAGCCCTTGCGGGCACCGAAGAACTCGGCTTCGAGCAGGCTTTCCGGGATGGCACCGCAGTTGACCGCGACCATGGGGCCGCCGGCCCGCTGGCTGCAGCCGTGCAGGGCGCGTGCCACCAGTTCCTTGCCCGTGCCGGATTCACCGTGGATCAGCACGGGAGCCATGCCTTTGGCGACCTTGGCAATGCGCTGCTTGACCAGTTGCATGGCCTGAGACTTGCCAACCAGAGCCTCCAGGGCGCCAGCTGGCGTTCCCGCACCAGTGCCGCTGGCGGCCGAGCTGTCGCTGGTCTGCGGGTTGCCGGGCTTGGGCACCGCGCCAATGCCTTGCACGGCCGAGGCCACGACCTGGCGGAACTGGCGCAGGTCCACGGGCTTGGTCAGATAGTCGAACGCGCCCGCGCGCAGGGCCTCGACGGCGTTTTCGGCAGAGCCGTAGGCCGTCATGACGATGCAGCGCTCGCTGCGCGACTGATCGCGCAGTTGCAGCAGCAGCTCCATGCCGATCCCGTCGGGCAGGCGCATATCGGTAATCAAGACATCGAAATTGCGGCCTTGCAACTGAGTCATGCCTTCCTGGACCGAGCCCGCGGTTTCCACGCGGTAGCCTTCCCGCAGCAAGGTCAGCTCGTAGAGCGTGCGCAGATCCGGTTCATCATCGACCACGAGAATGTTGGCCGCTGCGGATGAGTGAGGCGATGATGTCACTGGGCTTACACCATGATCGAGTCAAACAGGGAGTGGCTCGCGAGGGATGAAGGGCCGCTGCGCAGAGTCACGATAAAGGCATTGCCGTTCACCTCGCCTTGCGGTGTGCTGCGAGCCAGGCGTTGATAGCTGATGGAGGCATCGTAGCGCTGGCACAGCTCGCGGCATATATAGAGTCCGAGGCCGCTGGAGCGGCTTTGAGAGGAGAAGAACGGCTCGAACAGATGGCGCTCGACGCTGGACTCCAGCGGTGCCCCATCACTCCAGACCATGAACCAGCAGGTGTCGTCCTGCGGTGCGAGACCCTGGATCTGACCGTTCAAGGGCCCGTGGCCGCTGATCAACTGCAGGCCCGCCTCATTGCCGGCATGGCTGCGGTGGCGCTGGGCATTGTCCAGCAAGTTGATCAGCACGCGGCGCAGATGCTCTTCATCGAACAAGATGTGGCGGGCCGTTGCATTGAGCCGCAGCAGAAGCTGGCGCGGCGGAGCGGCCTGTATGCGCCATTCATGGCTGATCTGGGCCAGCAGGGTGTCCAGCGGCAGCGACTGGCCCTGATGGGTTTCTGCGCCCTGCTGCACGCGTGCCAGGTTGAGGATTTCTTCGGCGATGCGGGCCAGTCGGTCGGCGTTCTGCCCCACGATCCGGCATAGCTGTTGGGGGCCGGGCTGGCTCGCCAGGTCTTCGGCCAGCAGCGCATTGGCCTGGGTGATGGCAGCGAGCGGGTTGCGTATTTCATGAGCCACGGCAGCCGACATGCGGCCCATGGAGGCCAGCTTTTCGGTGCGCAGCTGCGCTTCCATTTCGCGCAGGTCGTGAAGAAACATGACGCAAAGCGAATGGCTGGCTTGCGCCTGCGGACCCTCGTCCAGATAGGGCGCCGAAACTTCGGTGATGCGTGTGCGCACATGCATGCCCGTGGCGCCGTGTCGTTCATGAGCCTGCAGGTGAATCGTGGCGGACAGCGGGCGGGCATGGGCAAAGCTGGCTTGTGTCGAATGCGCCAGCGGCTCCCACCAGCTGTGGGCCTGCAGGGAAAAAGGCTGGGGGTGATCTATGGGCAGGCCCAGCAGCTGCAAGGCAGCTGGGTTGGCCTGCAGAACCAGCAAGCTCGAGTCGACCACCAGCACGCCGTCGGAGAAGTGGTTGATCACCAGACTGTTGACCTGCTCCTGGGTCTGGGTGCGCAAGCGGTTGAACAGGGCCTGGGAACGCTCGCGCCGGACACGTTTGGCCAGCTCGTGCGTGAGATAGGCCACGCAGAAATAGCCGGCGCAGGAAAACGCCGTCTGGTAGTAAGACTGGGCGCCGTCGTTGAGCCCGCCATGGTATTGCCAGAAGGTGTAGGCCAGCGTCAGCAGCGTGATGCTGGCCGTGGTGCCAAAGGCCAGCATCAGTCCACCCAGCGCCGAGGAGATCAGGACGGGAATGGCCAGCAGCGCGGTGTAGTTGAGCGAGCCGACCTGAAAGATCTGCAGCAGAAAGATCACCGCAATGTCGACGCCGATCACGGGCAGCCATTGCAGGGCTGCGCGAGGCGCCGGCAAATGACGTCCGGCAGCCAGGCGCAGCACGACGGTCAGCGTCAGATAGGTGAAGCAGATCAGCCAGGCCAGGGGAGAGCTGATGTTCTGCAGCTGCAGATTCAGCGTCTGCAGCAGCACCAGGGCCAGCGCCAGAAGCACGCGGCCGCTGAGGAAGGCCTGCCACAGGCGCACGAACGGGGCGTTGAGACTGGCGTCCGCGCGCCGGCTGATGGCTTCATCGAGCGGGATGGCGGTGTGCTGCCAGGGCGAGGCGGAGTTCACCATGCGGTCAGTGGCGGGCAGTGTCTTGCTGGGCCAGGCGGCGGTGTTCCGCGCTGCAGAAGATCTTGCCCGAGGCGTCGTTGACAGCATCTGCTTGCGGCAGGTGAAGGCCGCAGTGAGCACAAGCTACCATGGTCTGTGCCTGCTTGGGGGTGCTGGCAGGCCTGGTCTGATCGGCCACTTCAGCGCGGCGTTTGTTGCGCCAGATTCCGACAGCCACCACCACGACCAGCAGGACCAGCAAATACTTCATGCTGCGCGCTCCAGCAGGACTTCAATCACAAACCGCGAGCCGGCATAGGCCAGCAGCAAAAAGATGGCGCCGATATAAAGAACACGTACGGCGCTCTGGCCGCGCCAGCCGAATCGCTTGCGGCCGAACAGCAGCACGGCAAATGCCAGCCAGGACAGCAGGGAGAAAATGGATTTGTGATTCCACACCCATGCCTTGCCGTAGAGCTGCTCGCCAAACAGCCAGCCTGCGGCCAGTGTGGCGGTCAGCAGCACAAAGCCCGCTCCGACAAAACGGAAGGTCAGCCGCTCCAGCGTCAGCAGCGGCAGTCCGCTGTCATGGTCGCCGCCCTGGCGCATCTGCCGCTCGGCATGGCTCATCAGCGCGCCATGAACGACGGCTGCGGCAAACAGGCCGTAGGAAGCAATGCCCAGAGCCAGATGCAGCGGCAGCCAGGGCGAGGCGTTGACGTGCAGCGGTGTGCCGGGGAACACCACGGCCAGAAGCACGGCCACGCTGCCCAGCATGGACAGCGGCCAGCGCGAGCGCAGCTGCGGGTAGAGCTGCTGCTCCACCACATAGACGGTCAGCACCAGCCAGGCAGTGATAGAGAGTGCAGGAGCAAAGCCGAAGTGCGGCAACTCGCCAAGCAGACCCCAGCCCAGCAGCAGGGCATGCAGTGCCCAGGCCAGGCGCAGGCAGCGACGGGCACCGGCTTCTTGCAGGTGCTGGGTGGCAAGTGCAGGAATGGCGTAGGCAATGGCTGCGGCCATGGCCAGGATCCAGCCAATGGGGCCAGCTGCGGTGAGCGGTTGGGAGAGCATGCTTTCTATGATAGTGCCGCTGGCCCTCACTCATCTTTTGCAGGCCGCTGCCGTCCGGCAATTTTGCGCATAAAGCGCTGTCTGAACCCGGTCATGAGCGTGGGTTTGAGCGCTTGCGAGCAGATCGTCGACTTTCGAGCCCGTTCTTCAAGGATTTTCTCCTGCCGGGCGATGTCTCCAGTCTTCCCGCCCAGCCGGCCAGTCCTGCGCCACGCGCAAGGACTTGCAGCAGAGCTTGATTCAGGTCCATTCAAGACCGGCCTGGTCTCTTTTTCGAGGGAGTTGTGAGGCAGGGCGCAGCGGCCTTGCACGCCTGAGGCAGATCACGGACAAGCCTGCGGGGCATCGTCAATCAAGGGCAGCGGGTAAAATGCCTGTTCATGCAGCTTCGCCTCGCCTGAGCTGGGTCCGCAAGCTGCCCGGAGAGTCGTGCTGCGCGCTCGCGCACGACTCCCGTCCATCCATAACTTTCGAATGCTTTTTGCTTATGGCCTCCGCACTCACCGATAAACTCTCGCGCCTTGTCAAAGAGATGCGCGGCCAGGCCCGCATCACCGAGTCCAATGTGCAGGACATGCTGCGCGAAGTGCGCATGGCCTTGCTGGAGGCCGACGTGGCCCTGCCCGTGGTGCGCGACTTCATTGCCCGCGTCAAGGAAAAGGCGCTGGGCCAGGAAGTCATCAGCTCGCTGCAGCCCGGCCAGGTGCTGGTGTCCATCGTCAACAAGGAGTTGGCGGCGACCATGGGCGAAGGCGTGGCCGACATCAACCTCAATGCCCAGCCTCCCGCCGTCATTCTGATGGCTGGTCTGCAAGGCGCCGGCAAGACCACCACCACGGCCAAGCTGGCCAAGCATCTGATCGAAAAGCGCAAGAAAAAGGTGCTCACGGTCTCGGGAGACGTCTATCGCCCTGCGGCGATCGAGCAGCTCAAGACCGTGACGGCCCAGGCTGGCGCCGAGTGGTTTCCCTCCACGCCGGACCAGAAGCCTCACGATATCGCCGTGGCTGCGATCGACTACGCCAAAAAGCATTTCTTCGATGTGCTGCTGGTGGATACGGCCGGCCGTCTGGCCATCGACGAGCTGCTGATGGCCGAAATCAAGGATTTGCACGCCACGCTCAAGCCCGTCGAAACCCTGTTCGTGGTCGATGCCATGCAGGGCCAGGATGCGGTCAACACGGCCAAGGCCTTCAAGGAAGCGCTGCCGCTGACCGGTATCGTGCTGACCAAGCTTGACGGCGATTCGCGCGGCGGTGCGGCGCTGTCGGTGCGCCAGATCACGGGCGCGCCCATCAAGTTCGCCGGTGTCTCGGAAAAGATCGACGGCCTGGAAGTCTTCGATGCCGACCGCCACGCACAGCGCGTGCTGGGCATGGGCGACATCGTGGCCCTGGTCGAGCAGGTCACCAAGGGCGTGGACATGGAAGCCGCGCAGAAGATGGCCGAGAAGCTCAAGAGCGGCGACGGCTTCGACCTCAACGACTTTCTGGCCCAGCTGCAGCAGATGAAGCAGATGGGCGGTCTCTCGACCCTGATGGACAAGCTGCCCGCCGAGCTGGCCGGCAAGGCCGGTCAGGTCGATATGGACAAGGCCGAGCGCGAGATCAAGCGCAAGGAAGGCATCATCTGCTCCATGACCTTCAAGGAGCGCAAGAACCCCGCCCTGATCAAGGCCACGCGCAAAAAGCGTATTGCCGACGGCGCCGGCGTGCAGGTGCAGGAAGTCAACCGCCTGCTTAAGGAGTTCGAGCAGATGCAGACCATGATGAAGAAGTTCAAGGGCGGCGGTCTGATGAAGATGATGAAGAAGATGGGCGGCATGAAGGCCATGAAGGGCATGATGGGCGGCGGCGGCATGCCCAAGCTGCCGTTCTGATAGCTCCCCCTGAGCCGCTGCGCGGCTTCCCCTGGCCGGGCGCTCCCAAGGGGGACGACAGCCTCGCTGCGCGGCGGCGCGGCCGGCATAGGCGCTTGCTCGCTGTCCCTGAGTTGGGGGGTGCTTGGTTTGAGATCAGCGATCTATAAAAAGTGAGCTGCTTGCGCTTGTTGTTCATGGGTTTGGATGAGAAATGCATCTGAATCAAAGGAATGACTAGCGAGAGCAGCTCACTTTTTTGTAAAGAAGCGCAGTAATTGTGGATAGAAGGTGGCTGTATGGGCGGCTTTCTGAGAACATGCCTTTCCATGAAGCTACAAGACAGGACTTTCGTGGAGGCGGGTCAGCGGCAACCTCTGCCTCAATGTCTGGAGCGCCGCGGCGCGCTGATGCTGGCGGGTTCGCTGCTTGCGGCGCTGGCAGGGTGTTCCACCACCAAAGACAAGCCCCGGTCTGCTGCGCAAGGCGGATCTTCCGTGCGCCCGGCCAATGCCCTGAGTCTGGATGCAGAGCTGCGCGAGTCGCTGCTGGCGCGCACCATGCTGGTTGTCAACACGCCTTACACCTATGGCGGCAACTCTCCCGAGGGCGGTTTTGACTGCAGCGGTCTGATTCAGTGGGCCGTGGGGGGCATCACGGAAATGCGCCTGCCCCGCACCACATCGCAATGGGCGCAGGCCAGCAACCCGGTGGACGGACGCGATCTGATGCGCGGCGACTTCGTGTTCTTCAACACTCTGGGCGGGCGCTATTCCCATATGGGAATTTTTGTGGGCAACGGACAGTTTGTGCACGCGCCGTCCAGCGGCGGAACGGTGCAGCGGGTACGCATGGACAATGTGTACTTCGCCAAGCGATTCACGGAAGCCCGAAGCATCTTTGCCTGAATGCCCGCGCCGCGGATGTAAAAAGGGACTGCCTGGCAGTCCCTCGGTTTTTGCGGGTGTCCCGCACTTATGCCGCAGGCTCGGAGGCGGGCTTTGCCTCATCGCCGGTCAGCGGCAGATTCCAGCTCATCGCATGCCAGGGGTGCTGCTCCTGCGTCACCCATTGCGCCACTTCTTCGGACGTGAAGGCCTTGCCCAGCACATCGCTGCGGCCTTGTGCCAGCCATTGAGCGCGGCCCTGTGCATAGGCCTGACCGAAAGCAAGCCAGCTGTCGAAGCATTGCTGGGCGCGCTGGGCGTTGAGCTGAAGGATATCCCAATGCAGGGCTTCGTCCGTCCATTCCAGCAGCCTGGCGCTGCGCACAAAAAAGGTCACGCGCGCGCAGGCAAACGCCATTGCGGCGCGCACGTCGTCGCTGCGCTGCAGGCGCTGCAGATCCAGCATGAACCAGCGCTGGCGCAGTGCGTCGGGCAGTTGCTGGCGCACCTGTTCGTCGCTGAGGTCGGTGCGCAGGCCAAGATGGTGCAGGATCATGGGGCGCAACTGCCTGGCCAGCGCATCGTCAGCGCCATGCAGATCGCTGGCAAAGCCGCCTTGCATGGCGTGGTAGGCCATGGGGTGGGCCAGGGCCAGGGCCCAGTTGCGCTCCTGGCTGCCCGCCTGGTAGCTGATGATGTCGCCGCGTTGCCTGGCCTCCTTGAGGCGCTTGAAGCCGCCGCGCAGCACCCAGTAGATCAGGGCCACGATGAGCAGAAAGATCGTCCATCCGCTCATGTGCGAACTCCTGGGCGACCGGGACGCTTTCTGGCCATCAGCAAGCTCTGTTTCAGTGCGGCGGATTTGGGCATGCGTTCAATGACTTCGCTGTCCAGCGAGTCCTTGCGTGCCGCCACCATCCACTGCATCAGTGGTGACTGCAGATTGAGCCGGGGCAGCAGGGCGGGGTGCTGCTGCATCAGCCACAGTTGTTCGTCGTCGGTCTGCAGCTCCTGCACCGAGCACCAGGGCGCCAGCCCTGGATGGGACTTCAGCAGCTCGGGCGGGCGGCGCACAATGCCCATGGACAGCGCGTCCTCGGGCACCTCGTCATTGAGCGGCAGATGGTTGAGCAGGGTCACCACATCGGGCATATAGCGTGCAATCGGCGGTCGGTTCTGCTTGCCCTTGATCTGCTCGATCTGAAGCTTGCCGTCCTTTTGCACATAGGCATTGACGGTGATGCGGGGCTGGGCCGTGCCCGTGCGGTAGCTGAACAGCCGCATGCGCCCCGACTCGAGACCCTCGGCGTAATGTTCTCCATAGCCGCCGCTGAAGGACTTGCGGTTGGCAAACTGGCCCACGCAGTGGCCCATCATCTGGCTTTCATAAGCCATTTCCTGGCGCATCTGCGCACTTGTGCCGTCAAACTCCACAAAGGTACCGTGCTGGCCGCGCAGCAACCCGTGCACGGCGCTCTGGCTGTGTTCAACCCGGCCGCTGTTCTGTTTTTTCTCGAAAGCCAGATGCTCCAGCGTCCAGCGCGCCAGCGCCTGCGGGCAGTTCACGCGCTGCAGCTTGCCTTCGAGAGAGGTGCCCTTGCGGGTGGAGAGAAATTCCACCAGCCGTGTCTCCAGCGCCAGCAGGGCGGCGCTGTCGGGCTGCACCCACCAGAGCTCGGGCAGCTCGAAGCCGACCTGCCTGCGCTCCAGCCGCTCCAGCGCCCAGGCCGGCGGCTCCTGGCGGCCGGCCAGCTCCTGCAATTGCCGGACGTCGGCAATGCGCAGCACGGCAGGCTCGTCGGCCTGCAGATTGCCCACCACATGGCGGTAGAAGTGGTTGCCCAGCCAGGCAGCGACATCGGCTGCGTCGCCGCGCTCTGCGCTGCGCTCCTTGATGCGCTGCTTGATGGCCGGGGCGTTGACGACATCGCGCGCCTTGTAGGCACTGGCGGCAGCGGCTTTTTCGACGACCTGATTCACCAGAATTTCCACCATGGTTTGCGACCCGATGCCGCAGCACCGGCCTGGGCGTCGCGTTCGGCCAGCTTGCGCTCGGCGCGCTCTATGCCGGACTGCGACATGCGCCGCTCGTCCTCGTCGTCATCCTTGTCCAGATAGCTGTTGGCCTGCTTGTGCAGTGCCACGGATTCTTCCAGCAGCTCGGGGTAGGCTTCCAGCGCACAGGCCAGGCGGCGCAGCGGATAGCAGTCCTGCAGCGCAATGACTTCTTGCTGATGCGCGCGCAGACGTGGCAGCACCAGCTCGGGGCGTGTGCTGGAGAAAAAGTCCAGCATGGACATCAGGGACGCCAGGTAGTTGCGGCGCACGTCGCGCTGCTCGTCTTCATCCAGGTCGTGGAACCATTGGTCCAGACGCTCCATCCAGATGCTGATCTCGTCATCGCGGTTGAGCTTGTAGAGCGACAGGGCGACGGTGGAGAAGTAACGTGTGGGCTCATGGCGGCTGTAGCCATGCTCCTGGGCGAAATGCCACAGGCGCTCGGCCTCGACCACGGTCTGCGCGTCGTCGTCCTTGCCCACGGCACACCACAGCAGGCCGTTGTGATGCTCGGCAAACGGGCTGCTGCCCAGGCCCTTGTGGTGCAGCTCGGCGGCCTCGTCGTAGCGGTCCATGAAGCGGTACTTGATGGCCAGGTTGTTGCAGAGCATGGAGTACACATGCAGGTCGCCATCCTTGAAGCGGCCCTGGCCAGTCGCCCAGAAATGCTCGAAGCGGGCGAGACCCTCCTCGTAGTAGCGCACGACCAGAGGCTCGCGCACCTCCTGCGCAGGCACTTTCTTCTTGCCGCCCATCAGCGGAGCCAGATCGTCTGCATCGTCAAGGACCACGCCGGCGGCGTAGCACCAGTGCGCGCCATGGCCCTGGGGAAAAGGCCGAGCCAGCGCTTCTTCCAGCGGCAGCGCGGCAAAGCGGGCAGCCCAGAGCGCGGGCAGCTTGTCGCTGTCGGCCATCTCGGGGTGCTGGCCCACGCCAATTTCCAGCAGCGGCAGAGCCTGCTCCATCTGGCGCTTGCGTGCCAGACGCAGGCCGTCGAGCAGAGCCAGCACCGGATGGGCCGGCTGGGCTGCGCGCACCATGTTCAGATAGAAATCCGCCGGATGCAGTGGCATCTCTTCTTGCGCGAGCAGCTGGCGCATGTCCTCGTCAGTCTGGCCAATGGCCAGAACCAGCGCCCAGGTGATGGCGTTGGCCGGGTCGTTGCTGAACTGTTCCTTGGCCAGCTGAAAAGCGGCCACGGCCGAGACGGGGCGGGCGTGGAGCACGCTCTCCAGCGCCAGATCGGCGGCCTCCTTCAAGCGACCGGCCTGCACCAGCCAACCCAGTTGGGAAGCGCTGAAGGGATCGCCCGAGTCATCCGTCAGGCCGAAGTGTCCCTGAGGCGCTAGTTGCAGAGCTGCCTCCAGCTGACCGGCCTGCGCACAGGCCTGGGCTTGCAGTCGCACGATCTTGACCTGGCGATGCGCCTTGACGGCCTGCGAGGGCGGGGGATTCTCCAGAGCGGCCAGTTGCTGCTCGCAGGCCATGAGCAGGGCGGGCAGGCTTTGCGGGGCCAGCGGCAGCACATGGTCGGCTAGCGTCATCCAGCGGTCAAAGTCCACCTGCTGATCGGGCGCGGCATCACGCAATATATTGATGGCGTTTTGCACGAGGCTGGCTGACTCGCTGGCGTGGCCGCTTTTCTGAGCCATTTCCGCCTTGCGAACGCAGAGGATGGCATCGAGGTAGGCCGCATCTTCGGCCAGATCGGGGTTGCGACGCTCCTGGGCGCGTTGCAGCTCAAGGCCCGTGGCCGCAGCTTCCCAGGCCTGGAGCTGCGAGGCCATCCAGTGCCAGCCATGCCAGTAGTTGTCGCTGTCCACATCCTCGGGCAGCCGGGCAATGGCCAGCGCTGCCGATCCCAGCAGGGCGCGCGCGGAGGGCTGATCAAAGCCCATGCGGCTCTGGATGTCGCTGAGGCTCAGGCGCAGCGCGGCCTCTGCGGGGCTCAGTTCGTCGGCAGCGGCCAGGGCGGTGTCGCGATGCTGCTGCAGCAGCTTGTTGGCCGCTTCGGGCTGATCGAGGTAGAGCCAGAAGTCGTGAACGCGCTCGAGCTCCTGCACGGTGGCTGGGGCAAAGTTCTGCTGCCCCATCAACTCCACCGCAGCAGCGATGCGGTCCTGACGGCTGATGCTGCCGGGCTTGTCGTCGTTGTAGTCGTTCAGTAGCTCATGGGCTTGGTCCAGCAGGGCGTAGATGGCATCGCCCTGCAGTGCGGCAGTTTGGTTCATGGTGTCCAGAGTTCAATCCGAGGCAGCTTGGCCCCAATAGGCCACCATCCTAGCGGCGGATTGAAGAGGCGTGTGCCATCCGGCAAGGGATCACCATTTGTTACAGAATTTATAACCAGTCATGAAAAAAGCCTGCCTTGGAATTGCAGGCAGGCTTTTTGTGGATGAGGCTGGGACTGTCGGGCTGTCAATCCTTGACCAGGACTTCGCCGCGCAAGGTGTAGGCCTTGGCTTCGGTAATCTTCACATCCACCATCTGTCCGATCAAACGCTCGTTGCCGGGGAAGTTGACCACGCGGTTGCAATAGGTGCGGCCCATCAGCTCGCTGCCGTCGCGCTTGCTCACGCCTTCGACCAGCAGGCGTTGCACCGTGCCGACACGCTCTTCGCTGATCTCCTTGATGTTGGTGTTGATCACGGCCTGCAACTCCTGCAGGCGGCGCAGCTTGACTTCGTGCGGCGTGTCGTCGTGCAGATTGGCTGCAGGCGTGCCGGGGCGGGGGCTGAAGATGAAGCTGAACGAGTTGTCGAAGCGCACATCGTGGATGAGCTTCATCATCTTCTGGAAGTCTTCCTCGGTCTCGCCGGGGAAGCCCACGATGAAGTCGCTGCTCATGGCCAGATCGGGACGGATGGCGCGCAGCTTGCGGATGGTGCTCTTGTATTCCATGGCCGTGTAGCCGCGCTTCATGGCCATGAGGATCTTGTCGCTGCCATGCTGCACGGGCAGATGCAGATGGCTGACCAGTTGCGGAATCTTGGCGTAGGCCTCGATCAGGCGTGGCGTGAATTCGTTGGGGTGGCTGGTGGTGTAGCGGATGCGCTCGATGCCGGGAATCTCGGCCACATATTCCAGCAGCAGCGCGAAGTCGGCCATCTCGCTGCTGTCGCCCATCTTGCCCAGGTAGGCGTTGACGTTCTGGCCCAGCAGCGTGATTTCCTTGACGCCTTGCTCGGCCAGGCCCGCGACTTCCACCAGCACGTCCTCGAAGGGGCGGCTGACTTCCTCGCCGCGTGTGTAGGGCACGACGCAGTAGCTGCAATATTTGGAGCAGCCTTCCATGATGGAGACAAAGGCCGAAGCGCCTTCCACGCGCGCCGGCGGCAGGTGGTCGAACTTCTCGATTTCGGGAAAGGAGATGTCGACCTGGGGCTTGGCCTTGGCCGCACGCTGATTGAGCAGCTCGGGCAGGCGGTGCAGGGTCTGGGGACCGAAGACCACATCGACAAACGGAGCGCGCTTGATGATCTCTGCTCCCTCCTGGCTGGCCACGCAGCCGCCCACGCCGATCAGCACGCCTTTTTCCTTGAGATGGCGGATACGGCCCAGATCGCTGAACACTTTTTCCTGGGCCTTCTCGCGCACCGAGCAGGTGTTGAACAGGATCAGATCGGCCTCGTCCACGTTCTGCGTGGGCTCGTAACCCTGGGCCGCGCCCAGCACATCGGCCATCTTGTCCGAGTCGTACTCGTTCATCTGGCAGCCAAAGGTTTTGATAAAGACTTTCTTGCTCATGGGGCGCTCTTGTCAGGTGGGCCTGCAGTGTCTGCAAGCACAAAGTGATAGCGGCTGGCGCCTGCCATCACTCGATTTGGATATGGAAACAGTTCGAAAAGCTTGCTGAAAAAGCGCAAGCAGCTCGTCAATCAATAGCGGCCGGCGCGGGCCGGACTCAGCTGCCGAACACGCGCTGCAGCAGGGTGCGCGGCTGGATCGGCTTGTATTTCTCGATTTCGGCCGGGGTCAGAATCCAGGCCATGTGCAGACCCTGCGTCTGTGGCTCGATCACATAGCCCACCAGCAGTTTCTGGCCTGCATAGTTGCTGGCAAAAACCAGGCTGCGTTCGCGGCTGAACAGGCGAAAGCCCGGCGTGGTGCGGATGGTCGTGCCGTTAATGGCCACTTCGGGGAAATTGGTGACCGTCAGTTCGCCGAACTGCGCCGTGGGCGGAAAGTTGCGCGTGTCGTCCGAGGGCAGGCCCTGGGCCAGGGCCTGCAGGCTGGCGCTGGCGGCAGCAGCCAGCAGGGCGCAGCCCCAAAGGCGGCGGCTGAAGCGGGTGGTGGTGCAGCGGTTCATGGTGTATATCCAGGGGCTGATCGTGGGGCGGTCAGAGCTGGAGTCATGGCCGCAATGCCGTGATTCTAGAGGCTGGCGCTTGGCAGCAGGGCTTGCTCAGGCTTTGCCGCCCGCGGCATAGAGCACGGCCTTGGGCGGACGGCACAGCCCCCAGAAGCGCAGGCCCGTCAGCTCCGCCATGCGCACGCCCATGACGGTGGGCGCGGAAATCGTGGCCAGCGCCGCGATGCCGACCTTGGCGCATTTGCGCACCAGTTCATGGCTGCCGCGGCTGGACAGCAGCACAAAGCCGGGTTCGCCGAGGCGGCCCGTGCGCGCCAGCCGGCCGACCAGCTTGTCCAGCGCATTGTGGCGGCCCACGTCTTCGAGCACATCCGTGATGTCGCCCGCCAGCGTGGCCCAGCCTGCGGCATGGATGGCGCCGGCCTCGGCATTGAGAATCTGGTGTGGCGGCAGGGCGTCAATCGCCTTGAGCACGGTGGCTGCGTCGACCCGCTCCAGCCAGTCCCGGGGCGGCAGGGCGTCAAACGACAGGTCCAGCGCCGCAAAGCTCTCGACTCCGCAGACACCGCAACCCGTGCGGCCCGTCATGCTGCGGCGTTTGTCCTTGAGCCGCGCAAAGCAGCGCGAGGCGATGTCGAGTTGCACTTCCATGCCGTCCATGCCTTCGGGCAGGCCGGCCGCTGCGGCAGACACGGGGCGGGCTTCGATGCCGTAGCAGTCAGCTGCGCTGTCGATGATGCCCTCGGTCAGCGCAAAGCCCAGCGCAAAGTCCTCCACATCGGTGGGCGAACCCATCATCACCGCATGCGAGATGCCGTTGAAGACCAGCGCGATCGGCACCTCGGCCGCCAGCACGCGCTCCTGCCGCTCCTGCTGCCCGGCGTTGAAGAGGCTCACGGCATGGGTGTGCAGCGGTGCTATCGGTTGGGCAGGGATGGGGCAGGCGGACTCGGTCATGGGCTGATGATAGTCAGCAGGCGCATTCCTTGCCGGCAAGGGGCGGACTCCGGCTCAGAGCCTGGCACGGCAGGCCTGTAGATGCATGGGGGGCAGCGGGCCATAGCGGCCTGCACGGCCAGGAGGCGGTGCAGACCGGCGGCCAGGGCCTAGGCCAGCAGCGGCAGCATCAGCGGGTTGATGCCGCTGCGCGCAAGCTCTTTTTCCTCCATCTCGGCATCCAGGGCCAGACTGGCCAGGTCGTCGGCCACCAGTTCCAGCTGGTGGTCCGCCTGCTGGTAGAAGGCCTTGAGGTAGGTCTGGCATTCGTTGCAGCTCTCGGCCTTGATGGGGGCTTTTTCGTCTTCCAGGCACCAGTAGTCCAGTGCATGCGTGCTGTCGCAGTTGCTGCACTTGCTGCGCACCACATGCCACTGGCATTCGCACAGGCTGCATTGCAGATAGCGCACGCCGGCCTGGGCGCCACCAAGCACCAGGCTGCCCGTGGGCACATGGCCGCAGACGGGGCAGAGATGGCGCTGCTCGCCCGGCTCGGCCCGCCCGGCGGCGGGCAACTGGCTGGCCAGCTGGCGCCAGTACAGCGACAGTGCGCTCCACAACAGCTGGGCCACGCCCGCTTCGGGCAGGACCGCGTCGTCGGCCAGTGCTTCGCTGCGCAGGGCCGTCAGCAGGGCGTCGGCCCAGGCCTGGCGTTGCGCGGCATCGGCCTGCTGCAAGCGCGCCAATGCCTGCCGGATGGCGGGAGTCTGCATGCGGGACTGCTGTGCCATCCGGTTCAGCAGCTCGTCGAGCAGGGCCAGCCAGTGGGCCGAGCGAGGCCATTGGGCCGAATGCAAAGGCGTTTGCGTGCGCTGCTGCAGGGCTGCGCCCAGGCCGACGGCTTCCTGCTCGGGCAGGGGCAGGGCCTCGGCCGTGGCCTGCTGGGCGCCGGCCAGCTCGGCGGCCCACAGCAGATACTCGGCCATGGCATGGCCCTGGGCCAGATGCTGCAGGCGGCTGGCACGACGGGCATAGGGCAGCTTGGCGGCGGGCAACTGCACGGGAGCGATATGGCCCACTCCCGGCGAGCGTTCGGATTCGGGAACCAGATGGATGCTCATCGTGTGCCCCCTGTCTTGGCTTTGCCTGCTGCCGCAGGTTTGGCGCTGATCTCCTCATGCCAGCGGTCGTGATGGGCGCGGGCCCAGGCATGGCTGACATAGCCGGTGACCATGCCGCGTATCGAACCCTTGACCCAGAAGGCCAGATAGATATGGCCCAGGATCAGCAGGATCAGGCCCACGCCCGCCAGAGCGTGCAGCGCCAGCGCGACACGCAGCACGGGAATCGGGAACAGATGGGCGAAGTAGGCGCGCCAGATCACCAGGCCGGTGAGCAGCAGCACGCAGATCAGGCTCATGATGCCCCAGAACAGCAGCTTCTGGCCTGCGTTGTACTTGCCGATGCGCAGCCGCTGGCTGTGGTCTCCCGTCACCACCGATTTCACGTTCTCCACCCAGATGCGGTCCTCCCTGACGAACAGGTTGTATTTCACAAAGCGCACGAACAGATAGACCAGGGCCACAAACACCACGATGCCGAAGAAGGGGTGCAGCAGCCGCGCCAGCTGCGGCGTGCCGAAGACGCTGTTGAACCAGTTCAGGCTGGGAAACACCCAGGACAGGCCCGACATGGCGACCAGAAAGAAACACACCACCATGGCCCAGTGGCAGAGGCGGTCGGGCAGCGGGGTGCGCAAGATCATGCGGTCTTTGTTCATGCCGTTTCTCCTTTCTTGGCGCGGTCCTCGCCCGCATCGTCTTCGTCGATCTCGTTGGGGCCGGCGGCCATGTAGTGGGCCGCGGCACCGGCCAGCGTGGCCACGAAGCCCAGCGCGGCCAGCGGCTTGAACCAGCCTTTCCAGCCCTCGACCACGGCGCTGATCTTGGGATCCTTGGGCAGCTTGTGATAGAGCTCGGGCTGGTCGGCATGGTGCAGCACATACATCACATGGGTGCCGCCCACGCCTTGCGGGTCGTAGATGCCGGCCTGGTCAAAGCCGCGGGTCTTCATCTCCTGCACGCGGCCTTCGGCCTTGATCAGCATGTCGTCCTTGCTGCCGAACGCGATAGCGCCCGTGGGGCAGGTTTTGACGCAGGCCGGCTCCTGGCCCACGGCCACGCGGTCCGAGCACAGCGTGCACTTGTAGGCCTTGTTGTCTTTCTTGCTGATGCGCGGGATGTTGAAGGGGCAGCCGGCAACGCAGTAGCCGCAGCCAATGCATTGCTCGGACTGGAAGTCAACAATGCCGTTGGCGTACTGCACGATGGCACCGGGCTGGGGGCAGGCCTTCAGACAGCCCGGGTCTTCGCAGTGCATGCAGCCGTCCTTGCGGATCAGCCACTCCAGCTTGCCCTGCTCGTTGACGTACTCGTCAAAGCGCATCAGTGTCCAGCTCTCCGGCGAGAGGTCGCGAGGGTTGTCGTAGACGCCGAAGTTCTCGCCCACATCGTCGCGCAGATCGTTCCATTCGCTGCAGGCCACCTGGCAGGCCTTGCAGCCAATGCAGATGCTGACGTCGATGAGTTTGGCGACCTCTGCCTTGTGGTCGCGGGCACGCGCGGCGGGCGTGAGCTCGTTGGTGGCCGAGCGCCGCACGATATCTTGGGATTGCATGGTCATGGGTGCTCGCCTTATGCCTTTTCGATGTTGACCAGAAAGGCCTTGAACTCGGGGGTCTGGGCATTGGCATCGCCGATGCCGGGGCTCAGCGTATTGGCCAGATAGCCCTTGCGCGTCGTGCCTTCGTAGCCCCAGTGGCAGGGGATGCCGATCTGCTCGATCTCCTGACCATCGACCTGCAGCGTCATCACGCGCTTGGTCACCACGGCCTTGCCCTTGATGTGGCCGCGCTTGCTGGAGACCCGGATCATGTCGCCGGCCTTGATGCCTTTTCTGTCGGCCAGCTTTTCCGACAGCTCGATGAACTGCTCGGGTTGCACGATCGCGTTCAGGCGCGAGTGCTTGGTCCAGTGGCGGAACATCTCGGTGATGGAGTAGGTCGTGGCCACATAGGGGAACTGCTCGCGCGATCCCATGCGGGCCGCGTCGTCGGCGAACACGCGCGCCACGGGGCTCTTGCTGACCTTGGGGTGCAGCGGATTGGCTGCAATCGGGCTTTCGGTGGGCTCGTAGTGCTCGGGGAAGGGGCCGTCGTTCATGCCCTTGGCGGAGAACAGGCGTCCCAGGCCCTCGGGCTGCATGATGAAGGGACTCACGCCGCTGTTGGGTGCGGCGGTCAGGGGGTAGTCGGGAACGTCGGAGCCGCCCCATTTCCTGCCATCCCAATGCAGGATCTGGCGCTTGGGGTCCCAGGGCCTGCCGGCCGGGTCGGCCGAGGCGCGGTTGTACAGCAGGCGGCGATTGGCCGGCCAGGCCCAGGCCCAGCCCGGCGTGTTGCCAAGGCCGGTGTCGGTGTTGTCGCGGCGGGCCATCTGATTGCCAGCCTCGGTCCACGAGCCGGCAAAGATCCAGCAGTAGCTGGAGGTCGTGCCGTCGTCGCGCAGCATGCCGAAGTCGGACAGCAGCTCGCCCTTTTTGGCGATCAGCTTGCCGCTGTCGTCGAACAGATCGGCCAGTGCGTAGCCGTTGGCTTCCTTGGCCACTTCCTCGGGATGGGGGTCGTGAGGATCGTGGTAGTCCCAGCGCATATTCATCACGGGCTCGGGGCAGGTGCCGCCTTCCTTGGCGTACAGCTCGCGCAGCTTCATGAAGATGCCGCCCAGGATGCGACCGTCGTGGCGCGCCTCGAACGGCGGCTCCTGCGCGGCCCAGTGCCATTGCAGCCAGCGGCCGGAGTTGACGATGGCACCGTTCTCCTCGGCAAAGCAGGAAGAGGGCAGGCGGAACACCGTGGTCTGGATCTTTGCGGGGTCCACGTCGTTGAATTCGCCGTGGTTCTTCCAGAAGGTGGAGGTCTCGGTCTGCAGCGGATCGATGATGACCAGAAACTTCAGCCTGGACAGGGCGTCGCGGATCTTGCCCGAGTCAGGCATGGCGGCCACGGGGTTGAAACCCTGGGCGATGTAGCCGTTGACCTTGCCGCGATACATCAGGTCGAAGTAGGCCAGCATGTCGTAGCTGCGGTCCCACTTGGGCAGCCAGTCGTAGCCCCAGCTGTTCTCGCGCGTGGCGTGCTCGCCGTACAGGTCCTTCATCAGGCTGACGAAGAACTTTGGCGTGTTTTTCCAGTAGTTGACCTGGCCGGGCAGGTCGGCCTTGGGCGTGGCGTCCGCCAGGTACTGTTCTATGGTTTGCTGCCTGTCCTCGGGCAGGTTCAGATAGCCGGGAAGGCGGGTCGAGAGCAGGCCCAGGTCGGTATAGCCCTGGATGTTGGAGTGACCGCGCAGCGCGTTGACGCCGCCGCCGGCCATGCCGATATTGCCCAGCAGCAGCTGGATCATGGCCGCGCCGCGGATGATTTGCGCGCCGGCCGTGTGGTGGGTCCAGCCCAGGGCATAGAGGAAGGTGGCCGTGCGGTCCGGTACGCAGGTGCTGGCCAGTTGCTCGCAGACATGCAGAAAGTCGGCGACCTGGGTGCCGGTGATGGTCTGCACCATCTCGGGCGTGTAGCGCTCTACATGCTTTTTCAGCAGGTTCAGCACGCAGCGCGGGTGCTGCAGGCTCTCGTCGGTCAGCGCATGGCCTTCGGCATTGCGCTCATAGGTCCAGCTGGATTTGTCGTAGGCCTTTTTGTCGGCGTCATAGCCGCTGAACAGGCCTTCGTCGAAGCCGTAGTCCTCGCGCACGATCAGGCTGGCATTGGTATAGGCCTTGACATATTCGTGCTGGATCTTGTCGTGCTGCAGCAGATAGTTGACCACGCCCATGAGAAAGGCGGCGTCCGAGCCCGCACGGATGGGGGCGTAGAAGTCGGCCACCGAGGCCGTGCGGTTGAAGCGCGGGTCCACCACCATGAGGTGGGCCTTGTTGTGGATCTTGGCTTCGATGGCCCACTTGAAGCCCACGGGGTGGGCCTCGGCGGGATTGCCGCCCATGACCAGGATCACGTTGGCGTTCTTGATGTCCACCCAGTGGTTGGTCATCGCGCCGCGGCCGAAAGAGGGGGCCAGGGCCGACACCGTGGGGCCGTGGCACAGGCGGGCCTGGCAGTCGAAGCCGACCATGCCCAGCGCGCGGCCGAAGCGGAAGTCGAGGATGCCGGTTTCGTTGGAGGCGGCCGAGGAGGCCAGCATGCCGGTGCTGAGCCAGCGGTTGACGCGCTGGCCCTTGTCGTTCTTTTCGATGAAGTTGGCGTCGCGATCGTCCTTGAGCAGGCGCGCGATGCGTTCGTTGGCTTCGTCCCAGCTGATGCGCTTCCACTCGTTGCTGCCGGCTTCACGCACCTCGGGGTACTTCAGGCGCTGGTCGGAGTGGATGTAGTCCAGCGCGCCTGCACCCTTGGGGCACAGCGAGCCGCGGCTGACGGGGTGGTCGGGGTCGCCCTCGATGTGGAAGATCCTGGACTTGGCGTTCTTGGCGCCGTCGCCCAGGCTGTACATCAGCATGCCGCAGCCCACCGAGCAGTAAGTGCAGTTGTTGCGGGTTTCCTTGGCGCGCAGCAGCTTGTACTGGCGGGGCAGTGTGGCCATGGCCACCGATGGGGCAAAGCCCAGGGATGCAGCAGTGGCACCGGCGACACCGGCACCGCACAGCTTGAAGAAACGTCTTCTGCCGTGATTCATCATGTGTTGTTTTCTTCAACCGCGCTCCCATGACCATGGAGGGCGTTAGGTTTGCAGGTGGCTGCATGCACAGATGCAGCCACCCGTGAGCCGGGGGAACAGCCCGGACTCGGGGCCTCGACCTTGACGATTGCTCACGCATTGCCGGACCTCACGGGCCACGTCGAATGTTGAGGGATGCCAATGGCAAGCAATTGAACCGGCTGGCATAGCCAGGTTCGCAAAGCGAGGAAGCGCGACAAAAGCCCTCAAGCTTTTTGTCATTTGACTCTTAGATAAAAGTCAAAGGAACGCGAATCTATTCAGTAAGCGAATGTTTGTCCAGCAAAGGCTAGCGCAGGCCTCGGGTATGAAACGGAAAATTCTTGATATGCATCAAGCATTTAGTCCAGCAGTGCCATTCCCTTGATCTGTGCATACACCGGCATGCCGGCCTGCAGCTGCAAGGCCTTGGCCGAGTGCTGGGTGATTCTGGCCAGCAGCCGGGTGTCGCCCGCCTGCAGCGAAACCATGACCTGCCCCGGCCCGTCTTCGCGTAGGCCCAGCACCTGCACCGGCAGGATGTTGAGAATGCTGCTGCCCTCGGGCCTGAGCAGACTCAGGCTGACATCGCGCGCCTGCACGCGCAGCGGCACCGTGCTGCCCAATTCGCGCGGACGGGCCATGACGAGCTGCAGTTGTCCGCCGTCGAAGATCAGCGTGCTCAGATGGTCGGCAGCGTCATGGGCCTGCACCGTGGCATGGACCACGCTGGAGGCAACGTCTCCATGGGCCAGCGGCAGATCGAGGCTGGAGAGCAGTTCGGTGACGGAGCCCTGCGCCAGCACCTTGCCCGCGCCGAGCAGCACCATATGCTGGGCCAGGCGCGCAACCTCGTCCATGGAGTGGCTCACATAGATCACGGGAATCCGCAGATGCCGCTGCAACTGCTCCAGATAGGGCAGAACCTCGGCCTTGCGCTGGGCATCGAGCGCGGCCAGTGGCTCGTCCATGAGCAGCACTTCGGGGCTGGTGGCCAGAGCCCGTGCAATCGCCACGCGCTGGCGTTCGCCGCCCGACAGCGTGGCGGGCATGCGATCCATCAGATGGGCGATGCCCAGCAGTTCCACGGCCCGCTCCTTGGAGACTTTGCGGCGTTCCTGTGGCGTGCGCTTGAGGCCGTAATCGATATTGCGCTGCGCCGAAAGATGCGGAAACAGACTGGCTTCCTGGAACACATAGCCGAGTGCTCGCTGGTGCGTGGGAAGCCATTGTCGGCCGGCGTCGTCCTGCCACACGGTCTGGTTGACGGTGACGCGGCCTTGCGCTCGCTCAAGCCCAGCGAGGCTGCGCAGACAGCTGGTCTTGCCGCAGCCCGAAGGCCCGAACAGGGCCGTGACCCCATGGCCGGGGAGCTGCAGATCCACATCGAGTTCAAAGTCCGGCCGGCTCAGCTTGAGCTGTGCGGTGATGAAATGGGTGACTGTCATGCGCGGCGCTCCGCTTTGGGCTGCAACCAGTTCAAGGCCAGCAGCACGATGAAGGAGAACACCACCATGCCGGCCGCCAGCAGATGGGCGTGGCCGTACTCCATGGCTTCCACATGGTCGTAAATCTGTACCGAGACCACGCGTGTCACGCCGGGGATGTTGCCGCCCAGCATCAGCACCACGCCGAATTCGCCTACGGTGTGGGCAAAGGTCAGCACGGCGGCGGTGATGAACCCGGGGCGCGCCAGCGGCAGGGCCACGGTCAGAAAGCGGTCCAGCGGACTGGCGCCCAGGCTGGCTGCAGCCTCCATGGGGCGCGAGCCCAGCGCCTCGAAGGCGCGCTGCAGCGGCTGCACCGTAAACGGCATCGAGTAAATCAGCGAGCCGACCACCAGACCGGCAAAGGTGAAAGGCAGATTTCCCAGTCCCATGGCCTGCGTAAGCTTGCCTACGGGTCCGTTGGGGCCCATGGTGACCAGCAGATAGAAGCCGATGACGGTGGGCGGCAGTACCAGCGGCAGTGCCACCACGGCACCGATCGGGCCGCGCCAGCGCGAACGGGTATGGGCCAGCCACCAGGCCAGCGGTGTGCACAACAGCATGAGCAGCACGGTAGTCACGCCCGCGAGCTGGAGCGTGAGCCAGATGGCTGCATAGTCTTCGGCATTCAGTTGCATGGAATCAAAAACTGGGCTTGCGCAAACAAGTATGCACAACGGACATTTCTATCGACTCAAACCATGCCCGATCCGGATTTGCGCAAGTCTAAAAAAAGACCCTTGGAGTGCCCAGCTTAGCCGAGCAGCGCCAAGGGTAGAGCGGATTGGTTGGAGTAAATCGGGCTCTAGGACTTGCCGGTCAGGCGTCAGAAGCTGTAGCCGTAGGAGCGGATGATGTCATGTGCCTTGGGGCTGCGCAGGTACTTCATCAAAGCCGCGGCGGCTTCGTTGTCCTTGGCGCTGTTGAGCACAATGGCGTCCTGGCGGATGGGTTCATGCATATTGCCGGGGACCTGCCAGGCCGAACCCTCGCGAATCTTGCCGTTCTCCATGACCTGGGACAGCGCCACAAAACCCAACTGCGCATTGCCGGTGGCAGCGAACTGGTAGGTCTGGGCAATGTTCTCGCCCATCACCACCTTGGGCTGCACCTGTGCGCTCAGGCCGAGTTTGTTCAGCACCTCCATGGCCGCCGTGCCATAAGGGGCCAGCTTGGGGTTGGCAATCGCGATGTGCTTGTAGTCGCCGGTCTTGAGCACTTCGCCCTTGTCGTCCACATAGCCGGCCTTGGGGCTCCACAGCACCAGCGTACCGATGGCGTAGGTAAAGCGCGAATCGGTCACGCCCTTGCCTTCCTTGGCCAGCTTATCGGGTGTGGTGTCGTCGGCGGCCAGCAGAATGCCGAAGGGCGCGCCGTTGTTGATCTGGGCGTAGAACTTGCCGGTGGCGCCAAACGACAGCTCGGCCTTGTGGCCTGTATCCTTCTCGAACTCGGCCGCAATCTTCTTCATGGGAGCGGTGAAGTTGGCTGCCACGGCAACCGCCACCTCAGCGGCCTGCGCCTGAGCAGACCACAGGCCCAGCACGACTGTGCCGATCACGGCCGCAGAGCGAGCCAGTTGAAAGGAAAAACCGGTGGAGCGGGCAGTGATCTGAGTCATTGAGATTTCGCTATTCATTAATGGAATAGCGAGTGTAACGTGAATGAACAACTGAGGTCGAGCGAGGAAATTGGCTGTCAGGGCATGATGGCGGTCTATGTCAGACACAGAAAATTTCGAACAAGAACAATTGGATATGCCCGTCGACGAGGCTGCGCCGGGTGGCGCACTATCGTCCGACTCGGTTTCCCAGGCGCTGGGCTATGACATGGCCGACCGTCGCATCGCCATCCTGCGCGGCATTGCGCAAAGCGGCTCCATCTCTCAGGCAGCGCGTGACGTGGGTGTGAGCTACAAGGCGGCCTGGCAGGCCATCGATACCCTGACCAATCTGGCGGGCGTGCCGCTGGTCGAGCGCAGCGTGGGCGGCACTGGGGGGGGCGGTGCACAGATCACGCCGGCGGGCGAAGAATTGCTGCATGCGGCCGAGGCCATGATGCGTTTGCGTACCGAGTTGCTGCAACGCATGCAGGCCGGCACGCCAGGTGGCGGGCAACCCAATCTGGGCCTGATGACCAGCATGCGCAATCAGTGGCCCTGCAGCGTGCTCAAGGTCGAGTCCATAGGCGGGCAGATTCGGGTCTGGCTGCGTGCCGCAAGCGATGCAGGCTCGGACTGGACGATTGCTGCGCGCATCACGCCCGAAAGCTATGAGCTGCTGGGTCTGGCACCCGGTGTGCAGGTGCTGGCGTTGTGCAAGGCCACGGCGGTCAAGGTCTGGCTGGGGCAGGAGCGGCCTGCTGCGTCCACGCAGCCCATCAATATCTGGCCTGCCGTGGTGCAGCGTGCGACCTATGGTGCAGCCACGGTGACAGAAGAGAGCCTGGCTTGCGACGAAGCCATCTGTCGTTTGAGCTGGGGTGCTCAGATCGTGGGCTTTGCGCCAGCGATGAGCGGGCTGGTGGCCAATGACAGTGTCTGGCTGGAGGTGGCCGAGTCTGCGGTAGTGGTGGCGGTGGCCTCCCACTGAAACACGACTTGCGCAAATCCGGATCAGGCCTGGTGCCTTGTCGGCAGGCATGCCTGTTGTGCATTCTTGTTTGCGTAAGTCCTGTAAAAAAAGACCGCCGGTCCTTTCAGACGGGCGGTCAAAAGGGAGTTTTCGGGTAACCGGACTCCCACGTTGAACTGAAATTTCTTAGTCCACTTTCAAGCCGATTTCCTTGATCAGCGGTGCAAAGCGGGCGCGTTCCTTGGCATGGTGGTCCACAAAGTCCTGGCGGCTCATGCGCGGCTCGGGCGTGGCGCCCAGACCCTGGATCACATCGACCACGCTTTTTTGCTCCAGTGCCTTGATCACGCTGGCGCGCACGGCATCCACCACGGGTGCGGGCGTGCCGGCCGGCGCGTAGATGCCGAACAGTGTGTCGGCATCGAAGCCCGGCAGGCCGCTTTCGGCCAGCGTGGGTACCTTGGGGTACAGAGGCGAGCGGTGCGGGCTGCCTATGGCCAGCAGCTTGAGCTTGCCGGCCTCGACCTGCTTGAGTCCCGGGCCCGGATCGAACCAGTATTGCAGCTGACCGCTGAGCACATCGGTCAAGGCAGGGCCGGCACCCTTGTAGGGAATATGGCTGGCATCGACCTTGGCCGCGCGCTTGAACATTTCACCGGCCAGATGAGGCGAGCTGCCCGGGCCTGGCGAGCCGTAGGACAGCTTGCCGGGATTGGCCTGCAGGTGCTTGATGAAGTCCTGCACATTGCTCACAGGAAGGCTGGGGTTGGTTTCCAGGAACACATGCACGCGTGCCACGGCCGCCACGGGGACCAGGTCCTTTTCAGGGTTGAACGGCAGCTTGCTGTAGATCAGCGGATTGATGCTGATGCCGCCACCGCTGCTCAGCAGCAGCGTATAGCCGTCCTTGGCAGAGCGTACGGTTTCGCTGATACCGATATTGCCGTTGGCTCCGGGCTTGTTGTCCACCACCACGGACTGGCCCAGCACCTGGCTCATGGTGGGCGAGATCGCGCGCCCCATCACATCGGCGGCGCCGCCAGGGGCGAAGTTCACGATCAGGCGGATGGGACGATCTGGCCATGCCTGCGCCTGGGCGGCCGGCGCCAGGCAAAGCGCCATGCCCAGGCTGGCCCAGCCTTTGGTGATCAGGGCGCGCAGCGGCTTGTGCGCAGAGAGGCGTTGATTGATGGGAGTCTCCATATGTGTTTTCCTGTTTGTCATTGATATCGATCAGTCCAGTTTGATGCCTGCGGTCTTGATGACCTCTCCCCAGCGCTTCTTCTCGGAGAGCCAGAATTCACGCATCTGCTCTGGGGTGCTGGGCAGGGGTTCCAGGGCCAGGGTCTCGAAACGGGCCTGCACAGCCGGAGTCTTGAGGGTTTCCTGCAGCGTCCTGGACCACATCTGTATGGTGGTGTCGTCCGTGCCCCTGGGGGCGACCAGGCCCTGCCAGGCGAAGGCCTCGAAGCCGGCCACGCCCTGCTCGATGAGCGTGGGCATCTGGGGCAGGCTCTTGAGTCGCTGCGCACTGGCCACGCCGATGGCACGGACCTTGCCGGCGTTGATGTGGGGCAGGCCTGCGGCACTGTCCAGCAGCATGAAGGGAATCTGACCTCCGATCACATCCAGCATGGCCAAGCCGGCGCCACGATAGGGCGCATGGGTCATCTTCACGCCCATCTTCTGGGCCAGCAGTTCGGTGGCCAGGTGATGAACGGTTCCCAGCCCGGGAGATCCATAGCTGAGCTTGTCGGGGTTGGCCCTGGCCCAGGCCGCGAATTCCTGGAAGCTGCGCACCGGCAATTCGTTGTTGACGACCAGCAGCAGCGGAAAGTGCGCCAGCAGGCTGATGGGGACGAAGTCCTGCTCGGCGTTGTAGGCCAGTTTGGGGAATAGATGCGGGTTGGCGGCCAGGGTGGCGAAGTTGGCGGTGAAGACCAGGTTGCCATAGTCGCGCGAGCGCGCCGCATATTCTGCGGCGATGTTGGTGCCGGCGCCCGGCTTGTTGATCACCACGATGTTGCGATGAAGGGACTTGGCCCAGGCCTCTGCCACGGAGCGCGCAACGGAGTCCGAGCCGCCACCCGCAGCAAAGCCGACCACCCACTCCATGGGCCTGCCGGACGCCGGCTGGGCGTGGACCGTACCCAGCATGAGCTGTACACCGCAAGCAGCGCCGGCTTTGAGAAAGGTTCTGCGCATGTTGTCTCCTTGTTGTTGAATCCATGGGCCCGGTCCCTGCTGTCTTTCTCTTTGTTTTCGCTGTCTTTCCCGAGCCTTCGATGCGTCTTCGCCGAGTCCGGGGTCTATGGCGTGCGCTGCTGTGTCATGCTGATGAGCCGGTGCAGGGTGCGTGTCATGGGCGTGGCAATGCCATGCCGCTCGCCCGCGCGCACCACCGCGCCGTGGATGGAATCGGTCTCGGTGGGACGCCCCGCCAGCAGGTCCTGCAGCAGCGATGGCTGGTGGCCCACATGGTGATTCAGTGCGTCTTCCACCGTGGCCTGGATGCGGAGGGTGTCCACAGCGATGCCGTTGGCCGCAGCCACTGCAACGACCTCGTCCAGTACCTCGCGGATCAGGCTGCGGCCCAGAGGGCTGGCCAGTCCGTCCACGGTCTGGCGCGTGATGCCGCACAGGCCGTTGAAGGCCGCATTGAAGGCCAGCTTCTCCCAGATGGCGGTCTCGACCTCGGGGTCGATCTCGCAATGCAGTCCGGCGCGGTTGAGGTCGTCGCAGAAGTCCTGGAAGCCGGCGTCCACCTGTCCGGTGCGTGGCATGAAGCGGATCTTGCCGCTGCCCAGCGAACTCACTTTTCCGGGAGCCAGCAACCGGGCCGGCCATGTCGTCACACCCACGGCGATCTGCCGGGAATCGGCAAATCCGTGCAGGGTCTCGATATGTCCTATGCCGTTTTGCAGGCTGAGCAGCAGGGTTTCAGGCCCTATCAGGTGGGCAATGCTTTGCAGCGCGGCCTGGGTGTGGGCGGCCTTGGTGAAGATCAGCCAGCGCGCGGGTGGCTGCGTCAGCTCATGGGCCTGCAGGGCCTGAACGCCGGCGTGCAACGGGCCCTGGTCGGTCTCGCAGTGCACGCCATGCTCGCGTATGGCCTGGAGCAGCTGCGCGTTGACATCCACCAGCGTGACGGGGATGCCGGCCCGGGCCAGCCGGGTGCCGAACAGGGTGCCCATGGCCCCCGCACCCAGGATGCCGACGGTGGCCGCTTGCGGCTCTTGTGTGTTGTGCATGTCTTGTCTCCGAGGGCGCGGGGCCGGGTCAGGCGACCTCGACCTCGACCAGCGTGGCGCGCGGGCTGCTCAGGGCATCCTGCAGAACCTGGGGCAGCTGGGCTGCGTCGGTGACGCGCACGCCGTCGCAGCCCTGGCCTTTGGCCAGGGCCACGAAGTCGATGTCGGGCAGGTCCGTTCCTTCGACCTTCTCGCCCTCACGGTAGCCGAACACCCTGGAGAAATCCTGCAGGGCAGCGTAGCGGCGGTTCTTGACGATGATGTAGGTGACCGGCAGCTTCAGATGGGCTGCGCTCCACAGCGCCTGGATGGCGTACATGGCCGAGCCGTCGCCGATGACGCCTATGACCTTCTTGTCGGGCTTGGCCAGCGCGATGCCTACGGAAGCAGGCAGGCTGTGGCCCAGCCCGCCGCTGCACATGGTGAAGAAGGTCTCGGCAGCGTAGATGGGCAGGTGGGCCTGGATGATGGAGCGCGAGCCAGGCGCCTCCTCGACGATGATGCTGTCACGCGATCGAACCTGGGCCAGTGTGTGCATGAGGAAGGCATCGCTCATCAGCTCGCCCGGCTTGGGTGCCGCCGGTGCAGGTATGGCGGGCCGGGGCTGGAGCGCAGGGCGCGGACGCGCCAGGGGGCGGGCCAGCAGCTCCTGCACGCCCATGCGGATATTGCCCACGGCAGCGTCGCCCACGGGGGCCCATGCGGCGATGGCGGAGTCCTCGATGAGCTGGAACAGCTGCGTGCCTTCGGCGATGAAGGGGCCGTGGCCTTCGACGTGGTAGGTGAAGGCCGGTGCGCCGATGACGAAGACCACGTCATGGCCCGAAAGCCTGTCCACGATGCGCTCGCGCATGGCGGGCAGGAAGCCGCCGAACAGCGCATGGTCCTCGGGGAAGCCGCAGCGCCCGCTCATGGGTGCCACATAGACGCGCGCCTGGTGGCGTTCGGCCAGGGCCTGGACGGCCTCGAAGGCCTGGCTGCGGTCCACGGCCGCTCCGACCACGAAGGCCGGTGCGCGCGCACCCTCCAGCGCCTGGCCTATGCTGTCCAGCAGACGTGGGTCGGGTCGGGTTTCGAAGCCGACTTTTCGCAGCGTGATGGGCTCGCAGGGCACATCCCAGTCATCGGCGGGAATGGAGACGAAGACCGGGCCGCGCGGCTCCTGCATGGCGATGTAGTAGGCGCGCGCCAGGGCCTGTGGCACGTCCTCGGCACGCGCGGGCTCGCAGCTCCACTTCACATAGGGCTTGGGCAGCTCGGCGGCCTGGTTGGAATGCAGGAAGGGGTCGAACTGCAGCAGCGAGCGCGTCTGCTGGCCGGCCGTGATGACCATGGGCGTGCGGTTCTTGAAGGCCGTGAAGATATTGGCCATGGCGTGGCCCACGCCGGCGGCTGAGTGCAGGTTCACGAAGCTGGCATTGCGCGTGGCCTGGGCGTAGCCGTCTGCCATGCCCACGACCACGGTCTCCTGCAGACCGAGGATGTACGAGAAGTCCTCGGGATAGTCGCGAAACAAAGGCAGCTCGGTGGAGCCCGGGTTGCCGAAGATGCGCGTCATGCCCAGCTCGCGCAGCATGTTGATGACGGCGTGGCGTACGGTGAAGACCTCGGCGGCCTGGGCATTGGGGGCGGTGTTGGCGAGCAAAAAATTCTCCTTGGGTCGGGCTGGCACTGGGCCTTGGCACTGTTGGCGTCAATCCTGCCTTGATAGATAATTTCCAGCAATTGAATAAATCATCTAAGAGATATTCGTTTCATGGATATATCGGGTCTGGATCTCAATCTGTTGCGCGTTTTCGATGCGGTGTTCCGCCACGGCAGCGTCAGCCGCGCTTCGCAGGAGCTGGGTCTTTCCCAGCCCGCAGCCAGCCAGGCGGTGACGCGGCTGCGCCATTTGCTGGGCGATCCGCTGTTCGAGCGCATGCATGGCGGCGTACGCCCCACACCACGCGCCGAGCGGCTGGCTCAGGCGGTGAGAACGGCGCTGGCAACCCTGGAGGTGGCTCTGGCGGAGGCGCACACCTTCGACCCCTTGCAGGCGAATCAGTGCTTTCGCATTCACCTCAGCGACATCGGCGAGGCGCGCTTCTTGCCACCGCTGATGCAGGCCTTGAGAGGCCGGGCGCCCCATGTGCAGCTGGAAACCCTGCCAATGCCCATGGGCGAGATTGCCGATGCGCTGGATCGTGGTTCGCTGGATATCGCCATCGGCTTTCTGCCTGGCGTGACGGGCACGCAGCAGAAGGTGCTGCTGTCCGATCACTACGCCCTGTTGCTGCGTCAGGGGCACCCGGTGCTCAATGGTTTGAAGACCGAGAGGCTGGGCGCTGAACATTTGCGCGGCCTCGACTATGTGGCCGTGCGCTCGCATTCCGAGACGCTGCGCATTCTGCACAAGCTCGAGTTGCAGGATCAGGTACGGCTGTCGGCGGCCCACTTCATGGCCGTGCCTTCCATCGTGCATCAGACGGATCTGGCCGTCATCATGCCCGCCGAGATTGCCGAGACCTTTGAAGCACAGGGCGGCTATGTGGTGCTGCAGGCCGATCTGCCAGAGAGTGCTTTCGATGTCTCTTTGCACTGGAGCTGGCGCTTTGCGCAGGAGCCCGCGAACCAGTGGCTGCGGGAATTGGTCAGCGAAGTGTTCGGGCAGCGCAGATAAGGGGCTCGGCCTCACATCTGCCCGCCTCGTGTTGCCCCCGCGCCGGGCGACCCGAGGGTGCGCTTGTTGCCTTGGGATGGCCCGGCGGTAATAAAAAAGCGCCAGGCTTGAAGGCTCTGGCGCTTGGTGAGTCTGCGATGGCAGCGATCTTTATTGAAGCTCTTTGCCCTTGAGCTCGGGGATCAGGAAGACCGTGGCCAGCATGTCCAGCACATAGATGGCGGCCAGCAGGGCAATGGCCACCTGGAAGGAGTAGGCCATGGCCAGCGCACCGATGACGACCGGGCCCAGGCCGCCGACGGCGCGGCCGATGTTGAACAGCACGTTCTGCGCCGTGGCGCGGGCTTCGGTGGGATAGGCTTCGCTGATGACGGCGCCATAGCCGCCCATCATGCCGTTGACGCACAGACCCATGATGGCTCCCACCCACAGCATGGCCGTGGCATCGGTGAGCTGGGAATAGGCCAGCACCGAAATCACGGAGCCGACCTGGAAGATCAGGAAAGTGGGCTTGCGGCCGATGCGGTCGGCCAGCTGGCCGAAGACCCAGATACCCAGCGACATGCCGATGATGGTGACGGCCGTCCACACGGACGACTTGGTCAGGCTGAAGCCCATCTGTTTGGACAGAAAGCTGGGCATCCAGATCATGATGCCGTAGTAGCCGAAGTTCTGCACGGAGGTCAGCACGATCACGCCCAGGCTGATCTTGCGTGTGGCCTTGTCCTTCATCAGCAGTTTCAGGCATTGCATGGCCGAGGGCTGCTCCTTCTTGCTGCGCGCCACGAAAACTTCGGGCTCATGCAGCTTGTTGCGGATGACCCAGGCCACGACAGCAGGAATCACGCCGACCAGAAACATGCCGCGCCAGCCGATGGAGGGCAGCAGCAGCGGGGTCAGCATGGCTGCGCCCAGCACGCCCAGTTGCCAACCCAGCGCCACATAGGACGAGACGCGTGCGCGATGGCGTGCGGGCCAGGCCTCGGCGGCCAGTGCCATGCCGATGCCGAACTCGCCGCCCAGGCCGATGCCGGCGATGGTGCGGTAGATCAGCAAGTCCCAATAGCCTTGTGCAAAAGCGCACAGGCCGGTAAAGACGGCAAACAGCACGATCGTCCAGGTCAGCACGCGGATGCGGCCGTATTTGTCGCTGAGCATGCCGAAGACGATGCCCCCGAAGACGGCGCCGATCAAGGTCCAGGTCACGAGAGAGCCGGCCTGGCCGGGCGTGAGGTTCAGGTCCTTGGAGATGGCCGAGAGCATGAAGCCCAGAATCAGCAGGTCAAAGCCGTCCATGGCGTAGCCGACGGCCGAACCGATGAGTGCTTTCCAGCTGTATCCGTTGACTTCTGTTGGAGCGGCGGGCGCGGCTGTGCCTGCCACGGCGCCTGTGGTTTGTATGGTCACGGGAGAGTCCTTGAGCGAAGACGGACTGTGGGTGCCTGCAGGCCGGCTTTTGCAGAAAAAAGCAGGCCCTCGCTGGGCGCAAGACCAGCGCGCGGGCACGCAGCGTGCGTGCAGCATCCTTGAGGTGCAACGGGCACGAAAAAGTCCTTGAAGGGGAGGTTTGAGCGGCTGGAGCATGGCGGCGCGGACTGCGTTGATTTCTGCGGGGCAGAAAGAGCAGTGCGGCGCAATGTCGCCTCTGTAAAAAGCGAAAAGCCCCAGCTGCGTGAGCAACTGGGGCCTGGATTTGGTGGTCGTAGCGGGACTCGAACCTGCGACATCAGCATTATGAATGCTGCGCTCTAACCAACTGAGCTATACGACCGACAGCCCGCAATTGTATAGGAAGAAATGGCCTTGGCAGCCAAGTTGGGATTTTTTGTGTGCGGCCTGCAGCGGTCTCAGGGATAAAGAAAAAACCGCAGTGCTTTTGCAAGCACTGCGGTTTCCTGTTTGGTGGTCGTAGTGGGACTTGAACCTACGACATCAGCATTATGAATGCTGCGCTCTAACCAACTGAGCTATACGACCGAAGACAGCGATTATATGCAAAAAATGGCTGCTTCAAGTGGTTTTCTGAAATTTCTTGCGAAAAATCTGGTGCTTACTGATGGGTGAAGTGGGCGGGGCGCTTGTTCACAAACGCGTCCATGCCTTCCTTCTGGTCCTGGGTGGCAAACAGGGCATGGAACAGGCGGCGCTCGAACATCACACCATCGGACAGGCCGCTCTCGAATGCACGGTTCACGGATTCCTTGGCAGCCATCACGGCCAGCTGGGAGAAGCCGCTGATGATGATGGCCGCACCCAGAGCTTCTTCCATGAGCTTGTCAAAAGGCACGACGCGGCTGACCAGACCGGCGCGCTCGGCCTCGCTGGCATCCATCATGCGGGCGGTCAAAGCCATGTCCATGGCCTTGGATTTGCCCACGGCGCGGGGCAGGCGCTGCGTGCCGCCGGCACCGGGAATCACGCCCAGCTTGATCTCGGGCTGGCCGAACTTGGCGTTATCGGCAGCGATGATGAAGTCGCACATCATCGCCAGCTCGCAGCCGCCGCCCAGGGCAAAGCCGCCGACGGCGGCAATCACGGGCTTGCGGATGCTGCGAATGGTTTCCCAGTTGCGCGTGATGTAGTCGCCGCCATAGGCGTCGGCAAAGCTGTACTTGGCCATGGCACCGATGTCGGCACCGGCGGCAAAGGCGCGTTCGCTGCCGGTGATGATCATGCAGCCAATGCTTTTGTCGGCATCGAACTTCCTGAGCGCATCGCCCAGTTCGTCCATGAGCTGGTCGTTCAGGGCATTGAGCTGCTTGGGACGGTTCAGCGTGATGACGCCGACTTTGTCCGCTTCCACGCGGACTTCGATGGTTTCGTAGGCCAAGTTTGTCTCCTGCTAAAGAATGAATGGCTGCTGCCAAGAATAACCGCTGAGTCTGGCTGCCAGCTGTCGCGCTGCAGCGCCACTTTGGGGCCGGGCTCAGGCCGCAATGCCCGTCAGCCAGCGCTCTGCGGCGGCCTTGTCGCTGATTTCCAGCCCCAGATTGCTGATGGGGCTGGCGCTATCTGCATCCTCGCTGGCGGCTTTGGCGAGCAGGCTGCCCGTGTTCAGCGTCAGCTGCAGAATCTGCTGGTCGCGTGCTACCCAGGCCGTGAGCTGATTGGAGCCGGCCGCGTACAGCTGCACATCGTCCAGTTTGCTGATGCGCCAGCGCTGACCATCGGCCTCGACGGCCAGCCACTCGTCTCCAGCCATCATGCCGGCCTGCTCGGCAGCGCCGCCGCGCAGCACGGTCTTGATCTGCACGCTGTGGTTTTCCTGGACACGCAGACCCAGTTTCTGCGCCAACTGTGCGGGCTCGGCCTTGCTCTTGATGCCATGCAGGACCAGCAGCTCGCGCAGCGGCAGGTCCTCGGTGGAATGTACCCAGGCTTGCAGCTGTCCGGCAATCTCAGGGTTGCCCACTTCGCTGACCACTGCCAGCACATCGGCTTCGCTGATGGGGCCGCCTTCACTGCTGCGCCACAGGCCGCGCATCACATCGTCCAGGCTGCTGGTGCCGTTGGCGCGCAGCGCCAGATCGAGGCACAGAGCGACCAGCGAGCCCTTGGTGTAGTAGCTGACCGTGTGATTGGCGGTGTTCTCGTCCTGGCGGTAGTACTTGACCCAGGCGTCGAAGCTGGCCTCGGCCACGGACTGCACCAGGCGGCCCGGCGTTTGCAGCACCTGGTTGATGGTGCGCGTGACGAGCTTGAGGTACTGGCTGTTGTCCAGCAGTCCGGCGCGGCGCAGGAACAGATCGTCGTAGTAGCTGGTGAAGCCTTCAAAGAACCACAGCAGCTCGGTGTAGTTCTCCTGCTCGTAGTCGTAGCGGGCCAGTTCGGTCGGGCGCAGGCGCTTGACGTTCCAGGTGTGGAAGTACTCGTGGCTGATCAGGCCCAGCAAGGTGTTATAGCCCTCGCCGGCCTTGGCCTCACCCTTGCGCGGCAGATCGCGGCGGCCGCAGATCAATGCCGTGCTGTTGCGGTGCTCGAGGCCGCCATAGTTGTCATCCACCACATTGAGCATGAAGACATAGCGATCCATGGGCAGCTGGCTGCCGTCGGCATGCCAGAAGGCGATCTCGGCCTCGCAGATCTTTTGCGTATCGGCCAGCAGGCGCTCGCCATCAAAGCTGGGCGCGGCACCGGCCACCACGAACTCGTGGGGCACGCCTCCTGCTACAAAGCTGCCACGCCAGAACCGGCCCATCTCCACGGGGCAGTCCACCAGCTCGTCGTAATGGGCAGCCGTGTAGAGACCGAAGCCGCTGGCATCGACTTGCGCGGGCGTCAGGCCGGTGGCCACCTGCCAGCCCTGTGTGGCAGGGCTGGCGAGCAGCTCCAGCGCATGGGGGCGGTTTTCCTGACCATGCACGCGCAGGCACAGGCTGGTGCCGTTGAAGAAACCACGCCTGCGATCCAGCCAGGCTGTGCGCACCGAGGTGTCGTAGGCGCAAACCTGATAGCTGATAACGCAATCTGCATCAACGTTACAGGCGATTTTCCATTGATTCTTGCTGAGCTGTTGCACGGCCACGGGCTGACCGTTCTGCGTGGCCTTCAAGCCCTGCAGATTCTTGGAAAACTCGCGCACCAGATAGCTGCCCGGAATCCACACCGGCAGCGACAGCAGCTGCTGCGCCGCGGGCTGGGCGATATGCAGCTGCACATCGAAAAGATGGGCGTCCACCGCGCTGGCCTGCACGGCGAAGCGGATGTCGGGGCGAATGCCGCAGGCATTGGGGACAGAGGTCATGGCAGCTCCAGAAATGCGGGCCGGAGCATGCGAACCTATCGCAGCGTGCCTGAAACTGCATCAGGTGCACGCTGCTCCGGCAATGAGACAGGGATTACTTGGCGGCGGCCAGGTGCTTTTCGACCTCGGCAGCCGAGATGGCGCCGGGCACACGCACATTGTTGGAGAAAATCACGGTGGGCGTGCCGGTGATCTTGTACTTGCGGCCGAAAGCCAGATTGCGCTGGATGGCGGCAGGATCGCACTGGGCGGCTGGCGCGTTCTTGCTGTTCAGCATCTGCTCATGCCAGGCCTTGGCCTGATCCTTGGCGCACCAGATATTGCGCGACTTCTCGGCCGAGTCCGGGCTCAGGATGGGGTAGAGGAAGAGGTAGATGGTGACGTTGTCCACGCTCTGCAGGTCTTTTTCGAAGCGCTTGCAGTAGCCGCAGTTCGGGTCTTCAAACACGGCCATCTTGCGCTCGCCCTTGCCATGCACGATGGTGATGGCGTCCTTGATGGGCAACTGCTTGAAGTCCACGGCCGTGAGCTGGGTCATGCGGTCTTCGGTCAAATTGCGGCGCGCCTTGGTGTCGATCAGCTCGCCCTGAATCAGATAGTTGCCCTTGGCATCGGTGTAGAAGATGTCCGTGCCCACGCGTACTTCGTACAGGCCGCTCATGGGGGTGGAGCGCACCTCGTCGATTTTTTCGAGCTGGGGAATGCGCTCGGTCAGCGTCTTCTTGAGGTTGGCATCCTGGGCATGCACGCTCAGGCCGAAGGTCAGGCTGGCGGTGGCCAGCAGGCAGGCAACAAGTTTCATGGAAGATGTCGTGGGCTGCAGCGCGCTGCAGCGTGGAAAGAATGAGATCGGCTGCCATCCACTATGCATGGACGGCAGGGCTGTTGCTTGGAGTACGGACTGAGCCAAGGGTTCCCTGAGCCCGCGTCTCAGAGCAGACCCATGGCCTGCTTGGCCATCCAGGACTTGAGCAGGCCGCTGCGCTCAAAGCCCTTCATGCCCCAGTTGCGCAGCATCTGCACAGGCACTTCGGGACGGGCAAACAGCTGCTGCAGCCCGTCCATGGCCAGGCCCATGGGGGCCAGAGATGCCTTGCGCTCACGCTCGTACTGGCGCAGCAGCTTCAGATCGGCGGGGCTGCGCCAGTAGTCGCGCTCCTGAAGGATGCGTGCCAGAGTCTGCACATCGCCCAGGCCCAGGTTCAGACCCTGGCCGGCCAGCGGGTGGACGTTGTGGGCGGCGTCACCTGCCAGCACCCAGCTTTGTTGGCTGTTCCTGTCCAGCGGTCCGCACCAACGATCGGCTACAGCCTGCTGCAGAGGCCAGGTGGCGCGCTCGGCCACCAGCTCCAACTGGCCCAGCGCATCCTGGCTGATGGACTGCAGGCGGGTGGTAAAGCTCTCTTCGTCGCTTTCCAGCCAGTCAGGCACCAGTGATTGCTCCAGCGACCAGACAACGGCCACTTCGTGACCGTCGGGCCCGCCCATGGGCAGAAAGGCCAGGATTCCTTCCGGCGTGAACCACTGACGTGCAATGCCGCCATGCGGCAGCTCACAGCTCAACCGGGTGGCAATGGCGTGCTGGGAATAGGGCGTGACGGAGAAATCCACGCCGAATTCGGTGCGCGTGCTGCTGGAGCGGCCTTCGCAGACGGCGGTGAGTGCGGCCTCCACCGGTTCCTTGACGATTTCCACCTGGGGTTGATAGCGCACGGCCTCGGCCAGGCGCTGCTCCAGCGCGGGGACATCGACAATCCAGGCCAGTGCTGGCACTTCCTGAGAAGCTGCGTCGAACTGAACCTGGCCGTCCAGATCGCCAAACACCTGCATGCCGACCACGGGCGTGGCATCCTCGTCGTCAGGCCAGCAGCGCAACGACTGCAGCACGGCCCTGGAACTGGCATTGAGCGCATAGGCGCGCACATCCTTTTGCGGGGATCGAGGCTGTGGCGGCGCCACCAGCGCCACACGCAGACGCTCACGCGCCAGCAAAAGAGCCAAGGTCCGGCCCACAATGCCGGCTCCACGAATACATACATCAAAGGTTTGCGCCATGTCCGGCATTGTAGGAGGCGCGGGCAGGGCCTGCGCCCATAGAGGAAACCTCATGCCATGCGGTCGCCGACCGCAGCCAACTATGTTGTTGATAGCGGGCTGTGCAGGTCAAGCAGGGACTAGAGGGCAAAATGAGAGATGAATCCGTAATCGAAGGAGATGTGATGACCGACACCGCCTATGACGTGCAGGGCCGGATTGCCGAACTGTGGATCTACCCCGTCAAATCCTGCGCCGGTATTGCCGTGCCGAAGGCCGCGCTCTCGCGCCATGGCCTGCAATGGGACAGGCACTGGATGGTGGTCGATGCCAATGGCGATTTCTTGACCCAGCGCAGTCATCCGCGCATGGCGCTGATCAGGCCCGAGATTACGGACGAATACTTGCTGCTGCATTTTCCGGGTATGGACAGCTTGCAGATTCCTTTGCTGGTACAGGGCAGCAAATGCCGTGCGCGGGTTTGGAAGGATACGGTCGATGCCTGGGACCTCGGCGAATGGGCCGCGCCTGCACGCAGCTGGCTGAGCCGGGCTCTGGCGCAGGACTGCCATCTGGTGCGCTTTGATAATTCGCAACCGCGCCGGGCCAGCGAACGCTGGGTGGGCGATGGCGACGCTCCGGTGCATTTTGCCGACGGCTACCCTTTGCTGCTGCTCAGCCAGTCGGCCGTGGACGAGCTCAATCAGCGACTGACGCAGGCCGGCGAGGCTGCTGTCGATGCGCGACGCTTTCGTCCGAATATCGTGATTGCCGATATCGAAGCCCATGATGAAGATCGTGTGGAACAGCTGGATCTGCCCCAGTTGCCCGGTCTGAGCCTGCTGCCCTGCAAGCCCTGTACGCGCTGCCCGATTCCCGATATAGATCCCGACACCGCCGTACCCGGCACGGCAGTGGGATATTCAATTTCCAGCTATCGCCAAAATCCGCGCGTGGATGGTGCTATTACTTTTGGTATGAATGCCATGGTGCTGGGTCTGCCGGACGTTGCGGGTGCTGCAGCAGAGCTGGCTGTGGGCCAGCAACTGGCGGGCAATCTGCGCTTTGATTGAGGTTGTAGGCCTTTGACCCTCAAAGACTTGGGGCATCCCTGTAATAGTGATGCAGCAGAACCAGTGTCCAATAAGGCCATTGGCAGCAGCAATGAGGGGGAGGGCGACATGGCTGAATTCAAATCTGGCGATTTCGTGGTTCTCACCGGCAGCAGTGCTTTTGCCGGAAAGATCGCTCGCCTGTCTTTTCGTGCCCCCGACAGAGATTTCTGTCTGCCGGACGGTCATGGCCATATTGGCTGTGAGGCCGGAGACTGGGTGCTGGAGTTTGCCCAGAAGGTGCCCGCCTTGATGCGCAGCTGTCGGACTCCCTGCATGACCAAATATCTGTGCAGTCCGCAATCCCAGTTCCGACGGCTGGAGGAGACGGCCGGGCTGGAGCAACTGTTTGGCCCCATGCGACAGAGTTCGCCGGCGTTGACCGCTGATTGATCCGACATTTCCCGGACTTTTTCTCCCAGGCCTGTCTTTGCGCAGGCTTTTTTGCCTTCTGGCCGGAACAGTGGCGCAATCTACCGCAGATGAGCAGAGATTGCCGGGTCATTACAATCGGGGGCTTTCCGTGGCCAAACCGGGACGAAACTCTGGGTGAACAGAGTGCCTATGGGTCACGCTTCAAAAGAACCGGATTCGCGACGATGCGGATCGGGCACTTCCGCCACATGGGTGTGGTGCTCGATAGTGCATTGATACATAAGGAATTTCCATGAGCCTCAAATGCGGCATCGTGGGCCTGCCCAACGTGGGCAAGTCCACTCTTTTCAACGCCCTGACCAAGGCCGGCATCGCGGCCGAGAACTATCCCTTCTGCACGATTGAGCCCAACACCGGCGTGGTGGAAGTGCCCGATCCGCGTCTGGATCAGCTCTCCGAGGTCGTCAAGCCCGAGCGCATCGTTCCCGCTATCGTGGAATTCGTGGACATCGCCGGCCTGGTGGCTGGTGCTTCCAAGGGCGAAGGACTGGGCAACCAGTTCCTGGCCCATATCCGTGAAACCGATGCCATCGTCAACGTGGTGCGCTGCTTTGAAGATCCCAACGTGATTCACGTGGCGGGCAAGGTGGACCCGATTTCCGACATCGAAGTCATCCAGACCGAGCTGTGCCTGGCCGACCTGGCCACGGTGGAAAAGGCGTTGAATCGCTACAGCAAGGCCGCCAAGTCCGGTAACGACAAGGAAGCCGCCAAGCTGGTGGCACTGCTGACTCCCATTCAGGCTGCCCTGAATGAAGGCAAGCCCGCCCGTGTGGTGTCGGTGTCCAAGGAAGATGCGCCCCTGCTCAAGCCTTTCTGCCTGATCACTGCCAAGCCCGCCATGTTTGTGGGCAACGTGTCCGAAGACGGCTTTGAAAACAATCCTTTTCTGGATCGTCTCAAGGAATATGCAGAAGCTCAGGGCGCACCCGTGGTCGCCATCTGCGCCAAGATCGAGGCCGAGATGGCCGAGATGGAAGACGAAGACCGCGATATGTTCCTGCAGGAGCTGGGTCTGGAAGAGCCTGGCCTGAATCGCCTGATCCGTGCTGGCTTCAAGCTGCTGGGCCTGCAGACCTATTTCACCGCAGGTGAAAAGGAAGTGCGTGCCTGGACTGTGCGTGTCGGCGCTACGGCTCCCCAGGCTGCGGGCGTGATTCACGGTGACTTCGAGCGCGGTTTTATTCGTGCCCAGACCATTGCCTTTGAAGACTTCGTCGCTTTCAAGGGCGAACAAGGTGCCAAGGATGCCGGCAAGATGCGCGCCGAAGGCAAGGAGTACATCGTCAGGGACGGCGATGTGATGAACTTCCTGTTCTCTCCCAAATAAGCACGATTGGCATGCACCCGGCCACATATGGATGCCCATGTGTGCCCAGGTGCTTCCGTCATTGAAGGGCGCATCTGGCAGATGCTTGCGGCGGCATTGTTGAATCAATCAGTGTCGCCGCAGCAGTCCAGCCCCGCTATCGAGCACCAACTGGGCGCAGTACAAGGCAGCGCTCAGCTGCCGGCTTTGTGCCGGAGGTGGCGATAGCCGGTATCGGCAAGTGGCGCATCAATCCAGTGAGGGCGGGCTGCTTCTGCTTGCTGAGCCCACCGGACTCAAATTCCCGGGGTGGCGGTACTGCCGCAATTGCAGGCGCAACCCACGGCGATGAGTTGCGGTTGATCGTCACGGCTCGTGGAGTTCATGACGCACAGCCCCCTGCATGTCGCCCTGCCACACCCATCACTCCCCCTAGAGAGAATGCCCGGATGCGCAAGGGCGATGTCTTTGTGCATCGCAATGAGGAGAATGCCGCAGGGATCACCGGCGCAGCTAGGTGGAGACCAGGCTGCATTGCATCAAGCAACTGGTGAGAGGGGGATGTCGCCTGGGCTTGAACCTGACAGCTCAATGAGCTGAACATCAGACTTCAGGGCTTCACTTCGACGACTTGTTCGAAACCCCCAAAGATCATGCGCTTGCCGTCGAAGGGCATGGGCGGGTTGTCAGGGGCGGATGGGTCCATGCGCGGGTCTTCCATCATCTTCTTCATGGCTGCGTCGCGCGTGGCCTTGTCCGGCCATTCGACCCATGAAAAAGCAACCGTCTCCTCGGCAGTGGCCTGAACCGAGCGGCGGAAGTCGGTGACCTTGCCATCGGGGACGTCATCTCCCCAAGCCTCGATCACCCTGATTGCGCCCAGCTCGATGAATATCGGGTCGAGCTTGCGCGCGTGCTCGATGAACTTCTGCTTGTTGGCGGTGGGGACGGCGATCACGAAACCATCGATATATGACATCTCTTCACTCCTGCTGAATTGACCGTTAGATGCGGAGCTAGCGCCGCATTCACAATGCCCGCAGGGCCAGTGGCTGTAGTGCTCTCAGCCTGAGCCCCTTGAGCTCGCAGGTCACGCTCCAGCAATCCAGGCTGAGCATGGCCTTTCAACATTGTCTGTGGCGACCGGGAGCCCGAGCAGCCAATGCACATGCATCCTGCTCCTCAACTTGATATCGGTCGAGTGGCTCGCTGGGAATGTAGCGGCAGTTTTCGCGTCGATCGTAATGCAGCTCGCCAGTGCAGAAGCTGAAGTTTGTGACAGACAGCTTCTGGCCGTCGGCAAGATCCGTTGCAGCCTTTGCTGCTGGCAGGGCAACGCAGACATTGTTGAGCGGCATTGCAATCTTTCGTCATTCTTTCTTGTGTTCATCGTGCACCAGCACTGGGGCCGCTTCCACGACGGATTCAGATCAGGGACTGGCTATGGCTTTCCGTGGTGTCCCGAAATTCTGCTATTCGCTGTGTCGGACATTTGGTGAATACAACAACTTTGTTGCGACCTGTCGTCTTGGCCTTGTACAGCGCCTCATCGGCCGAACGGATCACCGAGGCTACATCTGCATCGTGTTCTGGCTCCCATGCCGCGCAACCGATGCTGACTGTGATGTAGCCGAATTCGCTTCCTGAGTGCTCGATAGAGAGTTGCGAGACGGCGGCGCGGATGTTTTCCGCAATGCATGACGCGCCCTCTAGAGATGTATCCGGCAAAACAACGATGAACTCCTCTCCTCCATAACGAGCTGCGATATCTCCTGGCCTGCGAATACTGTCACCAATGCATTTGGCTATGGTTGCGATGACGTCATCCCCAGCTTGGTGTCCGTATGTGTCGTTGTAGACCTTGAACCTGTCAATGTCGACAAATAGCAATGAAAAAATACTATGGTTTCGTCTTGCCCGGTGCCATTCCTGATCCAGCATTTCGTCGAGTCTGCGGCGGTTGTTCAAGCCCGTCAGCCCATCGGTACGAGCTAGCAAGGCCAGCTCCGACTCGGCGCGTATTCGTCGCTTGAGCTGTGTCACGAAAGCAATGGACAAGCCGATGAAGGCTGCTGTGAGCACCCCCATCAGACAGGCAATGATCAGTGCACGTTGTCGCCAAGCCGTGAAAATATCGGAGTGCGCTCTCGCGACCATGATAATGAACGGCAAGCTCGGAAGATTCTTGAAATAGTACAGGCGATGAGTGCCATCAAGGTAGGAAATATCTGAAAAGCTGCCCTCAGGCTCCGCAATGAACCGCTTGAATGTGCTTGCGTTGCGTATATTGCGCCCTATGACCTTGGCATCGAAGGGTTGGCGCATCATCATCGCGCCATCTTTTCGTATCAATGCAAGCGATCCATTCTCACCCAGCGACAGTCCGGAAAATAGTTTTCTGAAATATTCAAGCTGGACATCGATCAGCACTACGCCTGCGAAAGAGCCGTCTGCATGAGAAAGCCGACGGCTCAGGGGAATGCTCAGGGCGCCGCCATGCAGCGGTGATGCGTATGGGTCTCCCACATAGAGCCCCTTGACTGAATTTTCTCGATGCACGGCGAAGAAGTCATGGCCGGAGAAGTTGACATTGCCTGGCTTGACTTTTCGTGCATCGAGGGCAATGTTTCCCTCGGTATCCAAGACCAGAATTGATCCCAAATAGGATGCAGTCGCCGCTTTGTCGAACAAGGCAACTTCGCGCAGGTGCGGCGATGCCGCCATGACTTCGGGATCGTTCAATCCATCAATCACGGCCTGCAATGACAGCGCATAGAGTTCGAGATTTCGAACCACATCATTTTCGGCGAGAAGAGCCACATTACGCGATGTTTCCACCGCGTGCTTCATCGTGTCCACTCGACTTTGATAAAGAGCTGTCGCGCAGATCGCCGCCATCGAGAGCGCAATTGCTCCAGCCACGAAGAGCATTGCATAGGAAATGCTGGAGAAGTGACTGCGATCAATAGCAAACCAATGAGTTGATTTCATATTGTCTAAGCACCTGCACTGGTGATATCGAGCTTGTAAAGATTGTGCTTGAATAAGTCAGCACAGCGCTTTCTTCACATTTCACAACAGTCTGCTTTGATGGCTCTTGGGGATTTCGGCCATAGACGGTTTGTGATCGCAGGGGCGAGCTTCATCACACCTCGATTCGCCGACAGTACTGAGCGCTTGCTTCTCGAGGCAATCTAGCCTCTGGTCGAAAATAGCTTTTGCACCAGCGGATGTAGTACCTTCCTGCTTGCACCAATCGCGAAGAAGTGTTCCTCCACACCCTCGCAATCGCCCAAACGCTTCACCTCATATCGGGTCGTCAAGTCTTCGTGAACCAGGCTGGCCATTGGAAAGACACCCATGCCAGCTGCTCCAAACGTCTTGAGCAATGCACTGTCCTCGAACTCGCCTATGACATGCGGTTTGATGGACTCTCGTTCAAACCACTGATCAAGCCTTGCGCGCACTGCCGCATGGGCCGTTGGCAGAAGTACGGGAACTTTGGCCAGAGACTGCGGAAAGTCTTGCCGAGCTGCCGCAAACAAGGATGCAGGTGCATACCAGGCCAATGGGGATGAGCCCAGAGAGTGGCTATAGACCTTGAGGTTGGGATTTGGAGGAGCGGCACGGTCGGCTAGAACGACATCAAGTCGATGCAAAGCCAGGTCACCCAGCAAATCCTCGAATTCGTCAACCAAGCACAAAAGTCGAAGATGGGGTTCCTGCATCACAGGTTGCATCAGGCTTCGCACCGCCAGTTCGGGCAACTCGTCGGCGATGCCGACGATCAAACGCATGGTCGGCATGCCCACTGCGTCACGCACTACTGCAGGCAGCTGTTCCCCTAGCTGGAAGATTTGCTCTGCCTGCCGCATGGCGGCAAGTCCTGCGTCTGTCAGGACAACGCCTCGCCCTGCAGGTTTGAGCAGTGCATAGCCCAGTGACCGCTCCAGCTCACGAACTTGGGTGCTAACAGTTTGTACAGCCATGCCCAGGCGCTCGGCAGCACGGGCCATGCCTCCTTCTTTGGCGACAACCCAAAAATAGTAAAGGTGCCTGTAACTAAAGCCAGGGCTCATTGTTCGGCTTTTCGGAGCTATTGCTTCTGAATTATCTGCTTTTATTAAATTGCTGGATGGCTATTGTTGGTGTCGTCCAGGGCCAGGAGAAGTGCTCGGCAGAAAACCTTCGAATCAGAAGGCGCAAGCAGTCTTTGAACGAGGATCCACTCAGGTGAGTCACTGCACCAAGCAGCTCACCTCAAAGGAGAAGCACCATGCTGAGAGTTCTTGTCCCGTCAGACGGATCAGCCAATTCGTTGTTTGCAATACGTCACGTGATCGACGAGTTCAGGAAGAGCGAAGATCTGGAGATTCATCTCCTGAACGTGCAGCCGCCATTCTCGAAACTCATCACCGATTACTCAAGCAGGAGTGACCGGATGGAGTTTCATCACGAGCAGACGGAGTCGGCGCTCTTGAGCACTCGACAAATGCTGGATGCCGCCGGGATTCCCTATGCTGTCCACTCGGAAGTCGGCAACAAGGTTGACTGCATTGTGGGTGTCGCGCGCAGGCTTCATTGCGACCTGATTGTCATGAGCACGGCGCGCAAGAGCTCCTTGGTGCGTCTTATCGAGAATTCAGTGACGAATCAGGTGCTTGAGCGAACCAGCGTGCCTGTAGAGGTGATCCCGGGCGAGCCTGCCTCGAAACTGGAGCGCATTGGTATTCCAGCGGGAGTCGGTGCCGGAGCGGGCATTGTGGCTCTATGGATGGCTTCCAGTTAAGAGCTCGACAGCGACGTTGAGAGCCGCTCGCACTGCCCTCGCTACGCCGTTGTTTCGCCTTGTCTCTGCAGTTGGCCGGGGCATGTCAGCGGCCCATGGTGCAAGCAGTATCTCAAGGCAAAGAAGCAAACGCTTGGGGCCATTTCATGCACAACATCGAAACTTTGGCAACCGGCCCGATGTGGATCGGCTTCATTGTCTTTGTGCTCATCATGCTGGGCCTGGATCTATTTGTCCTCGGAGGAAACAAGGCTCACCGCGTGTCGGCCAAGGAAGCTGCAAGCTGGACTGCCACCTGGGTGGCTCTTGCCACCACATTCGGCGCGTTGTTATGGTGGTATTTGGACGCTACCGCAGGTCGTGAAATTGCCAATCGCAAGGCACTTGAATTCTTTACCGGCTACCTCATCGAGCAGGCATTGTCGGTAGACAACATGTTCGTCTTCGTGATGATCTTTACCTACTTCGCTGTCCCGCCAGAGTTGCAGCGACGCGTGCTGCTGTATGGGGTTCTTGGAGCGATCGTGATGCGGGCAGCAATGATTCTTGGCGGAATCTGGCTCGTTTCCGAGTTTGAGTGGGTGCTCTACGTTTTTGGGCTGCTGCTCGTGGTCACGGGCGGCAAGATGTTGATCATGGCTGAGCAAAAGCCCGATCTGGAAAAGAATCCACTGCTACGCTGGTTGCGCTGCCACATGCGTATAGCGCCAGGCTTTCACGGCCAGTCGTTTTTCGTACGCATCGATGGATTGCTTCATGCAACACCGATGTTCTTGGTGCTTCTGATGATTGAGGCGAGTGACCTGGTCTTTGCCGTGGATAGTATTCCGGCCATCTTCGCTGTCACCACCGACCCATTTATCGTTTTTACATCCAATATCTTCGCGATACTGGGTTTGAGGGCGCTGTACTTCCTGCTGGCCGACATGGCCGAACGCTTCCATCTGCTCAAGTACGGCCTTGCTCTGGTATTGATCTATATCGGAGGCAAGATGCTGATGATGCCCTGGTTTCATATGCCCGTGCATTGGTCGCTACTCATTGTTGGCTCGATTGTCCTGATTTCCGTGCTGCTTAGCGTGAAGCTCTCAGGCCGAAAATCTTCAAGGAGTGTTCTATGAGCGATGCAGCGATGCCTGCACTCATGCCTGCGCCTGATCTCGAGCGGCGCGATAGCCTTGGCAGGCTGATTTCATTGACGTGGAAAGGCAAGTGCAGTTGTGCAAATACCGGTGGCGAACGTTGGCTGGTGGCAGTGGACGGCTCTGCATGCTCTTCGCGTGCTGTTGCCGTTGGTGCCCGTTTGGTGGCAATGGGGCAAGGCAGCATGCTTGACCTCGTGAATGTGCAGCCCTGGTTGAGCAAAGAGGCTGCGGAAACCGAGTTGGGTCGATACGGCTGGGCAGCCACGGCCCGGGCGCGCCGAGCGCTCGCAGAATCAGCTACCCTTATCCCCTGGCATCTTCATGTCGTCATGGGTGATGATGCAATCGCTATCGTGGGTTTGGCTGAATCTCTTGGCTGCTTCGGTATTTGCATCGGCTCCCACGGGCTAACGGCAACAGAAGCCGTACTGCTCGGGTCTGTGACTTGCAAAGTCTTGCGCTTGGCACGGATGCCGGTTTTGATCGTGCGTTGAGTCCATATCTACATGGAGTTGGCCGAGACAACAGACTGTCTGCATTCGCGACGAGCTGACGCATTCAGCCAACCGGCGATGCTTGACCGGTGAAAGTGGATACCAAGCAGGCATCGGCAATCGAATTCTTGCGGATTGGTTGCGGCAGTGAATGCTTGGCCTGTGCAGTCTTCCCGTGGCCGGATCTGACGGGTTTGCGGGCAACGGCTGGTTTGGGGCACGTTGACTGCATGGGGAGCAGCCTGCGTCAAGGCGTCAAAGTCACTTGCTCAAGTTCAGCCCGAGCGGTCCGCAAATGCTCATGACCGATCGCTCTTGGTCGTGAGAGGCTATCCCCGATTGAATTGGTTGAAGAGTCCGGCCAGGGTAGTCTTTATGTCCGCAAAATAGACAGAAGCACTGTCAATGCCCATGCAAGACCGCCTTCGCCTTCTTTTTCTGGCAAATGCCACCATCCTGATCACGCATCAAATTGACGCAGCCTACTGGCATGAATGGGAGCTGTTCCTCATTCCTGGCGGCAATCAAATCAACCTGCTCCTCAATATTCCAATCATTGGATTGGTCATGTACTCGCACAGCCGGGTTGTCGCCAACCTGAAAACCGGCTTGCCTTACTACAAGCTCTTGGCCTGTCTCGGCCTTTTAACCGTAGGCATTCACGCGTTTTTCTTCTTCCAAGGCAGCGAGTCGTTCATTCAGCCCATGTCGATTGCGTTGATGCTGGCAACATTCATTCTGTCGATATGGCAACTGGTGGCTCTGCGTCGTCTAGAAAATTTGCCTTAGTTGGTGACCGCCTGGTCCCGGTCTGTGCCGGCAGTCAGCCTGTGTCGACGGTGGCTCCATGGTGGGCCAATGACAGTCAATCAGATGGATTCATGCCTGCAAGTGCTTATGGGCTGAGCACAGCGAGGTTCAGTGCTAGCAGTTGCCTTTCTTGGCCTGCCCAGGTGGGCACCCATGAGGGTGGGGTTTTCTGTATCCGTCGTCGTAGTAGCCGTTCGGATACACGACACAGCCGCTGAGCAGCAAAGCTGTGGCGACCAGCGCTAGCACTTTTTTCATAGAAATCCTTTCGATCTGACGCATGTCACCGTGAGCTGCAGCGAGGCCCTGAGAATGATCGGGAGGATCTCGGTGACGTCACTATTTCTTTTGCCCAGGGCCTGGAACTGGCGGTCGCGATTAATGCCGGCAACAGCGTCGTTCGGCCTCAAAGGGCTAGTCGTTCTGTCCCAGGACGATCAGGACTGCACCGCTGAGGAGCAGCAGGACTGCCAAAGCTATCCAAAGCTCAAGGTTTGCGATGCTGCCCTGGGCATCCAGAGCAAATCCTGCCGCACAAGAAAGTGCCGCACTGATCACCAGCAGTGTTCCGAATTTGCTGCGCAGCATGGCTTTTGTCTGTACTTCTCTATCAATGATTGCTCGATGGCGGCAATGCAGGCTTGGTATCCGAGCCTTCATGGACCCCATACCTGGATCACCTCGGCCATGTCCTATTTTCGGCGATGACTGTGGCATATGGAGGCAGGTTTCAATGGCATTGTTACCGAAGGTAGAGCATGATTGGATCTGCTCAGAGATTGGCTCGAATGCGGGGTCTACGAGTCGTAACACTGTATCCAAGGGTACTCCTAGCATTGCGCTGTCTTTATTTTCAAAAAGGTAAGGTATGAGCAACTTGCATGGATTCCGATCTGCCAAGGCCTTGTGCTGGACGGGTTTGGGTTTGATTGCTGCCGGCCTGGCAGCATGTGGCGGCGGTGGTGGTGGCGATAGCACCCCACAGCAAGGCACGCTCAAGCTGGCCATGGCCGACGCTCCGAAATGAAAGCCTGGCCTTTTAGGCCGCTTTCATTTCATCCATCGAAGATCAGCGGGGTTGCAATCGCAGTATGAAGAGTCGGGAGTTATGAGGAGAACGATGGATGCACCAGCGCTTCAGGGAGTGAACCGGTCGCTCTGGCGAGATCCTTGGCTCAATCCGCTCTGCCCATCACTCGAGCCGTCGTCGAAGCTCATGAGGGCGCATCATCGCCACCGCAGCATGAAACACCGGGATGAACTGCCCGGCATTTGCATCGAGCAGTATTTGGGCCTGCATCGCCTGCCTGGGCGGAGGTCGGTTCAATCAGCTCAGGCGTATACCCAGCATCCTGGATGGCTTCTGCAAACTCGGCGTCAGATGCGGTTCCCGAGATAAGCACGGTTCGCTCCTTAAGCTCAAACTCGATACAGGCCTTGTCATCCATGGCCACAATGGATCGTTTGATGCGCCCCGCGCAGCCACCGCATGTCATGTCGGTCACACGAAAAGCAGTCATTGCATGCTCCTTTCAAGGTTGTGAGTCAAGTCTCAACCCTGACATCATGAGAATGTCAAATGCCCTGTATCTACGATGCTGACCGGGAACGATGCCATCTGCCAACCTGTTCTTGATGCGCTTGGTCTGCGCGAGGGGGCACGCAGCGGCCCTGCCGAGAGCACGCTGGGAGTGCAACTTGGGTTTACTTGTGCGCCTTCTGCGGATCATCCGCCGGATCGACGTAGTTCAGGTCGAATGGGCCTTCCCCGTGGATCTGGATCACTGTTGGAACCTTGAACATGGCGAAGTGATTGGCCTTGGCCGGAATCGAACCGAAGCTGCCGGCTTTTTGGACTTTGAGTGCCTTCGAGTCCCACTTGTCGCCCATCCCGATCATGACCGTGCCCGAAATGACGGTCACGTTCTCGGCTTGACTGTGCCAATGCGGCAAGACGCGATAGCCGGCGGGCACGGACAGACGCACCACATAGGGGCCGGGTTGATTGGGATCACCTAGGAGTACCGCGAACTTGGCTCCTTTGGCGAGAACCGGAGGCGGTGCTCCCCACTCGACACCTTCGGTGCCGTGGATGGCCCAGGATGCCATAGGAATCACTGCCAGCGCGACGAGGCTGGCCGAACGAGCGAACGAGAAATGAGACATCAGAGTCTCCTTGCGCGCGACCCATACACACCGCCGCTGACATCGCACGCGTCATCAGGGACGAGCCTCCTGAATTGGGCTGTGATGATCCGCCATGCGCACTTCACAGATGTTGACAGGAGGTATCAAAGCCTATTGCAGGCAGATTGGGTTTACAAGCCATGCCAATGCTAAAGCTAATGTCTGTGTGCGCAGCTCATGGTAGCTGCCGGTTCTCGACAACCTGGAGCCAAAAGGCGCCAGGGAGGCACGTTTGCCAAGCTCGAGGTTGCAGAGCCTGCAATTTGCTCCAGTATGCGGCGTCACAGGCTCCGATATGGAGTGAAGCGCTGGAATCAGCAGATCGCAGAGTCGATTGGCAACAAGGGCTGGTTTTGCGGCTGTCGCATATCGACACAATGCAGTCCTGTGCCAGGAGACGGCTTTGCCGCGATTGGAGCTGCTCATGGTCACGTCGCGGCCTGTCGGCCATCATTTCACAGCGCTCAGCTGAGCCACGGCTCCGGGGGCTGCGCAGTCACGAGCGAGCAAATGATTCACGGCAAAGTCCGCGGTCAGGGCTCACGCAAAAGAGCTGAAGGCCTATTGCCGCGCATTCAGCCTCGATATTCCGCGGTTTTGGCACTCCGACCATATGAACCGAGCCTGTTGACTACGCTGATGCTTCGGACTTGAGGCTTCAGCCATCGTCATAATCCGTGCTGTGCCGAAATAGTTCCGCCCAGGGTGACGTGGTTACGCTGAGCCTTCAGTAACTTCACATCTTGTGCTTTCAAACCACATGTCCAATACACCTTCACGCTCCAATCTCGCTTCACCGCAAGTGAAGCTGCGCATGCGTGTTATGGCCGGTGACATCATTGCCATCGGCCCAGGGAAAATCGAACTCCTGGAGACCATTAACGAAACCAAATCCATTGCTGCGGCAGCCAAATCCCTGGGCATGTCCTACCGTCGGGCCTGGTTGCTGGTCGATGGCATCAATCATGCGCTGAATAAGCCGGCGGTGATTACATCGACGGGCGGCTCTCATGGAGGTGGTACGGAGCTCACTGAAACGGGGCATCTGGTGATTGCTCTGTATAGGCGTATCGAGCAACATGCTCTTAGGGCATGTCAAGCCGATCTGGACAAGCTGGTCGCCTTGGTCCATAGCAGCTAGGCAGGCTGACGGCACAGGCACTTGCCCGCAGTGGCGTAGTGCAAAGAATCTCTCATGGCATTGAGCTTCGTGCTGCGGCTCAAGTACGAGTTTCATCGCTTAACGCTCATCGCCTCCCCGTCACCACGAGGGCAGGGCGGTGAAGGCATCGCATCAATTCCGTCAGAAACGCTGGCCTGCTTCTCGCAAACCATGAGCAAGCAGTGCTGCCTAATTCTCACCCACCGTATTCAGTGGGTGGCTCATTTCTTCGTAATATATACTTGAATACAACGAAGACTGGCATGCAGACTTCGTCTAGTTGGCGCGCAGCGGCTCCTCCTGCTTCCACCTGCCACTGCCTCCCGAACTCTTATGCCTATTTGAATTGAGACCTGTATGGGAAGCGAAAAGCTCAGCGTTGAAGAGCGGCTGCAAGTGCTGGAAATACTGTTGGAGGAGTCAATCTGGGGGCTCCATCTCGAGCGGCCAGAGCACCGCAAGGCCATCGCGTCTGCTCTGTATACCCGCCTTGAAGTGGCCAACCTGCACCAGGCGTACTCACCAGGCGTGACTGCTGCTTTGTATGAACAGGCGGATGCGCTGTCCGAGTTGGACAACACGCCTGATCCGCTCAAACCCATGCTGCGTCCCTTGGTTCGATATTCAGGGGCTGCAGACTGAACGCCACATCCTCCCCTCAAAGATTTGCGCAAGCAGGCGTGGCTTTGCAAGGACAGACATCGATTCAAGAAGGTGTGCGCTCTATGGGCAAAGACATGACGAACACGGCTCGCCCATATCACCGTTCATAAGCTGGTTCGAATAATCAATGCCTTGTTCGTACTTCGCGACGATCATGTTTAGTAGAGGGCTTTAGTGAAGCAAGATCACATTTCCTACCTGTTGGTCCTCCATCGGGAGCAGGACTGGGCGGCAGCAGCAATTGCATGTCAAATCTCTCAAGCGCAGCTGAAGAAAGCTGTGGCAGAAGCCGAACGCGAGTACGGCTGCTCCCTGGTGAAAACCGGGACAGTCTTTCGGGGGTTCACGACTGAAGGCGAGAAGGTCGTTGTCTGGGCCCAAGGCTTGTCGGAGGCCATTTCCACCCTCAAGCATGTATTTGCGGTTTCGAACAGCAGAAAGGCGATTGCCCCTCTTCTGGATCGACGCTCCGTCTCACCGAAGCGACTTGAGGCACCGGGAGCGGACAGCCAGGAGATCGACCTGATGATCGAGGCGGCGTTGAGCGCACCAGATCATGGTGGTCTACATCCTTGGCGTGTGCTGGTGTTTCCCGCGGATTCTCGAGCGCGGCTGGCAGATTTATTCGAACAGGAGAAATTGCGCCGCGACCCTCTAGCCTCCACAGAGGACCTCAGGCGTGCGCGTGAGCACGCTACACGCAGCCCGACTTTGCTCGCTTTCATCATATCGCCCAAGCTGCGCATGCGGGTGCCGGAGCGTGAACAATGGCTGGCAGCCGGCTCAGCGCTGGGCAACCTGCTGAATGCCGCGCATCAACTCGGCTTTGGTGCCATCATGCTCAGCGGAGAGCGCTGCTTCGACGTTTTGCTTTGTGCTGAACTGGGGATAGAGTCCACCGAGTATCTGGCCGGATTCATCAGCCTCGGCAGCATCACGGCAGCGCCGCCGCAGCGAAAGCCCGCCATGCTCGATACTGTGAGAGCCTTCTGGCATTCCGGTGAGCCGAGTGCTGAGACTCCTGCGAAAAGCCAGGTCTGCCTTGATTCGGCGGCCAGCAATGCAATCTCCGAATCACAGGTTCCCCGCTAAGTTATGCGACATCTTCACCAGACGCAGGCGGCATGCTTTCTGCAGGCAAGCTGCGAGCGCTGCTCTTGTCTGGCCAAGTTTGAGCAAGGAGATGACCGGCATGCTTGAGCGAGTCACGGGCAGCGGGGCCCGAAGGCTGGCCTCAGGTCTTCACTTCGACGGACGGCTCGAAGCCCCCAAAGATCATGCGTTTGCCAGGTAGGAGTGCTGCTGACGTTTCGATTCGATGGTGCCGCTGCATATCTGTCCAGAGGCTGAGGTTTGCGGCCGCAAGCTTCTGACCCAAAGCCGCGGCTGTGCTCGACCGACGTCGCATGAAAAATCGAAGAGTCAGGTTTTGGGGAGCAGCCAAACCATTCCAACTTCTGTGATCGTCGACTCCCGTACGCTGCTGCTCATCCGGGCACGATGCAGCAGCTCGATTTCGACGAGCAAGGGTTGCTTTGCAATACATACTCTCAGACAAGAAATGCCTTGCCGGCAGTCGCTTGACGGCGGCCTAGAGCGACTGGCCAGGATTGCGGGAGGCTTCGGCCATTCTCTGGCGTGTGCCTTCGTCGAGGATTTTGCGCATCAATGAAAACAGAGGTTCGGCGCTGGTGTGCTTCTGACCGTAGGTCAGATTGAACCCGTAGTCGAAGTCGGCCGGGTTGGCTCCCTGGTTGTGCTGAAGAATGGTCTCCAGCTTGTCCAGTGCCTTCACGGCTTTGGCTTCGGGCGATGCGGCATCCTCATACTCCTGCCAAAGCGCAAGGATCCCGGCTTGGTGCGACTTATCGAGCGAGCGTGTGAGATGCAGCAGATCGGCCTTTTCCTGCTCGCTTTTGTCAGGATGCTGGTCTTTCTCGATGGCAGGAATGTCTCCGTGAATCGCTTCGCCCAAATCATGCACAAGGCACATTTTCAGCAGCTTGAGCATGTCCATGCCGGCCAGTTCGTCCTCGAATGTCATTGCCATCAGACACAGACGCCAAGTATGTTCGGCGGTGCTCTCCGTCCTGCCTGTCGATGTGTGCGCGCTTCGGAGCACGCTCTTGAGCTTTTCCGCTTCTTGCAGAAAGGCCAGACGGCCCTTGATCTTGTCGATATCCATGCCCGATTCTATAAAGACCCATATGTTCTCGGTCGTCGCATGCTGAAAAGCCAGGGAGGCCAGGGGACGAGCATTCTCCCTATGCACTCTGCCGGATGTACTCAGCGCAGAGCACACAGGCTGGTTCGGTCGCGAACTGCAAGGTCTGCCGGCCGCAGTCTCGGATGCCCGGATGTCTTGATCCGTCCGAGGTGATCCTGGAATTCATTGACCGCTCAAGCGCTTGCCAAATGACACAGCATAGGCCTGGGAGCGAAAGCGGAGCACGGGATCATTGGTCGGCGCAATGCCGTCGGCCATGACCATCGGGTCAAAGTTGATCGACTCGCACATGGATGCTTTTTGAGGCGAAGCACTGGTGATCGTCAATGTACCGGCCTTGAACTCGGGCCGCTGTGCGGGCCAGGGCTGCGTAGGGTCGTCCTGTGGATCGCCTGGCTGCCCTATAGTCACCAGCATGTCCCAGCGAGCCGGCTTTTGCGCCGTGCTGTCGATCAAGGCTTTCTCCAGGAAGTCGGCATCTGCCGTCTTCAATGCTTCGTTGCTCAGAGACTTCTCACCCTCCTGCGGCACGAAGCGCCAGCGCACCGGCGTCACCTTGTCTTGTGCGTTGATGAACTTGAAGGTGTGAATTCCAAAGAATGCGCTGTGGGTGTAGCTATCCGGCGGGTTGTGGCTGGCCAAATATTGCGCCTGGGCATGATTGTCGGGATGGGACGCCTTGAATGCGCTGAGCGATTCCGGATCTGGCTTGCCGGTGGCGGGATCCGGGCGCTGGGCCAAAGTCAGATCCAGGAAAGTCCTGGGGCTGGATGCACCGAACATGGGGGTGTTCAACATGGACATCTGCTGCAACTGCCCCTGCGGTAGCTTGAATTGCAGCGCCATGCCACGTGCGCTCCTGGCGGCATCAGGGGCCTTGGGATTGCCGCCTGCCAGAGAGAAGCGGGCGATTACCGGAACGACTTTGCCTGTGAACAAGATGGAGCGCGAGTAGCCGGCCGCCTCAGAGGTGCCGACGAATTCGCCGATCGCGCAGCTTCCTTTGATGTGATTGCGGCGCTGTCCCTGGTGTACGCCAAAGGTGCCCTCCAGAGCCTGGACCACCTCGGGTGCCGTCACTTCAGGTTCTGCAGCCTGGAGGAACACCGGGGGCAGCGCCATGATGCAAGCTGCTGCGAGCTTTATTTTTCTGCGGTTCATTGTTTCTTCCTTTCAATGCTCGGACCTTGGACTCTTAGGGTCAGGCTGTGTGCCAGGCGTTGTTGAGAAAGCCATCTCCCGTCTTGTCTCCTGGCTTGGCATCTTTGGACCAGTAGTAGAGCGGACGGCCTTTGTAAGCCCATTGTTTGTCGCCGCTGTCGCGGATCACGACGCTCCAGTCGCCACTAGCAGCGCTGCCTGCGGCCACCATCAACGGAGGCCAGTTCGCGGCGCAGACTCCGTTGCACACGCTTTTTCCGGAACCTGCGGCATCCTTGTCGAAGACATAGAGCGTCATCTGATTGGGGCCAGCGAGCACGCCATTGATGGCGGAGGCTGGCATCTGTGCCTGGGTCCCGGATGTCATGGCACAGGCCGCCAGCAGCACCGAGTTCAGGGCGGCAAGGAAAACGAAGCGGGTCATGGAGTCTCCTTTTGGTTGACTTGCTGTAAACAGTTCAACGAAGCGGTTTATTCCATGCAGAGCTGTAACTACGCGGTTTTCAATCTCTATTGATGTCAATGATGCAGGCCATGCGTAGATCAGGCCGCGTCACCCAATAGACATGCCTCTGGGGCCGATCTCTGCGGCTCGCAGCTGTCGAGGAAAACCAGTGCGCAGCCGGGTCAAGCGGCTTATGGAAGAGCTGCATCGCCCCAAAAGCGATACAGGTTTGCACCACGGTTGTCGGGTAATCATTGATCGCTAAGCAGATGGCAAGCTGAACAATCCGCCTTTACCCGCTCAAGCCTGAAACGCTCGCCCAACCAGGCGTTTCTGATGCCGTCGTCTAAGCGAGTCCAGTTGCTGGCCGGCCAGTCAGTCTTCGCAGGCATGGGAGCTGCAGCTTTGCTCAGCGGTGAAGCCGACAGCCTTGTCGTTCAAGGAGAGGGACTGTGAACCCTCGAGAAACAGGCTGGAAGCCTTTGGTCTTGGCTGTGCTGCAACTGCCCTGAAGCATGGAGAATCCTCCAGGGACCACATGGGCAAGGACAAGATGAGCAAGGACGCCATGGATAAGGAAGGAATGTCGAAGGGCGCCATGGGCAAATAGCAAGCAAGGCAGCGGCAATAGCCATCTCGACGTCTTGTCGCTCCCGACGCCCCACCATGCTCGATTTTTGTAGATTGAGCTGCAGGTGCTGCGTCCGCTGCTGACACAGCATCAAGCTCATTTTGTTCCTGCAATCACAACGCGCGGACCACCCAGTCCGGGCCACCCTGGACGGGCCGCCCTGGCAGGGCTGGGCTGTCACGACGCGGCCGGAAGACGAGCCGTGCTGTCCTGAAAGATAGCCAGCTCGTTCATGCGCTGGAGGGCTGGAGTCCGAAGTTCGAGGGCCGGCATCTGTACTAGCCGTAGCAGGTGCCAATCATCACCGGCATTCTTGCTGGTGATTCAGGCGATCAGGGGTGTAGCCGCACATCCATCCAGGCGGCCACGTCAGCATGACCTGACCATGGTCATACAGCGATGTCGCAATTTGCGTTGCGCCTCCGGGAGGCCTGAATGATGGCTGCGCATTTGCCAAGCAATTAAAAGCGCTCACTCGGGAGAGCCCGCTGATACACCGTTTTTGCAGCGGAAAGCAGCGACAGGACTTGCCACTTATGGCAGCTGTTGAACCTCCATGGTTCTGGATAAATCGGGCACAGTTCGCTGCAGTGTCAATGGAGACGCGAATCAGAGATCTCGGCGAATGAGTGCGCCCTTGAAAAGAACCGGGCCAGTCGGCCCCGTTGAGTTGGGGACGCCGCCTTTCGGCTCCAGGCTGATGGCGAGGGCCGGGATTGCGTTCACATCGCTCTCCTGAGCAGTGAGCTGCTCAAGCTTTCCATCACCCATGACGCCCAAAGAACGCGGAGCGCCTTGCTGGGGCAAGGCCCACAGTTGCAAAGACTGGTTGTCCGCTTCTTTAAAGCCGCTCACACGCTGCAACACCAATTGCCTATGTCGAGGATCGAACGTCACCAGCATGGATGCATCGGCCTTGCCGTCGGCCAGCACCGCCACATACTGAATCTGGGGCGCAGCCTGCAATGCAGCCTGTGTCATCTGGAGCTGAGCTTGCAGTGCAGACAGTTGTTGCTGTGAGGCGTCTTCGAGCCCCTGATGAGTCCAAAGCCCGACCGAGACAGCCGCCACAGTGGCCAATCCGCCTGCCAGGGCCAGCCCACGCCACCAAGCGAGTGATGGCACTGGCGGCTTCGATACAGCAGCCTCGCGTTGGCGAGCCAGTCTGATGCCGGCATTTTCGGCTTGCAGCAAATTGACTATGCGTGTCCAGACCACTGCATCGGGCTGTATTGGAGTCTGAACCTCGGAGAAGGCCGACCAGCGACCTTGCCACAGCAATGCTGCCGCCCGTACCTGCGGATATTCACGTGCCAGTTGCTCAAAGCGTCGGCGTGCCCCCCCGTGCAAGGTTCCCAATGAATAGGAGGCAGCCAGGCGGTCGAGCAATTCGGGGTTTCGAGTCAGATTCATGATGTGGACTCCTGACGCTCAGACATGGCGGGCCATGCATTTGCGCAGCTGCTCCAGGCTGCGGCGCATCCATGTCTTGACGGTGCCCAGCGGCAGCTTCAGGCAGCTGGCCAGCTCGCTATGACTTAAATCCCTCAGGTAGGCCAAGCTCACCACTTGGCGCTGGGGCTGCGCCAGTTGCTGCAGGCACTGATGCAATGCCGCGGCCTGTTCGCTAGCCTCAATCAGCTGCATGGGCGCATGCGCATCCTTGTCCTGCAACAGCTCTTCCACGCTCTCGATCGGGACATTGAGATGCAGGCGCTCGGCCCTGCGCCGGCGCAAAAAGTCCAAAGCCCGGCTGCGCACCAGCATGCCCATCCAGGCCAGAGGCGGGCTGAGCGAGTCTCGGTAGGTCTCCGCACTGCGCCAGATGCCCAGAAAGCTCTCTTGCAACACATCCTCGGCCCACTCTTTGTTGGCGACGATGCGCAGAGCCAGCCCATACAGCCGCGAGGCGGTCAGGTCGTACAGCAGCTTGAGAGCACGCTCATCCCGGGTTGCGACGCGGTCGAGTAAATCCATCAATTCGTTGTCCGATGTTTTGGCGCTCATGCAGCCATTGTGAACAGAAGCGCCTCTTTAATGCGGCGCTGTTGGATAACTGCCAAGGCGTATTGCCGACCTTGCCTGTTTACCTATACGCAGCATCTCGGCTGCCGGATGTGGGCAACGCATGAATTGGCTCAGAAATATTTTCAAAAACTTGAATCCACCGATCCACAGGCTGCGTATTCCAAGAGTCGGACATCGAAATTGCTCGACACAACTCCACAGCCAACTAGGAGTCATCATGAAGATCAATCTGTTTGAAGGCCATCCCTCACTCATGGCATCGCGACGCGGATTTCTGGGTACTACCGGCACTTTGTCAGCGGTGGCCGTCGCCATGCTGGCAGGCCGCGAAGCCCTGGCTCAAGGCATGGGCAATGACCCAGCCAAGGATGTATCCATCCTCAATGTGGCCCTGGGGCTGGAGCATGAAGCTATCAATGCATACCAGCTGGGAGCCGGTAGCGGTCTGCTGCAAAAGCCCGTGCTGGATGTCGCCCTGCTGTTCCAAAGCCATCACAAGGCTCACCGTGATGCCTTGATTGCAAGCATTCAGAAACTGGGGGGCAAACCGGTAGCCGAGGCCTCGATGCAGACCTATGCCGAATCGCTGAAGGCTGCAACCCTGAAAAGCCAGGCTGATGTACTGGCTCTCGCCGCAAGACTGGAGCTTGGGGCGGCCAACGCCTACCTGGGCGTCATTCCCGCCTTTGAGAGCCGCGATCTGGCCAAGGTCGCGGGACGTCTGGCGGCTGATGAAACCATGCATTACACAGCACTGAACTCGGCTCTTGGTCGTCCGCTGCCTGGCAACGCCTTGACGTTTGGCGGCTGACAAGCCGCAGCCCCGAGTACCGGGCAAGTCCGCCCAGTGCATTTCTCACCTTGTTTGAGGGAATTATCATGACGCACCGACACACACTTTCGCTGACCGCTCTGTGCCTATCCGCGCTTGGCCTGAGCGCTTGCTCATCCATGGGCTCGCACTCCATGTATTCGCAAGCCGAACTTCCGGCTTCCGTGCAAGTGCCCGCGGGACACAAAGTGGTCATGGAGACCGTGGGTATCGGCCAGATCACCTATGAGTGCCGAGCCAAAAAGGACATGGCAACCGAGCACGAATGGGTGTTTGTAGGCCCCGATGCCAAGCTGCAAACGCGAAGCGGTATGGTCATCGGCAAATACTGGGGGCCGCCAGCGACTTGGGAGAATAACGACGGCTCCAAGGTCACTGCCACGCAGCTTGCCGTGGCTCCTGCCGGAGCGGGCAATATCCCTTTGCAACTGGTCAAGGCTAATCCTGCCACCGGCATGGGAGCCATGCAGGGGGTGACCTATATCCAGCGTGTGGCAACCAAGGGGGGCGTCGCGCCGAGCATGGCCTGCGGAACCGCGAATCTAGGCAGCAAGCAGATCGTGCAGTATCAGGCCGACTATATTTTCTGGAAAGCAGCCTGACAGAGAGTCCAGTGGCGCGCCTTCCCTGTCAGAGGCCGGGACGTTGCGCCTTTTTTCAGCCTGGTGCACGAGGTGCTTTTTGCTTGGATGGGCATCCCCACGCAGGCCAGGTGGCACGAGCGTGCCCATGGAACTCGTGGCTCAATCGCCCTGGGTAACCAGAGCCTCGATTCCGGCACTTTGCATGGACTCGCCGGCGGCAATGGCCTGCTAGGCTTGATTTCGGCAATCACGATGCGTGCCACGGCCCATGCCGGAGCCACTGCGGGACACCAGAACGGTCTTGTCCTTGAAGCCGGCCACCGTGCTTTCTTTCCATTGATGCTTGCTTTTAGGAATCATGGAAATGGCTGCGGCACGCCACTGAGGCGGCTGCCCTTTCCGGTTTCGCCGCTCGGTGGCTTCGGCAATGCAATACCGGCTGGTAAGGGACAGCCCCGTGTACCCATTGCGGTCGGCCCGAGGCTGACAGCTGCCATCTGATTGCAGTTTGAGCTACTGATGTCCCTGACCATGGGTGATGTGCGGGGGACGGGCGCGGGCAGCTCAGCCCGCTGGAAAAGCCCGGAAATTTCCGGTTTATGACCTGGTGGCTGCACCGCTGAGGGCAGCTCGGCGTGGACAAGCTGAGATGCTGTGTTTTTGGTATACGCAAGTGACGCAAAGTAACGAATAATGAGCCTTCACGACTGCAAGCGCGCTCGAGGTTCAAACATGATTCGTGCCAATGCCATCGCAAAGCGAACGATCACCGGCCAGTTGCTGGAGATCGCCATGGCTCAGTCCTTTTGCGCAGTGATGATTACCGATGCCAGATCAGATGGAGAGGGGGCTGTCATCGAGTACTGCAATGCAGCCATGTGCGAGATGACCGGATACACCGAAGCAGAGCTTCTGGGCCGCTCGCCGCGCATGTTGCAGGGGCCGCTGACGGATCAACTGGTGTTGCTGCGTTTGCATGAGTCTCTGGAGCAAGGCCTGCCATTTCAGGGCAGTGTGGTGAACTACCGCAAGGACGGCAGCACCTACCACGTGGAGTGGAATATTTCCCCCGTGCGTGATGAGAAGGGCGTCATTCGGCATTTTGTGGCGGTGCAGCGCGATATTTCGGAGCGTGTGCGGGCCGAGCAGGAGCGCGCGCTGCTCGCCAGGGCATTGAATGCGGCCAATGACGGCATCTTGATCACGGATCGCGACTCCACCATCGTCTTTGTCAACCAGGCTTTTGAAGCTCTCACGGGCTATAGCGCGGCGGAACTGCTGGGCCAACCCACCGAGATGCTGCGCTCGGGCCTGCATGAGCCGGAGTTCTATGCCCAGTTGCAGGAAGCATTGAGTCTTGGCCACAATTTTCGCGCCACCTTCATCAACCGTCACAAAAGCGGCGGCGTGTACTACGCCGAGCAGAGCATTGCAGCTCTGCGCGACGAGTCAGGGCAGATCAGCCACTATGTAGGGGCATCCAAGGACATCAGTCGCATGGTGCAGCGAGAGATGGAGTTGCGCGAGCGCGCAAACCGCGACAAGCTGACGGGCTTGCTCAACCGCCATGCAGGCGAGACCGAGCTCAAGCGCAACCAGCTCCAGGCTCAGAACCAGCTGCGACCTTATGGCGTGATATTGGGCGATATCGATCTTTTCAAGCAGGTCAACGACCGCTTTGGTCATGTCGCCGGAGATCGCGTGCTCAAGATGGTGGCACATGTGCTTTCCGGCAAGGTTCGTCGCTATGACCATGCAGTGCGCTGGGGCGGAGAGGAGTTCCTGATCGTCCTCTCGGATGCCAGCCTCAGTGTGGCCGCGGGCCTGGCAGAGCGCATCCGTTGTGCCGTGGCGGAATGCGCTGATCCCGAGGTCGGGCGTTTCACCATTTCTCTAGGGGTCGGGCTCTGGGAGCCGGGCGAAACCGAGGACGATCTGCTCAAGCGCGCAGATGCGGCGCTCTACAGGGCCAAGCATAGGGGGCGCAATCAGGTGGCCATCGCCACGGGGTCGATGAACATGCCTTTGGTGCAAGCGCCCGAGTTGCTCTCGCAGGGCGATTCCTTGACCTTTTCGGGGAAGAGTCCGGATAAGCCGTGGACAGGGGCTGCCTCACCTTAGAATTTGCTCTTCCTCCCTGTCCTCGTCTTCATAGCTTTTGAGTGGTTTGAACAATTCCGAACTGCATTCCGTGCAGGCCGATCTGGTGGCAGTGCTGGTTGCCGTCACGGGTGGCCAGCCCCGTATCCTGACCACCGGGTCCGGGCAAGCCTTGCCTGCCGGGCCTTTTACCAGCAACCACCGCTCGCTGCAGGCCAGCTTGCGTGCCTGGGTGGAGAAGCAAACCCACCATCCTCTGGGCTTTGTGGAGCAGCTCTACACCTTCGCAGACCGGGAGCGCTCGCAGCAGCTGGGCATGCATGTCATCTCCATCAGCTATCTGGCGCTGACTCAGGAACTGGATGAGGTCGGTGCCGCACAGCCGGGCTGGCAGGACTGGTACCGCTACTTTCCCTGGGAGGACTGGCGCGACGGGATGCCCGGCGTGATTGCCGAGCGCATTGCGCCAGCGCTGCATGCCTGGAGCGAAGCTGCTTCAGATAGTGTAGCTAGAAGCGCACGCTGGCAAAGAGCTTCAATGACTTTTGGCCTGGATGAGTACGAATGGAACGAGGAGCTGGTTCTGCAGCGCTACGAGCTGCTGTTTGAGGCAGGTGTGGTGCCCGAAGCCTGGGGCGAGGATGATGAGGCACGCGCGGCCGAATTGCTGCCCGGTGCCGCCATGAGTAATGATCACCGCCGCATTCTGGCTACCGGCATGGCCCGTTTGCGCGCCAAGATCAAATATCGGCCCGTGGTGTTTGAGCTGATGCCCGAGGAATTCTCGCTGCTGCAGTTGCAACAGACGGTGGAGGCGTTGGCGGGGCGCGGCTTGCACAAGCAGAACTTCCGGCGCCTGATCGAGCAGCAGGCGCTGGTTGAGGAAACAGGCCAGATGACGGCCGTAGGTGCGGGCCGCCCGGCCAAGCTGTTCCGCTTCCGACGCAATGTAATGCTGGAGCGCGCCATTGCTGGCAACAAGCTGCCGCTGGCAAGAAGTCATTAGCCCCTGAACCACTCTTGAGATGGAGGACTGTTTTAACTGCGGGAGCGGCTTGACTTAAATAATGCTCAGAATTAGCATAAGTCCGTTTGCGTAAGGCCTGAAAGCGATCTGGAAGTCTTTGCGTTTTTTATTGAACTAAAAATACTCAAAATGAGCATTAATAAAGTTGCAGCCTTGTCCGTCCCACCCCTGCCCGATGTAATGCTGGAGCCGCTGGTACGCATGGCCTTGCTGGAAGATCTGGGACGCGCCGCAGACTTGACCACCGACACCATTGTTCCTGCCGATGCGATGGGTGAGTTGCGTCTGGTGGCCAGGCAGGATGGCATCTTGGCCGGCCTTGATCTGGCACGTCTGGCCTTTGTGCTGATGGATGCTCGCATGGAGTTTGACGTCCGCTGCGCAGACGGCACGCTGCTGCAGCCAGGCATGGAGATCGCCTGCATTCGTGGCAAAAGCCGAGCCATTCTCACGGCCGAGCGTACGGCGCTCAACTACCTTTGCCATCTCAGCGGCGTGGCCAGCGCCACGCATTCGATTGCCGAGGCCATCAAGCCCTTCGGCACCCGAGTGACCTGTACGCGCAAGACCATGCCGGGCCTGCGAGCCTTGCAGAAGTACGCCGTGCGTGTCGGTGGCGGCAGCAACCACCGTTTTGGCCTGGACGACGCCGTACTCATCAAGGACAACCATATTGCACTGGCCGGCGATGTCGCCACGGCTGTGGGGCGTGCTCGTGCCGGCGTGGGACATATGGTCAAGATCGAGCTGGAAGTGGATACGCTGGCCCAGCTGGATGTTGCGCTGCAACTGGGCGTGGATGTAGTGCTGCTGGACAATATGGGCCTGGATGATTTGCGCACTGCGGTCGGTATGTGCAAGGGCCGGGCCATCACCGAAGCCTCGGGGCGTATTACCCCCGAAACCGCAGCAGCCGTGGCCGCCACGGGCGTGGATCAGATTGCCGTGGGCTGGCTCACGCACAGTGCGCGCGTGCTCGATATAGGTCTGGACGCTTGATGGCCTACCTCCTGAGCGGCTTTGCCGCTTCCCTCCATGGGAGAGGGGCAGCCTCGCTTCGCAGCGGCGCTTGCTTGCGGCCCCTTGTTTTAGGGGGGCATTGATGAAGGCCATGCTGAAGTGGCGCCGCAGCTGGGCAGTACTGGTTGCTGCAGCGCTGGCGGTGACGGCTGCGGGGATTTGGCATGCCCGTGCGGGCACGGCGGTAGTCCGTTTTGAAAAGCCCATCACCATCGTTGTGACCTTTCCGCCAGGCGGTGGCACGGACCTGTTGGCGCGCCGTCTGGGCGCAGCCATGCAGCAGCGTTTGGGCCAGTCCGTGGTGGTGGAGAACCGGCCCGGCGCCAGCGGCAATATCGGCGCGAGCGCAGTGGCCGAGGCAGCACCCGACGGCGCCACGCTGCTCATGGCCAACAGCTCGTTTGCCATCAACCCCGGTGTGTATCAGCAGCTGGACTTTGATCCACGCCAGGACTTCAAGGCGGTTTTCAATGCCGGCACTATTGCTTCAGTGCTTGTGGTGCCGGAGCACAGCAGCATTCATAGCCTTGCGGATGCATTGGCGCAGGCATCGGAGGAGCGACCTCTGGCCTTTGCCAGTTGCGGCAATGGCACGCCCCAGCATATGGCGGGTGAGATGCTGGGGCAGGCAGCGCACGTGCGGTTGCAGCATATTCCGTTCAAGGGCTGCGGTCCTGCCATTACCGCAGTGGCTGCCGATCAGGTCCCGCTGGGTGTGGTGACGGCCAGCAGTGCCGTCGCTTTGATGGGCTCGGGGCGGGTGCGTGCCATTGCCGTCACTGCGCCGGAGCGTGTGGCTCAACTGCCCGATGTGCCCACGGTGGCGGAGCAAGGCGTCAAGGCTTTTGCCGTGGAGCAGTGGCATGGAGTGCTGGCGCCGGCAGCCACGCCGGAGCCGATTGTGAAAAAGTTGCACGCAGTGTTGGTGCAGATTCAGGCCGATCCCCAGATGCAGGAGTCTCTGCAGAAGCAGGGCTATACGCTGGTGCAGCAGTCCCCAGCTCAATTCGGGGCACAGATTCTTGCAGACATGGACCGCTATGCCGTGGTGACCCGGAGTCTTGGTCTGAAGGTGGATTGAGCCCGCATGTCTGTCTTAGGGGGCTGCCGGTGGAGTAGACCGCGGAAACGGTCATCGGAATGCGCGCGAATGCTGCGGGCTATTTTTGTTGCTCATCAATCAATAGCTTCATGTACTTGTCGTACAAGGACTAAGTCAGAAAAACACTTGGATTGTCGGGCTGCCCAAGCTGTGTCACAGTGCTGCGCTAATCTTCTGCCAAGCGGTTGATTGCCGCAGAGCCACGCCTCTGAATAAAGCACATAGCAGGGAGGGAACTCATGTTTTTATACAAGCTGCTGCCGGTAGCGGTTGCAACTCTGGCCACGGCGGCCTACGCGGCCCGCCCTATGAATACTGATGATGCGCGCATCGTCGATGCCAAAGCCTGCCAGCTTGAGAGCTGGGTCAAAAGCCCCAAAGGACATACCGAGTTCTGGGCGCAGCCGGCCTGCAATTTCACCGGCAACCTGGAATTGACCATGGGAGGGGCTTTGAGCCGTGAAAGCGGCAGCACGCGTGGCAGCGCACAGATGCTTCAGGGCAAGACACTGTTCAAGACGCTGGAGACCAATGGCTGGGGTTGGGGGCTGGCTGCAGGCATGTCGCGCGACCCGCGTCGCGATGCGGGTGGCGGTCACGATATGTATGCCTATGTGCCCGTCAGCTGGTCGCTGGCTGATGACAAAGTGGTGTTGCACACCAATTTGGGCTGGCTGCGCGAGCAGGGTACGCGCAGCAATCATCTGACCTGGGGCTTGGGCAGCGAGACCCAGTTGCGGGAGCGCACCTGGCTGATTGCCGAGACTTATGGACAGGGCTCGGGCAAGCCTTTGGTGCAGGTGGGCATGCGTTACTGGGTCGTGCCGGACAGGGTGCAGATTGATGCCACATACGGCAACCGCATTGGCGAAGGCAATCAGCGCTGGTTTTCGCTGGGATTGCGTCTGCTGACGCCCTCGTTTCTGCCTTGAGATGGATCTAAACAAAGCGCTGAATGATCTGGTGCAGGCCTGCCGTCATCAAGGTATAGCGCAGGAATTTTCCAACTGCCATATAGGCGACGCAGGGCCAGAAAGGCAGGCGCACCCAGCCGGCGACCGCGCATAGCGGGTCGCCGACGACGGGCAGCCAGCTCAGCAGGCAGGCCTTGGCGCCGTATTTGCGCAGCCAGTAACGGGCGATGCGGTTCCAGCGTGACTTGTGGTGCATGTTCTGGGGCGGCGGCTCTCCATGTCGGCGCAGCTTTTTGGCCTTGTTCCAGGCCTGGTTGGCGGCCAGTCCCATCCACCAGCTGATGGCCCCACCCAGCGTGTTGCCCGCCGTGGCGACCACAATGGCGGGCCAGAACAGATCGGGGTTGGCTGAGACCAGTGCGGCCACCACGGGCTCAGAGCCCAGCGGCAGCAGGGTGGCCGAGACCAGGGCCACGACAAACACGGTGCTAAGGCCCAGCTCCGGCAGGGCCAGCCATTGCAGCAACTGATGTATCCACGCTTCCATAGGGCGGCTAGTTTAGGCGGGTCGCTCAATTCCCTGAACTTTGCATCCTGTCATTTCTCAGTCATCGGCCATAGTTGCAGGCTGTTGATATATGGTTTCTTATCCAAATGCGTACACAGGTGTTATCCGGTAACGCCAGATCAATGGGAGTAGGAATGGCTTTCAGCCCTCTAAAAAAAATGATGCGATCGAGTCAGGCAGCAGCCCTGGCAGTCGCTTTGCTTTTGATAGCTGGTTGCGCACCGAACATAAAGACCATCGCGCCGTCTGATGCCAGACCAGCGGTCACCGTGACTGCCGATCTGGTGCCGCTGGCGACGCTGGCGCCCGGCATCAAGCAGGACATGCGCTATGTCTCCAAGCACAACTTCATGGGCCGCCCCGTGGTTGGCTATGAAGCCGGGGTTTGCTGGCTCAGCCGCGTGGCTGCCCAATCTCTGGCAGCTGTTCAAGAGGAACTGGCTGGACAGGGGCTGGCTCTGAAGGTCTATGACTGTTACCGACCCCAGGCGGCCGTCGACGACTTTGTGCGCTGGGGTCGCGATATGGCCGATCAGAAAAACAAGGACATGTATTACCCGCGCGTGCCCAAGAGCGAGCTCTTCAAGCGTGGCTACATCGCCGAGAAATCGGGTCACAGCCGTGCCAGCACCGTGGACATGACGCTGCTGGTAGTGGATGCCAAGCGCGCCAGAAAGCTGGTGCGTGGCCCGCTGGCCGACGGTATCGAAGTGGACATGGGAACGCCCTTCGATCTATTTGACGAGCAGTCGCATACCGACAATGCCCAGCAATCGCCGGATGTGCAGCACAACCGCCGCTGGCTGCGCAGCCTGATGCAGCGCAACGGATGGAAGAACCTGCCAGAGGAGTGGTGGCATTACACGCTGGTCAGGGAGCCTTATCCCGAGCAGTACTTTGACATGCCGGTGCGTAAAAACTGAGACGCCGGTGCTGCATTGCCCGATAGTGACTCGCCTCGCAGGGTGATGCATGGAGTTTGGTTTTGCTGAAAATTTGAGCAGGTATAATTGCCCCCTCTTTTCCAGCGCCCGGTCTGTGCCAGACATTGCCTGCCGCAGAAACCAAATTCTCTCCATGCCCGCCCTGCACATTGGTCATATTCCATTGGCAAATCGTCTGTTTGTCGCTCCCATGGCGGGTGTGACGGACCGGCCGTTTCGTCAGCTGTGCAAGGCACTGGGGGCCGGTTACGCGGTCAGCGAGATGGTGACCAGCCGCAAGGATTTGTGGAACAGTCTCAAGACCAGTCGCCGTGCCAACCATGAAGGCGAGCCTGGGCCGATCTCGGTCCAGATTGCCGGCACCGAAGCGCCCATGATGGCCGAGGCTGCCATCTACAACATCGAGCGCGGCGCGCAGATCATCGATATCAACATGGGCTGTCCGGCCAAGAAGGTCTGCAACAAATGGGCGGGTTCCGCCCTGATGCAGAACGAGCCGCTGGCCGTGGAAATTGCCCAGGCCGTGGTGGAGGCCGCACGTCCCTACAACGTGCCCGTCACCCTGAAGATGCGCACAGGCTGGTGCGATACGCACAAGAACGCAGTTCTGCTGGCGCGCCAGTTTGAAGATGTCGGCATCCAGATGCTGACCGTGCATGGCCGCACGCGCGAGCAGGGCTACAAGGGCTTTGCCGAGTACGACACGATTGCGGCCGTCAAGCAGGCCGTCAAAGTGCCCGTGGTGGCCAATGGCGATGTCAACAGTCCCGAAAAGGCCCGCGATGTGCTGGCCTATACGGGGGCGGACGCCATCATGGTCGGCCGTGCAGCCCAGGGCAGGCCGTGGATCTTTCGCGAGATCGCGCACTTTCTGGCCACCGGCGAGCATCTGGCTCCTCCTCTGGTGGCCGAACTGCGTCGTCTGCTGCTCGAACATTTGCAAGATCACTACAGCCTGTATGGCGAGGGAGTCGGCGTGCGCAGCGCCCGCAAGCATATTGCGTGGTATCTGCGAGCTCTGCCGGGCGGGGAAGAGTTCAGAAAACACATCAACACTATTGAGGACTGTGCGGTGCAATGGCAGGCCGTGGCCGACTATCTGGATGCCTTGGGGCAGCAGATGGAGCGGATCCCGGCGGCCACGGCCGCTGCTGAACCAGGCAGCGAGCTGGACGAACCGGCAGAAATGGCTGCATGAGCAATCAGAATTTAGAACAAGTCGTCCGCGATAGCCTGGAGGGCTATTTCCGCGATCTCGAGGGCGAAACACCGGCCAATGTCTATGACATGGTGATTCGTCTTGTCGAAAAACCGTTGCTGGAGGTGGTGATGGGCCAGGCCGACAACAACCAGTCGCGCGCCGCCGAATGGCTGGGCCTGAATCGCAACACCCTGCGCAAAAAGCTGGTCGATCACGAGTTGCTCTGAACGACGAAGCTACCGAATCCATAGCTGCAAGCGCTTGATACATCTGCACTTGCAGCTTGTTTTTATCCAAACTTTGAATTGACGCCCATGAAAGCTCTGATCTCCGTCTCTGACAAGACCGGTATCGTCGAATTTGCGCAAGCCCTGCACGCTCTTGGCGTGCAACTGCTGTCCACCGGTGGCACCGCCAAGCTGCTGGCAGGCGTGGGCCTGCCCGTGACCGAAGTCGCCGAGGTCACCAAGTTCCCCGAGATGCTGGACGGCCGCGTCAAGACCCTGCACCCCATGGTGCACGGTGGTCTGCTGGCTCGCCGCGAACTGCCCGAGCACATGGCTGCTTTGAAGGAACATGGCATCGAGACCATCGACCTGCTGGTGGTCAATCTGTACCCCTTTGAAGCCACCGTGGCCAAGGCCGGCTGCACGCTGGCCGACGCCATCGAGAACATCGACATCGGCGGCCCCGCCATGGTGCGCTCCGCCGCCAAGAACTGGAAGGATGTGGGCGTTCTGACCGCCGCCGACCAGTACGAAGCCGTGCTGGCCGAACTCAAGGCGAACGGCAAGCTGTCCGACAAGCTGCGTTTTGCGTTGTCCGTGGCGGCCTTCAACCGCATTGCCCAGTACGACGGAGCGATCAGCGACTACCTGTCTAGCGTCAAGTTCGAAGACGAAAAGCTCAGCGAAGAATATGTGCCCGAGCGTGCCCTGTTCGGCGGCCAGTCCAACGGCCATTTCATCAAGGTGCAGGATCTGCGCTACGGTGAAAACAGCCACCAGCAAGCCGCCTGGTACCGCGATCTGTACCCCGCTCCCGGCTCGCTGGCCACGGGCGTGCAGCTGCAGGGCAAGGAGCTGAGCTACAACAATATCGCCGACGCCGATGCGGCCTGGGAGTGCGTCAAGAGCTTTGACACCCCTGCCTGCGTGATCGTCAAGCATGCCAACCCCTGCGGTGTGGCCGTGGGCGCGAATGCCTTCGAAGCCTATTCCAAGGCCTTCCAGACCGACCCCACCAGCGCCTTCGGCGGCATCATCGCCTTCAACCGCGCTGTGGACAAGGCCGCTGCCGAAGCCGTGTCCAAGCAGTTCGTCGAAGTGCTGATGGCTCCCGAGTTCAGCGCCGAAGCCCTGGAAATCTTCAAGGCCAAGGTCAATGTGCGCCTGATGAAGATCGCTCTGCCCGCCGGCGGCGCAACCGACTGGGACAACGGCCGCAACGCCATCGAGTCCAAGCGCATCGGCTCGGGCCTGCTGCTGCAGACCTCCGACAACCACGAACTCAAGCTGGCCGACCTCAAGGTTGTGACCGTCAAGCAGCCTACGCCCGAAGAGCTTCAGGACCTGCTGTTCGCCTGGAATGTGGCCAAGTTCGTCAAGTCCAATGCCATCGTCTTCTGCAAGAACGGCATGACCATGGGCGTGGGTGCCGGCCAGATGTCGCGCCTGGATTCGGCCCGCATCGCCTCCATCAAGGCCGAAGCCGCCAAGCTGTCGCTGCAGAACACCGTCGTGGCGTCGGACGCCTTCTTCCCCTTCCGCGACGGTCTGGACGTGGTGGTCGATGCCGGTGCCACCTGCGTGGCCCAGCCTGGCGGCTCCATGCGCGATCAGGAAGTGATTGATGCTGCCAACGAGCGTGGCGTGGCCATGGTCTTCACCGGCGTGCGCCATTTCAGGCACTAATTGCTCCCCCTGAGGCGCTATCGCGCCTTCCCCCTCTCTCGCTTTGCGGGAGGGGGACGACACCCTCGGTGCGCGACGGCGCTTCCTTGGTGTCTCTGGTTTTAGGGCGCGCCAGTTTTGTGCTTTGTGCTCTGTGGCCGGCATTTGCTGGCCATTCTTTTTTGAATCTGGTGCTTGGTATGACAGATCCCATCGACGACGAAGAAAACTATCCGCCCAGGCCGCGCTGGATTGGCTGGCTGATCGGGCTGGTCATGCTGGCGTCGGCCCTGGGCGTGGCCAATATCGGCTGGCGCATCATGCGGGTCAGCACGGCCGAGAAGGCGGCGGATGCGCTGGTGGCTGCCAAGCCCGAGCTGGCGGCGGCCCGAAAGCTGGTGGAGGGCGCAGATTGCATGCGCTGCCATGGTCTGGACCGCAAATTTGTGGGCCCGGGATTTACGGAGATCGCACAGAAGTACGGCTCGCAAGCCGATGCCCAGAGCTATCTGGCAGACAAGATTCGCAGCGGCAGCGTGGGTGTCTGGGGCAATGTGATCATGCCGCGTCACCCGCAAATCAGCGAGGCCGATTCTCTGCAGATGGCCCGTTGGGTGCTGTCGGCTCAGGCGCCATCGGCTGCGGCTCGATAAGCACGGTTGCTGAGATCCAGCGTGAATTCCAAGGCTGCCAGCGCTTTGCGCTGGCAGCCTTTTTTGCTTTGCAGCCTGCGCAGGGTGGCAGGCCTTGCTTTCATAATCGTCACATGAGAAAACCCGCGCCCACTCCTGTGCTGAGCCAAGCCGATCAAGCCCTGCACGGGCCTGTGCATGCCCCGGCCCGCCAGCGTGGCTTTGTCTTCTGGGCCATATGGGTGAACATCGCCACCTACGCGATCTATCCCACGGCCAACTGGCTGGCCAGCCTGCGCGACCAGCGCTATGACTTCATCACGCGCTGGGACGCCATGATTCCGCTGGTGCCGGAATTCATCTTTGTCTATTTCTCGTTTTTCCCGTTTCTGGCCCTGCCGTTCTGGCTGGTGGGGCAGCCCGGCACGGCGGCGCTGGGCAAGCGCCAGGTGTTGGGTACGCTGATCTGCGGTCTGATCTTCGTGCTGTTTCCGGCAAATTTGGCCTTCGAGCGCGCGATTCCCGAATTCGAGCCCTATCGCAGCATTTTTGCGACCATGTTCTTGGTGGACAAGCCGCACAACCTGCTGCCCTCGCTGCACATCGTCTACACGGCGCTGACCTGTCTGGCCATCTGCCAGGCGCAATGGCAGCGTGGTCGCTGGGGGCTGTGTCTGCTGATTGCGCTATGGAGCGCGGCAATATGTGCCTCAACCATGCTGGTGCATCAGCACCATGTGCTGGATGTGGTCACTGCGCTGCTGCTGGTGCCAGTGCTCTGCCTGCTGATTCGCCCGGCCGATGTGCCGCCGCAGCCTCCGCGCATCTGAGCCGGGCAGGATTGCTCTGCCTCGGGCCTTTTTTGAATCCTGCGTCAGTGCTCGCTTGCATGCAGGACTGCAGCGCGATTTTTGTGCGCGATGCAGGCTTCGTGAAGCGCGGGCCTGACTAGTCTGTTTTGAGATGGGTGTGCAGCCGGGCCTGCACAAAACATGCAGATGGACTGGTGATGCTGCAGGGAATCTGCGCATCATTGGTGAAATCCCTAGGATGCCTTTTTGACAAAAAGGACCGGGCCGAAAGCGCCGCGCCAAAAGCGTGGCTAAGAACGTGTTTACGTTCTCAAAGCCCGGGGATATGCATGCAGTGGCTGAAAACCAAAACCATTGAACAGGCGCTGGCCGATTCCGACGAGCCGGGCCGGCAGCTCCAGCGCACGCTGGGTGTTTTCGATCTGATGATTCTGGGCCTGGCCGTGGCCGTGGGCGCGGGGATCTTCTCGGTGGGGGCTCGCGCAGCCGGCAGCTTTGCCGGGCCGGCCGTGATCTTTTCCTTCATTCTGGCGGCCGCGACCTGCGCGCTGGCCATCATGTGCTATGCGGAGTTCGCCTCCACCGTGCCCGTCACGGGCAGCGCCTATACCTATACCTATCTGACGCTGGGCGAGGGCCTGGCCTGGATCATTGGCTGGAATCTGCTGCTGGAGATGATCTCGGCCGCTGCCGTGCTGGCCAAGTACTGGGGTATCTATCTGTCGGCCGTGTTCTCCACGGCAGGGCTGGAGATCGCGCAGAGTGTCGAGGTCGGCGGCTTCTCGCTGAACTGGGGGCCGTTCTTCATCGTGGCCGTGTTCACGGCCCTGCTGATTGCAGGCACCCAGGTCTCGGCCAAGGTCAACAACCTGTTCACCGTCATCAAGCTGGCGATCACCGTGTTTGTGATCGTCGTCGGCTTCACCTATATGAACACCGACAACTTCAGGCCTTTTGTACCCAGTGCACAGCCGCCCGTGGTGGCTCATGGCGTGAGCGGTGACCTGTGGGGGCAGCCCATGCTGGCCTGTTTGTTCGGTGCCGAGCCCAGCCAGTATGGCTGGCTGGGTGTGATCTCGGGCGCATCGCTGGTGTTCTTCGCCTTCCTGGGCTTTGATGTGGTGGCAACCTCGGCCGAAGAGGTCAAGGACCCGCAGCGCACGCTGCCACGCGGCATTCTCGGCGGGCTGGTGCTGGTGACGGTACTCTACATCCTGGTCACGCTGGCGCTGACCGGCATGGTGCCCTATACGGCACTGGCCAGGGCCGAGAACCCGTCGCTGGCCACTGCATTCATTGCCGTGGGCGCCGGCTGGGCGGCGCAGGTCATCTCGGTCGGCGTGCTGATCGGCATGACCACCGTGGTCATGGTGCTGCTGATGGGCAGCTCGCGCGTCTTGCTGGCCTTGTGCCGCGACGGCCTGCTGCCGCGCAGCTGGGGTGTGACATCGGCCAGGCGCAAGACGCCGGTTCGCCTGCAACTGGCTGTGGGCGTGATCGTGGCGCTGCTGGCAGGCTTTACCAAGGTGGAGCTGCTGGAGGAGATGATCAACATCGGCACGCTGTCGGCCTTTGTGCTGGTCAGCATCGGCGTGCTGGTGCTGCGCAAAAAGCGTCCCGACGCCGGAGCCGGCTACCGCGTGCCTTTTGTGCCTGTGCTGCCAGTGCTCTCGGCCCTGCTGTGCTTTTATCTGATGCTGAATCTGACCACGCTGACCTGGTTGCGCTTTGTGGGCTGGATGGCGCTTGGTGCGGTGATCTACATGGCCTATGGCATGCGCCATTCACGCCTGGCCCAGGCACATAAAAAGTGAGCTGTTAGCGCTTGATATTCATTGATTTCAATATGTTTAATATCTGAAATCATTTGATATCAAGCGCAAGAAGCTATCAAAAAAAAAGCCCTGGAGGGAACGCTCTGCAGGGCTTTTGCATTGGTTAGAGTGCTGGGCATGAGTACCGAACCCACCGAGACCACGCCGACCCGCTCCCCCACCCAGTCCGCCGAAGACGGCCAGCAGCGCTGCCGCTGGTGTCTGGCCACGCCGGGCTATGTGCACTATCACGACCGCGAATGGGGATTTCCGGTGGGCAGCGATCAGCGCCTGTTCGAGAAACTCTGTCTGGAAGGCTTTCAGTCCGGCCTGAGCTGGCTGACCATTCTCAACAAGCGCGAGAACTTTCGCGCGGCCTTTGCGGGTTTCGATTTTCATCGCGTGGCGCAGTTCGGCGAGGCCGATGTGCAGCGCCTGTTGCAGGACGCGGGTATCGTGCGCCACCGCGGCAAGATCGAAGCCGTGATCAACAACGCCCAGCGGGCCATCGAAATGGTCCAGGCCGAAGGCTCTCTGGCCGCGTTCTTCTGGCGCTATCAGCCTGCTGTGCCATCGACAGGCACGACCATTCAGGCCCAGACGCCGGAGTCGCAAACACTGTCCAAGGAGCTCAAGAAGCGCGGCTGGAAGTTTGTCGGGCCGACCACCATGTATGCGCTGATGCAGGCCATGGGCATGGTCAACGACCATGCACCGGGCTGCATCACCAGAGCTGAAGTGGAACGCGCCAGAGCCGCTTTTCAGCGGCCCTGAGGGCGGGCTTGTTCCGCCTTGCCGGCCTAGGGGTCAGGCCTTGACCAGCAGCCCCGGCGCGCTGGCCAGAACTTTCATGGAGGCTTCGGTGCTGGCGGTGAACTGGCGGTTGCTGATGGTGTTCACATATATCCAGTCGGCGCGGCAGGCATCTGCCGTGGCCGTCACCAGCATATAGCCGCGGCGCGAGGTGTCGCAGTATTTGAGCGGCTTGATGAGCTGCTGCAGCGCAGCGGCCAGCGTGGCGGGGTCTTCGCCCGGCAGGTATTCCTCGAAGCCCGGCGAGCTGACCGAGGAGGTCGCAAACTCCACGCCCACGGCCTTGCCGTTCATGTCCTGCAGCTCGCTGGCCCAGGCGTTGTGCGTGTCGCCGGCCAGCACCACCAGCTTCTTGCCGAGCTGACGCGCGGAGCCCAGAACGGTCTCGCGCGCGGCCTGGTATCCGTCCCAGGCGTCCAGGTTGTAGGGAATCGAGGGCTGGGCCAGGATGGCCTGCTCCTGAGGCGTGAGTGTGGCCGGCGCGGTCTGCGCCTTGGCAACCAGCGCTGCGTACTGCGAGACCGATACGCCTGCACCGGCTTGAATGGTCTCCATGAGTATGGGCGCGGGAATGTTCATGCGTCCCATCAGCACCTGCTGGCCCAGTACCTGCCAGGTGGCACGGGAGGCCGCCATCTGCTGCTGCAGCCACTGTGTCTGGGTCTGCCCCAGCAGCTGGCGCGCCGGGTTGGCCATGGCCGTGGCGAAGCCCGCCGAGTCGATGCCGTCAGAGGTCATGAAATCCGCATAGTCCAGCTGCTTGTCGCGGCCTATCACGCGGGTGTCCAGCATGTGCAGCGAGACCAGATCGCCAAAGTCGAAGCTGCGGTAGATCCGCTCGGCGCTCGCGGTGCGCGTGGGCATCCACTCGTGGTAGGCCTGCATGGCGGCGGCCTTGCGCATGGCGAAGTCGCCCTCGCCGGGCTGGTGATTCTCGGCTCCCGCACTCCAGGTGTCGTTGGCAAATTCGTGGTCGTCCCAGATGGCAATCATGGGCGCGGCGGCATGCAGGGCCTGCAGGTCGGCATCGCTCTTGTACTGGGCATGGCGCTCGCGGTAGTCGGCCAGCGAGAGAATTTCTCCGGCAGGATTGACCAGGCGGCCCATGGCCTCGGCCTGGGTCGAGGCATAGCCGCCGCGCGCGTATTCATAGATGTAGTCGCCCAGGTGCACCGTGGCGTCCAGGTCGCTGCGCCTGGCGGCATCGGCGTATACATTGAAGTAGCCGGCCGGGTAGTTGGCGCAGGAGAAGACAGCCAGTCTGACCTGGGCCACCGAGCCGGTGGGCAAGGTGCGCGTGCGTGCTGCCGCCGAAGTCACGCCATGGGCGCGGAAACGGAAGTGGTAGGCCGTGGCTGGCTTGAGGCCGGCTGCATCGATCTTGACCGTGAAGTCCCTGGCGGCGGTGGCGCTGCTCTCGCCACGCGCCACGATGGAGGCGAACGCCGCGTCGCTGGCCAGCTCCCATTGCACGGGAATGTCTGCCTGGTGGCCGGCGGGCGGGGTGACGCGGGTCCAGAGCATCACGCGGTCGGACAGCGGATCGCCGCTGGCCAGGCCATGGACGAAGCGGACTTCGGGGGCGGCCGGCTTGGCCTCTGTCTGGCTGCCATCGCCGCCGCCGCAGGCCGCGAGCGGCAGCACGGTCATAGCGCCGGCGCTCCAGGCCATCTGGCGCACAAAGCGGCGGCGGTTCAGGTCACTGGCTTCGGCGGCAGTGTCTTTGAGCAGGTTGTGCAGCGTCGGCTTGCTGGATTCGTCGGTCATGGTGCTTTCATTGCTGACAAAAACGCGAGCGTGGCAAGCGTCCATGACGTGGCTGTGAAACGCCGAGCCGCTGCGGCTGAAGCCGGTGCAGGCGCAGTCCGCCGCTACCAATGAAAAAGCCCTGCAGACATGGTCTGCAGGGCCTGTTGGACGGGCAGGGATTTACAGTGTCTTGAACACTTCGCGGGCCGCTTCGATGGTGCGGTCGATATCTTCGTCGCTGTGCGCCGCGCTGACAAAGCCTGCTTCATACAGCGCCGGGGCAAAGTAATGACCGCGCTCCAGCATGCCGTGGTAGAACTTGTTGAAGACCTTGCCGTCGGTCTTCATGACCTGGGCGTAGTGCGTGGGCAGCTCGGGCAGGAAATAGAAGCCGAACAGTCCGCCTTGCCAGTCCACGCTGAAGGGAATGCCGGCGGCATTGGCTTCGGCCTTCAGGCCCTGCATCAGGTGGCCGGTCTTGAGGTGCAGCTCGGCGTGGAAGCCGGGGCGGCTGATCAGCTCCAGCGTCTTCAGACCGCAGGCCGTGGCAATCGGGTTGCCCGACAGCGTGCCGGCCTGGTAGACGGGGCCCAGCGGCGAGAGCTTTTCCATGATCTCGCGGCGGGCACCGAAGGCAGCCATGGGCATGCCGCCGCCGATGACCTTGCCCATCACGGTGATGTCGGGCGCAAAGCCTTCGATTTCCTTGGCATACAGGCTTTGTGCGCTGCCCAGGGCGACGCGGAAGCCCGTCATGACTTCGTCATAGATCAGCAGCGCGCCATGCTCGCGGGTCAGCTCGGAGATGCGACGGGTGAAGTCCACCGAGGCGCGCACAAAGTTCATATTGCCGGCAATCGGCTCCATGATTACGCAGGCAATGTCGCTGCCCATCTTGGCAAAGGCCTCTTCGAGCTGAGTAACGTCGTTGTACTCCAGCACGATGGTGTCCTTGGCCACATCGGCAGGCACGCCTGCCGAGGAAGAGGCGCCGAAGGTGGCCAGGCCCGAGCCGGCCTTGACCAGCAGGGCATCCGCATGGCCGTGGTAGCAGCCGTTGAACTTGATGATCTTGTTGCGGCCCGTGTAGCCGCGCGCCAGGCGCAGCGCGCTCATGCCGGCTTCGGTGCCGGAGCTGACCAGACGCACCATGTCCATGCTGGGCATGAGGGCGCGGATCTTCTCGGCCAGCACCACTTCACGTTCGGTGGGGGCGCCGAAGCTGAAGCCTTCGAGCACGGCGGCCTGCACGGCCTCGACCACTTCGGGGTGGCCGTGGCCCAGGATCATGGGGCCCCAGCTGCCGATGTAGTCGGTGAACTGCTGATCGTTCTGGTCCCAGAAATAAGCGCCTTGCGCACGTTTCACGAAGCGGGGTGTGCCGCCCACGGCGGCGAAAGCGCGCACCGGCGAGTTCACGCCGCCGGGGATCACGCCCTTGGCGCGCTCGAACAATGCAGTATTCAGATCAGTGTTTTGTGTCATGAGAGGGAATCACAAAGCCTTCAATCGGCTTGGAGTCGGGTTCGTCATTGGTGGCATCTTCGGCCTGCTCGTCTTCGGACTCCTCGTCCTCGGTGGGCTGGGCCCAAAACAGGCGATCGGGCAGATAGTGGCCCATGCCGGGGCGAAAACCTGCATCCAGGCTGTGGTCCAGGTATTCCAGTGCCTCCAGCGTCGCGGCGCCCAGATCGTTGCCGGTGGCCAGCAGGGCCGTAATCGCAGCGGACAGCGTATCACCGGCACCTGTGAACGTGGCGTCAAACATCTCGTACTTGCTGTTGCCCAATACGGACTGGGCGGTGGTCAGCACGTTGTCCACGAACTGGTCGGGCAGGGGGATGCCGGTCACCAGCACATAAGGCACTTCCAGTGCCTCGGCGGCCATGGCAATGTCCCGCGCCGTGGGCGCACGGCTGTTTTCCCATTCAGGCAGCAACCAGCGCCACAGCGTGTTGTGGTTTCCAACCAACACCGAGGTTTGAGGCAGGACAAGCTCCTTGAACGCGTCGAGGTACTGATCCTGCTTGTCGTCCTCCCACCAGGACAGGTCCGGCATGTAGCTGATGATGGGAATGTCGGGGTAGTCCGATGAGATAGTGGCAATGGCGGCCAGGTTGGCAGGGCTGCCTACAAAGCCGACCTTGATGGCGGTGACGGCAATGTCCTCCAGCACCATGCGCGCCTGCTCGGTCACCGCGTCATCGTCGAGTGCAAAGTGCTCGTAGATGCGAGCCGTGTCTCTGGCGTAGGCGCCGCAGGCCACGGGCAGTGCGTGACCGCCGATGGAGGAGATGGTGGCGATGTCGGCCGAGAGCCCGCTGGCTCCGCTGGGGTCACTGCTGTTGAAAGACAGCACGCAGACGGGTGCTGATTCTGTCGCTTCTTCCTGGCGGGTGCGGCGAGGGGGAGTGGAGGAGATGGGGTTCAATGCCATGGCGCACCCCAGTTTGCACCCGGGAATGCAAGGGTGGGAGCCGGGGTTGTGACTAGATACAATCGTTGCATTCTATGTGAAGCCCCTTTAAGCTGTGACTGACCCTAAAACCTGGATGTGTTTGACCTGTGGCTGGCTTTATGACGAAGCCCAAGGCTGCCCCGAACATGGAATTGCTCCAAACACCCGCTGGGAAGATGTGCCCATGAACTGGACATGCCCGGAATGCGGTGCACGCAAAGAAGATTTTGAAATGGTGGAAATCTGAGTGCAAGAGTCGCTCACTCCATCAACGACCGAATTGGGAGGAATTTCACCGTGACAGCATCTGGTGCGCCTTTGCGCGTTCTGGTCGTGGATGACAGCAATACCATCCGCCGCAGCGCTGAAATTTTCCTCAAGCAAGGTGGTCACGAAGTTCTTCTTGCCGACGATGGCTTCGATGCCCTGTCCAAGGTCAATGACTACCAGCCCCAGCTCATCTTCTGCGACATTCTGATGCCCAAACTCGATGGCTATCAGACCTGCGCCATCATCAAGCGCAATGCTCGCTTTGCCAATACGCCCGTCGTGATGCTGTCATCCAAGGACGGTGTATTCGACAAGGCTCGCGGTCGCATGGTGGGCTGCCAGGACTATCTGACCAAACCGTTTACCAAAGATCAATTGCTGCAAGCCGTACAACAATTCGCGCTGCAAGCTGCAGATGTGGGAGCTGCATGATGACAATTCAAAAAGTTCTGGTCGTTGACGATTCCAAGACGGAGCTGATGGCTCTGAGCGATATTTTGCAAAAGCAGGGCATGCAGGTGCGTACCGCGGAAAATGGCGAGGAAGCCATGAAGCGCCTGGCCGAAGACAAACCCGACCTGATCCTGATGGATGTGGTCATGCCTGGACAGAACGGCTTTCAGCTGACCCGCGCCATTTCTCGCGATCCCCTGTATGCCGATGTGCCCATCATCATGTGCACCAGCAAGAATCAGGAAACCGACCGGGTCTGGGGCATGCGTCAGGGTGCACGTGGCTATATCACCAAGCCCGTGGATGCCGCCGAGCTCCAAGCCAAGATCGCAGCGCTATAACGAGCCGCGCTGCTTATGGCGAACCGTGAAGCCCTCCGAGATCTTCAATCCCGTCTGGCCGGGCGCCTGCAGGCAGCACGCAGCGAAGGCGTCAGCGTTGCTGCCTGGCTGGCAGTGCAGGCTGGCGGGCGGGATTATTTGCTGCCGCTGAATCAGGCAGGAGAAATCTTTCCCTGGACCGGCGTTCAGCCCGTCCCATACACACAGGCCTGGTTTCTGGGCATCGCCAATCTGCGCGGTGCTTTGATGGGGGTGGTGGACCTGGCTCAATTGCTGGGGCATGGAAGTGTCCGCAATGAGCAGGAACTGATGGACTGCAGCCTGCTGGCCTTCAACCCTGCCTTGGAGGTCAACGCGGCCCTGCTGGCCGATCGTCTGCTGGGCCTGCGTGCCGCAGACGCGTTTTCCAAGGCCGAGCCTGCGCCTGAGCGTTCCCCGAGTTTCTTCGGAGCCGTCCATATCGATGCGAGCGGCCGCCGCTGGCAGGAGCTGAAATTGCAGTCCCTGTCTCAAACCGCCAAATTTTTGAGCATTCGTGCTTGAGGTTCCTGGATACAGCGCTATGTCCTTTGCACAGAAAATAAATCAGTTGTTCCGACGCAAGCCCATCGCGGCTGCCGTCAGTGGTGATAGCGGCATGATGGGAGACACGGTCGTACAGGATATGTACGACGGATCGCTCAATAGCGTGCAGGGGGCACCTTCCGTCTTCGGCGTCGAGGAGGCCAGTCGCGCGGACGAACTGGTGAGCCTGCCTATTCTTGGTACGGCCACGACTGCCAAGCATCAGCGCACCTTGTTTACCTTGCTGGGTGGCTCGGTGTTGGTGCTGGTGGTGCTGTCGGCATGGATGCTGCGCGAAGCAGGCAACTCCAACCAGCAACTGGCGGCGACCGGCCAGGCATTGATGCAGTCGCAACGTCTGGCCAAGTCGGTCTCCATTGCCATGACGGGAGCCGCTCCTGCGTTTGCCGACGTCAAGGACAGCGCCGGTGTTTTGGCGCGCAACGTGCGAGCGCTGGCTGCCGGCGATTCCGATCTGGGCGTGAACGCGCTGGGTGGTGGTTTGCAGGACGAGCTCAGCTCCATCAGCACCCTGATGGAGCGAGCGGAAAAGAGCGCCGGGCTGATTCTCGGACAGCAAAAGACTCTGACTCAAGTGGGCGACGCGCTGCGCACCATCAACCGTCAGTCCTCCGATCTGCTGGAAACCGCGGAAACCATTTCTTCGCTGAAGCTGCAGCAAGGCGCTGGCGCAGCCGAGATCTCTGCTGCTGGTCAGCTGGTGATGTTGACTCAGCGTATTGCCAAGTCTGCCAACGAATTCCAGACCCTGGAGGGCGTGAGTCCCGAGGCCGTTTTCCTGCTGGGCAAGGACTTGAATTCCTTCAAGGAAATCTCCGAAGGTCTGCTCAACGGCAGCGCTGAAATGCGGCTGTCGGCTGCACGTGATCCTCAGGTGCGCGAACAGCTCGAGACGCTGATCAAGCAGTACGACGATACGCGTACCCAGGCCAGTGCCATTCTGGGCAATCTGCAAGGGCTGGTGTCGGCCCGGGAAGCGCAGACCAGCATCAACAATGACAGCGAACCGCTGCGTCAGCAGCTGGAGCAGCTGCAGACGGCGCTGCAGGGGCTGGGGGGGGCCAGCATGCTGCAGCTGGCGCTGCTGGCCATCGCCATTTTGACCGCGGTTCTGAGCGGTATCGGCATCTCGCGCGTGCAACTGCTGGACAGCCGGGCGCGCCAGCAGGAAGCCGAGCGTCACCAGGTCGATGCCCGTTTGCAGGAGCAGGAAGCCAAGCGCATCAACGACGCCAACCAGGCGGCTATTTTGCGTTTGATGAACGAGTTGCAATCGGTGGCCGAGGGCGATCTGACGCAGGAAGCCACCGTGACCGAGGACATCACGGGCGCGATTGCCGACTCGGTGAACTACACGGTGGAAGAGCTGCGCGCTCTGGTGGGATCGGTGCAGAACACCGTGACCCGCGTGGCCCAGACCACCGAGCAGGTGGACGTCACCTCGACCGAGCTGCTGGCTGCATCGAACGAGCAGCTGCATGAAATTCGCGAAACCGGCAAGTCGATTCTGGACATGGCCGGCCGTATCAACAATGTCTCGGCTCAGGCGCAGGAATCGGCCCAGGTGGCCCGTCAATCGCTGCAGGCTGCGGACTCGGGTCTCAAGGCGGTGCAGAACGCCATCGGCGGCATGAACTCCATCCGCGATCAGATTCAGGATACCTCCAAGCGAATCAAGCGTCTCGGTGAGTCGTCCCAGGAGATCGGTGAAATTACCGAACTGATTTCGGACATTACCGAGCAGACCAACGTGCTCGCATTGAACGCCGCCATTCAGGCTGCGTCTGCAGGTGAAGCAGGTCGCGGCTTCTCGGTGGTGGCGGAAGAAGTGCAGCGCCTTGCCGAACGTTCCGCAGACGCCACGCGACAGATTGCCGCGCTGGTGAAGGCCATTCAGACCGACACCCAGGATGCGGTGGCCGCCATGGAGCGCTCTACCCAGGGCGTGGTGGAAGGGGCTCGTCTGTCCGACTCTGCCGGTACTGCACTGTCTGAAATCGACAGCGTGTCGCGCCGACTGGCCGAGCTGATCGAGCAGATTTCCAACTCCACATCACGTGAAGCCAACATGGCCAACGGCGTGGCGGAAAACATTCAGCACATTTTTGCAGTGACCGAGCAAACCGGTGAGGGAACCCGCACCACTGCGCAGCAGGTGCGAGAGCTCTCCCACATGGCTGAAGAGCTGCGTCAGTCTGTTTCCCGATTCAAGATTGCCTGATTTGACTGGCTCTTTCTCTCGTAAAAATGCACAACCCTTGAGGGTTAAGGAACTAGAGCATGTCAGTGGTTGACGACTCGCCAATACGTACAGCCATGTCTGCAACTGCAGAGCAGGATCTGGGCCCGCTGGCCTGGGTGCTCGATGAAGTGCGCAAGTCGCTGGAGGCAGCGACCAAGGCTGTGAGCCGTTTCATGCGCGATGCGGATGCAGCCCGTTTGTCTGATCTAGAGGAGTTGGATACATCTGCACTGCGCATTGCACGCCAGCAGCTGCATCAGGCCTGCGGCGCTCTGGAGATGGTGGGGGTCACCGCCCCGGCTCAGGTGCTGCGCAGCATGGAAGCTGCGGTCAACCGCTTTGTACAGCGTCCCGAATACTGCACGCAGGAAGCCGCGACCACGCTGGAGCGCACGCACTTTGCGCTGATGGAATTCCTGGAGGCCGTTCTGGCCGGTCAGCAGGTCTCGGCCGTAGCCCTATTCCCTCAGTACCGTGAGACCCAGGTGCTGGCCGGCAATGACAAGGCCCACCCGGCTGACCTATGGCCTGCCGAGCGCCGTGCACGCGAGCCCCGCTGGACCGGGACCATGCCGGAGCCGCTGGCCTATGGTCCACATGCACGTGCCATGCTGGACGGTGTGGTGCTGCGCATGGTCAAGAGCGACGACCGCGAGGCGGCAGCCCAGATGTGCGAGCTTTGCCGGCGCTTTGCGGCAGCTCAGTCCGAAGATGTGGCGGCGCGCAGTTTCTGGAAGATTGCTGCGGCCTTCTTCGACGGCCTGGCACGTGGACTCATCACTGCCGATATCTACGTCAAGCGCATGGCTTCGCGCGTGCTCATGCAGTACGCCAGCATGGCCAAGGGCGACAGCCTGCCACCCGCACGCCTGCTGCAGGACCTGATGTTCTTTTGCGCGCAGGCCAGGCCCCGCGAGCAGGCCGGCGACAGCCTCAAGGCCGTACACGAGGCCTATGCCATGGAGCAGATGCCGGTGGTGGACTACCACGTGGCGCGCTATGGCCGCTTCGATCCCTCGGTGCTGGTGCAGGCGCGCAAGCGCATTGCGGCCGCCGCCGAGACCTGGTCAGCGGTAGCCGGCGGCGACCGCAGCAAGATCAGATCCATGGCCGAGCAGTTCGGGCTGGTGTCGGAGTCGCTGGTCAAGCTGCAGCCTGTCAGCCACGGGCTGGCGCGCGCGCTGATTCGTGTGGCGGAGACGGTGGAGCGCATCGGCGAGCCACCACCGGCCGAGCTGGCCATGGAGGTGGCGACCGCGGTGCTGTATCTGCAGGCCAGCTTCATGACGGCCGGGCATGACGACGAAATACAGGCAGCCCAGTCCAGCGTGCTGGTCCAGCGTCTGGATGCGGCTTTGCATGGCGCGCAGTCCGAGCCGCTGGAAATCTGGATGGAGGAGCTCTACCGTCAGGCCAGCGACCAGCAGACCATGGGCTCGGTCGTTGGCGAGCTGCGCATCACCCTTGGCGAGGCAGAGAAGCAGCTGGATCTGTTCTTTCGCAATCCCGCGGACACCTCGGTGCTGGCCTCGGTACCGGGCCAGATGGCGCAAATGCGTGGTGTGCTGTCGGTGCTGGGATTCGAGCAGGCTGCGACCGCCATGCAGCGCATGCGTGACACCGTCGAGCACCTGATGCTCGGTGAGGTGACGGTCGAGAATCAGCCTCGCATCTTCGAGAAGCTGGGCAGCAGTCTCGGCGCCATGGGATTTCTCATCGACATGCTCAGCTACCAGCGCAATATGGCGCGCAAGCTGTTCGTCTATGACGAGGAAAAGGACGAACTGCGCATCGTCATGGGTCATAGCCGCAGTCGCGGCCCCGAAGCCTTCCGTCCCACCGTGGATATTCCCATGGATGGCGTACCGTCTTCTGGACAGACTCCGGTCGCGTCGGCTGCCGTGATTGCTGCGTCGGCAGTGGAGCCCTCGGTCGCCGCACCGCCACCGCCTGTCGAAGTGAGACCAGTTCCCGTTGCTGTGGCGCAGCCAGAGCAGCTGCAAGTCAGGCACATCGAGGACGAGGACACCCCGCCGTGGGCAGTGACCGAGCCAGGTGCCTTGCCCGAGTTTGAGGCAGCACCCGCACCAGCCGTGGCAGAGTCGGTCGGCGTTGGCTCCGATGCCCTGGCCGATGCCATGGCTCAGGTGTTTGCGGGCATGCAGTCGGGCAAGCAGGCAACTGACGAGGCGGATGTCGCTCGGGATCTGGCTGCGGCAGTCGCAGCTCCTGCGGGCGTGCCTGCGGCTGCTACGGTGCCGGCAGCCGAACTGAACACTGTAGATCTGGACGGCGACGATGAGCTTCTGTCCATCTTCCTGGAAGAAGCCCGCGAAGTCGTGGATAACGGCTTGCAGGCCCTCAAGGCTTTGGCGGACGAGCCCGGCAATCTGAGCGAGCAGACCACGCTGCGCCGTGCGTTCCACACGCTCAAAGGCAGCTCGCGCATGGTGGGGCTGGATGAGTTTGGTGAAGCCGGCTGGGCCATGGAGCAGATGCTCAATGCATGGCTGGCAGAGCAGCGGCCCATGCCGCAGGCCATGCAGCAGCTGGCTCAGGATGCATTGAAGGCCTTTGCCGTCTGGGCACAGGATATCGAAAACCAGCAGGCGCAGAACTGGTCGGCCACGGCCTTCCGTGCCGCTGCAGACGCCATGCGTCTGCAGGGCGAGCGTGCCGAGGTGGCCCTGGTTCCGCGTCGCGGCGAGCGCGCCCAGGGCCTGGAGTCGGCCGAGGCGGCAGCCGCCGCGGATGCCCCCGTGCTGGAGCTGCCTGTAGCGCCCGAGCCGATCGCCGAGCTGCAGTGGCCACTGGAGCCACAGACCGTGGCCGCAGAGCCCGTATTTGCGATGCCGGAGCTGGAGTTCCCGCAAGAAGAGCTGTCTGCGCAGCCAGATCAGGAGCCGGTGGCTGAGCTGGAGGCGGCAGCAGCCGACTTTGCCTTGCCGGAACTGGATATTCCAGACGACCTGCTGCATCAGCTTCAAGCGACCGATGCGCTTGACGTGTCCGCGCTGCCAGCTCTGGAATCGGCGGCAGAGCCCGAGTGGATAGAAGAGGGCGCCGGGGAGGTTCAGCCTTCGCTGCAGGAAATCACTGCGGCAGAAGAGGTGCAGGAGCTGGATTTTGCCGCCTTCGAAGCGGCCATGCGTGAAAGCGAGCAGGCTGCCATAGACATGCAGACTGCCGTGGAGCCCCCCGCCATGGACGCAGCTACCGGGGTGCCGGCCGCTGTGGAGATGGCGCTCGAGCTGCCGTCTGCAGAGGCTGCGATCGAGCTGGAGGCCATTGAAGCCTTGCTGGATGGCGTGCCCGAGCCAGTCATGGCCGAAGAGCCCGAAGTCTCGGCGATTGAGCCGGTGCTCGAACAGACCGAACAGACAGGTGAGCCGGACGACGGCTATCGCAATATAGACGGGCTGCGCATCAGCGCAGCGCTGTACAACGTCTATCTCAACGAAGCAGACGAGTGGTCAGAGCGACTGGGTGAGGTGTTGCAGCAGTGGTCGCAAGAGCCGGCTGCCGTCATTCCCGACGACGCGATCGCGCTGGCGCATTCCCTGGCAGGCAGCTCCGGCACTGTGGGCTTCAAGGCCTTGTCGGAGCTGGCGCGTTTGCTCGAGCATGCACTGCTGCATCTGCAGCCTCAGGGCTATGCCGGCGCGCTGCAGATTCAGCAATGCGTGACCGCATCCGATGAAGTGCGCCGCTTGCTGCATCAGTTTGCGGCAGGCTTCCTCAAGGACGCTTTACCCGCTGTCGAAGACGCGCTGCGTGAAATCCTGAATACTCCGATCGATGCCGGTGCAGCAGCTGAAACTGCCGATCTTGAGTTGTCCGATCTGGCAGAGCTGGATGAGGCCGAGTGGCCCGAGGTGCAGGCGCTGCAGCCGCCTGCAGATCCCAAGGACTTGCCGCTGGACTTTGCTGCCGAGCTTTCGCAGGATGGGGCCTTGCCCGAGCTTGCGGGTGATGGACTCAAGGATGTGGCCGAAGAAGACGCGGGAGCATCGGCAGCCGACCCGTTGCTGGATGCCGTGGTAAAAGCCGCAGATCAGGCACCGTATTCCATGGTGCCTGCCGCAGGCAGCGTGGAGCATGAGGCCGAACTGCAGCGCCGCATCGATGAAGCCATCGCGCTGGCGGTGCATGCCGGTGACGACGAAGACGATATCGATGTGCTCGATCAGGTCGATGCCGACCTGTTTCCCATTTTCGAGGAAGAGGCCATCGACCTGCTGCCCAAGCTCGGTGCTGCACTGCGCCGCTGGCATGGGCGCCCGACGCTGGATGAGGCTCGCAACGAAGCCCTGCGCGCTTTGCACACTATCAAGGGCAGTGCCCGCCTGGCGGGTGCCATGCGCATGGGCGAGATGGCCCACCGCCTGGAGTCGGCGGTGGAGCGTATTGACCAGGAGCGTCCCGCAGCCGAAGCGATCGAGCCGCTGCTGAGCAGCTTTGACGCTTTGCAAGCCAGCTTCGATGTGCTGCGCATGGCTGGTGAGCAGGAGCCCGAGCAGCCGCTGGCTCAACTGGACGATCTTCTTGCTCAGGCGCCTCTGCATCTGAGTGCGGCGGAGTCTGCTGTAGAGCAAGCAGCGGATGCTCCAGCCGGAGAGAAGACTGCCGCAGATTTTGAGCAGGCCATTGAGCTGCCGGCGCCGGTGGTGCCGCGTCCTGCGTCGCAGCAGACCGTGCGTGTGCGGGCGCAGCTGCTGGACCGCTTGATTTCCCAGACCGGTGAAGTGCTGATTGCCCGCTCGCGTGTCGATGCGCGGCTGTCGCAGGCGCGTTCGGCGCTCAATGATTTGACGGGCAACCTGGAGCGCCTGCGCATGCAGCTGCGCGACATCGAGGTGCAGGCCGAAAGTCAGATGCAGTCGCGCCTGGCCCTGTCCAAGGACACGGCAGCCGGTTTCGATCCGCTGGAGTTCGACCGCTTCACCCGCGTGCAGGAACTCACGCGCATGATGGCCGAATCGGTCAACGACGTGGCCACCGTGCAGCGCAATCTGCAGCGGGATCTGGCCGCTGCCGAAGACGATCTGGTGGCCCAGGGCCGGCAGGCACGTGATCTGCAGCGAGATCTGCTGCGCACGCGCATGGTGGAGTTCGACTCCTTTGCCGAGCGTCTGTACGCCGTGGTGCGCCAGACGTCCAAGGAAATGGGCAAGCAGGTGCGCCTGAACATCCTGGGCGGCACCATCGAAATGGACCGCGGCATGCTGGAGCGCATGATGCCGGCCTTCGAGCATCTGCTGCGCAACTGTGTGGCTCACGGCATCGAGTCGCCCGAGCGGCGCCAGGAGCTGGGCAAGCCGGCTGTCGGCACCATCGAGATCGTGCTGAGTCAGGAGCGCAACGACGTGGCGCTGTCCGTGGAAGACGACGGGGCCGGTCTGAACCTGGAACGGATTCGCGCCAAGGCCATCAGCCTCAAGCTGTGGACCGACGAGCGTCATATGACGCTGGAAGACGCGGGGCGCCTGATCTTCGAGCCGGGCTTCAGCACGGCCGCCGAGGTGACAGGTGTTGCCGGCCGCGGCATCGGCATGGATGTGGTGCGTTCCGAAGTCAACGCCCTGGGCGGTCGTATCGAAACCCATACCGAGCCAGGCCGCGGTAGCGCCTTCCGTCTGGTTGTGCCGTTGACCACGGCCGTGACCCAGGTGGTGATGCTGCGCATGGGCGCCGTGTCCATGGGCGTGCCCGCCAACCTGGTGGAAATCGTGCGTCGCGTGCCCGTCGATGTGCTGGAGGAGAGCTACCGCAAGCAGGAGTTCCAGGACGGCAGCGAAGTCATGCCTTTCTATTGGGCCGGCGCGCTGTGGCAAACCTCGCTGCGCAGCGAAGAAAACCTCGGTCGCACGCGCCCCGTGGTGATTGTGCGCAGTGCCTCGCAGCGTGTGGCGCTGCATGTGGACGAAGTGCTGGGCAACCAGGAAGTGGTGATCAAGAACCTGGGCCCGCAGTTGTCGCGTCTGCCAGGCCTTACCGGCATGTCCGTGCTGCCCTCGGGGGCCGTGGTGCAGATCTACAACCCGGTGGCGCTGGCCAACGTCCATGGCGAGCAGGTGCGTGCCATGCTGGCCAGGGCCGAGCAGGCCGCAGCCGATGGCGAACTGCAGGCTCATTCAGGCGGTGCCGATCTGCTGGGCGCCGAAGCTTCGCAGACCACGGTGCCGCTGGTGCTGGTGGTGGATGACTCCATCACCGTGCGACGCGTCACCCAGCGTCTGCTGCAGCGCGAAGGCTACCGCGTCACGCTGGCCGCTGACGGGCTGCAAGCCATGGAGCGTCTGCAGGACGAGCGCCCGACCCTGGTGCTGTCGGACATCGAAATGCCGCGCATGGACGGCTTTGATCTGTTGCGCAATATCCGCGCCGATCAGACGCTCGAAGGCATGCCGGTGGTCATGATCACTTCGCGCATTGCCCAGAAGCATCGCGAAATGGCCCGCGACCTGGGAGCCAATCACTATCTGGGCAAGCCTTATTCCGATGAGGAACTGCTGGGGCTGATCCAGCATTACGCTTTGCAGCGCAGCGGCCCCGCGCCTGAGCGCAGCCCGCTCAACGGGCTTGCGGCCGAGGAGCCGGGAGTGGCTGTCGAATAAGGTTTGCTCCTTATAACAAAGCGGCTTGCGCCGATCTGGATTGCATTTCAGACTGATATTGATCTGAAATGCATGAAGAACGTACGCAAGCCGCTTCTTTTTTTGAGTGGCAGCCTATTGGACGGTTGGCAGCCGGGCACACGGGGATATGGACCTCCACAGGGTCAGGAGCCAGGAAAGCTCAAGCTTCTTTCTTGAGGATTCCGTAGCGCGCCAGGGTTTTCTCCCGGGCCGCGGCATGATCCACGACGGGCAGGGGATAGTCGCGCCCCAGTGTGATGCCTGCTTCGGCCAGTTCCAGCGGCTTGGCCAGCCAGGGGGCATGCCGCAGTTTGGCCGGCAAGGGCGTCAGCTCGGGGACGTAGCGCACGATGAACTTGCCGTCCGGATCGAACTTCTCGCTCTGGGTCACCGGGTTGAAGATGCGGAACCAGGGCTGGGCATCGCAGCCCGTGGAGGCCGCCCATTGCCAGCCGCCGTTATTGGCCGCCAGATCGAAGTCATTGAGCTTTTCGGCGAAATAGGCTTCGCCCCGGCGCCAGTCCAGACCCAGGTCCTTGACCAGAAAGCTGGCCGTGACCATGCGCAGCCGGTTGTGCATATAGCCGCTGGTATTGAGCTGGCGCATGGCGGCATCGACCAGCGGGTAGCCGGTGCGGCCTTCGCACCAGGCGGCGAAGAGGGTGTCGGCCTCGGCTCCCGTCTCCCATTCGATGGCGTCATACGCCGGCTTGAAGCTGCGCTCCACCACATAAGGCTGGTGGGCCAGGATCTGGAAGTAGAAGTCGCGCCAGATCAGCTCGCTGAGCCAGGTGGCCGCCCCTTCGCGTGCAGCGGCAGACCAGTCCTCGTTGTGGGCCGCCTCATGGGCGAGGCGGGCCAGCTCGCGTATCGACACGGTGCCGAAGCGCAGATGGACGCTGAGATAGCTGGGCCCCTTGAGGGCCGGGAAGTCGCGTGCCGTCTTGTACTGCGGCAGGCGCGGCAGAAAATCGGCCAGCAGCTGGCGCGCGCCGCTGACGCCGGTGGGCAGGCGCAGGCCGGCCAGCGTGTCCGGGGCAAAGCCCAACTCGGCGGCCGTGGGAATCGGGCGGCGCTCGGTGTCCGGCAGATCAGCCAGCTTGGCAGCGAGATCGCGCTCGCTGGGGTAGGCCGAGAGATAGAACGGTGTGATCTTTCGCAGCCAGGCGTTCTTGTAGGGCGTGAAGACCGAAAACGGCGACAGGCTCTGGGTCAGTACCTCGTCGCGCGCAAAGATGCGGTGGTCCTTGAAGCGCAGCAGCAACTGCCCCTGGGTCTTGAGGCTGCGCCCCACCTGCGCGTCGCGGGCGATGGCCGCAGGTTCGTCGTCGTCGTTGCAGAAGACGGCGCCCGCGCCCAGCTGCCGGGCCAGGGCAGGGATGAGGTCCTGGGGCAGGCCGCGCCGCGTGATCAGCCCTGTCTGCGGGCGTCCTGCGGTCTCGCGCAGGGCGGCAGCCAGCTCGGTCAGACTCTGGCAGATGAACTCCACGCGGCGGTCGGCGCGGGGCAGGGCGGCAAGAATGCTGTCGTCGAAGACAAAGACGCAATACAGCTTTTCACATTGCTGCAATGCATGATAAAGGGCCGCGTTATCGGCCAGACGCAGGTCGCGCCGCAGCCAGATCAAGCCCACAGGGTAAGAAGGAGTCATGGATCGCCAGTAAAATCGCTGCATGTCTGCAGAATCTGCGCCTATCAACTTGACGCACCACTTCCTGATTGCCATGCCCGGCCTGGAAGATGAGTCGTTTTCGCGCAGCGTTGTCTACCTGTGCGAGCATAGCGAGCGTGGCGCGCTCGGTCTGATTATCAACAAGCCCTCCAAGCTCAGCCTGCAAGGCCTGCTGCAAAAAGTGGATTTGGGTCTCAAGCGCGATGATTTGCGCGACCAGCAGGTCTTTACCGGTGGCCCGGTGCAGACCGATCGCGGCTTTGTGCTGCATGAGCCCATGGTCATCGAAGGCGCACCCGAGAACGAATCGGCCTATGCCTCGACCATGACCATTCCAGGCGGTCTGGAGATGACCACGTCCAAGGATGTGCTCGAAGCCCTGTCTGACGGTGCCGGTCCCAAGCGCGTGCTGGTCACGCTGGGCTATTCCTCCTGGGATGAAGGCCAGCTCGAATCCGAAATTGGCGAAAACGCCTGGCTGACCGTGGAAGCCGACCCCGAGGTGATCTTCAGCACCCCGGTGGATGAGCGCTATGACCGCGCTCTGGGCCTGCTGGGTTTGCAGCGCTGGATGTTGTCCCCAGAGTCGGGTCGCGCATGAACGATATTTCCTCTTCCAACAAGGCCGCCGATGCGGCCTTTTCCTCGACTTTTTCCTCGGCCGAAAATGCGGCTGCCAGGCCTGCATCGGCGCCCGCACCGCAAAAGCCCGAGGTGCCGGCCCATTTCCAGCAGTTCCTGGGCTTTGACTTCGGCATCAAGCGCACGGGCTGCGCCTCGGGCAACCGCGTGCTGGGCGGCGCCAACCCGCTGCCCACCATCAAGGCCGAAGCGGCGGATGCACGCCTGGCCGCGGTGGAAAAGCTGATCCGCGAGTGGCAGCCCAATGCCCTGGTGATAGGCGTGCCCTACCACCCCGATGGTGCGGCACACGAGAACACGGCCCGGGCCCTGAAATTCGGCCGCCAGCTCAGAAGTCGCTTCAAGCTGCCGGTGTACGAGGTGGACGAACGCTATAGCACGACCGAAGCCCTGGCGGGTGGCGCACGCGACGCCGACGCGGCTTCGGCCTGCATCATTCTTGAACAGTTTTTGAGGAGTCTCCCATGAGTGAAACCATTGCAGGAAACCAGCCGGGACAAGGCAGCCTGATCCTGGACGCCGAAGCCCTGTATAGCGAGCTGCTGCGCGGCGTGCAGCGCATCATGGGCCCCAATACCCGTCTGGCGGGCATCACCTCGGGCGGCGCCTGGCTGGTCGAGCGCCTGCACAAGGATCTGAACCTCAAGGGCAAGCCCAGCGTGCTGTCTTCCTCGCTGCACCGCGACGATTTTGCCCAGCGCGGCATGGCTTCCAGCGCCCAGACCCAGATCGCCTTCGATGTGAACGGCGCCGATGTGCTGGTGCTCGACGATGTGCTCTACACCGGCCGCACCGTGCGTGCCGTGCTCAACGAACTCTATGACTACGGCCGCCCCGCCAGCGTGCGACTGGCCGTTCTGGTGGACCGGGGAGGGCGCGAGCTGCCCATCCAGGCCGACTTTGCCGCAGCGCGCGTGGCGCTGCCGGCCGACCGTTCCCTGGCGCTGGCGCGCGACGAGAGCGGTGTTTTCCACTTCCGCATTCAAGAGGCCTGATCGTGCTGTACAAGCGCAACCCCCAACTCAACAAGAACGGCGAGCTGATCCACCTGCTCTCCACCGAAGGCCTGTCCAAGGACATCCTGACCCAGATTCTCGACACGGCCAGCAACTTCGTCAGCGTCAACGACCGTGAAGTCAAGAAGGTGCCTCTGCTGCGCGGCAAGAGCGTGTTCAATCTGTTCTTCGAGAACAGCACGCGCACCCGCACCACCTTCGAGATTGCGGCCAAGCGCCTGTCGGCCGACGTCTTCAACCTGGACATCGCGCGCAGCTCGGCCAGCAAGGGCGAGACCCTGCTGGACACCATCGACAACCTCTCGGCCATGGCGGCCGACATCTTTGTCGTGCGCCACAGCGAGTCGGGCGCTCCCTATCTGATCGCCAAACATGTGGCGCCCCATGTGCATGTGGTCAATGCCGGCGACGGCCGCCATGCCCACCCCACCCAGGGTCTGCTGGACATGTACACCATCCGCCACTACAAGCAGGATTTCTCCAATCTGCGCGTGGCCATCGTGGGCGACGTGCTGCACTCGCGCGTGGCGCGCTCGGACATCCACGCCCTGACCACACTCGGCGCTGCCGAGGTGCGCGTGGTCGGCCCGCGTACCCTGGTGCCCTCGGACATGGCCAGCATGGGTGTGCGCGTCTTCCACTATCTGGAGGAAGGCATCAAGGACTGCGACGTCATCATCATGCTGCGTCTGCAGAACGAGCGCATGAGTGGCGCGCTGCTGCCTTCGAGCCAGGAATACTTCAAGAGCTTCGGTCTGACCGAAAAGCGCCTGGAGCTGGCCAAGCCCGATGCCATCGTCATGCACCCCGGCCCCATCAACCGCGGCGTGGAGATCGACTCCGCCGTGGTGGACGGCCCGCAGGCCGTGATCCTGTCTCAGGTGACCTTCGGTATCGCCGTGCGCATGGCTGTCATGTCGATCGTCGCGGGTAATGAGGCTTGAACACCCCCTGAGCCACTGCGCGGCTTCCCCCTCTCTCGCGATGCGGGAGGGGGACGACACCCTCGCGTCGGGGCGGCCCTAGCTTGGTGTCCCTTGCGAAAGTTGACGAAGCAAACTGCAGTTGCTGGTGGTGACGGTTTTTAGAGATATTTTTATAGCTGCTAGCGCTTGTGTGGCAAGGGCTGGAAGCCAATTTGGTGCCAAACCATGAAGATTTTGATTCGCAATGGCCGGGTGATGGACCCGGTACGAGGTTTTGACCAGCAGGCCGATATCGCCATCGATGGCAGCGTGATCGCCGCGATCGGCACGGTGCCCGAAGGTTTTGTGGCCGAGCGTGAAATCGACGCCTCCGGCCAGTGGGTGCTGCCCGGTCTGGTGGACCTGGCCGTGCGCCTGCGCGAGCCCGGTCACGAGCATGAAGGCATGCTGCAGTCCGAGATGGCGGCTGCCGTGGCCGGTGGCGTGACCAGCCTGGTCTGCCCGCCCGATACCGAGCCCGTGCTCGACGAGCAGGGCCTGTTGGAAATGCTCAAGTTCCGTGCCGAGAAGCAGCACAAGTCGCGTCTGTTCCCCATGGGCGCGCTGACCGTGGGACTCAAGGGTGAAACGCTGACCGAGATGGCCGAGCTGACCGAGTCCGGCTGCGTGGCCTTCGGCCAGGCGGATGTGCCGCTGTCCAGCATCACCACGCTGAGCCGTGCGCTGAGCTACGCCAACACCTTTGGCTATGCCGTGTGGCTGCGCCCGCAGGACAAGGATCTGGGCAGGGGCGTGGCCGCCAGCGGCGCGCTGGCCACCCGCATGGGTCTGGCCGGGGTGTCCGTGGCGGCAGAGACGATTGCGCTGCACACCATCTTCGAGCTGATCCGTGGCTCGCAGACCCGGGTTCACCTGTGCCGCATCTCCAGCGCCGCCGGCGTGGAGCTGGTGCGCCGAGCCAAGGCCGAGGGCCTGAACGTGACGGCCGACGTGTCCATCAACTCGCTGCTGCTGACCGAGAACGACATCGGCTACTTCGACAGCAGTGCCCGTGTGGTGCCCGTGCTGCGTCAGCAGCGCGACCGCGATGCGCTGTCTGCCGCGCTGGCTGACGGCACCATCGATGCGCTGGTTTCCGACCACTGCCCGGTGGACGAAGACGCCAAGGTGCTGCCTTTTGCCGAAGCCGAACCCGGTGCGACCGGCGTGGAGCTGCTGCTGTCGATTGCCGTGAAGTGGAGCCGCGACTACAAGGTGCCGCTGAACCGCGCACTGGCTGTCGTGACTTCGGCACCCGTTGCCGTGTTGGGTAGCGCCCTGGGCGAGCAGCAGTCCCTGCTGGGGCAGCTCAAGGTGGGCGGTGTGGCAGATCTGTGCATCGTCGACCCCGAGGCGGAGTGGACGGTCGATCCCAAGACGCTTCAAAGCCAGGGCAAGAGCACGCCATTCAACGGTTACGAACTGCCTGCGCGCGTGGTAACGACTATCGTTGACGGCGCTGTCGCTTATCAACGATGAGCTCCCCCTGAGCGGCTTTGCCGCTTCCCCCTCTCTCGATGCGTTGCATCGGGAGGGGGACGACACCCTCGGTGCGCGGCGGCGCTTCCTCGGTGCCTCTGACTTTGCATTGCGCCAGTCTTAGGCGCTTGCCGGTTTCAAGTTGCAGCAACTGAGTCACAACGAGCCGCTACACTGTTTGAGAATCATGGCAAACGGCTTGCACAAAATCAAAACCGGCTCGCGTGCGGTATGGCGCGGACTGCGTCTGCTGGCCCATGTGGCCAAGGGCGCCTGGATCGTGGCGTTTCGCTTTCCGCAGCTGCACTACCTGCAGCAGCACGAACATGTGCAGGCCTGGGCTGCAACGCTGCTGCTGCGGGCCGGGGTGCAACTGCAGGTCAAGGGGCAGCCACCGGCCCAGGGGCCGGTACTTATGGTCAGCAACCATATCTCCTGGCTCGATATTCCGCTGCTCCATGCGGCGCGCCATTGCCGCTTCATCTCCAAATCCGACGTCAAGGGCTGGCCCATCATCGGCACGCTGGCGACGGCTGCAGGCACGCTCTACATCCAGCGCAGCTCGCGCCGCGATGCGGTGCGCATGGTGGGAGCCATGGAAGAGGCCTTCAAGCGCGGCGAAATCCTTGCCGTCTTTCCTGAAGGGACGACGGGCGATGGACGCAGCCTGCTCTCGTTTCACTCCAATCTGCTCGAAGCCGCCGTGCAATGCGATGCACCGGTACAGCCCGTGGGGCTGCGCTTTGTCGATGGCAAGACAGGCAGCACCAGCTATGCCGCAACCTATGTAGGGGACGAGACCTTGCTTGGCTCCATCTGGCGCGTGCTTTGTTCGGAGCAACTGATTGCAGTGGTGCACTATGGCGAGGCGCAGAGCGCACAAGGGCGCGACCGCCGCGCCTGGGCCAAGGACTTGCACACCGAAGTGGACAGGCTGCGCCAGAACTAGGTGCTCTGCCTTGGCCGGCGCTTTCCGCAGCCGGTCAAACCCTGTAGGCTGCGCGCATGCACGCCAGAGTTTTGCGCTATCTCGATGAAGTGGTTCGCCGCGGCTCCATCCGCAAGGCGGCCGAGTACCTGCATGTGGCTCCCACGGCCGTGAATCGGCAGATTCTCGATCTGGAGGCCGAGCTGGGGGCGCCGCTGTTCGACCGCATCCACAATCGTCTGCGCCTGACGCCTCTGGGCGAAATGGTGCTGACCCATGTGCGCAGCACCTTGCGTGAGCATGCAGCGCTGCGCGAGCGCATTGCCGACTTCAAGGGCATGAGACGTGGCGAGATCACGGTGGCGGCGACGTCCGGCCTGGCGGGCTCCTTGCTTCCATCGCTGGTGCATGACTTTCGAAGCAGCCATCCGGGGATGGTCGTGCGTGTCATCGACCTGCCCACGCAGGCCATTGTGTCTGCCGTGGAAGCCGGGGAGGTGGACCTGGGCCTTGCCTACGATCTCACGCCCAGACCCGGTTTGCGCATGCTGGCGGCCAGCGAATGGCAGATTGGAGCCATCCTGCCGGTCAAGCACCCGCTGGCCCAGCATTCGTCGCTGCTGCTCAGCGAATGCGTGGGTCATCCGCTGATTCTGCCTGCACCGGCTCTGACCATACGCAGTCTGCTCAACGAAGCCTTCGCGCGCAGTGCCATCGAGGTGACGCCGGTGGCCGAGTCCACCTCCATGGCCTTGATACAGCGCCTGGTCATGCTTGGCGAGGGCATTGCCTTGCTCAACGCTCTGGATGTGCTGGAGGAGCTGGATCGCGGCTCGCTGAGCTTCGTGCCTCTGCGCGACGCACATCTGCAGCGCCAGACCCTGATGCTGTTCGTGCGCAAGGGGGCCGAGCTGAGCGCGGCTGCCGAGCTCATGGCGGCAAGCATCGAATCCGCGCTGGCGCGGCTCTACGCCAGAAAACACTGATTCACTGTCCACATTTTGTGGACATGCTTGGCTGAATTCAGCGCTATCGCGCGCTTGGGTGCCTCTCTAGACTTGCGCTTCTTGTTTAGAGAGGAAGAAACCCATGACCCTGATTGCCCTGAATGCCGACGTACTGGTCACCATGGATGCGCAACGCCGCGAGATCAAGGACGGTGCGCTGGTGGCGGACGGCCCGGCCCTGCTGTGGGTGGGCGCAACGGCCGAGTTGCCGGCGCAATACCGCCGCATGGCCGACGAGGGCCAGGCGCGCGTGCTGGACATGCGCGGCAAGGTCGTGACGCCGGGCCTGGTCAACACCCACCATCACATGTACCAGAGCCTGACGCGTGCCGTGCCGGCCGCTCAGGATGCCGAGCTGTTCTCGTGGCTGCAGAACCTCTACATGCTGTGGTCGCACCTGACGCCCGAGATGATCCATGTCTCGACCCAGACCGCCATGGCCGAGCTCATGCTGTCGGGCTGCACCACGACCAGCGACCATCTGTACCTGTTTCCCAATGGCTCGCGCCTGGACGATTCCATTGCGGCTGCGCAGCAGATGGGTATGCGCTTTCACGCCGCGCGCGGCTCCATGAGCCTGGGCCGCAGCAAGGGCGGTCTGCCACCCGATGTGGTGGTGGAGGAGGAAGAGGCCATCTTGCGCGACAGCCTGCGCCTGATCCAGCAATACCACGACGGCTCGCGCCACTCCATGCTGCGCGTGGTTCTGGCCCCATGTTCGCCATTCTCGGTGACGCGTGATCTGATGCGCGAATCGGCGGTGCTTGCGCGTGCGCACGGTGTCTCGCTGCACACCCATCTGGCCGAGAACGACAACGACGTGGCCTTCTCGCGCGAGAAGTTCGGCCTGACCCCGGCGCAATACGCCGAGGACCTGGGCTGGGTGGGGCGCGACGTCTGGCATGCGCATTGCGTCAAGCTCGATCCCGAAGGCATTGCGCTGTTTGCGCGCACCGGCACCGGTGTGGCGCACTGTCCATGCTCCAACATGCGCCTGGCATCGGGCATCGCACCCATTCGCAGCATGCGTGATGCCGGCGTTTCCGTGGCCCTGGGTGTGGACGGCAGTGCATCGAACGACGGTGCCCACATGCTGGGCGAGGCGCGCCAGGCCATGCTGCTGCAGCGCGTGGGCTACGGCCCGGCGGCCATGAGTGCCCGAGAGGCGCTGGAGATCGCCACGCTGGGCGGTGCGCGCGTGCTCAACCGCGACGACATCGGCGCACTGGCTCCCGGCATGTCTGCCGACTTCGTGGCCTTCGACATGGAAGACGTTGGCTATGCGGGTGCTGGCCACGACCCCGTGGCAGCACTGGTGTTCTGCACGCCGGCCAATGTGTCCAGCAGCGTCATCAACGGGCGTGTGGTTGTCGAGGACGGGCGTCTGCTGACCGCTGACCTGCCCGTGGTGCTGGGCCAGCACCGCAATCTCGCGCGCAGCCTGTTCGAGCGAGCCGCAGCAGGACATTGAGACTTTTCGGTGACGGTCATCGCTGGTCCATTGCGATGGCCGGACATCGGTGTGAGAGAGATTCCAAGCCTTTGTGGCACTGGAAGAAAAGTGGGCTCGGGACTGGTGTCAGGTGACTTGGAGTGCCAGAAATTCTTTCTCGATGCTGGACAAGCTATACGGCGCCGCGCATGGGCTGTATCGGCAACGGCATATGAGAGCTCCCGGTTGCGTGCTTAGTCTTGTGGCCTTCGCGGGGAAGCCTATTCCCCGGCGATTGCATACCTAAAAAACAGGAGACAAGACCATGGAAAAGCTGCTTTACGGGGTGGAAGACCGTCCGCCCAGCCTCATCACCACCACGCTGCTTTCGCTGCAGCATCTGCTCGCCGCGCTGGGCGGCATCATCGCCGTGCCGCTGGTGTTCGGCGGCGCGCTCAAGCTGCCGGCCGACCAGATCGTGGCCCTGGTCAATGCGGCTTTGCTGGGCTCGGGCGTCGTCACCATCATCCAGTGCCGTGGCGTGGGACCTGTCGGCATACGCCTGCCTTGCGTGATGGGTACCAGCTTCGCCTTTGTCGGCGCGGGCATCAGCGTGGGACTGGAGCATGGTGTGCCCGGCATCCTGGGCTCTTCGCTCGTGGGCTCGCTGGTGATGATCGTCGGCAGCTTTTTCATGCCGGTGATCCGTCGCTTCTTTCCGCATACCGTGACCAGCGTGGTTGTGACCATGATCGGGCTGTCGCTCACGCCCGTCGCCGTGGACTGGGCCGCCGGCGGCGTGGGCAGCGGCAGCTACGGCGCCGTGGGCAATCTGGCGATTGCGGGCTTTGTGCTGGCGCTGGTGATCGGCTTTGTGCAATGGGGCAAGGGCGTGATCTCGGCATCGGCCGTGGTGCTGGGCATTGCCTGCGGCTATCTGCTGTGCCTGGCCCTGGGTCTGATCGACTTCACCCAGGTGCGCGAGGCGCCGATCTTCGCGATTCCGCAGCCACTGCATTTCGGCATGAGCTTTCCGGTATCGGGCATCGTCGCCATGTCCATCGCCTTTCTCGTAACCATTGTCGAGACCACGGGCACTTTCATGGCCCTGGGGGCGGCAACGCGGACGCCGATCCGCGGCAAGCGCCTGGCCAGCGGCATGCTGTGCGACGGCGTGGGTTCGGCCTTTGCCGCCGTGATGTCGAGCCCGCCGGTTTCCACCTTCGCGCAGAACGTGGGCGTGGTCTCGCTCACGGGCGTGGCCAGCCGCCATGTGGTGATGCTGACCGGCGTGATGCTGCTGCTGGCCGGACTGTTTCCGGTGCTTGGCGCGCTGGTAGTGACGATTCCCCAGCCAGTGCTCGGCGGTGCGGGCCTGATGATGTTTGCCATGATCATCCTGGCGGGCATCCGCATGCTCAGCGGTGCAGAGCAGACGCGTCGCAGCGGCCTGATCATTGCAGTCTCGCTGGGCTGCGGCCTGGCCGTGACGGTGCGCCCCGATCTGCTCTCCAAGATGCCTGCCTTTGTGCGCGAAGTGTTCGGCTCGGGTATTACCGTGGGTGCGCTGGTGGCCGTGGGCCTGAATCTGCTGCTGCCGGGGCGCGAGTTCGATGCCCACGAGGAAGAACTGGAGTCCGCAACGGCAGCCCCGGTTGCAACCAGTTCCGCCGCAGCCTGAAGCGCAGGCCCTGGGCGCTTAAAGCGTCATCTTGCTGTCGATGATGACCTTGCGCCAGCGCGCGAGGTCCTTGACGATGAGATCGGCAAAGACCTTGGGCGTGCTGGGCATGGGCTGGGCGCCTTCGCTTTGCAGACGCTCGAGGATGGCGGGGCTTCGCAGCGAGGCATTGATCTGCTGATTGATCCTGGCGACCACGTCGGCGGGCATATTGGCAGGGCCGACCACGCCATACCATTGGTCGGCCTCAAAGCCGGGCAAGCCTGCTTCGGCCACGGTAGGCACATTGGGTAGTGCAGGGATGCGCTGAGGTGATGAAACGGCGATGGCCTTGATCTGGCCTGCGCGGATCTGCGCAAGCACGGCGGGAATGCCGGTGAACAGGGCCTGAACCTGACCGGCCACCAGATCATTGACGGCCGGGGCCGTGCCCTTGTAGGGCACATGCTGCATCTTCAGCCCTGCTTGCAGGCTCAGATAGGCCATGGTCATATGCGCGGCGCTGCCGTTGCCGCCCGAACTGAAGTTCACTGCGCCCGGGTTGGCCTTGGCGTAGCTGATGAACGATGCCAGATCATTGACCGGCAGCGATGGATGCACGACCAGCACGTTGGGCACACGCGCCACCCAGGCCAGAGGCGTAAAGCTCTTGATAGGGTCGTAAGGCAGCTTGGGGTAGAGCGTGGGTGTAACGGCCAGCGTGCCCACATGACCCATGAGCAGGGTGTAGCCATCGGCACTGGCCTTTGCCACGCGGTCCGCGCCGATGCTGCCGCCTGCGCCGGCAACGTTTTCCGGCACCACGCTCTGGCCCCAGGCGGTCGTCAGCTCATGACCTATGGCGCGACCCAGAATGTCGGCGGAGCCGCCGGGCGTGAACGGAATGACCATGCGTATGGCCTTGCTGGGGTACCTCGAGTCCTGTGCCAGAGCTGTGCCGGTCAGACCGCCCAAGGCGGTGGCCGCAGCCCATTGGCTCCATTGGCGGCGGTTCAGAGTGAAGGGATCGCATGCGGTGAAAGCGGGCATATTGTCTCCTCATGATGTTTTGCAGGCAGTCTATGAGATGGCGCTCTGCCTGGCTCTGGCGCAGCCGGCATAGCTGCTATGCAGTGACTGCCTGCCAAGCCTTGGACAGGCACAGGCTCGCTACACTGCAGTCATGACTACAAGTACAGACACCCCCGTGAATCGCCCTGACATCACCATTTTTCACAACAGCCGCTGCAGCAATTCGCGCGGCGCGCTGGCGCTGCTGCGCGAGCATGGCATCGAGCCAAATATCGTCGATTACATCGCCACGCCGCTGACGGCGCCAGAGTTGGCAGAGCTGGTGGCACACCTGGGCGTTCCGGTGCGTGACTTGCTGCGTACCAAGGAAGCTCAGTTCAAGGAACTGGGTCTGGACAACGCAGCGGTCAGCGATGTCCAGCTGATTCAGGCCGTGGCTGCGAATCCGGTGCTGCTCAATCGACCCATTGTGGTCACCCCCAAGGGGGCCAAGCTTTGTCGCCCGCCGGAGCTGGTGCTGGAGCTCATCTGAGCGAGGTGGGTTGCAGATTGAAAATGGCCTGAACTCCTTGAGCTGCAGATGCAAGCAGCTTCTGGTTCAGGTGCATTGGTGAATACCGCAAGCACCTAAGTCTCGCCTAAGTGTGGACGTTCAAACTTCCCTTCAACGACACCGATCCGGTGCTTTTCTGAAAGGATGACCATGAACACAATTCTCTCCACACCCCGCCGATTGGTCATGGCCCTGGTGGCCGCTGGTGCGATCGGCGCACTGGGCGCCACCGGCGCCGGCCTGGTGGGAACCCGCAGTGCTGCCCAGGCGCAGGTGACGCAATCTGCGGTGGTCGCGCAACCTGCAGCCCTTAACCTGCCAGCGGTGAATGCTCCCAATTTCGCAGATATCACGGCGCGCAACGGAGCGGCCGTGGTCAATATCAGCGTGGTGGGTTCCTCTCGCACCATGAGCGACGATGAAGGCGACCAGACCAGCGAACGTCAGCCACAGGGTCAGGGCATCAGCCCCGATGACCCCTTCCTTGAGTTCTTCCGCCAGTTCGGCTTTCCTGGAATGCCGGGCGGGCAGGGCATGGGGCCAGGTGCGCAGCAGCCTGATACACCCATGCGCGGCCAGGGCTCGGGCTTTATCGTCTCCAGCGACGGCGTGATTCTGACCAATGCCCATGTGGTGCATGGCGCAAAGGAAGTGACGGTCAAGCTCAACGACCGTCGCGAGCTCAGGGCCAAGGTGCTGGGAGCCGACCCCAAGACCGATGTGGCGGTACTCAAGATTGACGCTGCCGGGCTGCCCACGGTCAAGCTGGGCCAGACCAGCCAGCTGCGTGTGGGCGACTGGGTGCTGGCGATCGGCTCGCCCTTCGGCTTTGAGAACAGCGTGACGGCGGGTGTGGTGAGCGCCAAGGGACGTTCTCTGCCCGATGATTCCTTTGTTCCCTTCCTGCAGACGGATGTGGCGATCAACCCCGGCAACTCCGGTGGCCCGCTGTTCAACGCACAGGGCGAGGTCGTGGGCATCAACAGCCAGATCTACACCCGCTCGGGCGGGTATCAAGGGGTGTCGTTTGCGATTCCCATTGAGCTGGCAACCCGTGTGCAACAGCAGATTCAGGCAACGGGCAAGGCCCAGCATGCCAAGCTGGGCGTGAGTGTGCAGGAGGTCAATCAGGCCTTTGCCGATTCCTTCAAGCTGGATAAGCCCGAAGGTGCATTGGTGGCCAGTGTCGAAAAGAATGGCCCTGCCGCCAAGGCCGGACTGGAACCGGGCGATGTGGTGCGCAAGGTGGATGGCAAACCCGTTGTTGGTTCGGGCGATCTGCCGGCCTTTATCGGCCAGGCCTTGCCGGGGCAGAAAGTGACGCTGGAAGTCTGGCGCAAGGGTGAATCCAAGACTCTGAGTGCGACCCTTGGCGATGCCAGTGACAAGGCTGCGAAGGTGGCCAAGTCCTCTCCGGACGCTGACAAGGGAAAGCTGGGGCTGGCTTTGCGCCCCCTGCAGCCTGAGGAAAAAAAGCAGATTGGCGTGGACTCTGGCCTACTGGTGGCTCAGGCCAGCGGTCCGGCAGCAGCAGCAGGTATCAGCCAGGGAGACGTGCTGCTGTCCATCAATGGCGCACCTGCCGGAAATATCGATGAGGTGCGGGCCGCAGTCGCCAAGGCGGACAAGACCGTGGCCGTGCTGATCTGGCGCGATGGCAACAAAATCTTTGTGCCGGTGCGCCTGGGCTGACTGACGCCCTGACTACGTAGAAAACCGCACCCTTCCGGGTTGCGGTTTTTCTTTATCTGCTTTCATTGATTTAAAACAAAAATATCTGAATGAACGAATATTCTATGAATTTCAACATAATGTTGTCATATTTCAAGAAGTGACGAGTTTCAGGAGGAGTAATGCCATAGACTGCCGGGCCAAAGCATTCATTCGTCTTTTTGACGCCGTTTGGTGGCGATTTGGCGTGACCGCAAATACATCGTGACGGCCCTCGGAGCAGGCGCTGCGAGGGGAAGATTTTTTGGATCAGCAACACAGTCTGCAGGTGCAAGGCCTGGGCGCTTCATATGGTCCACGCGTGGTTTTGGCCGAAGTGGATTTCACACTTCCGCAATCAGGCGTAACCGCATTGCTGGGCCCTGCGGGTACAGGAAAATCCACGCTGCTGCGCACGCTGGCCGGACTAAATGCGGTCAATCCGCGTTTTCGCAGCTGGGGGCAGGTGGTCTATTGCGCTCATCCATTGCGTATGCCTTTGAGCGCCGATGGCGTGCAGGTCTTGCCGCGCCTGGTACAGCAGCATGCCCGGCTCATGCGCGCCAACACCCTGGATGCACTGATCGAGAGGGCGCGCCAGAGCGAGTCACGTGCGCCACTGGAGTGGCGTCAGTGGGTGACTGAACAGCTGCAGCACTATGGCTTTGCCAAGCTGGCCCAGGCTCTGGACAAGTCCACCATGCTGTTGAGCGCGGTGCAGCAACGCGCCGTGGCCATTTTGCGCGAGGCCTGGGCCAAGCCGGCGGTGTTGATGATCGATGAGCCCACGGCTGATCTGGAAGGCTATGAGGCATTTTTGCTGCTGGACGTGATCAAGCAGATCGGTCAGCAGCGCAGTGTGCTGCTGATCACGCACCAGCAGCAGCATGCCCAGGCTGCTGCGCAGCAGATGCTGTTGCTCGCAGGCGGGCGGATCCAGGAAGCCGCAGCAATGGCTGCGTTCACTCAGCGGCCGCTCAGTGCCGCCGGTCAGCAATTCCTGCGTACCGGCAGCTGCGCTGTCCCCATGCCGGGTACGCCTTTGAGTGAGCTGGCTGACGATGTGCTGCCGCCACCTCCCTTGCCTGACGCCGCCTTGGCGGCCATTGCCGAATTTTCCGACCTGCCTGCATCTTCGGCCGCAGTGAGTGAGGTCGTGGCTCCCTTCAAATCGGAACCCGTGCTGCCTGCGTCAACGTCGGCCTCTGCACCTGAGCCTGCTCTGTCGCAACCGGCAGCGGTTGCGTCATCTGGCCTGTCCGCCACAGCCCGCTACCAGCCTCGCACTGTAAATGCGGCTGTGTTGATGGAAATGCAGCCATTGCTGGCAGCTGAAAATGCCATGCCAGCCAGCCGCGGCCCGAACGGGTTTTCCTGGCTGGTGCCTGGGAGGCTGGCAGGTACGCCCTGGCCGGGCGTGGTCCATGACATGGACGCTGACCTCAAGGCTCTGAATCGTTGCGGTATCACCATGCTGATCACGTTGACGGAAAAGGACTTCCCGCAGGATGCCTTGGCCCGCAATGGGCTCAAGAACTTTCACCTGCCGGTCTATGACCACGAGCCACCGACAGTGGCACAGATGCAGATGCTGCTGGCACGCATGTCGGTCGCCCTGCGCCGTGGAGAGGTGCTTGCCGTGCACTGCCTTGCAGGATTGGGCCGTACCGGAACCGTGCTTGCCGCCTGGCTGGTACGCGAGGGCCTGACTGCCGGAGAGGCGCTGCGCCGTGTGCGATTGATTGACGCTCAGTATGTGCAATCCGAGGCACAGGAAGCGCTTCTTTATCAATTCGAAAACGCATTGCTGCAAAAGATGGCGTGATGTTTTCAAGACCACCAAAGCATGGGCGCTGCGGACTGCAAACGGCCATGACGCGAAAGATTAGCAATAGGAAAGTGAGAGCGTAATGAGTTTGGATACCGTGTTGACGCAGGCCGTGGCTTCGGTCCCCGAGTGCCTGGCCGCTGGTTATGTGGATGCTGCTTCGGGCATGTTGCTGTCGATCCGTACCGTGGATTCCCATCCGCGTGAGGTGATTGATCTGGTGGCGGCTGCTACGGCCGACCTGTTCAACGGCCCCAATGTCTCCATGATCGAGACCATGTTCAAGCGTTCGCGCGGCCTCAGCGATGATGGTCACCACTATTTTCAGGAAATCATCGTCAACAGTGACAACCTGATTCACGTCTTTCTGCGTAGCAAGGCAGTGCCCGACTATGTGGCAGTCTTTGTCTGCCGCCGTACCGTCAACCTGGGCATGGCATTGACCAAGGCACGTATGGCGATGCCGGGCATCGAAGCTGCGGTGTAATCGGCAGCCCTTCATGTAAGGTGGCGGCTTGCCCGCTTGGGGTGGAGCTGCCTCGCTTGCCGCCTTGCGGGCATGCAGGCTGCGTGCGATGCATCCTTTGTTTCTGGTGCTGGGCATTCCCGCTGTAGCGGCGCTATCCTTGCTCCATGCGTTTACTGCTCGTTGAAGATGACACCATGATCGGCCAGGCCGTGCTGGCGCTGCTGCGCGGTGAAGGCTATGTGGTGGACTGGGTTCAGGATGGCGCCCAGGCCGATACAGCCTTGCATGGCCACCAGTACGATCTGGTGCTGCTCGACTTGGGCTTGCCCAAGCTTGATGGCTTGCAGGTGCTGCGCCAGTTGCGTGCGCGCAAGGATGCCACGCCGGTGCTGGTGGCGACCGCCAGGGATGCCGTGCGTGACCGCATTGCGGGGCTGGACGCCGGGGCCGATGACTATGTCATCAAACCCTATGACATGGATGAGCTGCTGGCCCGCATTCGCGCGCTAACGCGGCGTGCGGCAGGGCATCTGGATGCGGTGTACGAGCATGAGGGAATCATGCTCAACCCCAATACTCGCGAGGCCAGCGTGAATGGTCAGCCGGTCACCCTGTCAGGCCGTGAATGGGCAGTGCTGCAGGCATTGCTGACAAGGCCTGGGGCCACGCTGTCACGTCAGCAAATCGAAGACAAACTCTACGGCTGGGGCGACGAGGTCAGCAGCAATGCCGTGGAGGTCTATATCCACGGGTTGCGTAAAAAGCTCGGCGCTGCCGCAGTGCTCAATGTGCGCGGTCTTGGTTATATGGTGCCCAGGCCATGAGCGAAAACCAAGCATTGCAGCGGTTGAAGCTGCCCGGCTCGCTGGGCGGGCGTTTGTTGCTTTTCATCGGCATGGCGATTTTGCTGGTGGCCGTGCTGCAAGGGGTGTTTGCCTATCGCAATGCACTGGCGCAGACAGATACCCTGTTCGACTACCAGATGCAGCAGACGGCGTTTGCACTGCGGGTGGGTCTGCCGGTCGATGCCAAAGGCAGACCGCAGGGAACGCCTCCCGAAGATGAAAACAACGAGTTCATCGTCCAGGTCTGGACCAATGAGGGACTGAGAATCTTCGAGTCGGCTCTGGGTGATGCCTTGCCCCAGATGGCGGTGCTGGGCTTTGCCGATGTGCCTGCGCGTGGCACGACCTACCGTGTGTTTTCACTGCAGACACGCTCTCAGGTGATTCAGATTGCACAGGACATGCGCGTGCGTCAGATCCTCGCGCGTGAAGCCGCCTGGCGCAGCTTGCTGCCTGTGGTGCTGCTGTTGCCGCTGCTGGCGCTGGCCGTGTGGTGGGTGATTCGCCTTTCATTGACTCCCGTGCAGCGGGTGCGCAGGGAGCTGGCCATGCGTCAGCCTCAGGATCTGGCACCTGTTGCGGAGCATGATCTGCCGGATGAGATGCGCCCGCTGGTAGAGGAGCTCAACAGCCTGCTGCAGCGCGTACGGCAGGCTTTTGAGGCACAGCAGAATTTCGTGGCAGATGCTGCGCATGAGCTGCGCTCGCCGCTGGCCGCGTTGCAGCTGCAATTGCAACTGCTGCGCAAAGCGACGGACAGCTCCGAGCGCGAGTCAGCGCAGGCCCGTCTGGCGCAAGGAATCGAGCGCGCCGGGCGACTGGTGGAGCAGTTGCTTGCATTGGCCAGGCAGGAAGCCAGGCCGCAGACTGAAGATGCGCCGCTGGCTGACTTGCGCGTGCTGGTCGAGCAGGCTCTGGCTGATGCCGCGCCTGCTGCCCAGGCCAAGGGGCTGGACATGGGTCTTAGTGAAGACCCGCGGCAGCAGTCCGCATTCAGCGTGGCCGCAGACGCAGAGGCATTGGCGGTGCTGCTGCGCAATCTGCTGGACAACGCCATCAAATACGTGCCCGCCGGGGGGCGGGTTGATGTGGGCTGGTTGCAGGACGAGCACGGACGTGCGCTGGTGGTGGAAGATTCGGGTCCAGGCATTGCACCGGCCGAGCGCCAACGCGTCTTGCAGCGCTTTGTTCGCGGTCAGGGGGCTGGTGGCATGGCCGGCGGCAGTGGCCTGGGGCTGGCCATTGCGCAAAGCATTGCGCAAAGCAGCGGTGCCCAGCTGTGGCTTGACGAGTCGCCGCAACTGGGCGGTCTGCGTGTCAGGGTCCTGTGGCCTCAGTCCTAGTCTGACAATCGATTGCTTGAAAATACAGACGTTGGGATCTGGCTTTCATTGCATGATTGAACGATAGTCTCAGTCGAATGAAAGTGATGATGCCTAGGCTTTAGGCTTTGCTTGAGCTGCCGCACTGGTCGTGCGGCCGTACCCCCAAATTGCACCATGCCATCAATTATTCAACGCCTTTCCCAGACCGTCTCCGCATCTCAGAATCTGCCCAGCTTCACGCGACCTCTTCTGGAAATCATGGTGGAAGTGACTGATCTGGAGTCGGCCTATCTCACCACCGTGGATGAGGCGCGCGGTATTCAGAATGTTCTGTATTCCCTCAATACGGGAGGGATGAAGATCCCCGAAGGGCTGGAGGTGCCCTGGCACGACACCTTGTGCAAACGGTCGCTCGACGAAGGGCGTACCTTTACTGACAACGTTGGCGAGTGCTGGGGCGACTCGGATGCAGCGCGTCAACTGGGTATCCAGACTTATGTGAGCACGCCCGTGCGTTTTTCCAATGGTGCGCTGTTCGGCACTTTGTGTGCAGCCAGCGACCATTCAGTCGCGCTGGCAGCGGAGGCCGAGGATCTGCTGCGCCTGTTTGCCAAGATCATTGCAGGCTTTGCCGAGCGCGAGCAACTGGTGAGATCGCTGCAGCATGCCAACGAGGAGCTGGCCTCGTTGGCCATGCTCGATTCCCTGACTGGATTGCCCAATCGCCGCTGCGTGACCGAGGAACTCAACCGACTCATTGCTCATTGCCGCCGCACCCGTGAATGGGTGCTGGTGGGCTTTGTGGATCTTGACCGCTTCAAGCAGATCAATGACCAGTTCGGTCATGAGGCAGGGGATGCATTGCTGCGTGCCATGGCCGAACAACTGCGATCAGGACTGCGCAGCAGTGACATGCTGGCTCGTTTCGGTGGCGATGAATTCGTCATGGTCGGTGCAGGGCCATTGCTGGATGAAGACGCTGAGGCCGTGATCAGGGAGATGCAGCTGCGATTGAGCAAAGCCTCTGTTGCCCGCTTGCAATTGGCCGACGGGCGTGAGATCGAGTACGCAGGAGCCAGCGTGGGAATGGTCTGCTTGATGCCCGATGACACCGATGTGGATGATGCTTTGCAGAAAGCCGATGCCGCAATGTACAAGGTGAAAGCCGCAAGGCAGAGACTGCATGAGGTGATCTGACCTGAAAAGACTCCGCAGGGAGTCTTTTTCATTGCGGCGAGATAGTTGCTCGACTCTTGCAAAAGAGGGCTGAGTGCAGGCTTGAAGTCTCGGTAATAATCGTTGGCGGAGGTATCGTTTGTGAAAAATTCGCTCGCAGAAGGTCTGGATTTCGAGGATATGTTCAACCTGGCACCGGTATCGCTCTGGATGGAGGATTACAGCGGCCTGAAACAGATTTTCGATCAATGGCGGGCGCAGGGGGTGAGCGATCTGCTCAGCTTTCTCAAAGAGGATCCGGAACGGCTCAGGCTTTGCAGTCAGTCCTACAAGGTGCTGCGGGTCAATCAGTACACGCTGGACCTGTTCAAGGCCGAAGATGAGGAAACCCTGAAGAGCCGGCTCAGCGAGGTCTTTCGCGGCGACATGCTCGACAGCATCATGAATGAACTGGTCGCTCTCTGGGAGGGGGTGCTCAGTTTCGAGACCCGTTCGGTCAACTATGCCCTGGATGGACGGCGGCTCGATGTGCAGGTGAGGGCGCGTGTACTGCCGGGCTACGAGCAAAGCTGGAGTCGGGTGCTGGTCTCTCTGGAGGATGTGACGGCGGAGGTGCAGAGCACGGTGAAGCTGCAGCGCAGCGAGCAATACGCCAGAGACCTGTTCGAGTACTCCCCGGTGTCGCTGTGGGTCGAGGATTTCAGCGTGGTCAAGCGCCTGATGGACGATGTGCGAGCGCGCGGAATCACCGATTTCCGGACTTTCCTGAAAGTGCATCCGGAATTCGTGACCCGCTGCATGCAGGAAATCCAGGTGCTCGATGTCAATCGCCAGACGCTGCAAATGTTCGGTGCCGAGAGCAAGCAGCAACTGCTGCAGAATCTGTCCAAGGTTTTCAGGGGCGAAATGTACGATTCGTTTGCCGAGCAACTGATAGACCTTTGGGAGGGTAAGCTGGTGCAGCAGCGGGAAGTGGTGAACTACGGGCTGGCTGGCGATGTGCTCCATATTCATATGGAGTTCGCCATCATGAGCAGCCACGCGGAGAAGTGGGGTTTGGTTCTGCTGTCGCTCGTGGATATCACCGCTCGCAAGAAGGCTGAGGCTTATCTTGAATATCTGGGCAAGCATGATGTGTTGACCCAGTTGCGCAACCGCGCTTTCTATACCGAAGAGCTCAACAGGCTGTCGCGCAAAGGGCCCTGGCCCTTGTCCATGCTTGCCATAGATATGAATGGACTCAAGGTCGTCAACGACGAGCATGGGCATACTGCAGGCGATGCCATGCTCAGGCGTATGGGCGAAGTTCTCTCCAAGGCAGTGGATGCGCCGGCCTGCGCCGCCCGCATTGGTGGCGATGAGTTTGTCGTGCTATTGCCGGGAACCGATGAACGCGGTGCCGTGGCATTGCAGGAGCGCATCCTGTCCTTGCTGGAGTTGAACAATCAGTTCTATCCGGGTCACAGCATCCAGGTTTCCATGGGCCATGCCTGTGGCCTGGAAGGCACGCCGATAGAAAGCATTGTTCAAGGGGCGGACAAGGCCATGTATGCTGAAAAAGCACGCCTTTACCGGGACAAGGAACGCGACAGGCGTGTGAGTTCAGCCTGAGCTCAGATATGCGTCAATCAAGTTCCACTTCGCGTTGCGGTCTGACTCGCTGGCAGGAGCTTGTGGCAGGTTGGGACCTCCCAGCCTGTCGAGACAAAGGTGATCTGCCAAGTGTTGGAAGTGCCACCAGACACAAGAGTTCTTCATGACTGCTTGAGTCTTGCCATGAAATATCACGGGAGAAGTCTATGAAAGTCATCGGGCTTGCCATGTTCGCCGCAATCGCCGTCAGTGCCTGTAGTTCTGTGCCGTCTCAAGATGCAGACCGTGAAGTTGCATTCACCTGTGCAAACGGAGAATCCATTTCGGTGCGTTTCTCGCCTGCCAACAGCAAAGCAGTCTTGATACGCGGCGGTCAAGGCATAGAGCTTCCACAGCAGCCAAGCGGTTCCGGATTTGTTTACAGCAACGGGCCCAATACCATCCGAGGAAAAGGCCAGGACCTGACGGTCGAGGTCGGCCGCATGGTGCCGATCCAATGCAAGGCCCGGTAAGGGGCCCTCTGACTATCGCCGGAATTCCACCGCATCCATGCGCATGTACTCGGTTGCCGGCGCAGACCTTTGAGGCGCATTTGGCGTTCGCTGTCATCTGACAGTGGAGTTTTCTTGAGTGGTTGGCTTTTGCTGCAGGGCTGGGTTGCTTATGTTGCCAGCTGTTTTTGCAGCTCCTCGACAAAGCATTGCGTGCGTTCCGAAGGTGCCGAATGACTGGGCAGTGCCAGCACCACCTCTACTGAGCACTCGGGCAGGAACGGTTTGATGCAGAGGCTTGACGCAAATGTTGCCGCCACGTAGGGGTTCACTACGCCCAAGCCTGTACCCTGCGCGGCAAGGCAGCAGATGGTGGAGGAGTAGGTGGTTTCGACAGTTGAGCTGGGGCGGACATCATGCTCGAGCATGGTTCGCTGCAGCTGCAGGTAGATGTTGTCGTCGGAATTCAAGGTCAGCAGCAGCTGGTTTTCCAGGTCCTGGACATGCAGGCTGCTGTGCTGTGCCAGCGGATGGCCTGGATGCATGACGCAGACGGCCTGGGTCTGATGCAGAACGCTTGCGTTGAGTTCAGGGGAGCCAATGGCCATGGTACTGACGACCAGGTCAAACTGGCCGTGCAGCAGTCCTTCCCGAAGATGTGTAGTACCTAGCGTCTGCAGGCTGATGTGTGTACCCGGGTAGTGCAGCAGAAAATTGTGCAGGGCCGCGGGAACGATAGACAGTCCCAGTGCCGGGGTGCAGCCTATGCGCAGAGTGCCTGCACCGAACTGCCGCAGCCCCTGAAGGTCGCGCTCAATGCGGTCCAGACCTACGAAATGTTGCTGCACCGTCGAAAAGAGCTCCCGTGCCTCTGCAGTCGGGCGCAGCCGCCCTTTATGCATATCAAACAGCTTCAGGTCCGCGCCGGTCTGCATCTGAGCCAGCAGACGGCTGATGGACGGCTGCGTGGTGTGCAGCAGCTGCGCAGCGGCGGTCGTGGTGCCGGTTTGCATCACGGCACGAAATGCTTCAATTTCTTTAAAACTCAAAGGGCGTGGCATGGCGCAATCGGTTTGATGCTGAGGATGAAGGGTATACCAACCACGTATAGATGAGTTTGAAAAATGAATTTTTCCGAGTAGGTTAGGCTTTCTACACTGACTTCCATACGAATAAGTGCATGCGTTTTCAGGAGTTGAGGGCGCATCAATCAATCCAAGGAGTCATTAGATGGTTTGCATTAGCGCTCGTCGCTCTCTGTGTCTGGGAGTGCTGGCTGCCGCAACGTTGGTGAGCGTCGGCTCGGCCTGGGCTGAAGGCAGCTCCGCATATCCCAATCCTGCTCGTCAAATTCGCATCATCGTGCCGTTCACTGCGGGTGGCAGCTCGGACGTGCAGGCCCGTATGCTTGCCGACAGGCTCGGCCGTATGTGGAATCAAGCCGTGGTGGTCGAGAACAAGCCAGGTGCAGGCGGCCATCTGGGTGGGAAATACGTGTCCGATCAGCCGGCGGACGGCTACACGCTGATGGTGGGATCCATCGGATTGCATGCTGCTTACGGGGTTTACAAGAAACTGCCTTACGACCCTGCCAAGGAGTTGCGCGTTGTCACCGTGCTGGCGGAGATGCCTCATGTCGTGGTTGCAACCCCCAACCTGCCGGTCAAGAATCTGCAGGAGCTGACCGAGCTGGCCAAGAAGGATCCAGGCAGCATCAATTTTGGCTCTGCTGGCGTGGGCTCGTCGGTTCACATGATGGGAGAGCTGTACAAGCTCCAGTCCGGCGCTCCCATTGTTCATGTTCCCTATCGTGGAAGCTCGGCAGCGCTCAATGATTTGCTCGGTGGCCAGATCCAGTTGATGTTCGAGAACCCTCCGACAGTGCTGGCTCATGTCAAGGGCGGCAAGCTCAAGGCGCTGGCGGTGACCGGCAATGAGCGCCTGGCGGCGCTGCCGGATGTGCAGACGACCGGTGAGGCAGGAATGAAGGACTATGTAGCCACATCATGGACCACGGTTGCCGTGTCCTCCAAGGTGCCTCAGGCCCTCGTGCACAAGCTCAGTGAAGACATCCGCAAGGTGGTCAATACACCCGAGTTCCGCAAGGGGCTGCAGGATCAAGGGATGAGTGCCGTGGCCAATACCCTGGCAGAAGCGCAAAGCTTTGTGGCCAAGGAAAAGCAGCGTTGGGACCAGGTGATCGCTGCCGGAAAGATTACGGCGAATTAACCAGAGCCGGGCTTCTTCATGCCCTGCATCGCTTTCGAGTCGCAGCCAGTCGCTGCGACGCTACTGCTTGATATCCAATGACGACCTCTTCTCATTCTTCTTTTGCTCCCTGCCGACGCGTGGGTGACGGCAGCCTTCATCATTTCTTCGGCTACTACAACAAGTCCAACTGGGACAAAGGCAATCGCCTGCTGGCAGCCCAGCAAACGCCCTGGATGGACATTTACCTGACGCCAGAGGTCAAGGCCACGATTGGCTATTTCGACACTCAGGACGGTGACCGCTTTCACGCAGTGGGCGAGACCGGTGCCTGGAACTTCCAGATGGGCAGCCAGCTGCAGTGGTTAGATGGCGCACCGGGTCGCAAGCTGATCTATAACGATCGCACGGGCGATATGTCAGCCCGTTACCCGGGCTTTGGCGCCGTAGTGGTGGATGTGGATACGCAAGAGCGCCGAGTTCTGCCCATGCCCGTGTATGTGGTTGCACCCAGCAGTGCCTGGGCGCTGTCGGTCAACTACCGGCGCCTGTACATCACGCACGAGACCATTGGTTACAGCGAGCCGGGACAGCCTTTTGAATTGCCTCTGGCGCCCGCAGATGACGGCATCTGGTGCATGGAGCTGGCGACAGGTGATTCCCGGTTGCTGGTCAGCTATGAGCAACTCAAGGCATTCCATCATGTGTCGTCGATGGACAAGGCCATCCACTGGGTCAGTCATATCGAGATCAACCCGGCTTCTTCACGCATCCTGTTTTTGCATCGATGGACAGAACGTGTGAAGGATGAGACCTGCTTCCTGCATCGCCTGATCACCATGAACCCGGACGGTTCGGACATGCGCTTGCTGGAGTGCTCCGATCATCCGCTGCCGCAGCTGGCTGACGACTTCGACCCCAGTGCCGCAGGCACGTTTGACTATGAAAAGTCGGAGTACCAGATCTCTCATCCCTTGTGGCAGGACAATGAGCACATCATTGTCTGGGGGCCACATGCCGGCGAGATTCACTACCACCTCTATCACGATGTTGAAGGAGGAGAGGTGAAAGTGATTGGTCGCGATGTGCTGGTGGAAAACGGCCATATGACGTTCTCGCCGGTGAGTACCCGCTGGATGCTGAGTGACACCTATCCAGATGACAGGACACACGAGCGCTTTCTGTTCCTTTTCGACATGCAGACCGGCGAGCGTCGCAATCTGGGCAGTTTCTATGCCACTCCGGAGCTGAGCAAGGAAAACCGCTGTGACCTGCATCCACGTTGGAGTCGTGATGGCAAGCAGGTGTGCATTGACTCGGTGCATGAGAGCCAGCGCCAGATGTATGTGCTGGATGTCTCGTCGATCGTGGAGGCGGCCTGATATTGAAAGCAGCGCTATCGGTGATGATGGTTCTGGTGATCCGAGCTGCGGTGTGCTTCAAGAGGGAAAATTCCGGAGCTCGATGTCTTCGTCTGCGCGAGTGAGCTGCCGCGAAGGAGCTCTGGGCGTTGAGGGCTGAGATGCCTGTCCTTGTGGCGCACAGCAAGTACGGCTCTGCTCCATGTGCTGGCGCTGCTCTCGGTAGCTGCAGACTTTGTCTTCGGCGTGCATGAGAGCTCAGGCGACTGGGCTAGAATTCCTGTATCGGGAAAGCAGCCTCCCGTCCCGCAAGGGTAGACGGTGTCTCGTCCAAGAGCTGGATATTCCCTATGGAGCTTTTATGGACACCGCTTTGCCCAGGCCCACCGATCCGGTTGCGCCAGCCTCTCTTTCGCTTTCAGAAGCGCTGCGTTTCTGGTTGAAGCTTGGATTCATCAGCTTTGGCGGCCCCGCAGGTCAAATAGCACTCATGCATGAGGAGCTGGTAGACCGCCGTCGATGGATTTCCGAGAAGCGATTTCTCCACGCCCTTAACTACTGCATGTTGCTGCCGGGGCCCGAGGCTCAACAGCTTGCAACGTATCTGGGATGGCTGCTGCACCGGACATGGGGTGGCATTTTGGCAGGGGTTCTTTTTGTCCTGCCATCGCTGTTCATCATCATTGCTCTGGCCTGGCTGTATATGGCCCACGGGGACATGCCGGTCATTGCGGGCATTTTCTATGGCATCAAGCCCGCTGTGACAGCGCTTGTGGCACAGGCAGCCTACCGAGTGGGCTCCAGGTCGCTCAAGAGCAGCTGGCATTGGGGCATTGCGGCTGCTGCGTTTGTCGCCATTTTCGCGCTCAATGTTCCGTTTCCGCTTATCGTCATTGCGGCTGCAGCCATCGGTTTCATCGGTGGCAAATTGCGACCTGAGGTCTTTGGTGGCTACAGCCATGAAAAAAGCGATGCGCGTCAGCCAGTCGGGGCCGCATTGATCGATGACGACACTCCAACTCCGCCGCATGCACAATTTTCCTGGCGAGGATTCTGGAGGGTGTCGCTGGTCTGCCTGACGCTGTGGGGCATCGCAATGGGCGTGCTCGCCACGGCGTTTGGTCTGGAATCACCGCTGGTACAAATGGGATGGTTCTTTACCAAGGCTGCGCTGATGACTTTTGGTGGCGCATATGCGGTGCTTCCCTATGTTTACCAGGGCGCGGTGGAGAACTTCCATTGGTTGACTGCAACACAAATGATCGATGGCCTGGCTTTGGGGGAGACTACTCCGGGCCCTCTCATCATGGTGGTGTCCTTTGTGGCTTTTGTGGGCGGCTGGACAAAAGCGATCTTCGGTGTGGATTCGCTGCTGCTCGCTGGAGTCGTCGCTGCAGTGATCGTGACCTTCTTCACTTTTCTGCCGTCGTTCTTTTTCATTTTCCTGGGTGGTCCCTTTATCGAGTCCACCCACGGCAATCTGAAATTCACTGCGCCATTGGTCGGAATCACCGCTGCGGTCGTGGGTGTCATCCTGAATTTGGCGGTCTTCTTTGCATACCATGTAGTTTGGCCCCAAGGCTTCGCAGGACACATAGAGTGGCCGTCGATTGCCATTGGTCTGGCAGCAGGCATCGCGTTGCTCCGCTTCAAGATCAATGTTATCTACGTCATTGTGGCGGCAGGGCTGACAGGATTGCTTGCGCAATTGTTGTGATCGCTCAAGCCCCTGGTCTGGGGGCGAGTCGTGGGGCATTTTGCGACTGCCATAGGCTGGGAGCTCTGGTTAAACTTGTCTTACCCCACCATCAACCAGGTTCCTGCCTCTATGCCACGAATCGCGCTGATGTTAATGCCGCATAGGTCCAGATGATGCCTACTGTCAAATCCATCATCCCGCTTGAGCTTGCTCCAACCCTGTTCAAGAGCGCCAAAGTCTTCGAGGCCTGGCTGAAGAAGAATCACGCTACTTCCGAAGGCCTCTGGCTCAAGATCGCCAAACGAGGCTCCAACGAGCCCAGTGTCACCTACCCCGAAGCGGTGGAGATTGCGCTGTGTTGGGGCTGGATCGATGGACAGAAGAAAAGTCTTGACGATCAACACTATCTCCAGCGCTTCACGCCGAGGCGCGCGCGAAGTGTCTGGTCGAGAATCAATGTCAACAAGGTACAGGCACTCATTGAAGCGGGCCGCATGCAGGCCCCGGGTCAGGCTCAGATAGAGGCGGCCAAGGCTGACGGGCGCTGGGCGCGGGCCTACGACGGTGCGCGTACGTCCACGGTGCCCGAGGATCTGCAGGCTGCACTGAATGCCGAGCCGGCCGCCAAGGCCTTCTTTGCAAGCATCAATGCCTCTAATCGCTACGCGATACTATGGCGTATCCAGACTGCCGCGAGAGCCGAGACGCGCGCCAGACGCATCGCTCAGCTGGTGGAGATGCTTGCCCGTGGCGAAACCATCCATCTCTTCAAGCCGCGTGCCAAGGCTTGATTGCGAAGTACGCATGCGTATGGGCATTTTGCATTGAGCGGCCCGCGTTCCTGTTGCTGTCTGGTTGCCTGCGGCGAAAAGCATGACTCATATACCAGCGCCAGAGAAGGGCTGCTCGATATTCACGTCGATGAGGGCAAGGGCTGGGTGGCGAGGGGAAGATGAAGCCAGGAGGCAAAACTGGGGGCATCTGAAATGTGCCCCCAATTTTTAAAAATGTGCCCCCAAATGTGCCCCCAGATGCCCCCGGATTGCGGCACACTTCCATGGACTTCGGCGCACTTCGAATTGAGGTCTGCAGAGGGGAAAAAGAAAAAGGCCGGAAGGTTATGCACCTTCGCGGCCTTGAATTTGGTCCCCCCGACAGGAATCGAACCTGTATCTGTCGCTTAGGAGGCGACCGTTCTATCCATTGAACTACGGGGAGGGACGCTGGATTCTACCCGTGTTGCCAGCCTGTGGATTCCAACCGACTTATTTATGTCAGCTCTGTACTGTTGACTTCGACAGAGACGTGGGTGAGTTCTTCATGTACCGACAGCAACTGGCGAATGTAGTCGGGTGTGACCGTGGCTGCGCCCTCGACTGCGATGATGCAGGCATAGTGGTTCTTGCCCACGCGCCAGACATGCAGGTCGGTGATGTTGACGGGTTGCGGACCTTGTGCAATGGCTTCACGTACTTCTTCCACGACGGGAGCATCCATTTCGGCATCAAGCAGCACGCGGCTGCTATCGCGCAGCAAGCCTAAGGCCCACATTGCCACCATCACGGAGCCGACCAGGCCCATGACCGAATCCAACCAGGCAAAGCCCAGGAGCATGCCGCCCAGCAACGCTGCGATGGCCATGACTGATGTGGCTGCGTCTGCAATTACGTGCAGATAGGCGGAGCGCAGGTTCAGGTCGCCATGTGCATGGTCGTGTCCATGGTGATGGTCGTGGTGGTGCTCATGGCCGTGGTGATGGTGGTGCCCGTCCTTGAGCAGCCAGGCGCAGGCCAGGTTGACCAGCAGGCCAAGAGTTGCCACGCCTATGGCTTGCTGATAGTGAATGGCGGCAGGCGAGAGCAGGCGTTGTACGGATTCAAAGGCCATCAGGCCGGCAACCAGCAGCAGGCAGATGGCGCTGGTGTAGCCCGCCAGGATTTCTATCTTCCAGGTACCGAAGCTGAAACGTCTGTCATTGGCCAGCTTGCGCGCAGCAGCATAGGCGCTGACGGACAGGCCCAGCGCCAGCGCGTGTGAACTCATATGCCAGCCATCGGCCAGCAGGGCCATGGAGTTGAAGTAGTAGCCTGCAGTGATTTCCAGCACCATCATGGCCAGCGTCAGCAACATGGCCAGCTTGGCGTTTTTTTCGCCCAACGGATTGCCTTGGTCAAAGTTGTGGGAGTGTTGCCGGGTAAGGGGGGAGGCGGTGTATGAGGTCATGGTTGGCGTGTTTCAATATACTCTATCCCAGTATATTTTCCATGCCGGCATGAGGACTACAATTCCTGCTTATGTCGCATACCGTTTCGAATCAAAAGCCACTGCTCGCGCGCATTCGCCGCATCAAGGGGCAGACACAGGCCCTTGAGCGAGCTCTGGAAGAGGGGCAGGACTGTGCCGTGGTGCTGCAGCAGCTGGCGGCTGTGCGTGGGGCCGTCAACGGCTTGATGCTGGAGCTGCTCGAAGGCCATGTGCGCGAGCATCTGGGCGCCGAGGCCGCGACGGCAGAGCAGCGTGAGCAGGACCTGGAGCTGGTCGTGAAGGTGCTGCGTTCCTACGTCAAATAGGGCGTGGCAGCAGGCCGCTGAGGGCCTGTATAGATGGATCAGGACTGCAGTTGCTCGGCCAGAGCATTGACGAATGGCTGCACGCCAGGATGCCTGCGTAGCCATTCCCTGCCCAGAAATTCTTCAATCGACTGCTGCAGCAGCCCCTGGTCGAACCGACTGGCCGACGCGGCCACAAGCAAGTCATGAGCGCGGTTCATGACTTGCTCGCTGTCTGCGGCCGCAGGCCCACCCAGTTCCTGCATCCATTCCTGCTGGATGCGGAGTATGAGCTTGCCCGCTGCTTGCTCAAGCGCAGTGCGGTTGCGTGGCATGGCAGGATTAATGGCTTCTGTCGCATGCCAGCAAGGGGATGAAGGCAGTTTTCATGCTTAGTCCTTGCGAACGGTATAGACGATGTCCATGGCGCTGGTCATGCCGGTCTGGGCGCGCAAGGTGACGCTGCGCGACAGGTCGTAGAAGATGTAGATGATGCCCATGGCTCCCGACAGGCTCTGCTCGTAGGTCAGATAGAGCTTGTCCGAGATGCGCTTGCCCATGGTCAGCGCAGCGCCCGCTGCATCCGTGCCGTCCCCGCCGCCCTTGAAGCCGACTTCATCGAGCCCCAGGCTGCCAGCAATCTTGCCGCTGGAGCTGTTGCCACCAGCCAGCAAGGCCATGGCGGCCTGCTGAAGCAGGGCGCTGCTGGCCCCGCCGGAGGCGGGATCGCGGCCCATGACTACCCAGGAGAGCTTTTCCGCGTCGGGCAGGGCCGGATCAGAGTACAGCAGCACGCGTGGCGCACTGGCCGTGCCCAGCACCTGCACACCGGCCTTGACGGCAATATTCGGGCGCAGCGCCAGTATGTCCAGCGAGGGGTTGTTGTAGGGGCCATTGAAGCGGATCAGCCCGGTTTCCACATTCAGCGACTGTCCCCAGGCGCGGTAGCGGCCTTGCTCGGTACGGATTTCTCCGGTCACGCTGGGCGGGCCGCCGATGTAGCTGGCTCCTCGCACTTCAAGCTTGCCCAGCAGTCGCGTGGTGATGCCAAAGCCTTGCAGCGCAAAGTCACGGCCCATGTCGAGCTTGACGAGAATGTCGGGCACCTTGCGCGGCGTGGCGCGGGCCTGATCCTTGCGGGCCTGTTGCTCGGCGCGCTGGCGCTCTTCCTCTTCGGCTTTGCGCGATGCCGCCGAGCGCACCACCACATCCTTGTCCAGCGATGGCGCGGACTCCTCGGGCAGGATGATGGAGGCTCTGTCGACCGCCAGGTCGCCGCGCAGCGTGAACTGGCCTTGCTCCAGCCTAGCCTGCAGATCGCCGGAGACGCTGACCTGACGGTCGGCGCGCACAAGCACCTGCAGCTTGCTGGCCTTGGCCTGCAGATTCATGCTCAGGCCTGATTCGCTCCCTGTACCCGGCGGTGTGAACTGGGCATATCCCGTGCCGGTGAGCTGGCCGCCGTCTTCGGGTGCACGGGTCAGATTGCCGCTATATCCCAGAATGCGCGCCTGACTACCCTTTCCGCCCTTGAGGCGCAGTTCGGTGATGTCCAGCCTGGTGCCTTGCAGCTTGGCGCGCAGAATGCCGTCACGCAGGTCCACGCCATCGAGCAGAGACACGATATTGAGCCCATCGGCCTTGATATCGCCCTGCCACTTGGGGTCCTGCAAGGTGCCGCTAATGCTGGCGTCCGCCGCCAGCGTGCCCTGAATGCGCCAGCCCGGTGGCGCAAAAAGGGCCCACAGCCCCATATCTGGCATATTGGCGTGCAACTGACCGGACAGAGGCGCCGTGGCGGGCAGCGTCCAGCCGTCTTGCTGATAGCTGAGCTGGGTGCGCAGGTCGGCGCTGAGCTTGCCTGCACGCTCGCTCTCCCAGAGTAGCTTGGCGTTGACCTGACTACCCTGTGCCTGTACGTTGAGGCGTACGTCCTTGATGCGCGAGCGCATGCCTGCGCCGCCGATCTGGCGCGTACGTGTCCCGCCGGCGCGTTTGGCGGTGGGGCCGGTAGTCTGGATGACGGTAGTGCTGGAGCCATCGTCCACTGCCAGACGCAGATCGCCTGCGGCGCGCTCGACCGTGAGATCGGCCTTGAGATCCTTGCCCAATGTGTCCAGGTTCCAGCGCGCGTTGAAGCTCAGGTCGCCGGAAATGCCGGCTGCTTCCAGCGGTGGCTCGTCATCGCCCAGGCTGAATGCATCGACCCATGCCAGCGGAACTCCAAGGGCCTGACCTGCGCTGCGCAGCCCCCATTGGCCGCTGCCGGTACGGGTGACGGAACTCGCCTCCCATGTCAGCTGGGCGGGAGGCAGTGGCTCGCTGCTGGTACGCCTGAGGCTCAGTTTGGGAGGCGTGATCTGCAGCTTGCCGGCGCTGAACTGATAGGCGGTGCTCAGCACCGTGCTGCCGCTGGTGCGCTGTTGGATCTGGACGGGGGCACCGGGCTGAAGCTGCACGACCCAGGGGCCGGGCTTGTTCTTGTCGGGTGTGAACTGGGCCTGCAGCTTTTCCAGACTGGCCTGCCAGTCCAGCGGTGCCATGGCCTTGCCGCCTGTAAGGCCGGCCTGCAAAGTAGTGTCGATCTGTATGCTCTTGCCAGCCTGCTGGGCCTGCGCGGTCAGACCGACCCTGGCATTTTCGGGGCTGCCGTCAATGCTCAATGCCAGCGCAGGCAGGTTGGCGCTCTGCTCGGCTGCGGTGCCGGCAGGCAGATAGCGAATTTTCTCGGCGCGTAGCTTGGCCTGAATCTGCAAGCCACTGGCGGGAATGGCCGCGCCATGGGCGGCACTCAGGCGCTTGAGCAGGTTTTCCCAACCGCCCTTCAGGGCCAGTTGCAAATCTGCGCTGCCATCAAGCTGCGCACCGCTCAGTGGGTCCTTGACGCCCGGCAGCTTGCGCAGCCATTGCGTGAGCGTGCTCATGGAGCCGAGCTGCAGCTGGCTTTGGACAGCGCCGCTGGCGGGGCCCATCTGCCCTTCGATGCTCAGTTGCGCACCGGGCGCCGTAGCCTTGAGTCGAGCCTTGGCCTGCTGGGTTTCGGTATTGAACTCCACGGACCGGGCATCGACACTGGCCTGCAGGGCTTCCATCTGCAGCTTTTCCAGCTGCAGCAGCGGGGCCTGCCACTGGCCTTTGGCAGCCAGTGTCTGAATGCGCAGCGCCTTGCTGTCGCGCTTGCCGCCCGCTGCGTGCAGATTGGCGGCAAACACAATCTTGCTGGCAGCGGCATCGCCGCTGCCAGGTTCGACTTGCACAGCCTTGGCGCTGATCTCGCCTTCCAGCGGGGCTGCTTCCAGCGTGCTGTAGAGATCGGCCGGGTTGAGCTTTTCCACAACAGCCAGGCCTTCAAACAACCGGGTGCTCGGAGTGAACTGACCGCCGAGAGCGATATTGCCCTTGCCGATCTGGATACGAGAGTCGTCGACCTGCCATTGCTGGCCGTCGAAACGGACTTGGCCCATCAGCTCGGCCACGGGCAGGCGCTGCCGGTCCCAGGGGCCGGGCAGCGCGTTGCTGAAACTGGTGTTCAGGTTCCAGGGCTGAGCCTCCAGGTTCGTAGCTGGAGCTACTGTTTCGTCGGGGCCAGCCTGCAATTGGCCGGTCAAAAGGGTGCGAGGTCCTTGAGGCCAGAAGGCCGAGATATCGAGATTGCGGAGTCTGGCCTTGGCTGCCAGCAGCGGCTGGCTGCGCCAGGGCATGATGCTGGCCTCCACATCCGCCTGCATGGGGGCGGTATCTGCTGCTGGCCCGGACGCCGAGACTGAGGGCCGCGGGTTGTCTTTGAGTTTGGGGTCGAGAGCTGTTTTTGCTTGAGTGTCTGCGCCTGAGCCGGAGGTCTCTGCGCTGGCATTGGCCTTGATCTCCAGCCTGGCCGCTTCGGTGGCCAGCGTGCCTTCGGCGGTCACCCTGGCTTGCACGGCAATGGTGTTGGCAGCATCATCGCTTTTGTCCAGCGGGTTGGGCACTTGCACATCGCCTGTTGCCTCGGCCTGCAAGGACATGGGGGCGGCGCCCTGCAATTTCAGCTGTGCCTGGTAGGCGCCCTGGGCAAAGCGCAGACTGCTGACTTTGAGTTCGTGATGTGTGCCCGTGTATTCATAGCGACCGCGAAGGTCCTGCACCACGGCTTCAGGCGAGCCTTGCCAGATGATCTGATCGACCTTGAAGGGCAGCTCTATCTTCACTGGAAGGGTCAGCGACTGCAGCGGTTCGCTGGCGGGTTTTTCGGGGTCTGGGGTGCTGGCAATGCGCAACTCGGTAATATGAACCTCACCCAGCTTGAGTGTGCGCGACAGCAGCAAAGGCCTGAACTGCCAGCCGATCTGAGCTTCCCTGACTTCGACCTTCATGGTCGGGCTTTGCCATTGCAGCCAGCCGATGTGGCCACCGTTCTTGACACTGCCCGTAACCTCTTTGGCGACCAGGGACTGGTCTGCGGGCAGCCAGCTGGCCACGCGCTGCAGCGTCTGGTTGAGGGAGTCATCCTTGCCAATCCACCATAGCAGGCTGCAAAGCGCCAGCACCAGGGCGAGCAGGGTCGCTGCAATAGTCCAGCCCAGCGCGCGTAGCCAGCGGCGGCGCTTGGGGAGTAAGGTCTTGGCGATAGGGTGTGTGTCTTGTTCTGCCATGCTTAAAACGTGAAGCCCAGACGCAGGTGCAGGCGCAACTGTTGCTCCTGTGCGCCCCAGGCGAGATCTGCTTGAATTGGACCAACCGGGCTTTTCCAGCGAATGCCGGTGCCAAAACCGACGCGGGTGTAGAGGCGGTTGATATCGTCGCCGACCGTACCTGCATCGATGAAGACGGCGTGTTCGAAGTCCTGGGTATTTCCCTTGATGGTGATGGGCCGCTGCCATTCCACGCTGCCCATGGCCAGATAGCGGCCGGCAATCACGCGGCCGTTGTCGGTGCGTGCGCCAATCGACTGATAGCCATAGCCGCGCACCGTGTTGTCGCCACCCGTCAGAAACATGATGGTGGTGGGCAGATCCACATCTTTCTTGGCCATCACGGCACTGATTCCTGCCTTGAGCTGCAGGCGGCTGTGACGCCTGGTTTCCTCATCGCGCTCACCCAGCGGGATCAGGCTGAGCCAGCGGCCCGTGAGGCGCCCGAACGGCGAGCGCTGCGGCGTCAGCGTGGTGCCGGCACCGGCTTCCAGGGCCAGACCGAAGCCCGAGGTAGGCAGCAGGTTGTTGTCGAAATAGCGGGCCGTCCAGCCATAGTTGGCCAGCAGCGAGGAGGCGCCGGGCGGAGCACCTGCTCCCTGGGTCTTGGCGTAGTCGTACTGCAGGTACAAATTGCGCTCTATGCGGTCTTCTGCCTTGGAGCGACCAAAGCGCATCTGCGCACTATTGGTGTTGAAGTCACCTGCTGGCGCACGCTCTAGCTTGCCGCTGGCAAACCAGCGCCAGAGGTCTTCACCGGGCAGGCCGACCAACTGAGTGGAGATCAGCGGGTTCTTACTGTCCAGCTGCAGCTTGCTGACGGCGCGCCAGTTCAGACCGGGAACCTTGTTGTAAGTGTGATCGATGGACAGACGAGGTCCGGTGTCCGTGCTCAGACCCGCACCGAACACCCATTTCTGCAGCTTGGCCTCGCGCACCTTGGCAATCACGGGCGAGGTGATGGCAGCACCCTGATTCTTGCGCTGCTCGTCGCGCTCAGCTTCGGTAGCGGCCTGTTGCGGCGAATCGGCCAGCGAAAGAAATACCGAGTCGTAATAGCCGCTGCTGACCAGGCGCTGCTGCGCATCGAGCATGCTTTGCAAGTCATATTCCCTTCCTTCCGGAAGGCGCGCAATACGGGCCGTGCGCACCGGGTCGTAGCGCTCGGCACCATCGATCTGCAGCGGACCGAATGTATAGGCCGGGCCGGGGTCGTAACTCACGCTGACCTGGGCCTTGTTGGTGTCGGCATCCACATCGGCCAGACTGGTATCTATGCGGGCCAGCGGATAACGGCGCTTTTGCAACTCCTTGAGACCACCGCTCTTGGCGCTGCTCCAGGCCGATTGCGAGAATTGCTCGCCAGCCTGCAGCGGCCAGGTTTCCTCGATCTGCAGGCGCTGCGAGGTTCCCAGCTCGTCGCTGGCATTGACGCCGGTAAAGCGCACCTCGGATTTCTCAATGATGGTGGGCGGGCCCGGATCGACCTTGACCACCACTTTGCGCGGAGCTTCTTCCTCGGGGGTATCGGTCAGCTCCACGGTCACCGTGGGGCTGAAATAGCCCAAGGTGCCTATCAGCTCGCGTACGTTGGCATCGGTCGCGCCCAGCAGGCGCGTCAGCTCGCGGCGCTGCAGATCGGGCTGGCGGCGAAAACGCTTGAGTTCAAGATGCTGCTCCAGCAGCGCACGGACTTGTTTTGGGGCATCGACTTCCAGCGTGAAGGCGGGGGGGCCGCTGGTGTCTATGCCCATGGCTTCGGCTTCTTTGTCTTTGGGGGAAAGCAGGCTGCAGCCGCTGAGGAGCAAGGCGGCTCCCAAAAGTAAAGCCGGCCTCAAGGCCGGCTTTTTCAAGGGCAAGGTCTGGGGCATGCCCCTATTTTGACAGCATGCGCATGGCGTCTTCCAAGCCTTTGAGCGACAAAGGGTACATGCGGTCCCCCATCAATTGCTGGATGATGCTGATGCTCTGGCGGTACTGCCATACGCCCTGTGGCTCCGGATTGATCCAGGCAAAGTGCGGGAAGGCGTTCGTCAGGCGCTGCAGCCACTCGGCACCGGGTTCCTCGTTCATGTACTCGACCGAGCCGCCGGGCTGCAGGATTTCATAGGGGCTCATGGTCGCGTCGCCGACAAAGATCAGTTTGTAGTCCTTGTTGTACTTGCGAATGATGTCCCAGGTCGGGAATTTCTCGGCAAAGCGGCGGCGGTTGTTCTTCCACATGAAGTCGTAGACACAGTTGTGGAAGTAATAGAACTCCAGATGCTTGAGCTCGCTCTTCACGGCCGAGAACAGCTCTTCCACGCGCTGTATATGCTCGTCCATGGTGCCGCCCACGTCCATGAGCAGCAGCACTTTCACATTGTTATGCCGCTCGGGAATCATCTTGATGTCGAGATAACCCGCATTGGCTGCCGTGGAGCGGATGGTGTCCGGCAGGTCCAGTTCCAGTTCGCTGCCCTGGCGCGCAAACTTGCGCAGGCGGCGCAGGGCGACCTTGATGTTGCGCGTGCCCAGTTCCTGGGTGTCGTCATAGTCGCGGTAGGCTCGCTGCTCCCAGACCTTGACGGCGCTCTTGTTGCGGCCCGGCCCGCCAATGCGTATGCCCGCCGGGTTGTAGCCACCATGACCGAAGGGGCTGGTGCCGCCCGTACCAATCCATTTGTTGCCGCCCTCGTGGCGCTCCTTTTGCTCCTCAAGGCGCTTCTTGAGCGTCTCCATCAGCTCGTCCCAGCCCATGGCTTCGATCTTGGCCTTGTCCTCGGGACTGAGCTCGCGCTCCAGCAGCTTTTGCAACCAGTCCTGCGGAATTTCCTTGGTCAAGTCGGCCAGCATCTCCACGCCCTTGAAATAGGCGGAAAAAGCGCGGTCGTACTTGTCATAGTGCTTCTCGTCCTTGACCAGAATGGTTCGGCCCAGGTGGTAGAAGTCGTCCAGGCTCCAGCGATCCTCGCTCTTGGGGCCGATGATGCCCGCGTCCAGTGCCTCCAGCAGGGCCAGAAACTCCTTGACCGACACAGGCAGTTTGGCGGCACGCAGGGTATAGAAGAAATCGATCAGCATGAAAAATGCCTCCAGCGCTTATGCAGCGGGTGCATGCTGCTCCAGAAGATAGAGCAGTTGTGCACGGGCTTCAGGCCATTCGCCACTGCGCATGCTGTACATCACGGTATCGCGAATCGTGCCGTCGCGGCGCAGCGCATGGCCGCGAATCACGCCATCTTTCTTGGCACCCAGGCGCTCAATGGCGCGCTGGCTGGCGAAGTTGAAGTTGTCCGTGCGCCAGCCCACCACATGGCAGCCCAGCGTACCGAAGGCATGGGCCAGCAGCAGCAGCTTGGCCGAAGTGTTGACATGGGTGCGCTGCACGCTTTTGGCATACCAGGTGTAGCCAATCTCCACACGGCGAATGGCTGGCACGATGTCGTGATAACTGGTCGTGCCCAGCACTTTGCCGCTGGCATCGTCGAGCACGGCGAACGCAAAGCGGTGGCCCTGGTCGCGGCCCAGCAGCGCGGTTTCGATATAGCTGCGCACCTCGCCAGGCTCGGGCACGGAAGTCACTCGAATCCTCCACAGCTCTCCATCGGCAGCGGCCGCTGCCAGTCCAGGCTCATGGCTCAGATCCAGCGGCTCCAGTCGCACGCCGCGGTCGCGCAAGGTCACAGGTTCTACAAAAGTCATGGCTTGCTCACTCAAAGTGGATTGCGCTTGCTGCGCCAGAGTCGGGCCAGCTTGAGCCCCAGGCCTCCACCCAGCCCCACCATGGCAATGGCGGCAATGCTGCCCGCACCATAGCCATGGGCAAACAGGTCAAGGCCCAGCACATGGGACAGGCCCCAGCCCAGCAGGGCTCCGCCCACAAAGCCGATGGCGTCGGAGCCGCCTTCCAGCAGCAGTTGTTGTGCGGTGCTCATGGGCTGTGTCTCCTCGGTTCTTAAGGAAGGTTAGCGGTTGCGCTGGTTCATGAAGACCAGCTTTTCAAACAGGCTCATATCCTGTTCGTTCTTGAGCAGCGCGCCAACAAGGGGTGGCACGCTGACCTTGCCTTCCTCGGATTGCAGAGCCGATGCAGGAATTTCCTCGGCGACCAGCAGCTTGAGCCAGTCGATCAGCTCGCTGGTCGAAGGCTTTTTCTTGAGGCCGGGCAGATTGCGCACATCGTAGAAGACCTTCATGGCGGCATTCAGCAACTCACCCTGCAACTTTGGGAAATGCACGTTCACGATCTGGCGCATGGTGTCGGCATCCGGGAACTTGATGTAGTGGAAAAAGCAGCGGCGCAAGAAGGCGTCAGGCAGCTCTTTTTCGTTGTTCGAGGTGATGAACACCAGGGGGCGGTGCTTGGCGCGGATCATCTCGTGGGTCTCGTAGCAATAGAACTCCATGCGATCGATTTCGCGCAGCAAGTCGTTGGGGAACTCGATGTCGGCCTTGTCGATCTCGTCGATCAGCAGGGCCACGGGGCGCTCCGCCGTGAAGGCCTGCCAGAGCACGCCCTTGACGATGTAGTTGTGAATGTCCTTGACGCGCTCGTCTCCCAACTGCGAATCGCGCAGGCGGCTCACGGCGTCGTACTCATACAGGCCTTGCTGTGCCTTGGTGGTGGACTTGATATGCCACTGCAACAGCGGCATGTCCAGCGCCTGGGCCACTTCCTCGGCCAGCATGGTCTTGCCCGTGCCGGGCTCGCCCTTGATGAGCAGAGGGCGCTGCAGGGTAGCGGCAGCGTTGACGGCCAGCATCAGATCTTGCGTGGCCACGTATTTGTCGGAACCTTGAAACTTCATGGGCGGTATCAGCGTAAGTATTGATAAGCGTGCGAAATTCTCACTGCCATAATCGTTTGCACTGCAGCAAGGCATTTGAGCACCCGTCTGAACTCTTGAAGGATTGTGCGCGCAAAATGATAAAAACTTGGACCACGGTATTGGCAGTAGTTGTCGCATCAGTGACCGGCGCGGCAAACGCCCAGGCTGTCAAGGGCGATGCAAAGGCTGGCGAAGGCAAGATCGCCATGTGCATAGGCTGTCATGGCATCACCGGTTATCAGGCCAGCTTTCCTGAGGTTTACAAGGTGCCGATGATCGGCGGGCAGAACGAGGCCTATATCGTCTCGGCTCTGAATGCCTATAAAAAAGGCGAACGAAAACACCCCACCATGCGTGGCATTGCCGACTCACTGAGCGAGCAGGACATGGCCGATGTGGCGGCCTTCTATGCAGGTCATGGCAAGGCCAAGGACGGCAAGGCCAAGGAGGCGAACCCTGCTGTCACCGCGCTGCTGCAAAAAGGGGCCTGCTTCTCCTGTCACGGTGAAGGCTTTTCAAAGCCGATTGACCCGTCCTATCCCAAGGTGGCAGGGCAGTATTCGGACTATGTTTTTCGCGCCTTGCAGTCATATAAAACCGATGGCAATCCGCTCATCGGACGCAGCAATGGCGTGATGGCCGGCATTGCCAAGCAGTTCAAGAACGACGAGCTGCAGCAACTCGCCAAGTACATCGGTAGCCTGGACAGCGAGATGCAGGTAGTGGCGCAGCCGCACTTCCGCCTGGGCCAGAAATAGACCTTGTTTCAGAAAAAGCAAAAGCCCGTGAAGACGGGCTTTTGCTTTTTCTCAACGGGATGCAGCTCAGGGGCCCGGTACCCGGGGCTTGGAGGATGCAGAGCTGGAGCCCTCCTGCAGCGATTGTGTCATCTCCCCGCCGGAGGCTGTGCAGCGCATCAGGGGGTACTTTTGAAACTGCCGTCGGTGGTGGCCAGACGCTGCACTCCGGCGACATAGGCTTCGCCATCAGGCGGGCGTCCCGAGCGCTGGCTTTCCCAGAGCATCTGGCCCAGGCATTCCATGGCGGCGTGATGGGCGTCATGCAGATCACGCTTCTTGGCCAGCAACTCAACCGCCTGGCGGATGCCTCGTGGCGAGTCCACGCTGCACTGCTCGCTGATGGACAGATGCATGGACAGGTGCAGAAACGGGTTGGTGCGCTCGGGCTCTGAGTCATAGTTGCGCGCCACGGCGGCATCCATGTCGGAGAGCTCATCGAAATACTCGGGGTGCTCGTCTATCCACAGGCTGGCCAGCGTCTCGATGGCCTCCATGGGCGCGCCGCTGATCATCTTGGCGCGCACACCGCAAAAAAATCGCCGTACGTCGGCTTGACTGGGGTTGAACATGATGGCGCGCAGCGTATCACGGCTGCCGGGCATCAGCCGGACTGTGGTCTTGCTCGCTGGCCAGGGCGGTATCTGGTGTTTCTGCGTTGTCAGCCAGGAGATCGGCACGTTCCTTGGCCATTTGCTCCACCAGTTGCTGGCGGCCCTGCTTGGCCACCGCAATCAGCTGGTTCTTGTCCTTGTAATGCGGGTACATGCGCTCGGCCAGAGCCAGATTGTGCTCCCTGAAGCGTGCCGTGATGCGTTTGGCCTCGGCCGGACTCTGACCTAACAGTTCCAGCACCGACTGGGCCGAGATCAGGCTGGACTCGAACACTTCACGCTGGGCATGCTCCACACCCAGGTCGCGAAGTTGGAACCAGTGATTGAGATCCCGGGTGCGGGCCACGATCTCCAGATTGGGGAAATGCTTGCGTACCTGGCTGGCTATCTTGAGGGACTGCTCGGGAGTGTCGACGGCAATCACCAGTACATGAGCCTTGGCTGCGCCCGCAATGCGCAGCAGGTCCATGCGAGTGGCATCGCCGTAAAACACCCGGTGGCCATAGATCTGCGCGGCCTCCAGCATTTCCACGCTGTGGTCCAGGATGGTGGGGCGTATGCCCTGGGCCAGCAACACGCGAGCCACGATCTGGCCGTAGCGGCCGAAGCCGGCAATGATGATGGGCGAGTCCTGAGGCTCGGAGATTTCCTGGGCCTTCTCCATGCCGCATTCCTCGTCACTGATGGTGGAAAAGCGGCGCAGCAGCAGTTTGTCCAGAAGCACCAGCAGCAGCGGGCCCAGCAGCATCGACAGAGCCACGGCCGCGACCAGCATGGACGAGACGCTGTGGCGAAACACCTTGTACTGCGCGGCTGTCTGGAACACCACAAAGGCGAATTCGCCGCCTTGCGCCAGCATCAGCGTGAACACCGGGCGTTCGCGCCAGGGAATCTGCATGAATTTGGCCAAGCCGAAGATCATCACTGCCTTCAGTGCAATAAAGCCCGTCACCATGGCGGCCATGGCCCAGGGAGACTGGAGGATGACGCCAAAGTCGATGCTCATGCCCACGGCCATGAAGAACAGGCCCAGCAGCAGCCCTTTGAACGGCTCGATATTGGTTTCCAGCTCGCTGCGGTATTCGCTGTCGGCCAGCAGCACGCCGGCCAGGAAGGCGCCCAGCGCCATGGACAGGCCCACCTGTGTCATCAGCATGGCGATGCCCACGACCAACAACAAGGAAGTGGCGGTGAAGATCTCGGGAGTCTTGCTGCGCGCAATCCAGCGCAGCAGCGGTTGCAGCAGCAATCGGCCACCGATGATGACGGCGCCAATCGTGCCCACGGTCTTGAGAATGGCCAGCCAGACATGGCTGTCGCCGTGGCTGGCATGGGCAGCCTTGTAAGCACCCAGAATCGGAATCAGCGCCAGGATGGGGATGGCCGCCACGTCCTGGAACAGCAGGATGGAGAAGGCGGCCTGTCCGCTGGGAGTACGCATCAGATTGCGCTCGGCCATGATCTGCAGGCAGACAGCGGTGGACGACAGGGCCAGGCCCATGCCCGCAATCAGGCTGACGCGCCACGACAGACCAAAGGCCCATGCGGCCAGAAACAGAATGCCGGTGCAGACCGCCATTTGCGCCATGCCCCAGCCGAAGATCGGTCGCCGCAGCTCCCAGAGGCGCTTGGGCTGCAGCTCAAGTCCGATCACGAACAGCATCAGCACCACGCCGAACTCGGCAAAGTGCAGGATGTCGTCCACATTGCGCACGAGGGCAAAACCCCAGGGACCCATGGCAATGCCTGCGCCCAGGTAGCCGATGATGGCTCCCAGGCCCAGGGCTCTGGCGATGGGGACGGCCAGAACCGCCGCCGTAAGATAGATGAAGCCGTAAGTCAGCCAGATGGGAGAGCCGTGTTCCATGGGAATGTTATGTGGTGTTAACCCTAGAGGGATTCCATTTTGGCACCCGCAGCCAAGCGTCAGATTTTTGACAGAAAGAAAAAAGGCACGAATGTTTACCTGGTGCTTATAGCGTCAGGTCAACCATGCGTCTGCAAGTTGATAGCGCAACTTTTAAGATAGGCGCTTTGTGACTGGCGCTTTAGATCGGCGTTTGGAGTGAGTATGGATCTGCACACCTGGTTTGCTTTTTTTGTGGCCTCCTGGATCATCGCGGTTTCGCCAGGGTCGGGGGCTGTGCTGTCCATGAGTCATGGCCTGTCCTACGGTGTGCGCAAGACCAGCGCCACCATCATGGGTCTGCAGCTCGGGCTGCTGCTCATCTTGTTGATAGCAGGTGCCGGTGTGGGCTCGCTGCTCATGGCGTCCGAGTTGGCCTTCAATGCCGTCAAGATCGTGGGTGCCGGCTATCTCATCTATCTGGGCATCAGCCAGTGGCGCTCCGGCGGCTCGCCGCTGGCAGCGCAAGAGGCCGTGCCCGAGGCCAGTCTCAAAAAGCGCGTACTGATGGGCTTTCTGACCAATGCCACCAATCCCAAGGGCATCATCTTCATGGTGGCCGTGCTGCCCCAGTTCATGACCACCAGCCGTCCTCTGGCTCCGCAACTGGCGATTTTGGCCGTGACCATGCTGGCGGTGGACACCACGGTGATGCACGGCTATGCCGCAGGTGCCAGCGCCTTGCGCGGCCTGATGCGCAGCGCACGCGCCATGCGCAACCAGAACCGCGTGTTCGGCGGCCTGCTGATGGCCGTAGGCACAGGCCTGTTTTTTGTTCAGCGCTCCAGCGAAGCCTGATCCGCTTTAAAAAGCGTAGCTGCAAGCGTATGAATAGATTGAGCCAGCGGCATATTTGATCGGATAATCTAGGGTAAGCCCCTTGTCCCGCGTCAGACATGGCACAGGGCAGGGGGCTTCTACATTGGGGGTATGAAAACCTTTCGCTCCTACTCCGAAGTGCTGGCCTCGATTGGGCAGGAAGTCGCCGTCAGCGACTGGATCACCATCACACAGGCCCAGATTCAAATGTTTGCCGATGCCACGGGCGATCAGCAGTGGATCCATACCGACCCCGAGCGTGCGGCCCAGGGGCCGTTCGGCGCGCCGATTGCCCATGGCTTTCTCACGCTGTCCCTGCTGCCTCAGTTCTTCGAAGGCACTTTCAAGATCGAAGGCGCCAAGATGGGAGTGAACTACGGGCTCAACCGTGTGCGCTTCATGGCCCCGGTGCCTGTCAACAGCCGCTTGCGGGCCCGCATGACATTGCAGGCGGCGGAGCGCATCGAGCCGGCCGGCGTCCAGATGACCTGGCTGGTGACGGTGGAGCGCGAGGGCAGCGACAAGCCTGTGTGCGTGGCTGAGTCGCTGGCGCGCAGCTTTGGTGCGGAGGCCTGATTCGCGGTGTAATTTTCAAGCCATGAAAAAAGCCCCTTGGCTTGCGCCTTGGGGCTTTGTTATTGAGCCGCACCTCGCAAAGCAGGGTGCTGCGCAGAGTCTGTCATTCGCCATAGTTGTCCAGCAAACCGGCCTTGCCTGCGGCAATGGTTTCCTGGCGCACTTGCTCACGGCTGAGGTTGCTGGATTGCTGTTGCTGGTACAGGGGCAGATAGGCATCGCCAACGAGTTGCAGCTGGCCCTTGGCCATGGCGTCCTGCACCTGGGCATTGACCTGGGCACGGGTCAGGGTGGATTGACTTGCAACTTCGGGAGGGTAGTGATCGCCGGTGAAGTCAAAGCTTGCAGCCTGTGCAGCGGCGGCGGACATGGCCAGGGTGGCAACGATGGCAAAGCGGTTGGCGTATTTCATGATTCGTCCTTTGGTACGTCGGGCCTGCAGTCCTGGCGGATATCGTCGGTCGGCTGCAAGTCCATGAGTCGTACTTTAGGACGATCTAATTGCGGGAAAAACCCCCTGTCGCGCAACTTATTGTTCCGAAAATAGAGACAATAAGCGGGAACTTAAAGAGCCGTCTTGGGCTCTGCAAGGGCAGCTCCCGCGAAATCCTGCTGGCGCCAGGCTTCGAACACCGTCACGGCCACGGCGTTGGACAGGTTCAGGCTGCGCTGTGAGGCCAGCATGGGCAGGCGCAGTCGCTGCTCGTGGGGGAACTGGGCGCGCACCTCGGGCGGAAGGCCCTTGCTTTCAGAGCCAAAGACCAGCCAGTCGCCGGCCTTGAACTGCATGGCATGGGCCGGGCTGCTGCTGTGCGTGGTCATGGCAAACATGCGCTCGCGCTGCGGCTGGCAGGTTTCGAGGAAGACGTCCCAGTTGGCGTGGCGGGCCACATTGGCGTACTCGTGATAGTCCAGTCCGGCGCGACGCATATGCCGGTCTTCCATGGAAAAACCCAGCGGTTCGATCAGATGCAGGCTACAACCCGTATTGGCGGCCAGACGGATGACATTGCCCGTGTTGGGAGGGATCTCGGGCGCCACAAGAACGATATGAAACATGGGGCGCTATTGTGCAGCCCGGCTGTTACCCACGCTGCCGCCTCCGCAGTTCCAGACTGGCGAATATGGGTCAAGGCGTGCGTGCCAGCACGATGGCGCTGACCGATGCCGCGCCGGCCGACAGCAGGCAGCCTGCCAGTGCATCCAGCGTGGCACCGGTAGTCATTACGTCGTCAAGCAGCAAGATCTCCCGTCCCTTCACCAGAGCCTGCCGAGCCGGGGCGAGGCTGAAAATGCCGCGCAGCTGGCGCAGCCTTTGTTCCCGGCTGGAGGCATGTTGGGGCAGCTCCAGATGTTGGCGTTGCACAGCTTCGCTCAGCAAGGGCAAAGGCCTGTCGTATTGCTCCGAGAGGGAGCGTGCCAACAACAGGCTGTGGTCAAAGCCGCGCTCGCGCACGCGCTGTGCGGAGGCCGGCATGGGCAGCAAGGCATCGCAGGCCCGCAACTGCTCCCTGACTTCAGGGTGACTGGCCATCAGCCTGCCCAGGCTGCGCGCCAACCCCAGATCGGCCTGAAATTTGTAGCGTGTGATGAGGTTTTGCCAGGGGTAGGCATAGTCCAGCGCGGCGGTGCAGCGCTTGAGCCGGGGCGGTTGTTTGAGGCAGTTGCCGCAGAGGCTGACCAGAGCCGGCAGCGGCAGGGCACAGCTGTGGCAGCGGTGCTTGTGCCGAGCCCAGCGCGTCTGGCAGTCGCGGCAGATGCGTGGCCCCGGCCAGCGTCCGCAGACTGCGCACTGGCTGGGCAAGGCATCCAGCCAACGCTGCTGCTGGCGGCGAAGGTGTGAAAGCCATGTCGCATGAAGGTCGGGCATGGAATCAATATACTCGCGCCGCATTGATCTTCACTCCGGCAGTTGGTGAGCGACTCGCTTGCTCGACTCTCTGCCTGCTTTTGTCTGCCCATGTCCCACGTCCTGCCTCCAACAATTGATTCTGCAGCTGCAAACCATTGGCAAATGGCCGCTCCGGCCGAATCCCCCTGGTTGCACGAAGAGGTGGCCAGTCGCATGCAGCAGCGCCTGGACTGGATCGTGAAGCCGCCTGAGAAGTGGTGCCACTGGGAGCCGGTTCGCGGCGGCCTGCAGGCACACCATCTGCTGCGCGAGCGCTATCCGCAAGCGGAATGCACGATCCATGAACCCGTAGCCCGCCGCGAGGCCGTGGCCCAGGACAAGCTCGGCAGCCGCTGGTGGCAGCTCTCGCGCTGGAAGGGGGCTGCCGTGCAGATGGGGGCGCCTGCAGATGCCAGCATGGACATGCTCTGGGCCAATATGCTGCTGCATACGGCAGCCGATCCGCAGACTCTGATCGAGCGCTGGCACAAGGCACTCAAGGTCGATGGCTATGTCATGTTCTCCTGCCTCGGGCCGGATACCGTGCAGCAGCTGCATCGGCTCTACGCCGAACTGGGCTGGGGGCCGGCAGGTCATACGTTTACCGATATGCATGACTGGGGTGACATGCTGGTGCATTCCGGCTTTGCCGAGCCGGTGATGGACATGGAGCGCATCACCCTGACCTTTGCCACGCCGCAGCGTCTGTTGCAGGAACTGCGCGAACTGGGCCGAAATCTGCACCCAGGGCGTTTTGCCGGTCTGCGCGGCCGTGGCTGGAAGGCCGGGCTGCTGCAGAAAATGGCGGAGCGCTGGGCCGACAAGCAGCCCGATGGACAGCTCTCGCTGACCTTCGAGATCGTTTATGGCCATGCCTACAAACCGCAGCCCAAGCTGCGTCTGGAAGCCAACAGCGCCGTGTCGCTGGAAGACATGAAGGCCATGCTCAAGCAGCCCCGCAACACGGGTTTGCGATAGCACATCTGTCGTTTTCCGGTCATTGATTCGACACAAAGCTGCCTACAATTTCCCCAAGTTATTTCATGGATAGCAGCAATCCTTCGGGCTTCTCTCCTGCCTGAAGGAAACCAGACAGTGCGGCCCAAGCCGCCAGGGGAGATATCGGGTGTTTCGCTTTGCCAAGGGGACTGGCCAGCGGGTTCGACAGCGGCCGGTTTTCGCATTTCATCATCACCACAAGCCAGCCTTTTGCTGCGCTGACGCATCCCTGTGCCCGGCGGTTGTCGCGGTGCAGGGGCGTTCCATCTTCTTCCCTTCTGTCTTGGCTGCCAGGCCAGTTTCAGCCATGTCCGGCACTTGCCGTGAGATGCGCTTGCCAGTACGAGTTTCAAGTCCGGTCAGGCCTGCCTACGCAAGGTCGATTGGCATGGGTTTCCGGTACATGCATTAGTGAATGCGCGCAGACAGTGCTATCAAATTCTGGGGCATGCTGCGTTGAAGTTCGCGAGGTAGTGTGAGTGTCACAGCCTTCTGGCCGGCAGCGGCACGAAGCGGTGTGAGCGAGTGGACAACTGAGGCTTAGAGGTAAGTGAAAACGATGAAAAACATTTCCACCAAGCTGGTTCCCTGGAGTTTGGCCTTGGCGGCGTGGGGTAGTTCCATGGCCTATGCGGCGCAGGATCTGCCGGGAGGCCCTGCCGTCAACCAGCTCAATCTGCATCCGCCAGTGACACGCATTGCCGTGGAGCAGCACTGGTTGCACTGGATGATGCTCATCATCTGCACGGTGATCTTTATCGCGGTGTTCGGGGTGATGTTCTACTCCATCTGGAAGCACCGCAAATCCCAGGGGGCCAAGGCCGCGAACTTCCATGAATCGGTCAAGGTGGAAGTGGCCTGGACGGTGGCTCCCTTCATCATCGTGATTCTGATGGCGCTGCCCGCCACCAAGGTGCTGGTGGCGCAGAAGGACACGACCAATGCCGACCTCACCATCAAGGCCACCGGCTATCAGTGGAAATGGGGCTATGACTATCTGAGCGGCGAGGGCGAAGGCCTGGGCTTTGTTTCCACGCTGGATAACGCCCAGCGCCAGATGTCCAACAGCGGCGATGTGAGCAACGCGCCCAACGACTATCTGCTCAGGGTCGACAACCCGCTGGTCGTGCCCGTGGGCAAGAAGGTGCGCATCATCACCACGGCCAACGATGTGATCCACTCCTTCATGGTGCCGGCCTTTGGCATCAAGCAGGACGCGATTCCCGGCTTTGTGCGCGATACCTGGTTCAAGGCCGAGAAGACCGGCGACTACTACGGCCAGTGTGCCGAGCTGTGCGGCAAGGAGCATGCCTACATGCCCATCCATGTGAAGGTGCTGTCTGCCGAAGCCTATACCGCCTGGGTTGCCGGAGAGAAGAAGAAGCTGGCCGCCAAGGCCGATGACCCGAACAAGGTCTGGGTGCTGGCCGATCTGGTGGCACGTGGCGAAAAAGTCTATGCCGCCAACTGCGCCGCCTGCCACCAGGCCAATGGCAAGGGAGCCGGTCCCATCAAGCCGCTGGACGGCAGTCCCGTGGTGCTGGGTCCCACGGCCGACATGATGCACGCCGTGCTCGAAGGTCGCGCCAACGGTGCCATGCCGGCCTGGAAGCAGCTAAGCGACACCGAACTGGCCGCAGTGGTGACCTTTGCCAAGAACCACTGGAGCAACCAGACCGGTCAGCTGGTGCAACCCGCCCAGTTCGTGGCAGCGCGTGGCGGCAAATTCCCTGAAGGCGGAGGCAGTGCTGCACCCGCAGCTCCTGCGGTAGACTCTGCCGCCCCTGCGCAAGGTGCAGCCGCTGCCGCCAGCGACGCCGGCCCTTATCAAGTCTTTTTCGAGACCGGCAAGAGCGTTCTGGACGACAAGGCTCAGGCTGCGGTGAAGAAGGCGGCCGAGTACTGGAGTGCCCACAAGGACGGCAAGATTGCTCTGTCGGGCTTTGTGGACTCCACCGGCAACGCCGACAAGAACGCGGAGCTGGCCAAGGAGCGAGCCAAGGCCGTGGCCAAGCTGCTGGAGGACAGCGGCATTGCGGGAGACCGCATCGAGCTGCGCAAGCCCGAGACCATCACGGCTGCGGCAGGCGCGGACCAGCAGGCACGCCGTGTTGACATCACGGCCGCGAAGTAAGCCCCGGGTATAGAGACCGATTGGAGAAAAGAATATGAGCGCCGTAGTTCCTCCCATCCACACCCATGAGGGCCATGGTCACGACCATGGGCACGACGACCATCACCACGCCATGCCCTCTGGCTGGCGCCGCTGGCTGTTTGCCACCAATCACAAGGACATCGGCACGATGTACCTGCTGTTCTCCTTCACCATGCTGATGGTGGGAGGCATTCTGGCCATGCTGATCCGTGCCGAGCTGTTCGAGCCCGGTTTGCAGATCGTCAACCCCGAGCTGTTCAACCAGCTCACCACCATGCACGGTCTGATCATGGTGTTCGGCGCCATCATGCCGGCCTTCGTGGGCTTCGCGAACTGGATGCTGCCGCTGCAGATCGGTGCGTCCGACATGGCGTTTGCGCGCATGAACAACTTCAGCTTCTGGCTGCTGATTCCTGCCGGCATCATGCTGGTGGGCTCGTTCTTCATGCCCGGCGGTGCGCCTGCGGCCGGCTGGACGCTGTATGCGCCGCTGACGCTGCAGATGGGCCCTTCCATGGACACCAGCATCTTTGCCATGCACATCATGGGTGCCAGCTCCATCATGGGCGCGATCAACATCATCGTCACCATCCTGAACATGCGCGCGCCCGGCATGACGCTGATGAAGATGCCGCTGTTTGCCTGGACCTGGCTGATTACCGCCTACCTGCTGATCGCCGTGATGCCGGTGCTGGCTGGCGCCATCACCATGACGCTGACCGATCGCCACTTCGGCACCAGCTTCTTCAATCCTGCGGGCGGCGGCGATCCGGTGATGTACCAGCACATCTTCTGGTTCTTCGGCCACCCCGAGGTCTACATCATGATCTTGCCGGCCTTCGGCATCGTCAGCCAGATCGTGCCCGCCTTCAGCCGCAAGAAGCTGTTTGGCTACACCTCCATGGTCTATGCCGTGGCGGCGATTGCCATCCTGTCCTTCATCGTCTGGGCCCACCACATGTTCACCACCGGCATGCCGGTCACGGGTCAGCTGTTCTTCATGTACGCGACCATGCTGATCTCCGTGCCCACGGCCGTGAAGGTGTTCAACTGGACGGCCACCATGTGGCGCGGCTCCATGAGCTTTGAAACCCCGATGCTGTTCGCTGTGGGCTTCATCTTCGTGTTCACCATGGGGGGCTTCACGGGACTGATCCTGTCCATGGCGCCCATCGACATCCAGCTGCAGGACACCTATTACGTGGTGGCCCACTTCCACTATGTGCTGGTGGCCGGTTCGCTGTTCTCCATGTTTGCCGGCTATTACTACTGGTCGCCCAAGTGGACGGGCGTGATGTATTCCGAGACGCGCGGCCGCATCCACTTCTGGGGCTCGCTGATCTTCTTCAACATCACCTTCTTTCCCATGCACTTCCTGGGTCTGGCCGGCATGCCGCGTCGCTATGCCGACTACCCCATGCAGTTCGCCGACTTCAACATGATTGCCTCCATTGGCGGCTTTGGCTTCGGTCTGATGCAGGTGTACTTCTTCCTGTTCGTCGTCTGGCCCGCCATGCGCGGTCATGGCGAGAAGGCACCGCAAAAACCCTGGGAAGCGGCCGAGGGCCTGGAATGGGAAGTGCCTTCTCCGGCGCCGTTCCACACCTTCGAGACGCCACCCAAGCTCGATGAAACCGCGACCAAGGTGATAGCCTGAGGAGGCGCGTATGACGACCCAGGAGCAACGCAAGAACAACCTGAGGCTGGGGCTGATCCTGGCCTCCACGGCTGCCGTGTTCTTTATCGGCTTTGTGGTGAAGATGGCCTGGCTGCATTGAGGCAGCCCGATGGCAACGAGTGGAGGAGCTTGAGGTGAGCATAGCCAAGGAAAACGCGAAGATGGTGGGCAAGCTGGCGATCGTTGCCCTGGGCATGTTTGCGTTTGGCTATGTGCTGATACCCATCTACAAGCATATCTGCGAGCTGACGGGCATCAACATCCTGTCGCTGTCCGAAAAGCAGGTGCCCGGCGCCGGCGTGGCGGGCCGCGACGTGAAGCTTCCGCCCAACAGCCAGATCGACACCAGCCGCACCATCACCGTGGAGTTCGATGCCAATGCTCGCGGTCCCTGGGACTTCAAGCCGGCCATGCGTTCGGTGCAGGTTCACCCCGGCGAGCTGGCCACGGTGATGTATGAGTTCCAGAACGTGCAGAACCGGCGCATGGCCGCCCAGGCCATCCCCAGCTATGCACCGCGCCAGGCCACGGCCTTCTTCAACAAGCTGGAGTGCTTCTGCTTTTCGCAGTACACGCTGGAGCCCGGCGAGAAGCGTGAATGGCCGGTGGCCTTCGTCATCGATCCGCGCATCTCCAAGGATGTGAAGACCATCACGCTGTCCTACACATTCTTCGAGGTCGGCGGCAAGACCCCGGCAGCGCCCGATGCCAGCACGGCTGCGGTCGTCACGCCCGGAGGCAGTTCATGACTCAGGACGTCAAGAAGACCGGATTCTGGCGCAGCATTGTTGCCGTCGCCTGGGCCATGCTGGGCGTACGCAAGGGTAAGGAGTACGAAAAGGATTTCGCCAGCATCACGCCGCTGCATGTGATTGCCGTGGGGCTGGTGGCGATTTTTGCCTTGGTATTAGCGTTGATATGGATCGTCAACCTGGTCGTTTAGCCTTGGCTGAAACAGGTGTGGCGAATGCAGTGCAAGTGATAGTGGAGCGTCGGTCAAAACAACGATCAACAGAGTCAGGAGCCGAGTGATGAGTGCAACCCCGCAGGGCGCAACCCCTTACTACTATGTGCCAGCCGAATCCAGCCATCCCGTGATGGCGGCCATCGGTCTGTTCTTTGTGATTCTGGGCGCAGGCACCTGGATCAATGGTCACGAATGGGGAATGTATTCCCTGTTCGTCGGTCTGGTCTGGTGGCTGGCCGTGCTGTTCGTCTGGTTCCGCGATGCAGCGCGCGAAAGCGAGGCCGGGCTCAACAGCCGCAAGATCGACCTGTCCTACCGCTGGAGCATGAGCTGGTTCATCTTCTCTGAGGTGATGTTTTTCGGAGCCTTCTTCACTGCGCTGTGGTGGGCACGCGCGCACTCGGTGCCGGCACTGGGCAGTCTGGCCAACGAGCTGCTGTGGCCCAACTTCCAGGCCGTGTGGCCCAGTGTGGCCCCCGGTGCCACGGCGTCGCCCGCGAATATTGTCGAGCCCTTCAAGACCGTGGGCCCGTTCTGGCTGCCTACCATCAACACGGCGCTGCTGCTGAGCTCGGGCGTGACGCTGACCATCGCCCACCATGCGCTGCAGATCAACAACCGCGCGCGCTGCATCAGCTTCATGTGGATGACGGTGATTCTGGGCTTTGTCTTCCTCTGCGTGCAGGGCTACGAGTACCACCATCTCTACAACGACTACAACCTCAAGCTCAACTCCGGTGTTTTCGGTTCGACCTTCTACATGCTGACGGGCTTTCACGGCTTCCACGTGCTGGTAGGCATGCTGATGCTGTTCTTCATCACCATCCGCCTGATGAAGGGCGACTTTACCGACAAGCACCACTTCGGCTTCGAAGGTGCGGCCTGGTACTGGCACTTTGTGGACGTGGTCTGGGTCTTTCTCTACATCCTCGTGTACTGGATGTAAGACCATCAAAAACAGAAGCGCCTTGCGTAAGTCCTGAATTGATTTCAGCATCAAATGGTGCTGAAATCAATGAATGGAAAGCGCAAGGTGCTTTTATTTTGAGAGCGACAAAAGCGCTCAGGCAAACCGGCTATTGCCCGGGCTGCCAGCCCGTGGGCTGTATCCACCCCATCTTGGCCGCCAGCAGAACGCAGAGAAACAGCGCAACCGACAAAGCCACGCGAAGGGCCAGGGCGCGAAACATCTTGCGGCTTCGCTCGGCGTCGTCGGCCGCCGAGCTTTCGCTGCCGTCGCCCCTGCGCATCATGAAGAACAGCGCACTGCCAAGGCTCGCCAAGATGGCGAGAAAAGCGAGAATGATCACGAATTTCATGAACGGATTATCTGGTGCGCATTTCCCGATTTCCAGACCTCTGGCGGTTTCTCCTGATCTCCCTGGCGGCCTTGGCCTGCGTGGCCGTCACAGCATCGCTGGGCTTTTGGCAACTGGGCCGGGCAGCGCAGAAGCAGGCTGTTTTCGATGCCATCACACGCCAGCAGGCGCTGGCGCCCTGGCATAACGCACAGCTGGCAGCAGAAGTGCCGCTGGCATCCGAATCCATCGGCCAAGCGCAACAGGCGACGTTGCTGCATCGACCCGTGCAACTGCAGGGCCAGTGGCTGGCCGAGCAGACCATCTTTCTCGACAACCGACAGATGCAGGGCAGAGCCGGCTTCTATGTGCTCACGCCTTTCAGACTGAGTGCGCCTCACGGGCACAGGGTCGTCGTCGTGCAGCGTGGCTGGGCACCACGCAACTTCATGGACCGCGCGCTCCTGCCCGAGGTGCAGACGCCTTCAGGCCTGGTCAGCATAGAGGGCCGGCTGGAGGCACCGCCGTCCAGACTGATGGAGCTGGAAGCGGCCCGTGGAGGGGCAGACCCTGATGAGCAAAAGTCGCGCATCCGACAGAATGCAGACATTGCCCTGTGGGCGCAGCAAGGTGGCTTGCCGCTGCTGGCTCTGAGCGTGGTGCAAAGCGGCAGCGCCAGCGAAGGTTTGCTGCGCGACTGGCCGCAGATCAATGCCGGTGTGCAAAAGCACTACGGCTATGCCTTTCAGTGGTTCGGACTCAGTGTCTTGGTGGTGTTGCTCTATGTCTGGTTTCAACTCGTCCGACGCTTTTACCCCGGCCGCCGCGCAGCGCAGCCCGAGGGATGAACCGCTGAGCTTTGCGGTCCACGGCCTGCCCGATCCCGCACAGAGCCAGGCAAGGCAGATGCAGGCGCGAAGCGGTCGCTGGAAGATGCTGGCCGTGCTGCTGGTCTGTGCGGCGCCGGTGCTGGCCTCCTACTTCACCTATTACGTGTTGCGTCCCTCGCAGCAGCGCAGCTATGGCGAGCTGATTGCCGAGCAGCCCGGCCTGCCCGAAGTGCAGGGGCAGACGCTGGACGGCCGCAGCGTGAATCTGAGCAGCCTCAAGGGCCAGTGGCTGCTGCTCAGCACCAGTGCCGGAGCCTGCGGGCAGCGCTGTCAGGACCATCTCTATCTGCAGCGTCAGCTGCGTGAAACCCTGGGCCGTGAAAAAGACCGGCTGGACTGGGTCTGGCTCATCAGCGACCAGCAGCCCGTGCCTGAAAAAATCCTGCCTGCTGCCGAGCAAGCCACAACGCTGCGTGTGCCCGCTGCAGTCATCGGCAACTGGCTCAAGCCCGAGGCGGGACATGCGCTGGACGAGCATCTGTATGTGGTCGATCCGCAGGGTCACTGGATGATGCGCTTTCCTGCAAACATGGACAAAGCCACGGCCGGCAAGGCCAAGCGCGATCTGGAGCGGCTGCTGCGCGCCTCTGCCTCATGGGATGAGGCCGGGCGAGCCACGGCCGAAACGGCGCAGAAATAGCTGTTGAAACCCGCGGTAGCCGGCTCTCGCAAGCGCTATCTGCGATCTGAATCATGGTCAGCGAGGAGGGCCGCATGCAGGTAGAAATCTCGGAGTTGAAAGGCGCTGCTTCGGCGGCGGGAACTGCTGCTTCGCGCTGGGCGCAGTACCACGCGCTGACCAAGCCCAAGGTGGTGCAGCTCATCGTCTTCTGCGCCTTCATCGGCATGGTGCTGGCAGTGCCGGGCGTTCCCGGCTGGCAGGACTGGGGGCGCATGCTGGCGGCCTGCACAGGCATCTGGCTGGTTGCGGCAGCGGCAGCGGCCTTCAACTGCCTGGTCGAGCGCAGCATCGATGCGCGCATGAAGCGCACGGCCTGGCGGCCCACGGCACGCGGCGAGCTCTCGCATTCCCAGGCCCTGCTGTTTTCGGCCTTGCTGTGCGCCGCAGGTTCCGCCATCTTGCTGCTGGCCGTGAATGCTCTCACGCTGTGGCTGACACTGGCCACCTTCATTGCTTACGCAGTGATCTATACCCTGGTGCTCAAACCTCTGACGCCGCAGAACATTGTCATCGGCGGGGCATCGGGTGCCATGCCGCCCGTTCTGGGCTGGGCGGCGATGACGGGACAGGTAGGGCATGAAGCCCTGCTGCTTTTTCTCATCATCTTTCTCTGGACGCCGCCGCATTTCTGGGCGCTGGCGCTGTACCGAGTGGAGGATTACCGCCGCGCCGGTCTGCCCATGCTGCCGGTCACGCATGGCAATGCCTTCACGCGGCTGCAGGTGTTTCTCTATACCCTGGTGCTGTTCGCCGGCTGTCTGCTGCCTTTTGTGGTGGGCATGAGCGGCTATCTCTACCTTTTTGCCGCAGTGATTCTGGGGTTGGGCTTTTGCGGTTATGGTTGGGCACTGCTGCGCAACTACTCGGATGCGCTGGCACGCAAGACCTTCCGCTTTTCCCTGATCCATCTGAGCCTGCTGTTTGCCGCGCTGCTGGTGGATCATTACCTGGCCTGACCGATCATGGATAAACGAGGTGCGCTGCGCGTACTCGGCGCTTTAGGCGCCGCAACACTGGCCGGTGCGGCCACATTGACATTGACTGGCTGCAAGGACGATAGCAAGCCCAAGTTTCAGGGCGTGGATGTGACGGGTGCAGACTACGCCAAGGACATTCCGCTCACCGATGTCCACGGAAAAAAACGCAGTCTCAAGGACTTCTCGGGCAAGGTGGTTGCCGTGTTCTTCGGCTACACCCAGTGCCCCGATGTCTGCCCCACCACGCTGCAGGAGTTGCTTGAAGTCAAGCAGGCGCTGGGAGCCGATGGCGACAAGCTGCAGGCCGTGTTTGTGTCGCTGGACCCCGAGCGTGATACGCCTGAGGTGCTCAAGGCCTATCTGGCCAACTTCGATGAGAGCTTTGTGGGGCTCAGCGGTACGGTAGAGGAGATTGCTGCCGTGGCCAAGGATTTCAAGATTTTCTTCAAGAAGGTGCCAGGCAAGGTTGACGGAACTTACACCCTCGATCATTCGGCCGGTACCTATCTTTTCGATCCCCAGGGCCGCTTGCGCGTGTACGAGCGCTACGGCGCGGGGCCGCAGTTGCTGACTCAGGACGTGAAGGCACTGCTGGGCTGAAGCGGTCGCCATCGGCGGCATTGGCCTCGGGTTTTGAAATTTATTGTTACATGTTGGTGTTTGATATAGCGCAAGGAGAGCATGCGATGTCGCGCGCATAGTGAGCGACTTCAAACACTTGGCAAGGCTCGATCCGACTCGTCTAGAGTTGGGCATGTAGGCCGTTGATGCAGCATGGGAAGTGGCTGCACGCAGGGACGCCAGAGTGGATATCTGGAGTCCGTGTATGGCCGAGTGCCCTTTTTCTTCAATGCTCAAACCGGTGTCTGAACCAGCGCTGGCGGATTGCCAGCGCCGGCTGCGGCTGGCCATGTCGGCCTGGCAGGAGGGGGTGAGTCTTTCCGTCATGCTGAGCCGGCGTGAGCAGCAGGCGCTGGATGCCGCTCCGGACGGCATTTTGCTGGTGGACCGCAACGGTAACATCGTGACGGCCAATGCCGCCATGCAGGCCATTTCAGGCTACGGGCGCGGCGAGCTCGAAGGGCAGGCGCTGGACATGCTGCTGCCGCCCGAGTTTCAGGCCGGGCATGGCCATTACCTGCGCAGCTACTTCGCCCAGCCATCGCGCCGGCCCATGGGGCTGGGCGGCGTGCTGTGGCTGCAGCGCAAGCAGGGCAATGCCGTGCCGGTGGACATTGCTCTTGGCTATTTTGGCGATGACGACAAAGGTCTGGCCATAGCCTTTGTGCGCGATGTGACGGAGCTGCATCAGATGCAGCAACGCCTGAAGTTCCAGGCTACCAAGGACACCTTGACCGGCCTCAACAATCGCTGGCAATTCGGCCAGGAGCTGCAGGAGCAACTCAAGCTGGCGCAGGCCGACGGCGAAGCACTGGCCCTGCTGCAACTTGATCTCGACAACTTCAAGGCCATCAATGACGGCTACGGCCATGCCGCAGGCGATCAGCTGCTGCGGGAGGTCGCCAGGCGGCTGAAGTCCCAGCTGCGCAGCGAGGGCGTGCTGGCACGCCTGGGTGGCGACGAATTCATGGTGCTGCTGGTGGGTGAGAATGCGGCCCGGGCCCGCTTCTGGAGCGAGCAGATACTGGCGGCGCTCTCCATCCCCTTCAAGCATGACGGGCTGGCGCTGGATTTTGGTGCCAGCGTGGGCATTGCCCTTTATCCCGACGATGCGCAGACCGGCGACGACCTGATGCGCTTCGCCGATATGGCCATGTACAGCGCCAAGGGCCAGGGGCGCGGCCATGCGGTGTTTTTCGAACCCGCCATGGGCAAGGAAATGGCCGAACGCGTGCAACTGGCCGAGCGCTTGCGCATGGCGCTCAGCTATGGTGGCTTGCAACTGCACTACCAGCCTCAGGTCAAGGTCGAGAGTGCCGCAGTGGTGGCTGTGGAGGCCTTGCTGCGCTGGCATGATCCCTTGCTGGGCAATGTCAGTCCGGCGCGCTTTATTCCGGTGGCCGAGGCCTCGGGCCAGATTGTGGCTCTGGGCAACTATGTGCTCGACGCAGCCTGCAAGCAGATCGCTTTGTGGCTCAAGGCGGGTACGCCGTTGCGGGTAGCGGTCAATCTTTCTGCCTATCAACTGCGGCAGGTGAATCTGGTCGAGCAGGTCAGCAGCTGTCTGCAGCGCTATCAGGTCCCGCCGCAATGGCTGGAGCTGGAGGTAACCGAATCCCAGGCCATGATCAATCCCGCTCAGGGGAGCGAAGTGCTGCAGGCTCTAGCGCGGCTGGGAGTAACGATTGCGCTGGATGATTTCGGCACCGGCCATTCGTCATTGGCCTATCTGCAATATCTGCCGCTGCAGCGCGTCAAGCTGGGGCGGGAGTTTCTGTTTCCCTCGCCTTGTCGGGACCGGCTGATGGGCGGCATTGTGCATATGGCCCATGCGCTGGATCTGGAGGTCGTGGCCGAAGGTGTCGAAGAACTCGATCAGCTGCAGCTGCTGCGCGACATCGGCTGCGAGTTTTTCCAGGGCTGGCTGCATTCGCGCGCCATGCCCGCCGAGCAGGTGCGGGACTGGCTGGCAGTGGTTTGACGGGATTAGCGTGGCTGCTGCTTCCAGTCAGGCTCGGGAAAATGCTCGTTGGATGCGGTGACGATCAGGTCCAGCACCGGCTTGCCATCTTCGTCGAAGCGCACTCCGGGGCCCCAACGCGCCTGTTGGCGCTGGCCCGAGAACCAGAACAGCTTGCGCTCCCAACTGCCGGGCTTGGGCGGCTTGCGGTTGGCCTGAATCAGGTGCTCCTGTATGCGTTGCAGGCCTGCCGTGAGACGCCACGGAGCCAGTTGCAGAAGAGCGGCTCGCAGCTCTTGCGCCCAGGCCTCTGGCGCGGGCGAGAAGCGCTGGAATGACTGACCTGCTGCTAGTCTTCGCACGCGTTCGTGCAGCTCGATGCCATACAGGGCGCAGGCCTCGCTGACCTTGCCTTGTGCCATCAGATTGCGTGCCTTGCGCTCCAGAGCCGAATCCTTGGGGGCCTCTGCTGACGACCACAGCCAGCGGGCATCGCTCCATTGATGGCGGCAGTTGTAGAGAAACTCGGACGACAGAAGCAATTGCCAGCCGGGCATCTTCGACTGCATGACCGATCGAACCATCAGGCAGGGCTGGCGCTTGCGAGTGGCAGGGCCATAAGCCGCGAGTATGGCGGTGGTGCGCGCTGCAGGTCGTCCGCGATCATCGCGCGGCCAGGATTGAAGCAGGCGCACGGGGTCGATGGCCGCCACATCGGCCTGCAGCTGTTCGAGCGCCGGCCCGGCATCGGCAAGCGTGTCCAGCATGCCGAGGTTCAGATCCTGATCCATCGCAGGTACACGGGCTTCGGTCTCGTCGGTATATGGACTGCGGGCCATGGCCTGGATGGTGACCTGTGCCGGTGCTGCATCAGGCGCTGCACGCCATTCATGCAGCAGCTGTGCAAAGCGCTCGGGGTTGCAGCTGACTTCATGGTGTATGACTTCACTGGCCGCATCGCGCAGCGTGATCCAGGCATGAAGCCGATGCTCCGCGTCCAACTGCATGGCCTCCTCATAGCGGGTGGCCGAGAAAGCGCCGTTGCCACCGTGGTGCACAAAGAATTCGACATCCATGAAGCCGGCTGCCACGTTGCTGGTAATGCGTGTTCTGGCAGCGTCCTTGTGTTCGGCCTGGCAATCCGGCAGCTGCAGCCATTGCTGCGAAATCTGGGCAATCAAGTCTTGCATGAAGAAGATGAAAAAAGAGTCTGAGCTGCGTCAGTCGTCAAAAAGACCGATGTAGCTCAGTCCGTTGTAGAGCTTGTCCGGATCGGTGATTGGCTCGGTGGGGTCGGCATAGACAAACATGGCGTTGGCCGTGTGAATGCCCTGGGCCTCGCAGGCCTGCACGATGAGCGCGAGCGATGTGTCGGAGTCCAGAGCGCTGTGGCTCACCAAGGCAGAGACAGGAACAGGCTCGGGAAGCCAGATCATCAGCAGCAGGTCTTCGTCGAACAGAAACTTCCTGCCCAGATCCCGGCAGAAGCCGCAGCCCGTGACATCTTCGCTGCTGCTTTCGATATCTTCGACTTCCAGCTCCCAGTAGCTGTCTGCATGGTCGAAGTAGCGGCCAAACTCCGCCTCGCCCAGCGGCGTATTGCCGATCCAGAAATGCAATGCGGAAAAAGGCGCGGGCGGCGGTGTCGGACCCAGCTCCTCGACCCAGTCGAACAGGGTTCCGGACTTGAGGCGGTGGCGCTTTTCCAGTTCCGGAAAGCCGCCGCCGGGTGTGCGGTTCAGCGCTTCGTCCACCAGAGCCTTGCGAAATGCCAGCGAATAGGTCTTGCCGGATTTGTTTTCAGATTTCATTGGACGGGTCCGTAGTGCATGACCACCAGCTTGTTCAGGGGCTCCGGGTAGTCCCAGAAGGCTTCTTCGAGCTCCTGCAACTGCTCATGCTCGGCATCCGTCAGCAGTGCTGGCAGATCGGAGTAGTCCACATTTTCTGGGCCCTCTTCGAAGCGCTTGAGCACCGCAAACATGTCCTGCAGACACTGGCGCGTGATGGGCGCGCCTATGGCCTGCAGAGCCTGCAGGGTGAGCTGATGGTTGGCCAGCCCCCAGTTGCCCAGGAACTGCAGAAAGCCGCCGTTGTTGATATCGGCTTCCATGCGCCATAGAGCCACCAGTTCACGCTGGACCGGAGATATCCGGGTGATGTCCCATTGGGCGGCGAGCAGCGCGCCCATAGCCTGGTTGTAGAGACTGTCCTGATCCAGGTCCCAGATGCTGACCATGCCTGCGGGAGATGGCTGCCACAGCGCCGGCCAGTTCAGGCCGTGATCCTCGTCGGTCAGAACCCAGTGCAGCCTTTGATCGGGCGCGGCGCTTTCCAGGCGGATATGCCGTTTGATGGGCTCGGCCAGTTCACGTCCATCCGCTAGTGCAAGCCAGATGGTCTGCTCGTCGATGCGAACGCCTGTGATGCGGTTGCTTTGTGGGTTCATGGTTCAGCTTTGTGCGGCGGTCTGATCCATCACCGTCTCGGCGGCCCGGTGCATCTTGGCCAGCTCGCGCGCGGGGACAGGGTGCTCGCCGTTGGCCATGCGTGTCAGCAGCGAGTGCAGCATCTCGGTGGACAGGCCGTGCAGCACCAGACGGTAGGCGGCATACAGGGTGGACAGCGGCACCATGGGGTGCTTGTTGTTGAGCAGCACCAGATGCTCGGGCGAGGCCAGGATCTTGGCGCAGTAGATGGCAACGGTTTCGTCGAGCTGCAGCGAGTTGCTAGCGCGCCAGAAGTCGTTGTCGGTCAGCAGCAACTGGTAGATGGGCGTGTACAGCTCGATGGCGCTTTGCAGGTCGATGACGTTGAAGCGTCCGCGCGGCATGTCTTCGAGCCTGAGATCGGGCTCGCGGATCATGGAGAAATCGGGTTCGGCCACGGGTACCAGTTCCTGCCCGTTCTCGCGCAGTGCCTTGTTCAGGCGAATCACGAAGTTGAAGAGGTTGAGGTCGTGCTTGAGAAACAGCTCGTCCTTTACATCGTCGATTTCCATGGGCATCAATGGCGCGGTGCTGACCTTGGTCGGGGCATTGGCGGCGACGAAGGCCAGTACCTGGGAGCCCAGATGAAAGTGGCGCATGATGAGCCAGTTGGCCTCTGGCGAGAGAAACTTCTTCATGCCGAAGGCCAGCAGGCGGTGCAGCAGCATGGAGTGCGACCAGCGCTTGGGCAGAAAGATCTTCAGCGCCTGAATGATGATCATGGACAGCCGCGCCAGCGGCCGCATGGCCGGCAGAAAGAACTGGCGCGAGCTGCTGCTGCAGTCGCGCAGCCAGGCGGCCTTGACGTCATCGGGCAAAGGCGTGCTCTGGTCGAGGTAGAGCGCCAGCCAGGGACTGGGGTCGCGCTCGTCCCAGACATGGTCGTTGAATTCGTTCTTCATGAATCCTCCCGGTGCTTCTTGCTGTTTCTGGTTAGCGCTCGGTCAGCACATGCTGAAACTGCATCAGGTACATGGCTGCGGTGTTGCGTGCGGTCTGCAGTATGGCCTGCTGGGCCGTGCCTTCGCTGTCCAGCTCCAGCGCCATCTGCACGGCCAGCAGCCAGCGCTCCAGGTGGTTCTCGTCATTGGCACCGTGGTATTCGAGAAAGCGGAAGGCATCGGGCGGCAGCGGCAGGCTCTGGCGCAGCAGGGGCAGCAGGCTGGGAACGATGCGCTGGCCCGTGCCTTCGATGATGTAGATTGCGCCCAGCAGGCCGATCGGGTTGGGCGTGGCAGCCAGGCTGTGCAGATAGGCATTGAGCGCTTCGCCGCCGGGGTTGCGGCGCAGGCGGTTGATGTCGGTCTCGGTGCCGCCAGCCTTCAGATAGTCGCTGTGCAGAATCTTGAAGTCGTTCTGCTCCTCGCCTGCATGCAGGTCGATCAGTGAAGCCAGCGTGGCGTAGTCACCGGTCAGCGAGGCGGCGCCTTCGCGCATCCACAGACTGCCTTCGCGCACCTGGGGAATCCAGTGGCTCATCCAGCGCAGATAGTCGGTGATCTGCAACTGGCGTGTGCGCATGCGCTGGAGCAGGGGAGTGCGCCAGACATTGCTGCGGTAGTCCTGCCAGATGCTGGCGAGCTCTGTCAGCAGCGGCGCCAGCTGCGATGGCGCAGCGGCCGGGTCATGGGGCGCGGCGATGGTCGAAACATCGGGAAGCGCGTCATCCGCTTGCTCCGTAGTGTGCACGGATTCCTGAGGGAAATTGGCCTCAATCGCTTTGTGTGTCTGCGTGTCAAGCTCTACTTCCCATAGCATATAGCCTGCGGTGAAGCGGCCCGACTCAGGGATGAAGCAGAGCACGGTGTCGCCGGCTTTCAGGCTCTGGCCCTGCTTTTGCAGAAACTCCGACAGCATGATGAAGATGGAGGCTGCACCCGTGTTGCCGCGCCAGGCCAGATTGCTCCACCAGCGCTCGCGCGGAATGCTGAGCTGGGCCTTGCCCAGCAGCTCGTCGACAACGGGGATGAAGCGCTCCGACGAGTAGTGGCAGAGAAAGTGGTCAATGCCGCGCTCGGGCACCCAGCCCTGGTGGGCCAGGGCTGCATATTCGTGAATGCAGACATCGAACAGATGCGGAAGCAGGCGAATGTCCTGGCGCAGTGCCAGAGCGCCTGCGGCCTCGGCATCGCTCCAGGCAGGGAAGTCCAGATGGCTTTTGCCGCGATCGGCTGTCATGCCCAGTTGCATGCACACGGGGTAGTCGCCGGCAAAGCTGCGCTGGTGTGTCCACTTGAGCTTGAGGCGCAGTCCGTTGGCCTGGGGCAGGGCCTTGGGGCCGCCCAGCAACACGGCGCCCGCGCCGTCGGATAGCATCCAGCGCAGAAAGTGGGCGTCGAAATCGGTGTCATAGCCCTGGGCTGCAAAGCGCGAGCGCTTGAAAAGGCGCGAGGGCATTTCGCTGGCCACCGACAGGGCCAGCGCATGGGCGCCGCTCTCCACGGCCATGGCTGCGGCTTGCATGGCCCCCACACTGGCGGCGCAGACCCCATGCACAGAAAGAGTTTCCATGGGCGGGGCGGCCATTTCGCCCTGAATCATGCTGGCAAAGCCGGGCATCAGCGCGTCCCCCCCCGAGGAACCGCTGGACAGAAAGCCGATATCGCCGAGCTTTTTGCCAGCCAGGGCCAGAGTCTCCTCGATGGCTCCGGCTGCCATCTGGGCGTTGCTGAATACCGTCTGGCCTTCACCATCGATGGCGTAATGACGGGTCTGGATGCCGTTTTCGGCCAGGATGCGGCGCTTGATGCGCTCGGAGATGCGGTTCAGCGGCGCGACAAACGCATCCATGCCAGCATTGTCCACCGGGGCACCAGGCAGAAACATGCCGGCAGATTGCAGATAGACGTTGGAATAGGCAACAGGCATAGATCCTCAACAGGTTTTTACTTCACAGCGTCGGGCGGCATCTGCGGCTGGGTTCTTGCCGCGGGCCAGACCAGACCCAATACAAACACGCGTCCCATATAAGGCAGCAGGCCACCTTCGTTCAATGCAGGTGTGACCCGTTGACGGTAAATTCGCTCATGCAGTCCGCTCAGTTCGGACCAGTGGGCATGCGGACATTCATGGTGCGCGGTGTGCAGGCCAATATTAAAAAGCAGGGGGTTGACCAGGCCTTCAAAGTTGCGCGCGTAGTTCAGCTCGATACCTGGAGTATTGCGCTGTGCTCTGCTCAGCGGCCTTCCATCGGCGTGGGCATGCTGCAGGTAGTTGGTAGCCAGCAGCCAGTGCAGGCCGTGCAACTGGGGAACGATGATGAAGATCAACGCCTTTTGCCAGTCCAGCCAGAGAAAGAAGCCCCAGCTTCCCAGCCACAGCGCGTATTGCCCCATGCAGTAGCGAAAGGCGCCAGGCCAGTGACGGTGCAGATTGTTCAGCCAGCGAAAGAACAGCGGATACAGCACAAAAGCCGCCTGCACCGGGTGAATCAGATAGCCCCACAGATGATTGGTATCGCCGCCCCATTCTGGCCGGTAGGTGCGTGCCAGATCGCGCGGTCCATGGCGAAATCGATGGTGATTGGCCACATGGGCGGGCCAGAACACAAAGGTGGGGTGGCCTTGAAGCAGGGTCAGCCAGTAATCGGTGAAGCGGTTGGTCCAGCGTCCCCACCACATGCGCACATGGGTGTGGTTGTGGTGAATCACGCCTATTCCCAATGTCAGAAACAGCTCGATGACGTAGAGAATGAAGCTGAAGCCATGCCTCCATTGCCACCACACGAGCAGCGGCAGCAGGAGCATGTAGAAGACGGATTGCCAGTCCCGCCAGTGGCGCAGGACTGGATATCGGCGCTGGCCTGGGTGCCTGCTCATTCAGTGACTGGAGCTTTTGGGGGTGTTGTCTGCGACCCGCGTGCGCATGAGCTGGTCCATGAAGGCCAGCGCAAAGCCATAGTTGCCTGCCGGGCGCGCGTGGTGCAGATGGTGACGGCGGCTGGCGGCCAGTGGATGGGTGTCGGGGACTGAGGGGAAAAAATCGTAGTTGGAATGGCCGATCAGATTCAGGATCAGGCTCAACACCGGCACCGAGGCCAGCGACCAGAAATAAAAGTCATGCACCAGCATGGGCAGCAAGATGATGTTGCCCAGCATCAGCGCCTCGATGGGGTGGAAGCTGTAGGTGGACCAGGGGGTTGTCACCACGGAGCGGTGATGATCGCCGTGATAGCGCACCAGGCGGCGCGTGTGCAGCAGGCGGTGGTTGATCCAGAAGTGCACATCGTTCCAGATCAGCAGCGCAAAGATCTCCACAGCGATGCGCCCGGCGCTGGCGGTGGGCGAGAGCTGGGCCCAGCCTAGTTGCAGAAAGCCCCATGGAACGATCATGCCTGTGCCGAAGATCAGTATGGAATGAAAGGACTGGCGCCATTCACGCTTTAGCTGATCGGGCTTGAGCGGGCGCGTATCGAGCGGCCTGCCTATACCCGCGCGCGCGAGGGCCGCTGTCAGTGCTGCCATGAGCAGGCCGCCCAGCAGATAAATACCCCCGAAAAAAACCAGGCCCAATGCCATGACTTGCCAGGCATTGAGCTGCGTGAACCAGGTACCAGCGTCCATGAAGGCTCCAAAAGCGGTGGCGCTGCCCTAGATACAACAATGCGCCCGACGGCATAGCGTAAACCCATGCCTGTCGGGCGCATGATAAAGGACGCCGCAGTAGCTCTCGTTGATACCCGGAGTCGCTTCAGCGTGTGGGATGGAGGGAAACAGGTGCACTTCATCTGCGTGACAGCGAGCAAGCGCCGCCGCGCAGCGAGGCCGTCGTCCCCCCCGGGGGAAGCCGCAAAGCGGCTCAGGGGGCGTGTTTACTGCGCCGTGATTCCCTGCTCGCGAATGATGGTGCCCAGCGCCTTCACATCCTGCTGGATGCGGTTGCTCAGGCCCTCGGGCGAGCTGCCCACGGCTTGCCAGCCTTGCATGGACAGCTTCTGGCGCATCTCGGGCGTACGCACGATCTCGCTGACGGCGGCTGCCAGCTTGTCCACATGGGCCTTGGGCATGGATCTGGGAGCAGCCACGGCGTTCCAGATTTCCAGATCAAAGTTGTTGACGCCGAGCTCTTTGAGGCTGGGAAGGCCGGGAGCCAGCGGGCTGCGTGCCGCAGAGGTCACTCCAATGCCGTGCAGCTTGCCGGCCTGAATCTGTGCCATTGCCAGTGCCGGAGGGAGCATGGACAGCTTCAAATCGCCGCCCTGAATGCCGTTGAACACTTGGGGGTAGCCGGTATAGGGCACGTGCACGGCCTTGATGGCCGAGCGGCTCTTGAGCAGTTCCATGCCCAGATGGCCCACGGTACCGACACCGGGCGAGCCATAGCTCCATTTGTCGCCAGCCTTGGCGGCCGCTTCCATGAAGGCTTTGCCTTGTGGGGCCGACGCGGGGGCTACCAGCACCAGCGGAGCCACGCCGATCAGGCTCACGGGCTGCAGGTCCTTGATGGGGTCATAGCGCACGGCAGGGTTGAGCATCTTGGCAATGGTCATATTGCCGTTGATCATCACGCTGAAGGTGTAGCCATCAGCCTTGGCGACATATTCGCCGGCGATATTGCCGCCGGCCCCCACGCGGTTCTCCACGATGATGGTCTGACCCAGCTTCTTCTCCAATGGCTCGGCCAATGCGCGGGCCGTCAGATCGGGCGAGGAGCCTGCGGGGAAGCCCACGATCAGATGCAGGGGCTTGTCGGGCCAGTTGTCGGCTGCCATGGTGGCCGGAGCCATTGCTGTCGCCACCATGGCGACTCCTGCTGCAACCAGGCTGCGGCGGGACAGGTTCTTCAGGAGGCGCGAAGTGCGAATAGGCATGGCAGGTCTCTTGTGAATTCTTGATGGTTGATGGCTGCCCATGAGTGCAGCATGTCTTTCGACAAATAAAAAACCCGGAAATTATCCGGGTTTGAGGTTCAGCATTTCAGCCTTTTTAAGCCTTGCTGCGCAAGTTGGCGTTTACGCAAACTCGGCCAGCGCTTTTTTCATCTTTTTCATGGCGGCTACCTCGATTTGGCGAATGCGCTCGGCGCTCACACCGTATTCGGCAGCCAGCTCATGCAGCGTCATGCCGCCAGAGCCGTCGTCATTGACCTTGAGCCAGCGCTCTTCAACGATGCGGCGGCTGCGGTCATCCAGGCCCTCCAGGGCCATGACCAGACCATCGGTCGCCAGATGATCGCGCTGACGCGATTCAAGCATGGCTGTAGGCTCGTGGCTGGCATCAGCCAGGTAGGCGATGGGGCCGAAGGCCTGTTCTCCATCATCACTGGGAGAAGGATCCAGCAGCACATCGCCACCGGCCAGACGGGTTTCCATCTCGATGACTTCCTCACGCTTGACGTTGAGCTTTGCAGCAACCGCGTCAATTTCGTTCGAGGTCAGGGTTTCGCGCAGGGCCAGTTCATCGTCGGCCATCGCGGCATCGGACTTCAGGTCATGCTTCATCGAGCGCAGATTGAAGAACAGCTTGCGCTGGGCCTTGGTCGTGGCGACCTTGACCATGCGCCAGTTCTTCAGAATGTATTCGTGGATTTCCGCCTTGATCCAGTGCATGGCGTAGCTGACCAGACGCACGCCCTGATCGGGGTCGAAGCGTTTGACAGCCTTCATCAGTCCCACATTGCCTTCCTGAATCAGGTCGCCGTGAGGCAGGCCATAACCCAGGTACTGGCGCGAGATGGAGACGACCAGACGCAGGTGAGACATCACCAGACGCCCGGCGGCGTCCAGATCATTGTGTTCTTTGAGCTTGCGAGCGTAATCCTGCTCTTCCTCAAGGGTGAGCATTGGCATACGATTGACCGCCGAGATATAGGCATCCAGGTTGCCCAGCGGAGGTACCAGCGCCCAGGGGTTCGCGGGCGCCAAGGCAGTAGCAATGGAGCCGGAGGCAGTTTTCATTGCAGGTTTCCTTTCTTCCATGATCTTCATATTAGCACTCCGTTAGAGAGAGTGCTAAAGACAAAGTTCCCACAGCTTTTGTTGGTTTTTGACGGCGCAGGCGGCTCGTGTCGATTCGTGGAGAATTTTTTACATTCCCTTCGACCTCTCTCTTTCCCGGCATCTGCTGTAGTGCACTAGCTTGAATGAGAGGCCAGGTTGTGCAGGCTCGCTCTGATTAACGCCTCCAATGCCTTGGCCGCCGAGCTTCGAGGTGCGTGGCGGCGCATCACCATGCCCAAAGGACGTTGAATTCCGGGGGACGACAAAGGAATCTGCAAAAGGCGGCCAGCTTGCAACAGCGATACGGCTGTTTCAGGCAGTGCGCTGATGCCCAGGCCCGCACTGACCAGAGCTCCTATGGTTGCAATATGGTCAACTTCAAAGACGGGAGCGAAATAGAGCCCTTTTGAGTGCAGATCCGCATCAATGTACTGGCGGACGCTGGCAGAACTGGGCATGGAGACATGCGGATAGTCCAAGGTGTTCTCGATCGCGACGGGACCTGCCTGCTTGGATAGAGGATGGTCATCGGGACAGATGAGAAAGAACTGGTCCTCCATCAATTGCTCATATGCGAGGTCTTCTTGCTTGGGATCTGCTGCAGTGAGTGCAAAGTCGACCTTGCCATCACGAACGAGATCAAACGCAGGGCCCGATAAGGTATCAAGCAAGGACAAGCGTACCCCGGGATGAATCCGCGTGAATTCGGCAAAGACCTTTGGCAGCAGCGAGGCGGCCAAAGAAGGAAGTGCTGCAACAGTCACCGATCCCGTTCTGAGCTGGACGGTGTCCGTCACGGCCCGTAGGGCTCGCTGCGTATCTCGCAAGATCTCCTGGGCATGGGCAATAAAAACATGCCCCGCATCGGTCAGCTCGACAGCGCGAGTGGTGCGCTCAAACAGTCTTGCTCCGATCTGAGCTTCCACACGCGCAATCAGGGCCGACAGCGCAGATTGGGAGAGGTGAACCAGGAGGGCGGCTTGACCAAAGCTCTTGGTCTGGCTCAGGGCTACTACCGCTCTCAGGTCTTTGGTTGATAGATTGGCTTCCACCACAGCAGTATAGGTAGCGGAGCTGCAGCGTCCTGGAGCTCCGCTATCTTCGCTTATTCAGCCTTGATGTCGCTGTCTTTGATCAATCGGGCCCACTTGGCGTACTCGGCGTTGATGATCTTGGCCGACTCGTCCGGCGTGCTGTAGGTAGCAATAGTGCCCTGGGCGAGCATGGAGTCCTTGACATCCTGCTTGGACAGAATCACTTTCAGCGCTGAATTGATCTTCTGAATGACTGCACCTGGAGTTCCTGCAGGTGCCGAAAGTGCAAACATGGAGCTGACCTGCATGTCTGGAAATCCAGCTTCCACGGCAGTAGCGATGTCCGGAATCGAGGCAACGCGTTCTTTGGTCGTTGTGGCCAGGGCCCGGAGCTTGCCTGCCTTGATCTGGCTTTGTGCGGCAGGAACGGTGTCAATCATGGCGTTGACCTGACCGCCGAGCAGATCGGAAAGAGCGGGTCCGCTGCCTTTGTAGGGCACATGAACGACTTCAACCTGTGTCTGACGCTTGAACATCTCGATCGAGAGATGCTGAGGCGAGCCATTGCCTGCGGATGCAAACGTGACGCTGCCGGGGCTGGCCTTGGCAAGCGCTACCAGTTCCTTGACGGACTTCGCCTGAACATTGGGGTTGACCACAAATACCAGCGGAACGGTACCTACGACGGAGATATGAGAGAAGCTCTTATGGATGTCAAAAGGAGTCGCAGCAGGGGTTAGCGCTGCATTGATGGTGTGGCTTGTGAATGCACCCATCAGCAAGGTGTAGCCATCGGCAGGTGATTTGGCGACTTGACCTGCACCAAGGCTACCGCCTGCTCCGGCGCGATTGTCGACGACGAACTGCTGCCCGAGTGCGTCTGAAAGCTGCTTGGCAAGAACGCGGCCGATGACATCTGTCGCTCCGCCCGGCGCATAGGGAACCACCAGCCTCACGGGTTTGGTGGGGTAGTCAGTTTGCGCACAGGCTGCTCCCGATGCGCCGGCTGCGACGAGGGCGGTTGCAAGCAGGGTAACGAGCTTGCGGCGGCGCATGCCCGGATTGACGGGTTCTGTGGGTTTCATGAAGTCTCCTTTAGGGTTTTCAGGTATGCGCTTTCTTGCTTGAGCGCTCGATTTTTCTTTTAATCAATAATATTATTAATAATCAGTGCATCAACAATGGTTAACCCTTCCATGACGAACAAGCCAGACCAGCAAGCCACGATTCATCCGGAAGCCGCATCGAGCGGCATCTCCAAAGGACTCACCAACTACGGTGATCGCGGTTTCTCTCTCTTTTTGCGCAAGGCCTTCATCAAGGGGGCGGGCTATACCGACAAGGCGCTGGACAGACCTGTGATCGGTATCTCGAACACAGGCAGCTCCTACAACCCTTGTCACGGAAACATGCCGCAATTGATTGAGGCGGTGAAGCGCGGCATCCTGATGGCAGGCGGCCTGCCCATGGACTTCCCGACCATCTCGCTGCACGAGAGCTTTTCCCAGCCGACCAGCATGTACCTGCGCAATCTCATGTCCATGGATACGGAGGAGATGCTGCGAGCGCAACCCATGGATGCGGTCGTGCTGATCGGGGGGTGTGACAAGACAGTGCCGGCTCAGCTGATGGGAGCTGCTTCGGTCGGACTGCCGGCAGTGCAACTGGTCACCGGCTCCATGCTCACGGGATCGCATCGAAGCGAAAGAGTGGGTGCGTGCACCGATTGCCGTCGTTACTGGGGAAAATTTCGTGCCGAAGAAATTGATGCTGAGGAAATTTCCGACGTCAACAATCAGCTCGTCGCCAGCGTCGGGACCTGCTCGGTGGCGGGCACTGCCAGCACGATGGCCTGCATTGCAGAGGCTCTGGGGATTGGCATTCCTGGCAGTGCAACTCCTCCAGCGGTTACTGCCGACCGCATTCGAATTGCAGAGCGATCCGGTGAGGTGGCCGTGCACATGGCGCGTGCAGGACTGAGCATTGACAAGATTCTCACGCCTGCTGCCTTCGAAAATGCCATGCGCGTGTTGTTGGCCATGGGCGGCTCGACCAATGCCATCGTGCATCTGGCCGCGATCGCGGGTCGTCTGGGCTACGAGCTGGATCTCAAGGCTTTGGACGTCATGAGCCGCAATACTCCCGTGTTGCTCGACCTCAAGCCGTCCGGCGACCACTACATGGAGGACTTTCATGCAGCCGGCGGCATGCATACCCTGCTTCGAGAGCTCAAGCCCCTGCTGCATCTGGATGCTCTGACCGCGACGGGGCGCACCCTGGGCGAGGAGCTGGAGGCGGCTGGCCCAGGCTTCAAGCAGCATGTGGTCAAGACTTTGGATGCCCCCTTGTATCCACAGGGAGGCATTGCCGTACTGCACGGCAATCTTGCCCCGGCAGGCGCCATCATCAAGCAGTCCGCAGCGAACCCCGAGCTGATGGAGCATGAGGGCCGTGCCGTTGTCTTCGAAAATGCGGAGGATCTGGCTGCGCGTATCGACTCGCCCGAGCTTGATGTGCGGGCCGAGGATGTGCTGGTGCTCAAAAATATCGGCCCCAAAGCAGCGGCGATGCCGGAAGCGGGTTACCTGCCCATTCCCAAGAAACTCGCCGCTCAAGGCGTGAAAGACATGGTGCGTGTCTCCGATGGTCGTATGAGCGGCACCGCTTTCGGCACCATCGTCCTGCATGTGACGCCAGAGGCAGCGATTGGCGGCCCCTTGGCCTGGGTGCAAACCGGAGACAGAATTCGCCTGTCGGTGCGCGAGCGCTGTATTGAATGGCTGGTCAGCGATGAAGAGCTGGCTATGCGTCAGAATGCCAAGCCTGTTCAAGTTCCTGTGGCAGAGCGTGGTTACGCGCATCTGTTCAAGAAAACTGTTTTGCAGGCTGATCGTGGCGCAGACTTTGATTTCTTGACCGCGACGCAGCGCAAGGGTTCGATTCCAAGGAGTTAAGTTCATATGCCGACGGGCGCTTATGCCAAGGAGCGCCGTCCATCCGAGGACGGTGCATCCGTGATTGCCGCGACATTGGAGGAAGACATTGTTCTGGGCCTCTTGGCTCCCAGAGTGCGTCTTGTCGAAGATGATCTGATGGAACGGTTTGCAGCCAAACGCCATGTGGTGCGAGACGCATTGGCTCAGCTGGAAAGTGCTGGCCTGCTTGAGCGCAGGCGCAACATTGGCTCCATGGTGAAGGCTTTCAGCAGAGATGAAGTCATTCATCTCTACGAAATGAGAGAGCTGCTCGAGCTGGAGGCGATGCGCAGAATTGCGCTGCCTCTGGACCGTGATGCCCTGGAGCAGCTCAGGCGCATTCAGACCGGGCATGACGCAGCGATCCAGCAACAGGACCCGCGCGGCATTTTTCGGACCAACCAGGAGTTTCATCGGCTTTTGTTTGCTCAATGCGGCAATGTTTTCTTGTCGCAATCCATCGAAGATTTCGCCCGCCAAACGCATGCGATTCGATTTGGAACGCTGATGTCCAGAGAGCGTCAGCTGCAATCCCAACAGGAGCATCACGAGTTGCTGGCGGTACTGGCGCAGGGGGAGGGGTCGAGGGAGCGCCTGATCCGTCTGACGGCAGAGCATCTTGTGCCTCCAAGAGACCATTACCTGAAGACACAAGAGGCGCTGCTGCCTTGAAGTACTGATCAGTTCAGGAACAGGCGTCGAATATCGTGAGCCGTGGCTAGCGGACGGCCCAGCGCTGCTGCCCCCTGGCAGACCTGGGCGACCAGGGCGGCATTGCTTGCCGCCGGCTCGCCGTTCTTCAGGAACAGGTTGTTCTCGAAGCCGACGCGTGCATGCCCTCCAAGGCTTGCAGCAGCCATCGCGCATGCATTTTCCTGAGGGCCGAAGGCGCACATCGCCCATGGATAGACATCGTCGTGAGCCTCCAGGAACGGCAGCAGATCGATGGGCGAAGAGGTCTGACCCGCCGAGTAGCGGCCCAGCACAAAAAGCAGAAACCATTTGTTTTGCGGGATGACGCCGCTTGCAAGCAGGCGCTGCCAGGCCTGCACGTCCGCCACGTCATACAGGATGACCTGGGTCATCACATTGCTCTGCTTGAGCCATGTGAAGAAGGACCGGATATCCGCTTCGGGAACTTCAGGTTTGAGTATTTCGCGCAAGCCGACAGAGATCGCTTCCGGAGCCGTTTCGCGTGCGACCCGCATCTGCTCGTATGGCTGGTAGACCTGTGCTGCTTCGGTGGTGACCTGAACCACCAGTTCCTGGCCCACTGCTTTGCGCACTGCAGCAGTGGCTTCAATGTAGGCGCTGGCATCGAGCAAATGCTTGCCGTCAGGCTTGCGTACATGCATATGAATCATGGACGCACCGGAGTCCAGGCATTCCTTGGCGGTCTGTGCCAGATCGGCAGCAGTCAGAGGAACCTCAGGGTGCTGCTCCCTGGTCTTGTAGGCTCCGTTGGGGGCAACGGTGATGATCAGAGGTGTATTCATCATGCGCTCCTCTTATTGCTCGGCAGCGTCGCCCACGGAAGGCAATTCGCTCTTGAGAAGTTCGAGACCTGCCAGCAGCGTCTTCTGGTAGCGCTGTTTCTCTTGCGCGATGCTCTCTGGAGTCCACTTGAAAAAACCTTCTCCGGACTTCATGCCGAATTTGCCCTCAGCCACTCTTTGCGAAAGACATGGGCTTGGCTCCTTGTTGGCCGCGAGCGATGGATACATCGTTGCTCCAGCGGCGCAGTGGACTTCCAGACCTGCATGGTCGCGCTGAAGCACGGGGCCCGCTGCAAGAAAGCGAAAGCCGAAGCCAAAGCGCACGGCTGCATCCACGTCTTCGGCTGATGCAATGCCAGCTTCAATCAGTGCAAAAGCTTCGCGAGCCAGCGCGTGCTGAAGACGGTTCGCCAAAAAGCCTGGCAAATCCTTCTTGACCAGCACCGGCACCATGCCGCACTGGCGCATGAAAGCATGAAGGTTCTCTGCACATTCCATGTGAGATGCCTCGCCGCACACCACTTCGACAAGAGGCGTCAGGTGCGCAGGCATGAAAAAGTGCAGACCCAGCATACGTTCCTGCGTTGCTAGGCCTTCTGCAATTGCCGTAATGGGGAAGCTAGAGCTATTGCTGGCCAGCAATGCATCTTTGCGGGCGCGCTGCTCGAGTTGCTTGAAAAGCGTCTGCTTGATGTCCAGGCGCTCCGGGATGCATTCGATCACCAGGTCCACCGAGCTCCAGTCCAGATCGTCCAAGGACGATACGACGGACAGTTTGGCAAGCTGCGGAGCGGCATCCAGTTGGGTCAAGCCGTGATGGACAAGTTCAGGGACTTTGGCAGCCCGGTCAGCATCGGGCTCGACAACAGTCGTTTTGCATGCTCCGCGGCAAAGAACGACCGCGACATCGGCTCCCATGGTTCCGCCGCCAATAACCACAGCATGTGAACGCGAGGGACGGAAAAAGTGCCCAGGCGCACTGAAAATCTTTTGCTCCAACGGATGTCTCCAAGTTCTATGAGTCTTGGAGGAAGTCTGGATGGTTTCAATAAATTTGTTAAACAAATTTATTGGGATAAATATCCTGATTTTTAAATATATTGCGATGTGCCTCTTCTATCCGTGAGGAGCCGTCGACACGATTCAGCCAATCGCAGGCGGTGCCAAAGTACGGCAGTCTTTGATCGACTTGGAGCGTGCTATGAATTTGCCGCGGCAACGCATTGGGCAGCCATGCCGCTCACTGGCACCACTGTGGACGCTACCTGGAGTGCTGCACTGACATTCACCAAGAATGGAAACAAGGTGCATGGTGAAGAGATGCACCAGAGCGGGAGAGGCAACCAGTGGTACTTCGGCATGGATGCTGATCCTGGCCTGGTGCACACAGTACGTGGCACGGCCGCCAATGTCGGCGAGCTTGTCGAGGCCTGCAGTTGGCTATAGAGCAAGGAAATCGATGTCCATGGCAATGCAGGCAACCAAGCTGCAGATCAGCGAGCAGATTCTTGCCCATCGGCATGGAGCGTCATAAAAGTCACCGGGCTGGCCTGCGACCCGAAAAGATCACAAAGCTGCCCAGTGCCAGCAGCCACACGGCGATGGCGGCATAGAGCATTACGCCGCCAAAGCTGTGTACCAGCGCTTCGCGGGCAATGTCTGTCAGTGCCTGCGGCGAAGTGGCGGCGTCAGCGCCTGCCTGCAGGGTGTACAGGGCTTGCAGGTTGCCAGAGGCAATGTCGTTGGCCATCTCGCGCAGCGCTGCAGCATCTACGGGTTCATGCAATGCGGTTTGCAGGTGCTGCTGCACGCCGTGCACCAGCAGGAAACCCATCAGCGCGATATTGATCGACAGCGTAATCATGCGGGCACTCATGTCGATGCCGGACGCCATGCCGGCGCGTGCGCTGGAGACTGCTGCCGTGGTGGTATTGGTCACCGGGGTGTTGGTGATACCCAGCCCTGCACCGGCAATCATGCAGCCCGGCAGCACGTAAAGCCAGTGACTGTGGGCGAACTGGCTGCCAGCGAGCATCAGCATGAATCCAAGGCCGATGGCGAATAGCCCCAGTGGAATGGCGATACGCGGGCCATAGCGCATGGCGATGCGTTCTCCAACCACCGGGAACACCAGCGTGGGAAGGGTGTAGGCTAGCAGCGAGACGCTGGCGGCCGTGACATCCTGACCTAGCGCACTCTGAAAATAGATGGGCAGGTAGATGATGAACGCCCAGAAGCTGAAGTTCATGCCCATGGAGCCCAGCAGCGCACCGGAGAAATTGCGCACCCGAAAGACGGAGAAGTCGAACATGGGATGCTGGGCACGCAGTTCCACCCACATAAAGGCCGCAAAACTCAGCAGACCCACAGCCATGGCGGCCAGCGCAGACATGCTGCCAAAACCGGTGTCGGAGCCCTGCGTCACAAAGAAGGTCAGGCCGAATACTGCGAGGGACAGCGTGACGATGCCCGCAATATCCAGCGCGCCGGCTTTGGGGTCATGCGATTCGTGCACGGCGATGGTGGCCAGAAAGAAAGTCAGCGTGGCAATCAGCACGTGTACCCAGAACACCCAGCGCCAGTCCGAGAGGGCGACGATCATGCCGCCAATCAGGGGGCCAAAGCCCAAGCCTATGCCGAGCATGACTCCCCAGGTGCTGAAGGCGCGGCTGCGCTCGGCGCCTTGTGGAAATTGATGCGAGAGGACGGCTACCAGGCAGATCACCATGGCGCCGCCGCTGGCCCCCTGAAGCACGCGGCTGGCAATCAGCATCGGTGTGTTCCATGCCAGGCCGCACAGCAGCGATGAAAACGCAAAGAGGGCTATGGAGATCAGAAAGACCCGCTTGCGGCCAAACCGGTCTGCCAGTGTCCCGGTGGCCATGAGCACCGAGACGCAGGCGATGGTGTAGGCATTCATGATCCACTGAATGTCTTTGAAGTCACTGTGCAGAACGGACTCCAGCGTGGGCAAGATGACAGGCACGCTGGAGATTTCAAGGCTGAACATCAGTGAGGCCAGACAGACCGATAGCAGCGCAATGCGATTGCGCCGGGTCGGTGCCGGCTCCAGGCTGCTGGTGTTCAAGAGATCAACATCATTCGAGGACATGGTTGCGCACTCCAGAAAAGGGAAACTGCGTTCTGGCGCAGAACGTTCAACGCGAGTCTATGGGAATAAAATTCTTAAATTTACGCGTTGATTTCCCATCATTGGGGAGCTGAAGGATCCAATCGACATGACTGTGCAAGACCCTCTGGAAGGAGTCTCCACCTTTGTGCAGGTGGTGGAAGCGGGCGGCTTCACTGCTGCTGCCAAGCGGCTTGGCGTGACGCGCTCTGCCGTGGGAAAGGCCGTTGCCAGGCTGGAGGCACGTCTGGGCTCGCGGCTACTGCAGCGCAATACGCGTACCCAGACCCTGACTGCGGAAGGGCAGATCTACTACGAGCGCTGCACCCGTGCACTCAAGGAGCTGGATGCAGCCGAGGCGGATCTGGACAGCGGCCGCATGGAGCCCATCGGCCGCCTGCGGGTCAGCGTGCCAGAAGGCTTTGGGCAGCTGTGCGTGGCGCCAATACTGCTGAATCTGACGCGTCTGTATCCGCAGCTGAGCATCGATCTGTCGTTTGGCGACCGTACAGTGGATCTGATCGAAGAGGGGTTTGACCTGGCCATACGCATAGGCCCGCTGCAAGACAGCGGCACCTTGTCTGCGCGCCTGCTGGGCACACAGCACATCAGCATCGGCGCTTCCCCGGCCTATCTGGCACGCCACGGCACGCCCGGCAAACTGGAAGAGCTCGATGGTCATGCGGTCATCAGTTACTCGCACTCGGGTGTCGTCGCCCCGTGGAATGTTGCGCCAGTTGCTGGGCGAGGTGGCAGCTCGGACTACCGCCTGCAGGTGCGCTCCCAGATCAGCATGGACGATATACAGGCCATTGCCGCTGCTGCTGTGGCGGGCTATGGCATTGCCTGGGTCCCTTGCTGGCTGCTGAGCAGCTATGCCAAGCGTGGCGAACTGGTACACATCTTGCCCGCCTATCGAGCCCGCTCTTACGAGATCCATGCACTCTGGCCACAGGCACGGCAATTACGTTGCAAGTTGCGGGTGGCCATCGACGCGCTGGTGGCTGAGATTCCGGCTTTGCTGAATCCTGAGGATGATGCGGTGGCAAAAAATGACAATTCAACCCGTTCTCGGTAAGGGCCGCGTTTTCCCACTAGCGGAGCATGACCCACGCGGATGTGTTTGAGTCGCGGAAGGATCACAGTGAGTGAAATGCTTCGAAGTGGTCCTCGCGACGAGACGCGGAATTTCGTTTGATGGGTGTCAATATCCGTTTGACAATCAGGCTGTCGCATCCAGTTGCGCTCAGTCTGCGGCGGAGCCTGTTGGAGGCTGGGATGGTTGGGCCGCCGACCTGAATTCCTGCTCTTTATCCCAAACAAGCCATTAAGCTGTTGTCCTTGCATGGCATTCATCTCAATGGCTTGCACCCACCTCTTGCTGGCTCACTGGCCGGTCAGCGTGCAAGAAAGTCCTGAACCATTTTGTTGAAGACCTCGGCGTGCTCCCACTGTGCCCAATGGCCGCACTGGCTGAACACGTGGAACTCGGAGTTGGGAATGCCCCATAGCAGGCGAAGGCCGATGTCCAGGGGTACAAAGCGGTCGTCACGGCCCCAGATGATCAAGGTCTTGGCCTTGACCTCCGGCAGGCGCAGGCCGTAGTCGCTGAACTGCTTCGGGTTGATCTGGGCGCTCTTGACGAAGTTTTCCAGGTGATCGCGGCGGGCCAGGATATTGTCCAGACGCTGCTGATACAGCTCTTCGGTCAGGCTGCTGCTGTCGTACACAAACACATTCATCATGCGCTTGAGGTTCTCTACCGTGGGATCGCGGTACAGCGCACCGATGAGCTTGATGCCTTCGGCGGGCATGGGCACGAGGGCGCTGGGTCCGCCAGTGCCGCCGCCCATGAGGATGAGCTTGTCCACCATCTCGGGATTGGCCAGCGCAAAGCCCACGGCGCTATGACCGCCCATGGAGTTGCCGATGATGTGAACCTTGGCGATGTTCAGCGCGTCAAGCACGCCTTTGAGACAGCGTGCGTTCAGATCCGAACGCGAGCCTGTGCTGACGATGGTGTCGCTTTTGCTCCAGCCGGGGCAATCCAGCAAAATGACACGGTATCCCGCGTCCACCAGCGGTTCGATATTGCGGTGAAAGTTGGCCCAGCCGCTGGCGCCAGGGCCGGAGCCATGCAGCATGACCACGACTTCACTGCCGGAGCCGACATCGTTGTAGTGCAGCCTCAGGGGCTGTCCCGCCTCGGTGATCGTGACAAAGCGACTGCTGGAGGCTTCCGTGCTAGGGGCGTTCATAAATGACTCCGTGAAGGCGGTAGCCACGGCTGGCTGACCGCGAAGATGGTGAAAAGATCAGAAGGAGGCGGCTTCGCGTTGCCGCAGCAGGTCCAGGGCGACGTCGACAATCATGTCTTCCTGACCCCCGACCATGCGGCGCTTGCCCAGCTCAACCAAGATATCCACGGCCTTGAGTCCATATTTGGCGGCAGCCACTTCAGCGTGACGCAGGAACGAGCTGTAAACGCCTGCGTAACCCAGAGCCAGCGTCTCGCGGTCCACGCGTACCGGACGGTCCTGCAGCGGGCGCACGATGTCGTCGGCCGCATCCATGAGCTTGTAGAGATCCGTGCCGTGGTTCCAGCCCAGGCGCTCTGCGGCTGCGATGAACACCTCCAGCGGAGCATTGCCGGCGCCCGCGCCCATGCCGGCCAGGCTGGCATCCACGCGGTCGCAGCCTTCTTCCACGGCCACGATGGAGTTGGCCACGCCCAGGCTCAGGTTGTGGTGGGCGTGCATGCCGGTCTGGGTTTCCGGCTTGAGGATGTCCTTGAAGGCCTTGAAACGATCACGCACATCGTTCATGCCCAGCGCGCCTCCAGAGTCGACGACATAGCAGCAGGTGGCGCCGTAGCTCTCCATCAGTCTGGCCTGTTCGGCCAGGGCCTTGGGGGTGGTCATATGGCTCATCATCAGAAAGCCCACGGCCTCCATGCCCAGATGACGCGCATATTCAATATGCTGTTTGGACACGTCTGCTTCGGTGCAGTGGGTCGCCACCCGCACCACGCGCACACCGGCTGCGTAGGCGGCCTTGAGGTCGTGGACGGTGCCAATGCCCGGCAGCAGCAAGGTGGTGATCTTGGCATGCTTGACCACGCTGGCCACGGCCTCGATCCACTCCAGGTCGGTATGGGCGCCAAAGCCATAGTTGAAACTGGAGCCTTGCAGACCGTCGCCGTGGGCGACCTCGATCGAGTCGACCCGGGCCTCATCCAGGGCCTGGGCAATCTGCCTGGCCTGCTCCACGCTGTACTGGTGACGAATGGCGTGGCTGCCGTCGCGCAGGGTCACGTCGGAGATATAGATTTTCTTGGTTTGCGTCATGGTGTGTCGTCTCCTCAGGCGGCCACGGCAAGCGCTGCCAGCATGCGCTCGGCCATATGCTCGGCAGTGCGCAGGCCGGCGCTGGTCATGATGTCGAGGTTGCCGGCGTAAGCGGGCAGATAGTGGGCCGCGCCCTCGACCTCCAGAAAGATCGAGGTTTTCAGTCCCGTGAGGGCATTGCCCACGCCGGGGATGCGGATCGGGGTGTCGATACGGTCGAACTGCACCTGCTGCTTGAGGCGGTAGCCCGGCACATAGGACTGCACGGCAGCGGCCATCTGCTCTACCGATGCGGCAATGGCGGCCTCGTCGGCCAGCGCGCTCAGGGTGTAGACCGTGTCGCGCATGATCAGAGGCGGCTCGGCCGGGTTCATGATGATGATGGCCTTGCCCTTGGTGGCGCCGCCTACGACTTCGATCGCCTTGGATGTGGTCTCGGTGAACTCGTCGATATTGGCACGGGTGCCGGGGCCGGCACTCTTGCTGGCGATCGAGGCAATGATTTCGCCGTAGTGCACCTTGGCCACACGAGAGACTGCGGCCACCATGGGGATGGTGGCCTGGCCGCCGCAGGTGACCATGTTCACATTCGGGGCGTCCAGATGCATGTCGCCGTTGACCACGGGAATGCAGTACGGGCCGATGGCCGCCGGCGTCAGGTCGATCATGCGGATGCCGGGCTTGAGACTGCGCAAAAAAGCGTCGTTCTTCACATGTGCGCCGGCGCTGGTGGCATCGAACACAAAGTCGATCTCTGCAAACCCGGGCATGCGCGTGAGGCCTTCCACGCCCTCGTGGGTAGTAGCCACGCCCATGCGGGAGGCGCGGGCGAGACCGTCGGAGTGGGGGTCGATGCCGACCATGGCGCCCATCTCGATGTTTTTGCCATGGCGCAGGATCTTGATCATCAGATCCGTGCCGATATTGCCGCTGCCGATGATGGCGGCCTTGAGTTTGCGCGTCATAGCGTTTACCTTCAGAGAAAAATCAGTCGATACCGGCTCCGCTGGACAGGATCAGCGGTGCCCAGCGTGCGATCTCGCTGTGGATGAATTGCTTGAATTGCTCCGGGGTTTGCGGATAGGCCTGCATGCCCTGACTTTCGAAGCGTTTCTGTATGCCCGGGTCCTGCAAGGCTGCGACCAGTGCACGGTTCAATGTCTGGACCACCGTGGCAGGAGTTCCGCTTCGCACGGCCGCACCAAACCAGACGCCTGCATCGACACCGGACACTCCCAGCTCGGCCAGGGTGGGAACGTCGGGCAGTTGGGGGCTGCGCCTTGTGGAGGCAATCGCCAGCGCGCGCAGCTTTCTGCCCCGGATCAGCGCTTCGGTTGAACTCGTGGGATCGAACATGAAGTCGACCCGGTTTGTCATCACGTCCTGCAGTGCCGGCACCGAGCCTTTGTAGGCCACATGAGACATGCTGCCACCGGTTTTGCTGCGAAACAGCTCCCCCAGCAGATGGCCGATGGAGCCCAGGCCTTGTGATGCAAATGTCAGGCCTTGCTTGCTGCTGCGGGAAAGCGCCACCAGCTCGCTCAGCGTCCTGACCGGACTGTCGGTCGAAACCACGAGCACCAGAGGAGAGGTGAGCAGAGACGTTACCGGCTCGAAGTCCTTGACGGGGTCGTAGGAAAACTTGCGAAACAGCGTCGGGTTGATGGCAAACATGGCCGTGCCAGCCACATACACGGTGTGTCCATCGGCTGCCTGTTGAAGCACGGCGCTGGCGGCAATCTGCCCTCCTGCACCAGGCTTGTTGTCAACAATCACGGGCTTGCCCAGCTGTTGAGCCAAATGCTGACCGAGGGCACGGGCCATGACATCGCTGATGCCGCCGGCGGAAAATGGCAGCACGAGCGTGATGGGCTTGCCGGGAAAGGCCTGCGCTGAGCCGAGGCCGCCGATCGACAGGCTGCCCAAGCCCAGAGCCGACTGCAAAAGAGTTCGACGATGCAACATTGGCTGCCTGCTCACTCGATCGAAGCGCCGCTGGCCTTGACCAGAGGGCCCCATTTGGTCAGTTCCGACTGCATGAAGCTGCCAAACTGGGCCGGGGATGACGGGAACGCCTGCATGCCTTGATCGGCAAACCGTTTGACCACTTCAGGGTCCTTCATGGCCTGGTGGATGGCATCGTTCAGACGTTCAACCACAGCTGCAGCGGTGCCTGTCTTGACCACGGCACCGAACCACACGCCGGCATTCACGCCGGGTACTCCAAGCTCGGTCAGGGTGGGGACGTCCGGCATTTGCGGCGAACGCTTGTCGGCAGCAATCGCCAGGGGCTTGAGTTTCTTGCCGGCCACCAGGGGGGCGGTGGTGATGACCGGATCGAACATGAAGTCCACCTGTCCACCCATCACATCCTGCAGTGCGGGTGCCGAGCCTTTGTAGGCCACATGATTGAACTTTCCGCCCACCTTGCCACGGAAGGTTTCTCCGAGAAGATGGCCGATGGAGCCCATGCCCTGCGAGGCGAAGTTCAGCCCGTCCTTGCGGCTCTTGGCCTGGGCTATGAGTTCCTTGACACTGGTCAGTGAACTATTGGCAGGAACGACAAGCACCAACGGCGAAGCGATCAGCGAAGTGACGGGACTGAAATCCTTCAGCGGGTCATATGAGAAATTGCGAAACAACGAGGGGTTGATGGCAAACATCTCGGTGGCACCGACATACAGGGTATGGCCGTCGGGCGCTTGCTGGCGCACATAGGCTGCCGCAATCTGGCCGCCTCCGCCGGGCCGGTTGTCAACGATGACAGGCTTGCCAAGCTGCTCCCCCATCTTGGTTGCCAGCGCACGCGCCACGGCATCGGTGATGCCTCCGGCCGGGAAGGGAACGACCATGGTCACGGCACGGTTGGGGAAATTCTGCGCGATGGCGGGTGTACCCACGCAGGCAGAGAGCGAGGCAGCACCAGCTGCGAGCAATTGACGTCGATTCCACATGATTTGTCTCCTGAATAATCGTTATGAGCAATGGAAAACGGGGGCCGGGAATGCTTTCGAGAAGATTTACCGTTCAAACTGCGCGCACACGGAGCCGACGCCGCTGATGCGGGCTTCGAAACGATCGCCGGCATTCACGGCGACCATGGGGCCTAGGGCACCGGTCAGCACGAGGTCGCCGGCTCGCAGCGCCTGGCCGAGGCTAGCGAGTCTGCGGGCCAGCCACACGGCGGCATTCAGGGGATGGCCCAGGCAGGCTCCACCGGATCCGGTGGAGACGACATCGCCATTGCGCGTCATCTGCATCTCGCACAGCTTGAGATCCAGTGCATTGAGCGCAGTCGGTACGGCGCCCAGCACGACCAGACCGCTGGACGCGTTGTCGGCCACGGTGTCAATGAAGCGGATGTTCCAGTCGGCAATGCGGCTGCCCACGATCTCGATGGCCGGAAGCACATAGGCGGTGGCGCTGATGACATCCACCAGCGTGGTGTCCGGCCGCTCCAGATCCTTGGCCAGTACCAGCGCCACCTCGGCCTCGACCTTGGGCTGAAGCGTCCGCGACAGGGGGACGACCTCATCGTCGCCATAAAGCATGTCGGCGAACAGAGTGCCGAAGTCGGGTTGGTCCACGCCCAGCTGCTTTTGCACGGCAAGGGATGTCAGCCCGATCTTGCGACCCACGATCCGGCGGCCCTGACTCTGTGCGTATTGCACATTGGCCAGTTGCACGGCATAGGCGCTGTCGTTGTCGGTGATCTCCTCGCGCAGGGGCGCAATGGGGGTGGCGGTGGCTTCCGCGTGGCGTAGGCGTTCGGCCCAGGCCTGTATTTGCTTAGTGGTCGGCATGGCAGTCATGAAAGGATGAGGATCAGTGGTGCATGAACATCACGCCATAGCCCGCAATGAGCGATGGAATGGCGCGGTAGGTCCTTACCGGACAAGGCAGACGGGTGTTGGCAGGCAGGGCGGACCGCGCTACCAGCCAGGTCTTGGACTCATGGGCAGAGTTGCCGGCCATGGCGCCGATCGAGGCTTCGCTCATTGCACATAGGCCGTCCAACTGGCCGCTGGCCATGGCATCCATCCATTGCAGATCCCACTCGGGGTTGAGCGGCTTCATCCAGCTGTCGCCATTGGCCAGAGCCAGACCGGCGGCCTTGACGCGCTCGGTCTTGAGCTCGCGCTCATGCTCTGTGGGGGTGGAGCGGACAGTAATGCGCTCGCGTACGGCAGGGTCAGGATGCGCCAGTGTCGGCACGGGAGGCTCGTGCGACAGCCCGCCGGAACCAATCAGCAGTGCGCGCAGTGGCAACTGGTCGAGAAAGCTGCCAATGCCTTCTCCCAGTGCCTTGCATCGGGCCATGCGCGCAATACCGGGTTGGGCCACTGCATTCATGAAGATGGGAATGACAGGCGGCGTGTCCATCTCGTCCCCCCACAGAAACTGCAGGGCCTGCGAAAAGCCGTGATCGACCCACATGCGCCGCGACACCGCGATATCAAAATGTTTATCCATCAGGTGGTCGGCCAGCGCTATGGCCAGCTCTCCAGCCACATTGAGGGGACCGGCTGGGGACAGATAGTCGCCCACGGCCGTTGCCTGGCTGCCGATGCAGAACGGCGGCATCAGCTCATTGAAGAAGCCGTTGTAGTGATCCGGCCCCAGCAGCACGACGAGCTCTGGCGCGAACTCATGAACGGCCGCGCGCGCCGCAGCAATCGCTTTGTCGATGGCGATCTGATCGTCTGCAGCGACAGGATTGAGACCGAGCAAAGGCGAGTGCGACATGCCGAGAAATGCCCGGCGCGCAGTGGCGATGGCGCTACCACTCATCTTCAGGCCTCCAGGGGGGAATACAGTACCCGGGCCATCTCACGGGTGACAGCGCTGACCTCCTGCGGAGATGCCAGCGCCGCGACAAAGCGGTCCGGGCGAACGAACACCACCGACTTGCCCTGGGCGCTGAACCAGTCCTTCAGGCGGCCTTGTTCGTCGCCAACGGTCAGCACGCCATCGCGGGTCGGCGTTGGATGAAGCAGCTGGCCAGAGGGCATGGCACGAATGAAGCGAGCGCCAAGGCGCTGCCAGAAATTCAGAGCCTCTTCGTCCATGCCATAGCTGGGGTCCGTACCCCAGGCCAGAATGCAGAAATTCAGTCCCACAAAGTCATCCAGCAGGCCGGAGTGGCCGTTCGCAGTAGCCACACGAGGCTGAATGAACATCCGGCCTACGGGACCGGAAGCCGCCGTCTCCAGGCCATGCACCAGACGCCCCACCAGAGATTCCTTCTTTTCCGCCATCAGGCCCAGAAGGCGGCTCAAGGGAGTGTTGCCCGAGCGGTCCAGCAGACCAGCGAACGGCGTCTTGGCTCCTTGATTGCCGGTGCCTGTGTGGTGCAGCACCACGCCCTGCTCATAGCGCGGCATGGGTTTGAAGCGCATCTCGGCGAAGTACTGCTTGACTGGCGGCACAGCGTTCAGGGCAAGCATCACCGTGTCGCGTACTTTGGCGGCGGTATGGCTTTCAGGGGCGAAGATGTCGCCTGCCACCTCGGATAGATGGATCATGCTGCGGGCATGGTCGCGGCGTTCCTGTTCGTAGCTATCCAGCAGGCCGCTGCTGGCCTCTCCCTTGATGACCATGGCCAGCTTCCAGGCGAGATTGCTGGCATCTCGCATGCCGCTGTTGTAGCCCTGGCCCTGCCAGACCGGCATGATGTGCGCGGCATCGCCTGCCAGCAAGATTCGCCCGACCCGAAACTGCGCCGCCAGCCGTGCGTTGTGCGTATACACGCGCTTGCGGATGTAGTCGACCTTGTCTGGATCTGCGACGACCTTGCGCATCAGCTGGGCAAGATTCTCCGGCTTTGAGAGCTGCTCTTCGGTCTCCCCGGGCATGACCATGAATTCGAAGCGGCGAATGCCATGCGGCAGGGCTGCTGAGACGTAGGGACGCTCCGGGTCGCAATGCATGTCGATATGAGGGGTTCCCAGGGGGTCATTGCGCACATCAACCACAATCCATTGATTGGGTTTGGTACGGCCCTCAAAGGGCACGTTCAGCGTGCGACGCACCAGACTGTTGCCTCCATCGCTGGCGACCAGGTACTTGGCGCGCAGTGTGCGCTCTACGCCCTCGGAACTCCTGAGGGTGGCGGTGACGCCAGCATCGTTCTGGGTAAAGCTGTGAAGCTCCTGACCCAGCAGTACCTGAACTTGTTCAAAGCGCTGCAGACCCCGGTACAGGATGTCGTCCACCTGAGGCTGGATGAAGGCATTGCGGCGGGACCATCCGTACTCATCGGTGCGAGGTTCGATCGAGGCAAAGCACTGGCCGCTGGCGGTGTAGAAGCGCATCCAGTGATGAGGGGTGATGTGTGCCTGTACTTGATCGGACAGACCCGCCGCCTGCAGCGTGCGCAGCGATTCGTCATCAATGCCGATGGCTCGGGGGTAGTCAATAATCTGCGGCAGCTTCTCTGCCACGATGACGCGTACGCCAGCCATCCCCAGAGTGTTTGCCAGTGTCAGCCCTACCGGGCCCGCGCCAATGATCAGGACATCGGCATCGTCTTGACTCGCTTGGTTTTCTTGGGGGGCGTTCATTTTCAGTCTCCGTATTTGGTGAGTGCATCGAGTGCTGTTTTGATAATTGTCAAAACACTCGAGGAGTCTGAAAACAGTGTGCACCTGGTGCACATATTGCTAGGTGCATACCCTTGCTGTCGCCGTTTCCGCCGGCTCGCTACCAATCAGTTGAAATGAGACTCGTAAGGTGGGCGTCGGGATGATGAACGGCAAAGCTACGCGCGGTTGAGCATCGAGCTGGGAATATTCATTGAGCGCAGCAGCAGAACACCGGCGATTGCGTCGTATGGCTTTCGGTATTCATACTTGGGAACTCCCAAGAAATCCTCACTTTTGAGCACAGTCCCATGAATGACTACAAGGATGTACGCAGCTTGTCGCGAGGCCTGGCTCTGCTGCAGGCAATGAATAGAGCCCCTGGCGGCATCGCTTCAACCACGGCACTGGCACAGGCATGCGATATTCATCGCACCACCGTCAAGCGATTGATGGAGACTTTGCGGGCGGAGGGGTTCGTGCGCAGGGGTGAGAAAGACGGACAGTACTACCTGACTTTTGCAGTGCGCAGCCTTAGCGAAGGGCTTGTCGATGACGCCTGGGTTGAGCAGGTCGCACTACCACTGATGCGTGCTGCTGTGCCAGAGCTGCTTTGGCCTTGCGATCTGGGCACCGTGGAAGGCGGCTTCATGGTTGTGCGTGAAAGCACGCACCGTTTCAGCCGCTTGTCTCAGCATCGCGGCATGATCGGAGAAAAATTGCCGATGTTTTTCACGGCTATGGGGCGAGCCTATCTGGCGTCTTGCACCAAGGATGAGAAGGAAGGCTTGCTTTCATTGCTCGCTCAGCGTGACGATGCGACTGGTGCCATGGCAAGAGATAGAGCGTCGGTAGAGCGTTTGATTGAAGAGACGCGCCAGCGAGGGTATGGCATCAGCGATGGTGATTGGCATCAGCAAGCGCCGTTCGGAGCAGTCGCAGTGCCATTGAAGTGTGGACGTCGTTTGATCGGAGGTCTGAATCTGGTCTTTCCAAAGTCTGCTGTCGCCAAGGAAGAGTTGCTTGCCCGCTATCTTCCCCGACTGAAGAAGCTGGCTGTGCGCATGGGCAAGGATGTGGCGCCTTGGCTGGACTAGATGTTCAACCGGGAAGGTCTTGTTTTCGTGGAACCTCATATCTTTTCAAGCCGCTCTCGAGTCTTCGTGCAAAGCAACTGCCCTGCCTAGGGTATTTCTATAGTTGTCGCACTTTCATTCAGAACCCGTCATCCCGCGGATATTCACAGCTGACCGCTTCAGGCAGGTTGAAGCTGCAACGTGAATGGCAGCTGAAGTCGATATCAGACATTGAGCGCAGCAAAGACAAATTCGACAGTTGATAGATGACGAGCGATCTACAAAAAGCGGCTGAGTTTCAAGTGCGTCGAAGTCCCGCGTAGACGCAGGTCTACCGAGGTGTTGTCTCTTTGGAAACGCGAGAGCAAAAATCCCGAGGGTCTGCCGCCATCTGGAGCATCAGCTCCGGGGAGCCGGCTGTGATGCTCGGCAAGGCGTAGGTTTCATTGTTTCATGAATGAGATTCATTCTCAATTATGGATACAATCCACGTCTTCATCATGTCCAGCGATCCTCAAAGTATCTTCATTGCCCACCGCCGGGAATTGCTGGCCTGGCTCGCCTACCGCGTGCACGATATGCATGTGGCTCAGGACATGCTGCAGGAGATTTTCCTGCGCTTCATCGAGGTCACGGCAGTGGCACCTGTGCAGGATGCCCGGGCGTATCTGTTCCAGATGGCGCGTAATATGCTCGTAGACATGGCTCGCCAGCAGGAGGCGCGCAAGACCGCAGCGGTTGCGCCAGAGGAGCTGGTGCACATCGCGGACACTGCGCCTGGTCCGGATCAGTCGCTGGCTGGCCGTCAGCGTCTGCTACAACTGGCTGAGGCTCTGCAGGAGCTGTCGCCGCTTACCCAGGACATCTTCATGCGCGTGCGGGTGCAGGAGCAAAGCTATCAGCAGGTGGCGGATGCGCTGGAGATATCCACCAGCTCGGTACAGAAGCATCTGGCGCGGGCCTTGGCCCACGCCATGGCGCGCTTGCCGCTTCACTGAAGCTTTGCAGTGTGTCAGACAGCCAGATGCCGGCCTTGGATGAAAATTACTGGTTTGCCAATGCTTGAACGTCTTCCCATCATGCACTCCAATCGTTTGCATTCAAACAGCAGTTTTTTGTGAATCCTTCATCTCAATCCACATCCCTGCACGATGCAGCTGAAGACATCCGCCTGCAGGCTGCCTCCTGGCTGGTTCGTCGTGCGGACGAGGGCTGGCTGCCTGAGGATGAACAGGCCTTGCAGCTTTGGCTGAATGCGGATGCTTCAAACCGCCAGGCTTATGCCCATGCCCAGCGCATCTGGGCCGAACTGGGGGCGCTGGGACAGTCGGGGCTGCTGCCAGAGCAGGATGCAGAAAGGGTTTCGGAGACAAAACCTTTGCTGCAAGGAACCGTGCAGCGACGCATGTTATGGAAAGGTGCCGGGGCCGCAGTATTTGCTGCAGGCGCCTTGTGGGTGGGGGCCGGCAGCCAGATCATGCTGGCTTTTGAGGCTGATTACCGCACCGGGGTAGGAGAGCGGCGCGAAGTGGCGCTGCCCGATGGCAGCCGCGTGCACCTGGGCGGCGACAGCGCCGTGGCCGTGCGTTACGACACAAGGCAGAGACAGGTGACTCTGCTGCGAGGCGAAGCCTTGTTTGACGCAAAGCCCGTGGATGTGTCCGGTGAGCGCGATGCGGAGAAGCGGCCTTTTGTGGTTGCCGCGGCCGACGGGCGTACTCGTGCTTTGGGCACCCGCTTCATCGTCGAGCGATTGGACGAAAGAACTCAAGTGACCGGTGTGTTCCACCAGGTGGCGGTGTCGCTGGACCATTTTCCGCAGGATGCGGTGGTGGTATCGCCGGGTCAACGCGTCAGTTATGACAGGCGGGGCATGACGCCTGTGCAGGATTTGAGCGAAGATGCCGGCCAGTCCTGGGAGCGTGGGCTGCTGGTCTTCGAACGCATGATGCTGGCCGATGTGGTCAGCCGCCTCAACCGCTATCACACCAGCCGTATCGTGGTGCGAGACCAGGCGCTGGCGCAGCGGCGCGTCAGCGGTGTCTTTCTACAGTCCGATGCTCACGGTGCCGTGCAGGCCATTGCGCAGGAGCTCGGCGCACGCCTGCTGCAGCTGCCTGGAGTGGTGCTGCTAGTTTGAGTTAATTTTAATAATTCTGATTCGTATTTACTGAATCTTGAGCGTCAACCGTCTTCTCTGAAGAGAGGCATCGCGGGCCGTACCCAGGAGTTGGGTGCGGTGTCTGCCTTGCGGTCACAGAACTTCAGAGGACGCCATGAACCGATGGGCAACAGGGGCCGACAGTGCTCTGCCGCAGACATACAGTCGCCAATTCAATGAGCGCGTCAATAGACGTCGCACGGCTATTGCCATAGCCATCAGCATGGCCTTGATGGGCCAGCTGCGGGCGGAGCAAGGCCCGGCGCGGCAGGCCGCGCCAGCACAGGGCGATGCCGCTCAATCACGTGTCGAGTTCGATCTGCCCAGAGGAGATCTAGGTCAGGCTCTGGTAGCTCTCGGTGCGGCGGCCGGACTGCGCCTGGTCTTCGATCCGCAGAAGTTGCAGGGCCTGTCCGCTCCTGCTGTGCGGGGTGCGATGACGCCGGGCGAGGCATTGACCCGGCTTTTGCACGGCAGCGGCTTCGCGCATGTATTTACGGGCAATGGCGTGGTGCGTCTGAAACCCGTGTCCGGACCCTCGGCAGAGGCCGCTTCAGCCGTAGAGACACAGGAGGATGAGCCGCCAAGCCGCGTCATGTCTACCGTGCTGGTCCTGGCCGATGCCGAGCGGGATGAAAAGGACCGGCAGTACCGCACGGCAGGCTCCAGCAATGTGCTCAAGCGCGAAGACATAGAGCGCTTTCGAGGAACCTCGGTGGGCGATATCTTTCAGGGCACTCCAGGTGTGCTGATCGGCGAGAACCGCAACAGCGGCGGGCTGGATGTGAACATCCGCGGCATGCAGGGCCAGGGGCGCGTGCCCGTGCTGGTCGATGGTGCACGCCAGGAAACCACGGTCTACCGCGGCTATGCGGGCGTCGCTTCGCGTTCCTATATCGACCCCGATCTGATCGGCGGAATACAGATCGAAAAAGGCCCGGTCATGGGGGCGCAGGGAACCGGTGCGGTGGGGGGGCTGGTCAGCGCCCGCACCCTGAATGCCGATGACATCGTGCGCCCCGGCCAGACCTTTGGCATCCGTCTGCGCGGCAGCCTGATCGGTAACAACAGCGGCTCGGCACCTGCGCCGGGGACCAAGGCAGGCTTCAATACCGGGGGCAGTTCCAGCAACGGAACGGGAGGCGTCTATCGTACCAACTGCGTGATTGCCAGCCTGTGTGAGGGGCCCTTCGACATCGCCCATGTGGTGCCGCCTTCCGAGAGCATGAACCGGCCCGGTCTGATGCAGCCCAAGAGCTGGGCGGGAAGCATTGCGCTGGCCAAGCGTTTCGAGAAGGCCGATATCGTCGCGGCCTACGCACGCCGCAGCCAGGGCAACTATTACGCGGGAACCAAGGGGCCGGTGCCGTCTCTGGATCTTTCGGAAACCTATAACCGTGGCTTCTATACCGAGGTGGTGCCCAAGGTGGTGGGGGCCACGCGTTTCCGTGGTGGCGAACGCATTGTCAACACCAATCACGAGAACGAGTCGGTCCTGCTCAAGACGCGCCTGTACCTGCCCAACGATCAGGAGCTGGAAGCCGGTTATATGCGGTACACCAGCACCTATGGCGAGCTGATGCCGTCCCAGCTGCTGTGGCTGGGTCAGGTGGCCCAGACCTCCAACAGCAAGGTGACCGCAGACACCTATACCCTGCGTCATCGCTGGAACCCCGAGAACAATGACTGGCTGAATCTGAGCAGCAATCTCTGGCACACCAACACGGACAGCCTGAATCAGAACTACTCGGAGGAAACCGTCAACGAGATGTTCGGTGCCGGCTCCGAAAACTACAAGCGCTGGGGTTTCGACGTCAGCAACAGCATGCGCTTTGGCAGCTCCGGCGGTATCAAGCTGGACTACGGACTTGCCGCGCAGCTGGAAAAGGTCAACGGCGTTGCCACCGGCAATATGCTCAGCTCAGGCGGGCGTCTGGGACGGCGCACGGAATGGAGCCTGTTCACCGATCTTCAGTGGAAGCCCCTGCCCAGCCTGACCCTGGGAGCCGGGCTGCGCCATACCCGCTTCGAGTCGCGCGATGACAAGCCCATGATGGTCAACCCCGACAGCGCCTACTGTGTGGACAGCAAGGGCACGGGCAGCTGTGATCCGTTGATGATGAACAGCCGCAACAACGGCACCTCGCCCATGTTCAGCGCGCTATGGGATGTCACGCCCAGCGTACAGCTTTACGCACGCCATGCACGTGCCATGCGCATGCCCAGCCTGTTCGAGACCACGGCGGGCTACTCCGTCTCTCCCTCGCAGGACATTCACCTCAAGCCGGAGCGCACGCTCAATCGCGAGATCGGCATCAACTTCCTCAAGGATGGGGTCTGGCGCAGCAGCGACAAGCTGCGCGCCAAGCTCGCCTACTTCAGCAACACCACCAAGGACTATCTCACCCGTACCTTCCCCAACACCTGGGAGGAAGGCTCCGGCCGCCAGTTCTTCACCCTGCGCAATATCGAAAGCGTGAGCTTCGACGGTTTCGAGGTCTCGGGCTCCTACGACATGGGGCCGGTCTTCATGGAGGCCAGCGGAACGCGCTATACCTTCATCGAGACCTGCCACTTTGGCAGCTTCCGGCGCTACACCTGCACCGACTACGGCATCGCCAACAGCTATGTCAACAACATGATTCCGCCCAAGTGGCACGCCAGTGCTCTGCTGGGAGCGCGTCTGCTGGAGCGCAAGCTCACCGTCGGAGTGCGTGGCACCTTCATGGGCAAGCGCAATCCGACACCGGAATTCAACAACGAAACCGCCCAGGGCTTCAACCAGGTCGTGCCGTGGCATTCGTATGTGCTCTGGGATGTCTTTGCCAGCTACAAGCTCAGCGACCGCGTGAATGTGGACTTCAACGTGGACAACGTGACGGATCGCTATTACCTGGATGCCCTGAGCCTGGGCATGGTCCCGGCGCCCGGGCGCACGGCACGCCTGAGCGTGACCCTGCAGTTCTGAGCGCGCATGGCACGCCTGTCTGCGTGCCTGCCTTCCATTCTTTCGCAGCATCAGCCTGCTTTATTGCAAAGGAAATTTCAGCCATGAAATTCTTGTCTCGCCATGTCCTTTGGGGTCTTGGCCTTTCCATGCTCCTGGCCGCCTGTGGCGGCGGAGGAGGCGGAGGTGATGATGGTGGCGGCACGGGAAGCCTCAACCGTCCCACGGCCCGCATCACGGCCTCCGCGGCCACTGCTAGCGCCGGTGATACCGTCACTTTCGACGGCTCTGCCAGCACGCCAGCCAATGGCAGCACACTGACCTATCAATGGAAAGTCACGGAGCGTCCTGCTGGCAGCACGGCCGCGCTGGCGACACCGACTGCAGCGACCTCCAGCTTCACGCCCGATCTGCCCGGCAACTACAGCATCAGCCTCGGTGTGAGCGACGCCGTGACCTCGAGCAACGAGGTCAGCGTCAAGCTGGAAGTCCGCAATCCCAACCCGGTGGCCGTGACGTTGCCCGAGCTGGCGCAACTGGTCAACACCACGGTGCAGCTGGACGGCACGGCCAGCCAGCCGCCCGCAGGAGGTAGCGCCGCTGACCTGCGCTTCAACTGGACGCTGGTGGAAAAGCCGGATGGCAGCAAGGCCGAGCTGGACAACCCTCATCTGTCCCAGCCGCGCCTTTTGCCCGATGTGGTGGGCCTTTATCGCGCCACGCTGGTGGTCACGCATGGCAGCAAGAGCAGCCAGCCGGTGACGGTCAGGATCAACGCCAATCAGATGCACACGGCTCCGGTGGCCAAGGCCGGCTCGAATATCGACAATGCGGTGCGCGGTCAGCGCGTGCAGCTCGACGGCTCGGCCAGCACGCATGCGCAAGGCAGCAGCCTGCAATACCGCTGGTTCTTCGCGCCAGCCGGTCGGCCCTGGGGTTCTCAGGCCGTGATCGAGGGCAGCAATACGGCCAGGCCGACCCTGGTTCCGGATTTCGCCGGCACCTACCGCTTGACGCTGGTGGTGTATGACGGCACGACCACGGCTTTCAGCGGGATTCAGATCAAGGTCAAGAAGCCGGACGGCGCGCCCAACACCAAGCCCGTGGCCGTCATTTCCCGTCCCTTCGCCAAGTCTTTCGAAGCGGAGCTGGGCACCTCCATCATCCCCACCGGCGTTTATTCGCAGGACAAGGACGAGGACACGCTGACGCGCGAGTGGACGCTGCTGTCCGCGCCTGCCGGCTTTGATGCTGCCACCAAATTCAACCCCACCTGGGGCAATTTCACGGGCACGCATTACGGCAACTACGTGGTGCAGCTGCGCGTGAACGACGGCAAGGAGTGGAGCGAGCCGGTGACGCAGGTCTTTACCGTGCTCAATGGTGCCAATCGTCCGCCAGTGGCCAAGGCTGCAGTCATGGGTGGCGCGAGTGCCATCGGCGTGGGCACCACGGTTACCTTGACGGGCGAGGCAAGTACCGACCCCGACAACAACCGCATGAGCTATGCCTGGTCCATGCTGGACAAGCCCGATGGCAGCACCGCCAAGCTCAGCAATGCGGCAGCCATGAACCCCAGCTTTGTGGCCGACAAACCGGGACCGTACTCCTTCTCGCTGGTCGTGACCGATGAGCATGGGACGCCCAGCTCCGATGGAGTCTCCACCCTGGACACCCAGCTCAGCGTGAACGTCAAGACCAAGAACAACGCGCCCATCGCACGCCTGGCAGTGGACGCCTCCTACACCCAGGAGCAGCCCCTGGTCATCGGAAAAACCGGCAGGCAGCTGCGCTTTGGTGATTCGCAAGACGCTGCGGAGATCTGGAACAGCTTCCTGTTCAACGGCAACGGCTATGACCCGGACGGTGACATGCTGACCTATCTGTGGACTCTGTCGCGTGAACCTGCAGGCAGCAAGCTCCAGGTGCCTGAAAACACCTATATGTGCGGAAACACCGGCAGCAACCAGTGGCCTGGTGCGACTGTCTCCGCGTTTGCCAACTGGATCGAGAAGAGCCTGGCCCTGCGCCAATGGACCTGCCCTGACCGCATCGGCATTGCGCCCACGGTGGCGGGTGCCTATGAGCTGCAACTGGCTATCAGCGATGGCATGGCATTTGCCGGTCCTTTTGCCATGACGCTGCACGCCGTGGAGCGCCAGAACTACCCCAGCCTGCTGCTGGAATACCTGGGGGCACCCACGATCTCTGGCACGCTGGGCGAGCAATCGCATCCCAACCGCCTGCCACAGCAATTGTTCCCCTATGCGTCCGTGCAGAGCGCCTCATTCCCCATCTGGCAGCATGAGCTGACAGGCGGTGTGCCGATGGCGGTGCAGCGCTATCGCCTGACGGCCTTCGGCGGCGACTACACCATCGCCGATCTGGCAGCCACTTCGGTGCAGAGCGGTTATGCACTGAGCTTCCAGGGTCTGAGCAACGGTCAGGTGATTCGCAAGGGCCAGACGGTGGAATTCAGCCTGGTGATGCAGGTGCCATCGCCCGTGCCTGTCGCCGCCGATCTGAACAAGGCCAGCGAAGGCATGCAGTGGTCCTTCCGCATTGCCGAGAAGAGCGGTTGGACCTTCAGCCACAAGCCCTTCATCTTCCCCTATTGATGAAAGCGCAGGCGGGCACCGGACCTGGAGCAGGCGGTGCCCGCTTTTTTGACGGAAGTGAAATTTCCCATGGATATATCGATGATGGAAACCCAGGGGCTGAGCGCCTTGCTGCGCTCGACCTCCCAGGCCAGTCATGGCGCGCTGGATCAACGCATCATGGCCGCCAGACCGTTTGCCAGTCGCGAGAGCTATGCGCAGTTTCTGCGAGTGCAGTATCTCTTTCAGCGCGATGTGGCGGCCCTGTTTGAGCAGCCGGAGCTCAATTGCCTGCTGCCGGGTTTGGCCGGGCGCCAGCGTCTGAATGCGGTCATCCTGGACCTGAGCGATCTGGGTGAGGCCCTGCCGCAAAATCTGGACGAGCCGGTATTCGCGTCGGGTGCTGCCGTGGACCTTGCCATGGCCCTGGGCTGGCTGTATGTGGAGGAGGGCTCCAACCTGGGGGCAGCTTTTTTGCTCAAGGCAGCTGCAACTCTTGAGCTGAACGCCGATTTCGGCGCGCGCCATCTGGCACCGCATGCGCAGGGACGAGCACCGAGCTGGAAGGCATTCAGCGCCCAGCTCGATGCAGTGCCGCTCGACCATGCCGCCAGGGAGCGTGCGGCAGAGGCAGCGCAAGCGGCGTTTGAGACGGTGCATGGCTATGTGCAAGCGCATTGTGAGATTCATGTCTAGGCCGATGCGGCTGCCGTCCTGGACCGTGCTGGTGTCCCTGGTGCCGCTGGCGCTGCTGATCAGCGTGGCGGCAAGCCCGCCATTGCTTGCTCAGACTGCGCAGTGGCAGGGCTTGTACGACAAGGCTTTGCGCCAGCAAAGCGAACAAGCGTATGAGCCCGCCGAGCAAACCGCGCGCCAGGCACTGGAGCTGGCAGAGCGGCAGCGCCAGGGGCAACGGCCCTATATGGCCAGCAGCCTGAATCTTCTGGGTCTGATCCAGCAGGCCCGAGGCCACAACGCCGAAGCCGCACAGTCTCTGCTCAAGGCACTGGAGCTGAATCAGGCCAGCCTGGGCATGCATGCCAATACCGCATCCGTGGCCTGGAATCTGGGCAATGTGCAAAAGGCCATGCAGCAACCGCGCAAGGCAGTGCAGAGCTATCGGCAGGCTCTCGAAGTGGCACAGGCCCTGCCGGCAGATGCCGTCTCCCTGGCGCTGCGCGAAAAAGCGCTGCAGGCCCTGGGCGATCTGCATGCGAGCCTGGGCGAGCATGACCAGGCGCAAGCTTATCTGCAGCAACTGTCGACTCTGCCGGTCGATGCTGCGGCCCAGACCGATGTGGCGACCCGCGTGCAAGCCCTGTTGACCCTGGCGCACAGCCAGGAACAGCAAGGCAGTCTGGAGCAGGTGCAGCAGACCTTGGATCAGGCAATGGCGCTACAGCAGCGGGCAGGTGACGGCAGCAGGAGTCTGGTTCCGGTTTTGCTGGCCCGGGCCAGGCTTCACCACCGAGAGGGTGACGATGCGCAGGCCGCCGCGCAGTACGAACGCGCCAGGGAGGTGCTGATGCAGCAGGATCCACAAGCCCTGGTTCTGGCCCAGGTGCTTAACGAGCAGGGCCTGTGGCGGGCGCAGAACAAGGACTATGCGCAAGCCCATGCATTGTTCGAGCAGGCGCAGGCCATTGCCGACCGGCATGCACCCGATGTGCTGTGGCAGGCGCATCTTCTGACCAGCCGTGCGCGCATGGCCGACGCCCTTCGCCACGAGGAGCAGGCGCAGACGCTATATGCCCAATCGCTGGAGCTGTACCGACAGCAGGAAAATCCCGAGGCTCGAGTGGGCGAGGCAGGCGTGCTCAACGGCCTTGCCGGCCTGGCATATCGCAAGCGTCGTTTCCAGGAAGCGCAGCCCATGTTTGTCGAGGCCTTGGGTTTGATGGAACAGGCGCTGGGCGGCAGCGATGCACGCCTGCTGCCGCTGCTGGATAACCTTGCCGCCTTGCACCGCAGTCTGGGCCGACCCGGCGAGTCGGAGCATGCGCGCCGGGCGGCGGCATTGCGCCGGGAGCTGGGCCTGGACGGCTAGTACTCTTCGGGCCTGGATGCGCAGCCCCGAAGCCCGGTGCTGACCCTTGTTCAGGCAGTTGCGTCGTGATGGTGCAGCAGATCCAGGAACATCTGTGCCGATCGGCTGATGGGCCTGTCCTTGCGTACCAGGCTGCCGTAGGCCTCCAGACTGTGCTTGGTCCGATACGGCAGGATATGCAGCATGCCGTGGGCGGCATGAAGGTCCGCCACCGTGCGCGGAATCACGCCCACCATATTCGAGCTGCGCACCAGATTGATGGTGGTGAGTATGGAGCCGGTTTCGATCAGGCCGCGCGGCAGCGGCAGACTGTGCTCGCGGAACTCTTGTTCGATCAAGCTGCGCATGGGGCTGCCGGGCGGCTGCATGACCCAGCCATATCCCTGCAAAGCCTGCAGGGCGGGCCGCTGCAGCGACAGCAGAGGATGCTCCTTGCGCACGATGAAGGCCAGCTGCTCGTCGTCGATCGGGCAAAAGCGGCAATCGCGGCCCGCTTCATTCGTCATGCGCCCGACGACCACCTCCAGCACTCCCTCACGCAGCTGCGCCAGCAAGCGATCGCTGGTGTCCACCGCCACTTCCAGCTCCAGCAGGGGCAGCTGCTTTTTCAGCTCCAGCAAGGCCTGGGTGAGCCGCCCGGGTGACGCGGCCATGATGCTGCCCACGGCCAGCCGCCCGGAGCTTCCCTGGCGCAGCTCGCCCAGTTCGCGATTCAGGGCCTCGATATTGCCACGCAGCGAACGGAAATATTCCAGCACCCGCTCTCCGGCCGCATTGCGCTGCAGACGGCGGCCCACGCGCTCGAACAGCGGCTGGCCCAGGGCGTCTTCGAGTTCCTGCAGCATTTTGGTGGCGGCAGGCTGGGTCAGGCCGAGCTCGGCCGCTGCCGCGCGCAAGGTCTGGCGCTCGTCGATGGCCAGTATCAAGGCCACCTGGCGCATGCGCAGCCGGTTCAGCAACTGTGGCGTGTTGTCGCGCTTGTCTATCGATCCCATGGCATGGCTTCTTATTGCTTCAGGTTATCGATTAATCAATAACTTTCAATTTACGCATATCAGCGCCTTCCCTAGCATCGGGCTGCGATGAAATAAAAAAGCCAAGGAGACAAATGTGCAAAGACGTCATCTACTTTCCATAGCCGCTCTGTGCGGCGCCGCCGCGCTGCCCTGGCAGGTCCAGGCCCAGGACTCTGCGAACTGGCCCGTCAAGCCCGTGCGCATGCTGGTGGGGTCTGCGCCCGGAGGCGGCACCGATGCCATGGCCCGCGCCGTGGCCGACAGGCTGGGGCCGCTGCTCAAGCAGCCGGTGATCGTGGAGAACCGGCCCGGCGTCTCCAACACACTGGCCGTGGACATGACGGCCAAGGCCACGGACGGCCACACCATGGTCATGGGTGTGGTCACGGCCCATGCCATCGCACCGCATCTGCTCAAGCTGGGGTACGACAACAACCGGGATCTGGTTCCCGTGGCCTTTGTCGGCTCGGTGCCCAATGTGCTGGTGGTGGGCAACTCCGTTGCCGCCAACACGGTGGCGGAGCTGGTGGCCATGGCCAGGAAGAATCCCAATCAGATCAATTTCGCCAGCAGCGGCACGGGCAGCACCCAGCATATCGCTGCCGAGGTGTTCAAGGATGCCGCAGGCATTCAGATCACCCATGTACCCTACAAGGGCAGCGCCGCGGCCCTGGTCGATCTGGTCAGCGGCCAGGTGCAGATGAGCTTCGACACCATGCCCTCGGTCATAGGCCAGATCAAGGCCGGCAAGCTGCGTGCCCTGGCGGTCACTTCGCCCCAGCGCAACCCCCAGTTGCCCCAGGTGCCGACCATGGCCGAAGCGGGTCTGCGCGATGTGGAGATCAGCGCCTGGTACGGCATCTACATGCCGGCCTCCACACCCAAGGCCGTTCAGCAAAAAGTGCATGACGAAGTCAACAAGGTCATCGCCATGCCCGAGACCAAGAGCCGCCTCGAAGCCGTAGGTGCCGAGCTGCGGCCCATGCCCCAGGCCGACTTCGGCAGTTTTCACCTCGCCGAGTACAAGCGCTTCGGCGACATCATTCGCAAGAACAACATCAAGCTGGACTGAGCATGAGCAAGGCTTCTCTTCCCGTTGTCGCCCTGACCCTGGGCGATCCCTCCGGCATCGGCGCCGAGCTTGTTGCGCGTTTGCTGGCCAGGCCGCAAGCCACCGAGCAGGCGAACCTGGTGCTGATAGGCGATCCCTGGCTCTGGGAGCAGGGCCAGCGCATCGCTGGCCTGCAGGTTGCAACCGTTCCGCTGGCCGGCCTGTCCGATGCGCGCGAGCGTGCCGATACGCGGCTGCCGGCCTTTGTGGCCGTGGACACCGTCGCCCAGGCCGATGTGGTGCAGGGACAGGTGGGGGCGGCGGGCGGCCGCTCGGTGCTGCAGGTGCTAGACCAATGCATGGATGCGGCCCTGGCCGGCGATATCGACGCCATCTGCTTTGCGCCCTTGAACAAGCAGGCCATGAAGCTTGGCGGCCTGCGCCACGAGGACGAGCTGCACCACTTTGCCGAGTACCTGGGCGTGAGCGGCTACTTCTGCGAGTTCAACACGCTGGGTGATCTCTGGACCTCGCGCATTTCCTCGCACGTGCCGCTCAAGGATGTGGCCAGCTACCTGAGCGTGGAGCGCATAACCCAGGCGGCCGAGCTGATCTACAAGGCCTTGCGCGCCAGCGGCCTGGCTGCTCCCAAGGTGGCGATTGCCGGCTTCAACCCGCACAACGGCGACGGCGGCACCTGCGGCCGCGAGGAAATCGACATCATCGCGCCCGCCGTGCAGGCGCTGCAGGCGCGCGACTGGCCCAGCGATGCGCCGTTCCACGGCCCGTTCCCGGCCGACACCATTTTCCTCAAGGCCCAGGCCGGCGAGTACCAGGCCATCGTGACCATGTACCACGACCAGGGCCAGATAGCGATCAAGCTGCTGGGCTTCTCACGTGGGGTGACGGTGCAGGGCGGTCTGCCGATTCCCATCACCACGCCGGCCCATGGCACGGCCTACGACATCGCAGGCCAGGGTAAGGCCAATGTGGAGGCCACCTGGCAGGCGCTGCAGATTGCCGCACGCATGGGGGCCGCGCACCGCACTCGCCAGGCCGCCCCAGCCGTCTGAGCCCATTTTCCGGGCGGCTTGGGCCGCCTGTCCTACTCACTCTTTTCTTTCGAGGTCTGTATGAAGATCAAGTCCGTCCGCGCCCGTGTCTATGAATGGAAGGGCAAGACCGTTCCGCCCCAGGGCAACTTCTGCTCCAACGCCATGGATCTGGTGTACTCCAACACCGAGTCCATGAGCACCTTCCGCTTTCATTCGTGGACCGTGGTCGAGATCGAAACCGATGACGGCATCATCGGTCTGGGCAATGTGGCCCTGGCGCCCAAAATCGCCAAGGCCATCATCGACGAGTACCTGGCGCCGCTGGTCATCGGTCAGGATCCCTGGGACTACGAATACCTGTGGCAGCGCATGTACCGCGCCACCCATGCCTGGGGCCGCAAGGGCGTGACCATGGCCGCCATCTCGGCCGTGGACCTGGCCATCTGGGACATCCTGGGCAAGAGCGTGAACAAGCCCGTGTTCAAGCTGCTGGGCGGGCGCACCAAGGAAAAGATTCCCTGCTACTACAGCAAGCTCTACCGCACCGACCTGAAAGGGATGCAGGACGAAGCCCAGAAATTCCTGGACCAGGGTTTCAAGGCCTTCAAGATGCGCTTCGGCTACGGGCCCGCCCATTTGCAGGAGGGTGTGAAGGAGAACCTCAAGTCCGTCGAAGCCATCCGTGAAGTGATCGGCTACGACACCGACCTGATGCTGGAGTGCTATATGGGCTGGAACCTGGAGTACGCCAAGCGCATGCTGCCCAAGCTCGCCAGGTTCGAGCCGCGCTGGCTGGAAGAGCCCGTGATCGCCGACGACATCGACGGCTACGCCGAGCTCAACGCCATGAACATCGTTCCCATCTCGGGCGGCGAGCACGAGTTCAGCCTCTACGGCTTCAAGCAGCTGCTGGACAAGAAGGCCGTCTCCGTCGTGCAGTACGACACCAACCGCGTGGGCGGCATCACGGCGGCGCACAAGATCAATGCCCTGTGCGAAGCCTATTCCGTGCCCGTGATCCCGCATGCCGGCCAGATGCACAACTACCACCTGACCATGAGCACGCTGGCCTCGCCCATGGCCGAGTACTTCCCCATCTTCGACGTGGAGGTCGGCAACGAGCTGTTCTGGTACATCTTCGACGGTGAACCGGTTGCCGACAACGGCTTCCTGCAGCTGCGCGACGACGTGCCGGGCCTGGGCCTCACGCTCAAGACCGAGTACCTCGACCAGTTCCATATCGTCGAGTAAGGAGACGCAGCATGCCCGGACTCTCCAATCCCCGTTACCGGGGCATCTTCCCCGTCGTGCCCACCACCTTCCACGAGGACGGCACGCTGGACCTGACCAGCCAGAAGCGCTGCCTGGACTTCATGATCGACTCGGGCGTCGACGGCCTGTGCATCCTGGCCAACTTCTCCGAGCAGTTCCTGGTCTCGGACGAGGAGCGCGAAATCCTCACGCGAACGGCCCTGGAGCATGTGGCCGGCCGTGTGCCCGTGATCGTGACCACCACGCACACCAGTACCAGAATCTGCGCCGAGCGCAGCCGCCGCGCCCAGGACATGGGCGCCGCCATGGTCATGGTCATGCCGCCTTACCACGGTGCGACCTTCCGCTTCGGCGAAGCCCAGGTGCAGGCCTTCTACCAGGGCGTGTCCGACGCCATCGACATCCCCATCATGGTCCAGGATGCGCCGGCCGCAGGCACGCCACTGTCGCCCGCCTTTCTGGCCCGCATGGCCAGGGAGATAGCGCAGGTCAGCTACTTCAAGATGGAAACCGCGGGCGCGGCGGGCAAGCTGCGCGAGCTGATCGCGCTGGGCGGCGAAGCGATAGAAGGCCCCTGGGACGGCGAGGAAGCCATCACCCTGCTGGCCGACCTGGAGGCCGGCGCCACGGGCGCCATGACCGGCGGCGGCTTTGCCGATGGCATACGCCCCATCATCGAGGCGCACCGCGCTGGCGACAAGGACAAGGCCTTTGCCGAGTACCAGCGCTGGCTGCCGCTGATCAACCACGAGAACCGCCAGGCCGGTTTTCTGGCCGCCAAGGCGCTGATGAAGGAAGGCGGCGTGATCGCCTGCGATGCGCCGCGCTCGCCCTGGCCGCCCATGCACCTCGAGGTGCGCCGCCAGCTGCTGGACATTGCCCGCCGGCTGGATCCGCTGGTGCTGCGCTGGGCTCGTTGAGACGACTATGAATACAGGAGCTTGATGCGCTTGTTTATTAAAGAATTCAGATGCTTTTCATGCTGAGATCTATGAATAACAGGCGCAACAAGCTCCGCTATCAAGAGCATATCCATGACCCCACATCT
>NZ_JBCPWO010000080.1:0-216 GCF_039581385.1 Comamonas sp. A7-5
TGGTGTAAGTACCTGTGTACTCCACAATGTTCTTGGACGTCCCGGACACAGTGCTGTTCAGGTTCTGGGTGGTCGTGCCGTTCGTTGTGATGTTTTGATCGGAGGTTGAAGTGGATCTGCTGTCCATCGTGGATACAGATCGACTTTCCGCCGGGGCAACGACCGGATTGACAATGGTGACCGACTGATTCTGTTGCGCCCCCACGGAAGAGGAGC
>NZ_JBCPWO010000081.1:0-216 GCF_039581385.1 Comamonas sp. A7-5
AAGAGCTGCGGCAGTTCAACATCGTCAACTCCTTCGGCAAGCCCAATGAGCTGTGGGGCGTCCCAATTGAAATCGACCCCAACACCACGGGCGTGATGATTGCAGTCGATGGGACGGAAATGCCTTTGGTCGAAGGCTACTGATCAAGCACCAGACGCAAAGACGGATATCGCCTTCTGCGGCCAAGGTGGCGTCCTGGCCGGCAGTGATATCCGA
>NZ_JBCPWO010000082.1:0-212 GCF_039581385.1 Comamonas sp. A7-5
GCCACGGGCAAGGCCGCAGCTAAAGCGGCTAAGGACACTGCCGCCAAGGCTGAGGCCGACCGTATTGCGGCCCAGAACCTCAAGCAGCTCAAGGCTGAATATCAGCAACTGATTGCCAGCGGGAACGTCGATGCGGCTGCTCGAAAGCTGCAGGAAATTGCCAAGGCCCAGCGCGCCGCAGCCAGCACGGCCCAGGATGCGGCGCAGTCCAC
>NZ_JBCPWO010000083.1:0-207 GCF_039581385.1 Comamonas sp. A7-5
GCATGGTGTCGACGGCGTAGTTGTTCGAGTCGGTGATTCCCACTCCCGCATTGCCCGCCTTGTCTGTCACTCCGGTGTTGTTCAGTGTGATCCGGTTGACCGTGCTCTCCAGGTTGGCCGTGGGCGTGAAGGTCGCCGTCCAGGTGATGCCGCCATCGCTGCTGCTCACAGCGCTCAAGCTGCCGCCGCTGACGCTCAGATCGCTGT
>NZ_JBCPWO010000084.1:0-202 GCF_039581385.1 Comamonas sp. A7-5
TGGCGGAGTGGACGGGACTCGAACCCGCGACCCCCGGCGTGACAGGCCGGTATTCTAACCAACTGAACTACCACTCCTGGCAGGAAGCTTTGCTACATATTATATAGCTACAAGCGCTTCAAACTTGGCGACCCTACGGGGATTCGAACCCCGGTACTCACCGTGAAAGGGTGATGTCCTAGGCCTCTAGACGATAGGGTCA
>NZ_JBCPWO010000009.1:0-179661 GCF_039581385.1 Comamonas sp. A7-5
TATAGGTCGACGGTTCGAACCCGTTTTCCCGCTCCAGGTTTTTGTGATAGCGGCGCGATAGCAAAGCGGTTATGCCCCGGATTGCAAATCCGGTTAGACCAGTTCGACTCTGGTTCGCGCCTCCAAACTTGTGGCACAAGCCCTGCAGATGAAAGTCTGCAGGGCTTTTTGCTTTGTGCGCCTGGTATCTGAATACGCCGCAAATCCTGAAGGTGGGCGCCGCATCTGCATCGCCCTATGCAACTCAGGCCTGCTGCAGGCCATGTCCTTTCGCTATGCAAAAGCCAAGGGCAACGCCCTGGGCGAGTCGGAGAAGACGGGAGCGATGCCCGCGTTCAGGCGGGCTCGGCCAGCTTCACGCTCTGACGCAATGTCTTGGCGGCTTCCACCATATGTTGCAGCGCCGGAATCACTTCGGCCCACTGACGTGTCTTGAGACCGCAGTCAGGGTTGACCCAAAGGCGTTCCGTGGGAATGCGTTTTGCGGCTTTTTGCATGAGCTCCACGATGCCTGCCTTGGTGGGAATATTGGGAGAGTGGATGTCATAGACGCCCGGACCGATCTCATTGGGGTAATCGAAGTGCTCGAAGGCCTCCAGCAACTCCATGTCCGAGCGCGAAGTCTCTATGGTGATCACATCGGCGTCCATGGCTGCAATCGAAGCAATGATGTCGTTGAACTGCGAATAGCACATATGGGTGTGAATCTGGGTTTCATCGGCAACGCCATTGGCGCTGATGCGGAAGGACTCCACGGCCCAGTGCAGATATTCCTTCCATTGTGATTGGCGCAATGGCAAACCCTCGCGCAATGCAGCTTCGTCGATCTGGATCACGCGCACGCCGGCTCTTTCCAGATCCAGCACTTCTGCGCGAATCGCCAGAGCCAGCTGATAGCAGGATGTGGCGCGCGGCTGGTCATCGCGCACGAATGACCAGTTCAGGATGGTGACCGGGCCTGTCAGCATTCCTTTCATGGGTTTGCGGGTCAAGGACTGGGCGTACTGGATCCATTCCGTTGTCATCGCCTTGGGGCGGCTGATGTCGCCGAACAGAATGGGCGGCTTGACGCAGCGTGAGCCATAGGACTGCACCCAGCCGAACTGGCTGAAGGCATAGCCGTCGAGTTGCTCGCCAAAATATTCGACCATATCGTTGCGCTCGGCCTCGCCATGCACGAGCACGTCCAGCCCCAGAGCCTCCTGCTCTTGCACGCAGCGTTCGATCTCGGCGCGCATGGCGCCTTGGTAGCGGGCGAAATCCAGGCGACCGGCCTTGAATTCGCTGCGTGCCTGGCGGATCTCTGCCGTCTGTGGGAAAGAGCCGATAGTGGTGGTCGGGAAGGCTGGCAGCTTGAGCAAGCGGGCTTGCTTGGGGGCGCGTGCTTCATATCTGCTCTGGCGCTGGCCCAGCCCGGCGCTGATCTGCTTGACCGCAGCTTGCACCACGGGGTTGTGGACGCGAGGCGATGTGCGGCGTGCAGCCAGAGCTGAAGCGTTGTCGGCCAGTTCGGCCTTGACGCAATCTCGGCCATGGCGCAAAGCCTTGCCCAGCACGCGCAGCTCATCCAGTTTCTGCAGAGCATAGGCCAGCCAGGATTTGATGTCAGCATCCAGCTTTTGTTCGCTGTTCAGATCCACGGGTACATGCAGCAAGGAGCAGGATGGCGCAATCCAGAGACGGTCGCCTAGGCGCTCTGCCAGCGGCTCCACCCAGTCCAGCACGGCAGCCAGATCGGTTTTCCAGATATTGCGGCCGTTGATCACGCCCAGCGACAGTACCTTGTGCGCGGGCAGCAGCCCCAGCAGCTGTTGCACATCGTCCTGGCCGTTGATGGCATCGATGTGCAGGCCGGCTACGGGCAGGTTTGCTGCCAGATATTTGTTTTCGGCCAACTGGCCGAAATAGGTCGCCAGCAGCAGCTTGACCCTGCAGCTCTTGAGGTGGTGGTAAGCAGTGTTGAACGCATGTTGCCAGTCGGCATCGAGTTCGGTGACCAGGATGGGTTCGTCAATCTGTACCCATTCCACACCCTGGGTCGCCAGCGCATCCAGTAGTTGCGCATAGACGGGCAGCAGCCGCTGCAGCAGCTCTAGCTTGCTGGCGCCGTCCTTGGCCTTGCCCAGCGCCAGATAGGTGACGGGGCCTATGAGGACGGGCTTGGCCTGTATGCCTTGTGTCCTGGCTTCGGCCAGTTGTTCCAGCAGGCGCGATGCATCGAGCTTGAATTCGGTGGTCGAGCTGAACTCGGGCACGATGTAGTGGTAGTTGGTGTCAAACCATTTGGTCATCTCGCCCGCGGCGACGCCAGCGCAGCAGTGGGTGTGGCCGGTGCTACGGGATTCGGTTGTGACCGCCGAACGGCCACGGGCCACGCGAAAGTAGTTGTCCAGCGCATCGCCTTCGAAGTCTTGCACCCGTTCGGGCAGATTGCCCAGCGTAAAGCTCATGTCCAGTACTTGGTCGTAGAACGCGAAGTCACCCACGGGCACCCAGTCCAGCTCTTGCTGCGCGGTCCAGTGGCGTTGGCGCAGCTCGGCGCCCAGCGCCTTGAGCGCATCGCGCGAGGATTCACCTCTCCAGTAGGACTCCAGCGCGAACTTCAGTTCGCGCTTTGCGCCGATGCGAGGAAAGCCCAGGTTGTGAATAGTCGTCATGCAGAAATCCAGTCTTGTGATCTTCGGCCCATGGCCAGAGTGGCTTGGGTCAGCGGACTGGATGTTCCTGGAATCGATGCATGAAGTAAAATGGTTGTTTCTCATGTATCCATGAATTGTGTTCACAGATGATTGAGCGTATCCATCTCGCCATCGTGCAAGAGGTTGAAAAACAAGGCTCTTTGACTGCGGCAGCTGATGTGCTGTGCGTCACCCAGTCCGCCCTGAGCCACAGCATGAGAAAGCTGGAAGCCCAACTCGGCACCGATGTCTGGTTGCGTGAAGGGCGCAGCCTGCGCCTGACGCAGGCGGGTCAATACCTGCTGGCAGTGGCCAACCGCGTGCTGCCTCAGCTGGATCTGGCCGAGTCGCGTTTGCAGCAATTTGCTCTGGGAGAGCGCGGCAGCTTGCGCATCGGCATGGAATGTCATCCCTGCTACCAGTGGCTGCTGAAAATCGTCTCCCCATATCTGGCCGCCTGGCCCGACGTGGATGTGGACGTGAAGCAGAAGTTTCAGTTTGGCGGTATCGGTGCGCTGTTCGGCTATGAGATCGACATGCTGGTTACGCCCGATCCGCTGTTCAAGCCGGGTTTGCACTTCGAGCCCGTCTTTGACTATGAGCAGGTGCTGGTCGTGGCTGCGGATCACGCCTTGGCCCAGGTCGACCATGTCAAGCCCGATGATCTGTCTCGCGAGGTGCTGATTACCTATCCCGTGGCCGTAGACCGGCTTGATATCTATACCCAGTTTTTGCTGCCCAAAGGCATTGCGCCCAGGCGCCATAAGACCATAGAGACCACCGACATCATGATGCAGATGGTCGCCAGCGGCCGGGGTGTCGCGGCCCTGCCGCGCTGGCTGGCTCTGGAATATGCCGAAAAGATGGCAGTCGTACCCGTGAAGCTGGGCAGCAAGGGCATAGCCAAGCAAATCTACCTCGGCGCGCGCGAGGCAGAGTTGCATACCGACTATCTGCAGGCCTTTATTGCGTTGGCACGAGCACCTGGTCTGGCTCTGCCGGCTGCCGCATCCGCGCAGGACGACTCTTGAGAAGAGCGGCAGCCGACGGCTGAATAAGCAATAGCGGCTGACTCACATGTTGATGGCCGTCATGCCCGGTGCGGATGCACGGTCGGCTTGCCGTCCGGCTTGCACGCCCCACAGCCACATGGCGCCGCCCGCCAGTAGCGTCAGCACAAACGATTGCTGTGCGCCCCAGTGGTCGATCAGCCAGCCGGCAGCGGCAGCGCCCAGGGCCACACCGCTGGCGAGGCCAGTCAGCAGCCAGGTCATGCCCTCGGTCAGTCGGTTTGCCTGTACCTGCTGCTCCACCAGACTCATGGCCACGGTAATCGTCGGGCCAAAGGTAATGCCTGCCAGCAGCACGGCCAGCGTCAGTGCGGTCAGATTGCTGGCCAGCAACAGGGGCAGGGCGGAGATGGCGACCGATGCCCCGACCCAGACGATTTGGCGGCTGAGCGGCATCTGCAGGCGCAGCGTGCCAAACAGCAAGCCCATGGCGCAGGAGCCCAGCGCATAGAAGGACAGCACCACACTGGCCATGCCGGGCTGGCCCTGAGCCGTGGCGAAGGCTACGCTGGCCACATCGATCACGCCCACGATGACGCCTTGTGCCAGCATGAACAGCGCCAGCGTGCGCACCACGGGCTGGCGCAGCATCGACGAAGCCCTGCCTTTTTCCGAGCTGGTATGGGGGCTGACAGGTGGTTCGGTACGGCGTTGCACCACAAACAGGCCTACGCCGATGATGAGGAACAGCGCTGCTGCTAGCGGACCGGCCTCAGGGAATAACAGCATGCTCAGGCCCACCGATAGCGGCGGGCCGACGATAAAGGCCAGATCGTCGAGCACGCCTTCCAGTGCAAACGCGGTCTGCAACTGAGGCGTTCCACTGTAGATCGCCGTCCAGCGGGCGCGGACCATGGCCGGCATGCTGGGCAGACTGCCGACGGCAGCGGCCAGTGCCAGCAGCAGCCAGTCCGGCCCCTGCCAGTGGGCGCAGGCCAGCAAGGACAGCATCGACAGCGCACTGCTGGCGGCCGCAAACGGCAGCACCCTGAACTGGCCGTAACGGTCAACCAGCGCCGAGATGCGCGGTGCCAGAACGGCAATCGACAGCGCGAAACAGGCCGACACCATGCCTGCCAGCGTATAGGCGCCGCGCTGCTGCGACAGCATGGTGATCAAGCCAATCCCCGTCATCGACAGCGGCAGCCGCGCCAGCAGCCCGGCCAGCACAAAGCCCGTGCTGCCCGGCGCCGTAAACAGCTTGCGGTAAGCATTCAACATGGAAACCCTTGAATAGATTCATTTGCATACATCATGTATGCGAGTGACATTCTAGGAGCTTGGGATGTAGCGCGTATGATTGGCATACGCTTTGTATGTGAATATTGTCGGGAGTTCGCAGTGACCCAAGTTCGCCAGAGTCGTGCCAGCATGATCGAAGCCACACGGGCCAAGCTGATCAGTGCTGCGCGCAGCGCTTTCACCCAGCATGGCTACGCCCAGGCCGCCATGGACGAGTTGACCGCGCAGGCCGGTTTGACGCGCGGCGCGCTCTATCACCACTTTGGTGGCAAGCCTGGCCTGCTGGCTGCCGTGGTGGCCCAGATGGATGAAGAAATGGACCAGCGGCTGGAGCTAGTGCTGCGGGGCCATGACGATCCATGGGAAGGCTTTCTTGCCTATTGCCGCGCCTATCTGACCATGGCTCAGGAGGCTGAAATTCGCCGCATTGTGTTGCAGGATGCACGCTCCGTGCTCACCGGCACCGACCAGGGGCAGCAGCACCAGCAATGCATTGCTTTTATCGCCGGTTTTTTGCAGCAGCTCATCGACGAGGGCGTCATCGTGAGCGCCAGTGCAGCGGCGCTGGCAAGGTTGCTCAACGGCTGCCTGATCGAAGCGGCTTTCTGGATTGCCGAGGAGGGCGCTCCACCCGAGCGCCTGAACGAGGCCTTGCAGGCGCTGGATTTGATGCTGCAAGGCTGGAAGGCGGCTTGAGCCATTGCCAGAGCCGTGCTGCAGCCATGCCTGCTGTGCTTTGCCTGCAGTAGCCAGAATGAGGATCGTCTTGACTGCCAGGGTATTCTCGAGCTGAGGACATCAGCGATTTTGTGCAAGCGAACAATCCGGAATGTGCAAAGAGTCCGGGCTCGGAGGCTTTACCGGGACCGACGACCGACAGCTTTCGAGTCGTCTGAGGTCTTCAGCGCGCTTCAGCGATCGCGCCGATGCAGCAAGTCAGGCAGGTAAGGCGAGATATTGGCGATGGCCCGGGCCATATAAACATCTTTTTCACCCACAGGGGCCACGTAATGCAATGCACTCCTGGCGGCCTCGATCCCCTCGGCACGGGCAATAAGCCAGGCGGCAAGGTATTGCGCTGCCAGGCAGCCTCCTGCGGTAGCCACGTTGCCGTTTGCGAAGAATGGCTGCTCCAGCACGCGAACGCCGGCCTCTTCAACCCAGGGCCTGGTTGTCAGGTCGGTACATGCCATCACGCCATTCAGCAAGCCGAGTTTGGCCAGTATCAGCGTGCCGGAGCACTGTGCAGCAATCAGTTGCCGTGAAGGGTCCAGCCTGAGCCTTGACATGAGGTCGGCATTGCGCGCGACCTCACGCGTTTGCATTCCGCTGCCCACGATGACCGCATCTGCAGCGCCCGCATCCTCCAGAGTGGCCTGGGCTTCGATGACCACCCCGTTCATTGACCTGACGCGTGCGCTCGGGCATGCGATCGACACCCGCCAACCGGGTCGCTTGATGCGGTTGAGTATGCCTAGAGAAATGAGTGAGTCGAGCTCGTTAAAGCCTTCGAAAGTCAGGATTGCGATATGCATTGGGATGTTCCGGATGTGAACTTGTATCAATGCTCATGCTAGAGATGAGGTTCAATACACTCAAATAATTGTCATGGATACAGGTTCTATATGCCGATTGCCCGATACAAGCAGCTGGTGGACCAGCTAGCCTCGGAAATTCGCGAAGGCCGACTGGCACCAGGCACACGCCTGCCCACCCACCGGCAACTGGCATCCCGGGAGGGACTGGCCCTGGTCACGGCGACTCGTGTCTATGCCGAACTGCAGGCCATGGGCCTGGTCAGCGGCGAGACGGGGCGAGGAACTTTTGTGCGCGAAACAGCGCTGCCACGTGGCCTCGGTATCGACCAGCATGCCGCTGCGATAGGCATGCTGGACCTGAACTTCAACGCTCCTGCTCTTCCTGGTCAAGCCGAGTTGCTGCGCTCTGCATTGCGTCAACTTGCCGCCAGTGGAGATTTGGAGGCTCTGCTGCGCTATCAGCCGCACGGAGGCCGGGCCCATGAGCGAGCGGCTATCGCCCTATACCTTGAAAACCGTAGGCTGACGGTTCCTGCCGAACAGGTGCTTATCGTGGATGGAGCGCAGCATGGACTCGCAAGCACGGCCATGGCATTGCTGCAACCGGGCGATGTAGTGGCTGTTGATGCTTTGAGTTACCCGGGCTTCAAGGTGCTGGCGCAACAGCTGAGGCTTGAGCTGATTGCCATTCCGGCAGCTGGTTCGGGGCCGGACCTCGATGCGCTGGAGCAGCTGTGCCGACGCCGCAAGGTGCGCGCGGTCTATGCAATGCCGACTCTCCATAACCCGCTTGGATGGGTGATGAGCATCAACCGACGTCATGCATTTGCAGCGTTGATCCGTCGCCATGGCCTGTTGCTGATCGAAGATGCCGCGTATGCGTTTCTTGCTCGGGACGCACCACCGCCCATGGCCGCACTGCTGCCTGAGTCCACGGTATATGTCTCAGGCTTTTCCAAGAGTGTCGCCACGGGTTTGCGGGTGGGCTTTGTGGCTGCGCCGGCAGCCTGGATATCTCGGATAGAACGAGCTATCCGTGCAACGACCTGGAACACCCCCGGCGTCATGACCGCCATGGTTGTGAATTGGCTGAGAGACGGGACGGTTGCCAGGCTGGAAGCTCAGAAGCGAGAGGACGCCCAGATGCGTCAGAAACAGGTGACGCGGGTCTTCAAGGGGCTGCCCTGTATGCGCCACCCCAGTTCGTATTTTGTCTGGCTCCCCATGCCTGACGACCTGAGGGCTGATCAGGTCGCGATGGTGTTGCAGACGGCAGGAATTTCCGTGTCAACGGCCGAACCCTTCGCCACTGGCGTGCAAGTGCCGCAAGCACTGCGGCTGGCCTTGGGTTCGGTGCCGCTCGAAAAACTTCGGCATGCCTTGATGCGGGTCAGGCTGGCGCTGGATGGAGCCACGCTGCATTAGAGGATGATGCCCAGAGCTCCCTGTGCATCCGGTTTCGAGGCCGTAGCCAGGGTAGTGAATGCTGCCGGCCATGGTCACACCGACCTGAAAACATGGCGTGCGGCGCCTGATGTATCAAGGTTGCACGCGATTCAGGCGCAGGGTCCGGAGACCGGATTACTGGTACTTTTGCTCCAGACCATCCCAGAAATCCTTGTTCACCAGCCGCTGGCGCTCAAGGAAAGGTGCGACGATGGCGGGGTCTTCATCGACCTTGTGATCGTCGCGCAGCAGGGTCAGGCACTTTTGCATGCCGGCCACAGCGCCTTGAAGTGCGGCATTGGCGTAGAGCACAAAGCCATAGCCCAGCTCGCCCAGTTCGTCGGCGTTGAAGATGGGGGTCTTGCCACCGATGACCATATTCATGAGCTGTGGGGCTTGCAGGCGCTGCGGCAGGGTGCGCACTTCTTCGGCCTGGGTGACGGCCTCGACAAACAGGATGTCGGCGCCGGCTTCCTGAAACTGCTGGGCACGCTCGATGGCGGCTTCGAAGCCGTGGACGGCGGCCGCGTCGGTACGAGCCATGATGAGAGTGCCGCTGTCGCGGCGCGCATCGACGGCGGCCTTGATCTTGCCCAGCATTTCGCCGGTTTCGATCACGGCCTTGCCATTGAAGTGGCCGCAGCGCTTGGGGCTGACCTGGTCCTCGAGCTGAATGCAGTCGGCGCCGGCACGCTCCAGAGTGCGCACGGCGTGGTAGGTGTTGACGGCGTTGCCGAAGCCGGTGTCGGCATCGACCAGCAGCGGCACTTCCACGGCGTCGCGGATGCGGGCCGTATGGTCGGCGATATCGCTGAGACCCATGAAACCCTGGTCGGGCATGCCGAACCACATATTGGTCACGCCGGCACCGGTCACATAGATGGCTTCAAAGCCCAGATCGGCGATCAGCCGCGCCGACATGGCGTTGAATGCACCGGGCACGATGACGCCGCGGCGGGCATCGGCCAGGGCTTTGAGTTGTTGTTTGGGGTTCATGGGATTTCTTGATAAAAAAGACTCTGATGCTTATCTGCCCTGCGCGGCCGGCTGTCAGCCTTGACGAGGCAGGGCGCTGCCTGGCAGCAGCTGCCCCGCGCCCAAGGCTGCGGAGCGGCTCAGGGGGATTAGTCCAGCGAAATATTCGCGTTCTTGATCACGGGCCCCCACTTGGCGCGCTCGGCTTCAAGATATTTGCCATAGGCCTGGGGCGTGCCGCCCATGATCTGGCCGCCACTGCTTTCGATCATCTGGCGCAGAGACTTGTCGTTCTTGAGCGCTTCGTTGACGGCCTGGTTGAGCTTGACCACCACAGCGTCGGGCGTGCCGGCCGGCGCAATCATGCCCAGCCAGTTGTACGACTCAAAGCCCTTGACCCCGGCTTCGTCCAGCGTGGGCACCTCGGGCAGGACGGCCAGACGGGTCTTGCTGGAGACGGCCAGGGCATTGATCTTTTTGGCCTTGATGGAAGGCAGGGCTGAGTAACCCATCTCGAACATCATGGCCAGATGGCCGCCCATGAGGTCGGTGGCCGCCAGCGAGCCGCCCTTGTAGGGCACATGGGTCAGCTGGGTCTGGGTCTGATAGGCCAGCAGTTCGCCCGACAGATGGTGGGCACCGCCCACGCCCGAGGAGCCATAGGTCAGATCGCCGGGCTTGGCCTTGGCATGGGCCAGCAGTTGCTGCACGCTCTTGAAGGGCTGGTTGGGAGCGGTGGTCAGAAACAGGGGGGCCTGCTCGATGAGGATGATGGGCTTGAACGCCGTCTTGGCGTCATAAGGCATCTTCTTCATCAGCATGGGGTTGGTGACCAGGGGGCCGGGCGAGCCGAAGCCGAAGGTGTGACCGTCGTTGGCCTTGGCGATGGCATCCGTGCCCGTCACGCCGCCGGCACCGCCGCGGTTGTCGATGATCACGGGCTGGCCCAGCACCTTGCCCAGCGAGTCGGCAATCAGGCGCGCGCGGGTGTCGGCATAGCCGCCTGCCGCATAGGGCACGATGAGCTTGACGGTGCGGGTGGGCCAGACATCCGAACCCTGGGCCAGGGCTGCAGAGGCGCCGCCCAGCAAGGCGGTAGCGGCGGCGGCGCAGGCAGTGGCGCGGAGCAAGACATTTCTACGGGAAATCATGAATCAGCTCTCAGTACTATTTTCAGGCTTCAGCGTATATGGGCCATACGCTGGATGCTATGTTTTCTTCTCAGCTTACTTTTCCTGCATATGAGCTGCCTTGACGATCTCCCCCAGGCGCTTGCGCTCGGCATCGGCAAACTTCACGAATTCCGCACGTGTGCCGCCGACCGGCTCGATGCCCAGTCCCTTGAGCTTCTCTACGGTGGCAGGTTCCTTCATGGCCTTGTCCACGGCGGCTGCCAGCTTGTCCAGAATGGCGGGTGGCGTGCCCTTGGGGGCATGAATGCCGGCCCAATGCGCGATCTGCAGATCGGCAAAGCCCTGCTCCACGGCAGTGGAGAGCTGGGGGTAGGCCGAGATGCGCTGGGTCCAGGTCGTGGCCAGAGGTTTGAACTTGCCCTCGTGAATGATGTGCGGCAGCGCGATGATGCTGGCTTCTGAAGTGCCTTCGACCTGGCCGCCCAGCACGGCCGTGGTGCTCTCCGAACCGCTCTTGTAGGGCACGGGCTGCAGCTTGGCGCCGTATTTCACATTCAGCATCTCGGCCACGAAGTGCGGCGTGCTGCCCGTGCCGGCGGTGGCAAAGTTGAAGCCGGCGCCCTTCTTCGAAGCTTCGACGAAGTCGCGCAGATTGTTATAGGGCGCGTTCTTGGGCACCACGATCACCGAAGGTGCGAGGCCAATCATCACCACGGGCTGCAGAGCATCGTCCTTGAAAGGCATGGTCTTCTTGATCATGCTGTTGGAGATGACGCCGGCCGCGCTGACCAGCAGGGTGTAGCCATCGGGCTGGGCCTTGGCCACGATATCGGCACCTACGGTGCCACCCGCGCCAGGACGATTGTCGATCACCACGGGCTGGCCAAGGATCTTGGAGGCGCCTTCGGCCGCCGATCTGGCCATCAAGTCATTGGCGCCGCCTGCGGAAAACGGCACCACGAGGCGAATCGGACGCGTGGGCCAGTCGGCGGCCTGGGCCAGGCCGGCTGTGCCCAGCACGGAAAGAGTCAAGGCCTGGGCAACAAGATTGCGACGGTTCAAAAACATGGATATCTCCTGGATCCAAATCCCTATTGGTATAGCCCGATACCGCAAGCACTGTGCCAGGCGAATTTGGGGAAAACCCTCTGAATATCAAGTGCTTGAAATCATTGGGGTTTTTGTGATTCTGTGGACTAGCTGCCGGTAGCGGTGTATTGGTTGTATTTCATTGATGAAATAATTGTTTTCATGAATGAAGCAGATGCGATATCGAACGATGGCATCAAACGGATGCCAGCAGCCGGCCAGCCGCATTTGCCGCACATCGTCACCGTAGGCCGCTACCGTGTGGGGCGGGTGCTGGAGCGGCTGGCACAGCCCTGGTCGGGTGAGGCCAGGTTCTCGCATATCTCGGCCTCCTTCGATGATGCGGTGGCCCAGGTGCAGGCGCTCAATCTGCGCCAGCCCATCGATGCCCTGGTGGGGGCGGGAGCCAGTGGAGCCTGGATTCGAGAGCGCGTGGACATTCCGCTGGCCATGGTAGAAGTGCGTGGCCTGGATTTGCTGCAGGCGCTGCGCCAGGCCAAGTTGCAGACCACGGAAGAGGCTCCGCGCGTGGGCCTGGTCAACTTCGAGGTGCCGTCGCCCGTGGTGGCCCAGTTCGACAGCCTGTTCGGCCTGGGTCTGGTCCAGATCGCCTATCAAGGTCCGCATGACGCGCCGGCCTGCGTGCAGAAACTCAAGGCGTCGGGCGTTGGTGCCGTGGTGGCGCCGGGCCTGGTGGCCGATCTGGCAGAGCAGGCGGGCATGGCCAGCGTGTTGCTGTATTCCGATATTTCGGTGCGTCAGGCACTCAGCGACGCCATGCTGCTGGCCCGTCATCGACGTGCCGAGCGCGACCGGCATCAACGGCTCGAAACTGTGTTGCACCAACTGCAGGACGGTGTGGTGGCCGTGGACGAGCGTGGCCGCATTTGCGCGCTGAACCCACGCATGGCCGCCTTGCTCGGAGCCCCGGTCGAGGCCTTGCACGGCCGGATGCTGGAGGAGGTGGCTCCGGCCCTGGGGGCGGCTCGGGCACTGGCGGGCGAGGAGGGTGGAGAAGATGTGGTGCAACTGGCCCTGCGTACCCTGGTGGTGCGACGTGCGCCAATTGTGGAGAACGGGCTGGTGACCGGCGCTTTGCTGGTCTGCCGCGATCCAGCCGTCATCCAGCGGGCCGATCGCAGCCTGCGCGCCAATCAGCGGCAAAGAGCCGCCGGTGTACGCTGGCGCATTGAGGACTATCTGGGCAGCAGCCCCGCTGCACAGCGCGTGCGACTGCTGGCCAGGCAGTACGCGAACAGCGATGCGACGGTGTTGATCTTGGGTGAAAGCGGGACCGGCAAGGAGCTGGTGGCGCAGGGCATCCACAGTGCAGGACGGCGTGCGGCACAGCCGTTTCTGGCCGTCAACTGTGCGGCGCTCAGTGAAAGCCTGCTGGAGAGCGAGCTTTTCGGTTACGAGGAAGGCGCTTTTACCGGGGCCAGGCGCGGCGGCAAGACCGGGCTGATCGAGGCAGCGCATACCGGGACCCTGTTTCTCGATGAAATTGGCGACATGCCGCTGGCGCTGCAATCGCGACTGCTGCGCGTGCTGCAGGAACGCGAGGTATTGCGCGTAGGTTCCACCACGCCGATTCCCGTGGATGTGCGCGTGATTGCCGCCACCCATGCGGATCTGGCGGATCAGGTGGAGCGGGGTCAGTTCCGGCGCGATCTCTACTACCGGCTGGCGGTGCTGCGCCTGAGCACGCCTTCGCTGCAAATGCGAGGTGGTGCCGATGTTGCTGAACTGGGCCGCGCCATGCTGGCTCAGCGTCTGAACGCTGCAAGCGGGTTGCCCCGCGCACTGCATGACAGAGTGGAGCAGCAGCTTGATGCACTGCTGGCCAGGGCTGCGGCGCATGACTGGCCCGGTAATGTCCGTGAACTGGACAACTGGGTGGAGCGCCTGCTGGCCTGCAGCGACTATCTGGACTCAGGCCGGGGTGGCCTTCTGGATATGGCGCGCTTGCTTGAAGTCTTCCCGGAGTGCGCCGACGGCCTGGCTCTGGCCGAGCCTGCTGCGGCCCGGCAGGCACAGCTCAGGGACGCGGGTCGCCTTGCCGAACAGAAGCGATTGCGCGAGGTGCTGGAGTCGGTCGGGGGTGATCAGCGCCAGGCCTGTGAAATTCTCGGCATCAGCCGGGCCACTTTATGGCGGCGCATGAAGGCTTAGCGGCGTTGCAGCGTGAGGTCCGCCATACGTATGATTTCGGCCAATATCGCGAGTGTATGGCGTGAATTGCGGCAACCGGCGCAACAATCACCAGCAAGCGGAGATTGGGTTGTGCCTCGGGCTTTCTGGGTGTGAAAGACTGCAGGCTCCGCTGTCTGGTGAGCCGGGTCGAGGCTGGTGCCACAGCCGGGCCTGATGTTTTATCGATTGAGATCGGGAGAGAGACGGGTTATGTCCGACGTGAGCGAGCTTGAGAACGAGAGTGCGGTCTATAGAACCTTGCTGGAGTCCACCAAGGCCATTCCCTGGAAGATCGACTGGGCGACCATGAAGTTCGCCTATATCGGCCCTCAGATCGAGAGCCTGCTTGGTTGGAGCCGTGAAAGCTGGGTCAGTGTCGAAGACTGGGCCATGCGCATGCACCCCGAGGACCGCGAATATGTGGTGAATTTCTGCGTGAGCCAGTCCCAGGCCGGCGTGGACCATGAGGCTGACTATCGCGCGCTGACCAAGGACAACGGCTATGTCTGGATTCGCGATGTGGTCCATGTGGTGCGCAATGCGCAAGGCGAGGCCGAAGCGCTGATCGGCTTCATGTTCGACATCAGCGAGCGCAAAAAGACCGAGGAAAGGCTGCTGAGTCTGCAAAAGGAGCTGGAGGTGCTCTCCTTCAAGGATGGCCTGACCAGCATTGCCAACCGGCGCTGCTTCGATACCAGCTTCGAGCAGGAATGGGAGCGCACGCGCAGCGATGGCAAGCCCCTGTCCATGCTGCTGTTCGATGTCGACTTCTTCAAGCAATACAACGATTTGTACGGTCATATCCAGGGCGACAAATGTCTGGTGGATATTGCCCAGACCCTGAGCCTGGCGCTGGACGGACAGCGTGACCTGGTGGCGCGTTACGGTGGCGAGGAGTTTGTGGTGCTGCTGCCCGAAGCCGATGCCGAAACTGCGCAAAAAGTGGCCGAGCGCTGCCAGCGCCTGATCCAGAAGCAGTCCATCGTGCATGCGCTGTCGCCCCATGGCAGGCGGGTCACCATGAGCATTGGCGCGGGCACGGTGCAACCGGCAGAGCATGATCGACCTGCCAGCTTTATCGAAGCCGTGGACCGGCAGCTCTATGCGGCCAAGAACAAAGGCCGCCACCGGATTGAAAGCGTCATCTTGAGCGCTTGAACCCTGCCCAGGCCTGCGTGTGGCAGGCGCCCGGCAAGGAAATACCCGGTGTCAGGCCTGCAGCACTTCGCCCGGCACGCGTACCCAGCCTTCCATCAGAATGCGGGCGCTGCGGCTCATCAAGGCCTTGGTGACTTGCCATTGACCCTGGTCGGTCCTGGCCTCGGCCCCCACACGCAGGGTGCCGCTGGGATGGCCGAAGCGTACGGACTGGCGCTCGCCGCCGCCCGCCGCCAGATTGACCAGCGTGCCTGGAATGGCGGCAGCCGTGCCTATGGCGACGGCTGCCGTGCCCATCATGGCGTGGTGCAGCTTGCCCATGGAAAGCGCCCGCACCACGAGATCGATATCTTTGGCGGCAATCGCTTTGCCGCTGGAGGCTGTGTAGCTTTGCGCGGGAGCCACAAAGCCTATCTTGGGCGTGTGCTGGCGTGTGGCAGCTTCACCCAGATCCTTGATCAGGCCCATCCTGAGTGCGCCATGGGCGCGGATGGCTTCGAACCTGGCCAGGGCGGGGCCATCGCTGTTGATGGCATCCTGCAGTTCGCAGCCGGTATAGCCCAGCTCTCTGGCATCGAGAAAGATGGTCGGAATGCCGGCATTGATGAGGGTCGCGCAAAAGCGGCCGACGCCGGGCACATCCAGCTCGTCACTGACATTGCCGGTGGGAAACATGGCAGCTCCGTCCTCACCCTCATCGGCGGGGTCCAGGAACTCCAGGGCCACTTCGGCAGCGGCAAAGGTCACGCCGTCAAGTTCGAAGTCCCCTGTTTCCTGCACCTGACCATCGCGGATCTGCACATGGTTGATGATGGTCTTGCCGATATTGGCTTGCCAGATGCGAATGGTGGCCACGCCGTTGAGCGGAATGCGCTCTGCCGGAATCAGACCCATGTGAATGGCGCAGGGACCGACGGCAGCGCTCAGGTTGCCGCAGTTGCCGCTCCAGTCTACAAAAGGCTGATCGATGGACACCTGGCCGAACAGATAGTCCACATCGTGATCGGCGCTTGTGCTCTGGCTGAGGATCACGCCTTTGCTGGTGGAGGATGAGGCATTGCCCATGCCGTCAATCTGTTTGCCATAAGGGTCGGGGCTACCCAGGGTGCGCAGAAAGATGGCGTCGCGAACAGGGCCGGGCTGCCGGGCCGCTTCGGGCAGATCCTGCAGCTTGAAGAACACACCTTTGCTGGTGCCTCCGCGCATATAGGTGGCGGGAATGCGGATTTGCGAAGTGAGGGACATGGAATGGCAAACAAACAAGGTATTCAAGGCTCAAGCCAGGGCTTGAGACTTGAATCAGTGAAACAGATGTAGCTGTTGAGGACGAGGCGGAGAGCCGGAAGCCAATGGCCAGCGATGCAGCACCTGGTAGCGTAACTGCTTGCCTGTGCCGGTTCGCTCGACCAGCTGGATCTCATCGATCAGCCAGTCGACGGGATCGATACGCCGAGTGGGCAGGGCATGTAGAGCTCTGTAGCTGATGGTGATATGCGGTCTATGGCCGCCATCCTTGAAACCGTGGGATTTCAACTCGGTCTGCAGCGTTGTCAGCAGCTGGTTGAAAGGCTCTGGACGTCCGCGGGTTAGCAAAGACCAGTGAATGCGCTCGCCCTCCTCACCGCGAATGCGGTTGAAGCTGAGCTCGAAGGCCTTCAACTGCGCCGCTTGCACTGCATTGCCTGCGGCCAGCAAGGCGAGCAGTGCCTCTTGCCCGGAGTCAAAAGGGCCGCACCAGGTTTGGTGCCAGTTATCTGGAGAGAACATGCGCTCGCCCAGGTCCTTATCAAGGCCCAAGGCGCTGATCCGGGCACGCAGGCGATGACGTTCCGGGCTTTGGGGCTGGGTGACAATCAGCATGCGTGCCTGGCTCATAGCTGCTCCTTAGCTCACAAGTTCAGCCGTTGACGCGGAATCGGCTGTGGCGCTACCCGTCAGGAAGTCCAGGGCAAAGCGCTGCAGCACGCCACCGGCTTCGTAAATCGAGACCTCTTCCGCGGTATCGAGGCGACACAGTACCGGCACTTCGGTGCGGGCGCCGGTCGTGCGGTGGATATGAAGTGTAAGCCTGGCCTGGGGGCTACGCTGGCCGATGACATCAAAGCTCTCGGTGCCATTCAACCCCAGTGTGTGGCGGCTCGTGCCGGGCAGGAACTCCAGCGGCAACACCCCCATGCCGATCAGATTGGTGCGGTGGATGCGCTCGAAGCCCTCAGCCACGATGACCTCCACACCGGCCAGGCGAACGCCCTTGGCTGCCCAGTCGCGGCTTGATCCCTGGCCGTAGTCGGCTCCGGCGATGATGACCAGTGGCTGCTTGCGCTCCATATAGGTCTCAATGGCTTCCCACATGCGCATGGTCAGTCCCTCGGGCTCGACGCGAGCAAGAGAGCCCTGGCGCACCTTGCCCTGGTCGTCCACCACCATTTCGTTGAGGAGCTTGGGATTGGCAAAGGTGGCGCGCTGTGCGGTCAGGTGGTCGCCGCGATGCGTGGCATAGGAATTGAAGTCCTCCTCGGGCAGACCCATTTTGTGCAGATACTCGCCTGCGGCCGAGTCCATCAGGATGGCGTTGGAGGGCGAGAGGTGGTCGGTTGTGATGTTGTCGGGCAATATGGCCAGAGGGCGCATGCCGCGCAAAGTGCGCTCGCCCGCGAGGGCTCCCTCCCAGTAGGGTGGGCGGCGGATATAGGTGCTTTGCGGGCGCCAGTCATACAGTGCCTCGACCTTCTCGCCCTGGTCTGCGCGGATGGCGAACATGGGCTCGTAGACCGAGCGGAACTGCTCGGGTTGGACGGCAGCCTTGGCCACGGCGTCGATTTCCTCGTCGCGGGGCCAGATGTCCCTCAAACGAATCTCCCGACCCTGGAAGACGCCTAGCACATCGTTTTCAATGTCGAAGCGAATCGTGCCGGCGATCGCATAGGCTACAACCAGCGGCGGCGAGGCCAGGAAAGCCTGCTTTGCATAGGGATGGATGCGACCATCGAAGTTACGGTTGCCCGAGAGCACAGCCGTGGTGTAGAGATCTCGGTCGATGATCTCTTGTTGAATCACAGGGTCCAGAGCGCCACTCATGCCGTTGCAGGTGGTGCAGGCAAAGGCCACCACGCCAAAGCCCAGCGCCTCAAGATCATGCAGCAGGCCGGCTTGTTTCAGATACAGCGGCACGGTCTTGGATCCGGGAGCCAGAGAGGTCTTGACCCAGGGCTTGCGCTCCAGGCCCAGATTGCGCGCATTGCGCGCCAGCAGGCCGGCCGCGATCACATTGCGTGGGTTGCTGGTATTGGTGCAGCTGGTAATGGCTGCAATGATGACGGCCCCATCGGGCATCTGCCCTTCGGCCTGCGTCCACTCACCGGCAATACCTTTTGCCGCAAGCTCGCTGGTTGCCAGGCGGGCGTGTGGATTGGAAGGGCCGGCCATATTGCGCACCACGCCGGACAGATCAAAGCTCAGTGTACGTTCGTATTCGGCACTTTCCAGGCTATCTGCCCACAGACCTGCCTGTTTGGCGTAGTTCTCGACCAGTTGCACCTGCTCGGGCTCGCGCCCCGTCAGGCGCAGATAGTCGATCGTCTGTTCGTCGATCGCAAACATGGCCGCCGTGGCACCATATTCGGGTGCCATATTCGAGATGGTGGCGCGGTCGCCGATCGAGAGGCTGCGTGCGCCTTCACCATGGAACTCCAGATAGCTTCCCACCACTTTTTGCTGACGCAGGAATTGGGTCAATGCCAGCACGATGTCAGTGGCAGTGATACCGGCCTGCCTCCTGCCAGTGAGTTGCACGCCAACGATTTCGGGCAGGCGCATCCACGATGCACGGCCCAGCATCACGTTCTCGGCTTCGAGCCCGCCCACGCCCACGGCGATCACTCCCAGTGCATCGACATGTGGTGTGTGGCTGTCGGTACCTACCAGAGTATCTGGGAATGCTTCACCATCGATAGCATGGATCACAGGGCTCATGCGCTCCAGATTGATCTGGTGCATGATTCCGTTGCCTGGCGGAATCACCTCCACATTCTTGAAGGCTCGCTTGCACCAGTCGATGAAGTGAAAGCGGTCCTCATTGCGCCGGTCTTCGATGGCGCGGTTTTTCTCGAAGGCCTCGCGGTCGTAGCCACCGCACTCAACGGCCAGCGAATGATCGACGATCAGCTGCACGGGCACCACGGGATTGACAGCGGCCGGATCGCCACCTTGCTCGGCAATCGCATCACGCAGGCCGGCCAGGTCGACCAGCGCTGTCTGGCCCAGGATGTCATGGCAGACCACGCGGGCCGGGAACCAGGGAAAATCGCGTTCGCGCTTGCGTTCAACGATTTGCCTGAGGTACTCGGTCAGGTGGGCCGGATCGCTGCGCCGCACCAGGTTCTCGGCATGGACGCGACTGGTATAGGGCAGTGTGGTCCAACTGCCGGGGCGGATGGCTTCCACAGCGGACCGGGCGTCGAAGTAATGCAGCGCAGTGCCGGGCAAGGGTTTACGGTGGGGGTGGTGAGTCATTGTCTCGGGGATTCTTTTAGTAGTCTCAATAGGCCAGAGCCGAGCGTGAGGCTTCTGCGTTGCCGGCGCTGTGGCAGTGCGGGGATTGTGAAAGGGCTGCAGGCAATGGTGAAGGCATCGGCGCTTGGCTTGTCGGCTGCATGGCGAGCTGTGTACCCAGTGCGAGTTGGAGCCGGGCCTGCGACACGCGCAGCAACTGCTCGCAAAGCTGCGTGCTGGCAGTCTGCATCTGGCGTTGCCGCGCCAGATGGCCAGCCAGCAGGCTGCTCAGCAAGCGAGCCTCGGCCACCTGGGCTGCACTCAGGCAGGTCACGCTCATGCCGCGCCGGGGCTGAGCCGTCAGCAATCCTTCATGGCATAGCAGCTTCATGGCCTCGCGCACAGGAGTGCGGCTCACGCCAAACTCCTGCGCCAGTGCTCCGTCATTGATGTCCGATCCGGGCGGTAACTGATGGCTCAGAATGCGCTCGCGTAGCTTGTCGGCGATGGCAATGCACAGGGAATGGGCTTGCATGGGCTGGGCAGACATTGATGGAGCTTACTGGCGTGCCTCGATAGGCACGAAATGCAGGTCGTCCGGGCCTGTGTAGTTGGCGCTGGGACGGATGATCTTGTTGTCCTGGCGCTGCTCGATGATGTGCGCTGCCCAACCGCTGGTGCGGGCAATCACGAACAGCGGCGTGAACATGGTGGTGGGCACGCCCATCATGTGATAGCTGACGGCGCTGAACCAGTCGAGGTTGGGGAACATGTTCTTGACCTCCCACATCACCGATTCCAGGCGTGCGGCAATGTCGTACATCTTGCTGCTGCCGGCCTCGTCCGAGAGCTTTTTGGCCACGCCTTTGATGACCACATTGCGAGGGTCGCTCACGGTATAGACGGGGTGGCCGAAGCCGATCACGACTTCCCTGGCATCCACGCGGCGGCGGATATCGACCTCGGCCTCTGCCGGGTTGTCGTAGCGCTTCTGGATCTCGAACGCCACCTCATTGGCTCCGCCATGCTTGGGGCCGCGCAGAGCGCCTATCGCAGCGGTAATCGCCGAGTACATATCGCTGCCCGTGCCTGCCACCACGCGGGCCGTGAAGGTTGATGCATTGAACTCGTGCTCGGCATACAGATTGAGCGAGGTATGCATGGCGCGCACCCAGCTCTCGCAAGGCCTTGTGCCATGCAACAGATGCAGAAAGTGGCCACCGATGGAGTCGTCCCCGGTTTCGACCTCGATGCGGCGGCCCGAGTTGCTGAAGTGGTACCAGTAAAGCAGCATGCTGCCCAGGCAGGCCATCAGGCGGTCGGCGATATCGCGGGCGCCAGGAGGATTGTGGTCGTCTTTCTCCGGCAGCGCGCAGCCCAGGGCGGAGACACCGGTGCGCATCACGTCCATGGGATGGCTGGCGGCGGGTAGCTGTTCCAGCGCAGTCTTCACGCTGCCGGGCAGGCCGCGCAAAGCCTTGAGCTTGGCTTTGTAGGCCCTGAGTTCGGCGTGGGTGGGCAGTTTGCCGTGTACCAGCAGGTGGGCAATCTCCTCAAACTCGCAGACCTCGGCAATGTCCAGAATGTCGTAGCCGCGGTAGTGCAGGTCGTTGCCGTTCCTGCCCACGGTGCACAGTGCAGTGTTGCCTGCTGTCACGCCGGAGAGGGCGACGGACTTTTTTGGCCTGAAGCTTGCGGCGGCGTGGTTAATGGCGGTTGAAGATATTGGGGATGTTGGGGCTGTCACAGTGCTCATGGGTGTCTCCTTTGGATGTGCAGTGCAGGTCCTTGCTGGTCTGCGATACTTCGCAATCTACGCATTTGCTTTCTCTGCGTATAGAACTGAATTGGTGAATGCTTGCGAAACTGAATGCATGTATTTGCAAATTTTGCGAATCTTTGAGATCAACAAACAAGGAGCAAGCTAATGGCCAAGACCTTCATGGGCGTGCGTCTGCGCAGCCTGCGTGCCGAGCGTGGTCTTACGCAGGCTGCGCTGGCCCAGGCGCTGGAGTTGTCACCCAGCTATCTGAATCAGATCGAGCAGGATCAGCGCCCGCTCACGGTGGCCGTGCTGCTCAAGATTCACAGGGTGCTGGGCGTCGATATCCAGCAGTTCTCCGAGGATGAGGAGGCCCGCTTGCTGGCGCAATTGCGCGATGCGGTGGCCGCCATGCCTCAGCCAGAAGGTTCGGTGCCGCTTCCCGAGCTGCGTGAGGTCGCAGCCAAGCTGCCGCAGCTGGCACAGATGCTGCTGGCCATGCACCAGCGTCACCTGGCGGACGCCGAGCGGCTGGAGGCCTTGACCGCCCATCTGGGTGATGGCCGCGCCGGGCCGGATGCCGACACCTCAGTTCACGGAGATGTCGCCGGGAATGGCGCAATGGCAGGCCTGCTGGCTGAGCCCTCGCGCCAGATGCCCTTCGAGGCGGTTCGTGATTTCTTTTTTTCCCACCGCAATTACCTTGATGCGCTTGATCGTGCAGCCGAAGCGCTGGCTCGGCAGGCTGCAGAGCAAGGCGGTCATCTGCATGATTGGCTGCAATACCGGCTGCAGGCACGACATGGTGTATTGGTTCTGCATGCTCATGTTGGGAACGCTGAGAAATCGGGCAGCCATAGGCGCTACGATGCGCTCACGCGCACCTTGTATGTGGCTCCGCAACTGAGTCCCATGCAGCAGGCATTTCAGCTGGCTACGCAACTGGCGCTGCTGGAGTTTGATTCACTGCTTGAAAGGGAGCTGCAAAGCGTGCCCTGGCAGGACGAGGCCACGCGCCGGCTGGCACGCATGGGGCTGGCTAATTATGTAGCTGGGGCATTTGTGCTGCCATATGGAGAGTTCTTGCGTGCAGCCGAAGGCCTGCGCTACGACATAGACTTGCTGGCAAGGCACTTCGGTGTGGGCTTCGAGACCGTCTGCCATCGTCTCTCAACCTTGCAGCGACGCGATGCGCCGGGTGTGCCGTTTTTCTTTATCCGAGTGGACCGGGCCGGCAATATCAGCAAGCGCCAGTCGGCCACGCATTTTCATTTCTCCAAGACAGGCGGCACCTGCCCGTTGTGGGTGGTGTACGAGGCTTTTACCCAGCCGGGCCGCATAGTGCCCCAGCTCGCCAGCATGCCGGACGGGCGCGTCTACCTGTGGATTGCTCGCACCATCAGCCATGCCGGCCAGGGCTGGGGGGCTCCAGGCAAGACCTTCTCCATCGGCCTGGGCTGCGACTTGCAGCACGCCGCGCGGCTGGTGTACTCCCAAGGCATGGATTTGCGCAATATAGCAGCGGCCACACCTATCGGCATGGGCTGCAAGGTATGCGAGCGCAGCGCTTGCCCGCAACGTGCTTTTCCTTACGTAGCCAAACCGCTCAAAGTCAATGAAAACGAGAGCGGATTTGTCCCCTATGGCGGTTAGTTGCTGTTGCCATGTGCGGTGCAGTTGAGGGGGAGGCATCTGACGCTGGATTGCTGTCACCAACTGATTAACAGGCGTGAAAATGCATTGGAGCAAAAATCTGTATTGTATTTATTGCTATTTATTTGATAGCTTTCCGAGAAAATTTGCTTAGTCTTCTTGGACGATGGGCTGAGGGCGATTTCTTCATACGCTGTCTCCAAGTTTTGATTGCACATCAACAAGGAGACAAGAATGCGTTTAGCCGGAAAAGTTGCCGTGGTCACGGGGGCGGGCCAGGGCATGGGGCGAGCGATTGCACAGCGTTTTGCCGATGAGGGTGCCACTGTGGTGGCCGTGGACTTGAATGAAGAAGCAGCCAGACAGACCCTGGAGGGCAGGGGCGGCAAGCATCTGGCCCGTTCCTCCAATGTGGCCGACAGCGCTGCGGTCGATGCGCTGTTTGTCGAAATCCGCGAAAAGCTCGGCGCCGTCGACGTGCTGGTGAACAACGCCGGCGTAGGCTCGGTGGACCAATTTGCCGATATTCCTGATGCGACCTGGGAGCGCGTGATTGGCGTGAACCTGAACGGCGCTTTCTACTGCGCCCGTGCCGCCGTCAAGCAGATGCAGGAAGGCAAGGGTGGTGCCATCGTCAATATCTCCAGCACCTCGGCTGTCAGCGGTGACGGTCCGGCGCACTACTGCGCCTCCAAGGCCGCCCTGATGGGCTTGACCCGTGGCATGGCCAAGGAACTGGCGTCCAAGAAGATCCGTGTGAACACACTGGTTCCCGGACCCACCAACACGCCCATGATGCAGGGCATTCCCCAGGAGTGGGCCGATGCCATCATCGCGGGCGTGCCCATGGGTCGCATGGCTGAGCCAGAAGACATCGCCAAGGTGGCAGTGTTCCTGGCCAGCGACGACAGTGGCTTTGTGACGGGTCAGAACGTGGCAGTCAACGGCGGCAGCGCCTTCCTCTAAGGAGAGACAAGCATGAGCAAGCGTCTGGAAGGAAAGATTGCATTTGTGACCGGTGGTGGTTCCGGTATCGGTGCCGCAACGGCTGAGCGTTTCGCACAGGAGGGGGCAACCGTGGTGATCTGCGGCCGCCGCAAGCAGCCTCTCGACGAAGTCGTGGACAGGATCAAGGCAGCAGGCGGCAGTGCCGAGGCCATCGTGGCCGACGTGGGCAACGAAGCCCAGTTTGTCGGAGCGCTGGAGCAGACTGCCAAAAAGCATGGCAGCCTGGACATTCTGGTCAACAACGCCATGGCCTACACCTGGGGGGGCATCGATGGCATGACCACGGCCGACTGGCATGCCAATTTTTCCACCTCGGTGGATGGCACTTTCTGGGGAACGCGTACTGCGCTGAAGCTGATGGGGGCCAAGGGTGGTTCCATCGTCAATATCAGCTCCATCTGCGGCACGCTGGGCACACCTTTTATGTCGGGTTACTCGGCAGCCAAGGCGGCCATTCTCAACTTCTCGCGTGCTGCAGCCGCCGAAGGTGCGCCTGCTGGCGTGCGCGTGAACGTGGTGATTCCTGCCGTGGTGGAGACCCCTGCGACAGCGGGAATGCTGGCTGATGAGGCATCGCGCAAGAACACCGAAAAACTCATTCCCATGGGGCGTGTGGGTCAGTCCAGCGAGCTGGCGAATGCCGTGCTGTTTCTGGCCAGCGACGAGGCCAGCTATGTGACAGGTGCCGCCTTGCCCGTGGATGGCGGCCGTTCCGCGGTGCTGGTGACGGCACTGTAAGAAAGAGGCTGAAGAGATGAGTGAACCCGTGAATCAGTGGCCACAAACGCTGGAAGAGCGTATCGACAGGCTGGAGTCGCTGGATGCGATTCGTCAACTGGCTGGCAAGTATTCCCTGTCGCTGGACATGCGTGACATGGACGCCCATGTGAACCTGTTCGCTCCCGATATCAAGGTGGGCAAGGAAAAAGTGGGGCGGGCGCATTTCATGGCCTGGCAGGACAGCACGCTGCGTGACCAGTTCACGGGAACCTCGCACCATCTGGGCCAGCACATCATCGAGTTTGTGGACCGGGATCACGCCACCGGCGCGGTCTACTCCAAGAACGAGCATGAGTGCGGTGCCGAGTGGGTCATCATGCAGATGCTGTACTGGGACGACTACGAGCGCATTGACGGCCAGTGGTATTTCCGTCGCCGTCTGCCCTGTTACTGGTATGCCACAGACCTGAACAAGCCGCCGATTGGCGACATGAAGATGCGCTGGCCCGGTCGTGAGCCCTACCATGGCGCTTTCCACGACCTGTTCCCGAGCTGGAAGGAATTCTGGGCCCAGCGCCCCGACAAGGATGAGTTGCCGCAAGTGGCCGCGCCAGCGCCCCTGGAGCAGTTCCTTAAAAGCATGCGCCGTGGCACACCCGCGCCGCGCATGCGTGTGCGCTAAGGAGTCGGCATGAGTCAAACGCTTTTCACGCCCACCCTGCTGGGCAAGATTGCTCTGCAGAACCGCGTGGTCATGGCCCCCATGACGCGCAACCGCGCCGATGCCGATGGCACGCCCACCGACATCATGGCCGAGCACTATGGCCAGCGCGCTGATGCGGGCCTGATCGTGGCTGAAGGGGCCTGGCCCGAGGTCACGGGTCAAGCCTACTGTCGTCAGCCCGGCATCGAAACTGCCGCTCATGTGCGCGGCTGGCGCCGTGTGACGGACGCCGTGCATGCGCGTGGCGGATCCATTGTGCTGCAGATCATGCACTCCGGTCGTATCGGCAGCAGCCATATCAAACCCGCTGGTGTGCGTTCCGTATCGGCGTCCGCCATTCAGGCTCAGGGCAAGATCTGGACCGATGCGGCAGGCATGCAGGATTTCGACCAGCCCCAGGCATTGACCACCGAAGAAGTGCGCACGGCGATTGCCGGGCATGCTGCAGCTGCTCGGCGCGCCATGGATGCGGGCTTTGACGGCGTCGAGCTGCATGGCACCAGCGGTTATCTGAGTCTGCAGTTCCTGCACTCCAGTACCAATCAGCGTACCGATGAATATGGTGGCAACGCCAGCAGTCGCTCACGTTTCGCTGTGGAATGCCTGGGCGCCATGGGGGAGGCCATCGGCATCGATCGCGTGGGGCTGCGCCTGAACCCCGGCAACACCTTCAATGACACGGCGGATGAAAACTCCGCGGCAACCCATGCCGAGCTGATGCGTCAGGCCGCCAAGCTGGGCATTGCCTATCTGCATGTGATGCGTGCGGTCTTCGATCCTTCAATCGATGCCTTCAAGCTGGCGCGTGAGAACTTTGGCGAGAACCTGATTCTCAACGATGGCTTTGATGCGCAAAGCGCCGAAGTCGCGTTGCAGGCAGGCGAGGGCAAGGCGGTATCTTTTGCGCGGCATTTCATCGCCAACCCCGATCTTGTGCAGCGCATGCGCCAGGGCCTGCCTCTGGCCAGGTTTGACCGCAACACGCTCTACACCCCTGGTGCCAGGGGCTACAACGACTATGCGTCTGCAGAAGAAGTGCAGACCGTCTGATCCATCAAGAAACTGAGTTCATCGTGTTGGCCGCATTCCCGTATGGGGGTGCGGCCTTTTTTTTCGTACTGCGGGTTTTCACGGCTGTCGCAAGGGTGTCGGATCGGCCTGTTTCAAAAGGCTGAAAGCAATCTAGTCTATTCCGCTGAACTACATGCTGATTCTTGTATGAGTGCTATTAAATTTGGGTGGTGAAGCGGCAAATCGTTAGTCTCAATGGACGATGTTTGCAAAGGCTCTCCTCTTCAGAATCCTCTGCATCACTAAAGGATTTGGGTTGGAGGCCCCGACATCATGATGGAAATACGTGGACTAGCGTACGTTGTTGCCGAGAGCTCTGATTTGGATCGCTGGGTCAACTACGCACGTGACGTGCTTGGCATGATGCCGAGCACCACTGCCGATGGCGATCTGCTGATCAAGATGGATGAGCGTCAGTTTCGCTTCCAGGTTCAGCCTGGCAGCAATGACAAATACTCCGCATCCGGTTGGGAAGTGGCCAACAAGCAAGCCTTCGAGCAGGCGCTCAAGGTGCTGCAGGCCGCTGATGTGCACTACGAAATGGGCAGCTCCGAACTGTGTGCCAAGCGCCATGTGCAGGAGTTGGCCATCGTGATGGATCCGTCCGGAAACCGTCATGAGATCGTCTGGGGCTTCAAGTCCGACTTCAGCCATTTCGCATCGCCCCAGGGTGTTTCGCGCTTCATCACCGGTGACTATGGTCTGGGCCACACCGTGCTGCCTGCTCCCGACTTTGACAAGACCGTGGCCTTTGTGCGCAATGTGCTGGGCTTTGGCCTCTCGGATATTTACAACTTCAAGCCCGCAGGCGATGCCGGCCCCACGGTCCGAATCCACTTCTTCCACTGCGCCAACGCTCGTCACCACAGCCTGGCTCTGGCCGAATTTCCTTCTCCCTCGGGTTGCGTGCACGTGATGGTGGAGGTGGACAACATGCCCGAAGTGGGTCGTGCCATGGACCGCATGCAAAAGAGCCAGGTCAAGCTCTCGGCCACTCTGGGTCAGCACACCAACGACAAGATGATCTCGTTCTACATGAAGACGCCCTCCAACTTCGACCTGGAGTTCGGCTATGGCGGCGCCATCATCGACTGGGAACATCACATCACGCACGAGTTCACGACCGTAAGCCTCTGGGGGCACGACTTCAGCGTGGGCCGCCCTGAAAACAACTGATAGGAGGCTTGGAGACATGGCCAATAAATTGATGACAGCGAAGGACGTTGTGGCATCCATCAAGGACGGCATGACGATCGGAATTGGTGGCTGGGGGCCCCGGCGCAAGCCCATGGCCCTTGTGCGCGAGCTGCTGCGCAGCCCCGTCAAGGATCTGACCGTGGTGGCCTATGGCGGTGCCGATGTGGGCATGCTGTGTGCGGCAGGCAAGGTCAAGAAGTTGATCTTCGCCTTCGTGTCGCTGGACTTCATCCCGCTGGAGCCGTACTTTCGCAAGGCCCGCCAGAGTGGTGAGATCGAGGTCATGGAAATTGACGAGGGTCATATGGTGCTGGGCCTGAAGGCTGCCGGCATGCGCATTCCCTACATTCCCACCCGAGTCGGTCTGGGCACCGATGTGCTCAAGCACAACAGCTCCATTCGCCTTATCGAATCACCCTACGACGGCAAGGAGTGGGTGGCGATGCCCGCCATCAATCTGGATGTGGCCCTGCTGCACGTGGATCGCGCGGACTCTCGCGGTGTCTGCCAGATTGCCGGTCCCGATATCTATATGGACGACCTGTTTGCGCGAGCCGCAACCAATACGTTTGTGAGCTGCGACGAACTGGTCGAGTCCAGCAGCTTCGATTCGGAGCAAGCCGCGCGCCTGGTGTTCTGGGAGCGTTCTGAAACCACGGGTGTCGTGCATCTGCCCGGCGGTGCTCACCCATCGTCTTGTGCTCCTCTGTATGGCTTTGATGTCAAGCACTTCAAGGAATACGCGGCCAGCAGCAAGGAAGAGGGCGGCTGGAGCAGCTACCAGCAGAAATACGTGCAGTGCACGGAGCAGGAATATCTGGAAAAAGTGGGTGGCATGGAAGCAATCAAGCGCCTGCCCTTGCCCGTGTTCTGAGGAGGCACAGAGATGAGTGAAATTGCATTGGTAGATCGCGTCATCTGCGCCGCGGCACGTGCCTGGGAAAACGACGGCGAGGTGTTGGCCACCGGCATTGGCCTGGTGCCACGTCTGGCGGCTTCGCTGTGCATGCGTTCCATCAACACCGATCTGATGATGACGGACTCCGAAGCCTGGGTGGTCAATGAGCCCGTGCCCGTAGGTCCACGAGGTGAATACAAGATCAAGCGTGAAAGCTGGATGGGTTTCTCGCGCATCTTCGACAACGTCTGGGGAGGCAAGCGCCACGCCATGGTGGGCCCCGTGCAGGTGGACCGCTTCGGTCAGGGCAATATCTCCATGGTGGGCAGCGACTACGCTCGTCCCAAGTCCATGATGCTGGGGGTGCGCGGCTTCCCCGGCAATTCGATTAACCACGCGAATTCCTTCTTTGTGCCCAACCACAGCACCAAGGTGTTTGTCCCGGGTGAGGTCGATGCCGTGGGCAGCGTGGGCTACAACCCTGCGCGCCTGGCCAAGGGCTGGACGCTGGAGGAGACCACCGACATTCGCTTCATCTTCACCAACCTGTGTGTGATGGACTTTGGCGGACCCAGTCATCAAGTGCGCCTGGTGTCGCTGCATCCCGGCGTGACGGCGGTGCAGGTCAAGGAGGCCACGGGCTTTCCGATCCATGTTCCCGAGAACGTGGGAGTGACACCTGATCCCACGCCCGAGCAACTGGCCTTGCTGGCTCAGCTCGATCCGCACAATCTGCGCGCTACGGCCATGGGAGTCTGATATGGATGATGCATCCAGCGAATTTGTGACACGCGAGGACAAAGCCGTCTATGAAACAGACGAGCCCGTTCTCTACAGCGTGGACAACGGCATTGCCACGGTCACCATGAATCGGCCCACGTTCAACAACGTGCAGAACTCGCAGATGACCTATGCGCTGGATGCTGCATTCCGCAAGGCGACCGATGACGATAGCGTCAAGGTCATCGTGCTGCGCGGCGAAGGCAAGCACTTCAGTGCGGGTCACGATATCGGCACGCCCGGCCGAGACATCAACAAGTCCTTTGACCGTGCACACCTGTGGTGGGACCACACCAACAAGCCCGGCGGCGAGCAGCTGTTTGCCCGCGAGCAGGAGGTCTACCTGGGCATGTGCCGACGCTGGCGTGAGATCCCCAAACCCATGATTGCCATGGTGCAGGGGGCATGCGTGGCGGGCGGTCTGATGCTGGCCTGGGTCTGCGACCTGATCGTGGCCAGCGACGATGCGTTTTTCCAGGATCCCGTGGTGCGCATGGGCATTCCCGGTGTGGAGTACTTCGCCCACGCTCACGAACTGCATCCGCGTATTGCCAAGGAGTTTCTGCTGCTGGGCGAGCGCATGCCGGCAGAGCGCGCCTATCAGATGGGCATGGTCAACCGCGTGGTTCCGCGTGCCGAGCTCGAGGACCAGGTCTATGCCATGGCCCAGCGCATGGCGGCACAGCCGCGTCTGGGCCTGGCACTGACCAAGATGGTCGTCAACAAGGCTGAAGAGCTGCAGGGGCTGCGTTCCACCATGGACATGGCTTTTGGCTACCACCACTTTGCTCACGCGCACAGTCAGGCGATGGGCATGGGGCAACTGGGCGGCCAGGATGCCAGGTCCATGGCAAAGGCCAATAAAGAAGAGTCAAAGGCATGAGCAATATGAACGATATGGGCAGTCTGCGCACTCCTATCTGCGACCTGCTGGGGTGCCGCTACCCCGTCATCCAGACGGCCATGGGCTATGTGGCGGGCGCTGATCTCGTGATAGGTACTACCAACGCCGGCGGCTTCGGCTTTCTGGCCGGCGCCACCATTCCCGCCGACAGGATCGAAGCCGAAATTCTGCGTGTCAAGCGCGAGACCGACGACCAACCTTTCGGGCTGAACTTTCACATGTTTCAGCCCAATGCCCAGCAACTGCTGGATCTGGCCGTGAAGTACCGTCTGCGTGCGGTGAGCTACGGCCGTGGTCCGGACAAGAAGGTGATAGGCCGTCTGCGCGATGCCGGCATCGTCTGCATGCCCACAGTGGGAGCCTTGAAGCATGCCCAGAAGGCGATCGAGATGGGCGCCAATGCCATCACTGTGCAGGGCGGTGAAGGGGGAGGCCATACCGGCAGCGTTCCCACCACGGTGCTGCTGCCTCAGGTTGTGGATGCGGTCGAGGTGCCCGTGATTGCCGCAGGCGGCTTTTATGACGGCCGTGGCCTGCTGGCTGCTCTGGCCTATGGCGCATCGGGTATTGCCATGGGCACGCGGTTTCTGATGACCAGTGATTCCAAGGTGCCCGCTGCCACGCTGCAGCGCTATCTGGCTGCAAGGGATGCGGAAAAGATCTCCATCTCGCATCTGGTCGATGGCATGCCCCAGCGCATGATTCCCAACGAATACCTGGCCATGCTCGAAAAAGCCAGCCCCATGAAGCGCTTGCGCATCGCCCTGGGTCTGGCATTGCAGTGGAAGGCCGAGACCGGCATGACCACGGGCCAGGCCTTGAGCATCTTCATCAAGGCCATGCGCGAAGACTCGTCATCCGTCGCACAGACCGTGATGGCTGCCAACGCCCCCATGTTGCTGCAGCGCTCCATGGTCGATGGCAATCCCGCAGAGGGCGTGATGTCTGCCGGCCAGGTGGCCGCGCTGATTGGCCGGCTCGACAGCTGCGAGGAAGTGATAGGCGGCATTGTCCGCCAGGCCATGGACCGTCGCAACGCATTGAACGCATTGACTCCCGCATAACAACAAGCCAACGAGACCGGATATGTCCACTCAACAATTTCACTCCAATATTCATGACAACGGCGTGGCGGAGCTGGTGATAGACCGTGCTCCCGTGAATGCCTTGAATGCAGCCGGCTGGAATGGCCTGGCCCGGGAAATCCAGGCGCTGGGCGACAGGCCCGAGGTGCGCGTGATCGTCATCCGTGCCGAAAACCGTGGTTTCTGCGCGGGTGTGGACATCAAGGAGCTGTCGACCAACGACAAGCTCATCATCGACGTGAACGCAGGCAACTACGCCACGTTCAAGGCCGTGCACCTGAACAAGGTACCCGTCATCACCGCCGTGCACGGCTTTGTGCTGGGCGGCGGCATCGGTATCTGCGGGGCATCGGACATCGTGATCGCCGCGGAAGACGCCACTTTCGGCCTGCCTGAAGTGGACCGCGGAGCCATGGGTGGTGCCGCCCATCTGCAGCGCATGTTCGGCGTGCAGAAGACTCGCTATCTGTTCTTTACGGGCGAGATGATCGCTGCGGCAGAAGCCCTGCGCCTGGGTGCCATCGAGCGTGTTGTTCCCCGTGAGCAGCTGCGCGACGTCGCCATGGAGATCGCCAACAAGATTGCCGCCAAGAGCCCCGCCATGATCCGCATCGCCAAGGAGGCGCTGACCGGCATCGAAGACGGCAATCTCGAAGACAAATACCGCTGGGAGCAGGGATTCACCCTGCAAGCCTATATGAGTCCAGATTCCGCCGAGACGCGCAGCGCCTTTGTGGAAAAGCGCGACGCCAAATTCTGAGCATCACTAGCGCGAAGAGGAGACAACCATGGATTTGACATACACCCCAGCGCAGAAGACCTTCCGTGCCCAGGTACGTGAATGGCTCAAGAACAATGTGCCCAAGGAACGACTGCAGAGCTATGACACTCGAGAGGGTTTCGAGCAGCACCGCCAGTGGGAAGCCAAGCTGGCCAGCGCCGGCTACAGCGCCGTGACCTGGCCCAAGGACCTGGGCGGCAGCGGCTGCGACCTGACCGAATGGCTGATCTTTGAAGAAGAGTACTGGGCAGCCGATGCGCCATCCCGCGTGAACCAGAACGGCATTCTGCTGCTGGGCTCCACGCTGATGGAATTCGGCACGCCCGAGCAGAAAGCCCGCTTTCTGCCCCGTATGGCCCGCTGCGACGATATGTGGGCCCAGGGTTGGTCCGAGCCCAACGCCGGCTCGGACATGGCTGCCATCAGCAGCCGCGCCACACGCATGGGTGACAAGTTCATTCTGAACGGTCAGAAAATCTGGTCTACCCGTGCGATCTTTGCCGACTGGGTGTTCGGCCTGTTCCGCAGTGATCCGACATCAAGCCGCCATCATGGTCTGAGCTACATACTGGTGCCCTTGAATACGCCCGGCATCACCGTGCGTCCCATTCGTGCCATCAATGGCCGTGAGCACTTTGCCGAAATCTTCTTCGACGATGTCGAAGTACCCGTGGAGAACCTGCTGGGTGCAGAAGGCAAAGGCTGGCATGTGGCGATGGCGACGGCCGGCTTTGAGCGCGGCCTGCTGCTGCGCTCTCCCGCCCGCTATCAGCGCAGTGCGCAGAAGCTGGTGGACCTGTATCTGCGCAATCAGGTCGAGGCCGACCGCGATCACTCCATTCGCGATGCCGTGCTGCGTGCCTGGCAGGGGGCGGAGGCATACACGCTGTCTTCCTATCACACGGTGGGCCGCCTGAACAAGGGCGCACAGATTGGCGCCGAAGCCAGCACCAACAAGATTGTCTGGTCCGAGCTGGACATCATGATTCACGAAACCGCGATGCGCATTCTGGGCGCGCGTGCCGAGCTCATCGATGACGTCGAGGCCAACGAATGGCTGGAAGGTTTCCTGTTCTCGCAGGCAGGTCCCATCTACGCGGGCAGCAACGAGATCCAGCGCAACATCATCGCTCAGCGCATGCTGGGTCTGCCCAAATCCTGATCGGCAGGGAGACAACCATGGACTTCACCTTTACCGAAGATCAAATCGCATTCCGTGACTCGATCAGCCGCTTTCTGATGACCGAAGCAGCCCCCGAGCTGCTGCGCGACATCTGGGAAACTCCGACCGGTCGCAGCCCCGAGCTGTGGGCCAAGATTGCAGAACAAGGCCTGATGGGCCTGTCCGCTCCCGAAGCCGATGGCGGCATGGGCATGGCCGATGTGGACTGGGCACTGCTGCTGCAGGAAGTGGGCTATTACGCTCTGCCCGATTCCCTGAGCGACACCGCCTATGTGGCTGTGGGCATGCTGTGTGCATTGCCGCAAGGACATGAGAGCCGTGTCTGGCTGTCCAGGATTGCCGAAGGCAGCTGCCGTGTGGCCGTGGGCCATCCCGTCAACCTCAATGTGGCGGACGCGGCATTGGCCGATGTGCTGTTGCTGCCCCATGCCACGGCCACCGGCCTGGAGCTGCACCTGGTCAGGCCTGCACAGTGCGAGATCACGGCGCTGAGCAGTATCGACTCTTCGCGCCGTCTGTCACGGGTACGCTGGACGGCATCCGATGCCACTCGTTTGCTCGACGGCACTCAGGGTCAGAAGGTCTGGGACACTGCCGGCGAGCGCGGTGCAATCGCCGCAGCTGCCCAGATGCTGGGCCAGGCTCAGCGCATGCTGGATCTCTCGGTGGACTATGTGGCGCAGCGCAAGCAGTTCGACAAGGTCATCGGCAGCTTTCAGGCCGTGCAGCACCACCTGTCGGACATCGTCACCAAGATCGAGTTTGCCAAACCTGTGCTCTACCGTGCCTTCTATGCGCTGCAGCACGGTGAACCCGATCTGGCCGTGCGTATCTCGCACGCCAAGCTCCAGTGCAGTGAAGCGAGCTGGTTTGCGGCACGCAACAGTCTGCAGGTGCATGGCGCCATGGGCTACACCTGGGAAGTCGATCTGCAGATGTTCATGAAGCGCGCCTGGGTGCTGGACGCTGCCTGGGGCGACAAGGCATACCACGCGGCCCGCCTGACTCAGGGCTTGCTGCGCAGTCCCAATGCCCCGGTGGGCCCCGGATCGACTTTTGATCGAGAAATCGATTCATGTGCCTCCTGCTCTGCGCAAGATGCTATTAAGAACGTTGCGGAAGAGGTGGCTGCATGAGCGCCCAGGCTTATATCGTTGATGCGCTGCGCTCTCCTACGGGAAAGCGCAAGGGCTCTCTTGCCACTGTGCACGGTGCCGATCTCGGCGCCCATGTGATCAAAGCGCTGGTCGAGCGCAACGACATTCCTGCAGCCGATTACGACGACGTGATCTTTGGCTGCGTGGACACCATAGGTTCTCTGGCTGGCGACATTGCCCGGACGTCCTGGCTGGCAGCCGGCATGCCCTTGAACGTGCCCGGCACCACAATTGATCGCCAGTGCGGCTCGTCCCAGCAAGCCATTCATTTTGCGGCCCAGGCCGTGATGAGTGGCACGCAGGACGTGGTGCTGGCCGGTGGCGTGCAGACCATGACCGCCATTCCCATTTCCTCGGCCATGCTCGCCGGTCAGCCCCTGGGCTTTACTACGCCGTTTGCCGAGAGCAAAGGCTGGCAGGCGCGTTTCGGTAACGCACCCGTCAATCAGTTCTACGCCGCCCAGCGTATTGCCGACCACTGGGGCGTGAGTCGTGCCGACATGGAAGTATTTGCCAAGGAAAGCCACGACCGCGCTTTGAATGCGCTTGCCGAGGGCCGCTTCGACCGTGAAATCGTCCCCTTTGGCGCTTTCAGGATGGATGAGACGGCTCGCCTCTCGACTCTGGAGAAGATGGCCACGCTGGAGCCGGTGGACGCCGACTATCCCTCCATCACTGCAGCCGTCTCAAGCTCCACCTGCGATGCGGCGGCTGCCGTGCTGGTGGTGTCCGAAGCGGCGCTCAAGCGCTACAACCTCAAGCCACGCGCCCGCATTCACCATATGAGCGTGCGCGCCGATGACCCCATTTGGCACCTGACCGCGCCGATTCCAGCCACGGAATATGCGCTCAAGAAGGCGGGCATGACCATGTCCGACATCGACCTGGTCGAGATCAACGAGGCCTTTGCTTCCGTGGTCATGGCGTGGCTCAAGGAGACTGGCTACGACCATGCCAGGACCAACGTCAACGGTGGTGCGATTGCGCTCGGTCATCCACTGGGAGCCTCAGGCGCCAAGCTCATGACCACGCTGCTGCACGAGCTGGAGCGCACCGGCGGGCGCTACGGCTTGCAGACCATGTGCGAAGGTGGAGGACAGGCCAATGTGACCATCATCGAGAGACTCTGACGGCAGACATGCAGGCACCTCTGGGTGCCTGTATTGCGTTGGAGATCCGGTGTTGGCAGCTTAGCAAGTCATCCACAAAAATATCAACGGAGACAAAGACATGCAAGACAAAGCGACGGATTCAGATCGCAGAGCATTCCTGGCCGGAGCAACTGCCACGGCGGCAGCGCTGGGTCTGCCAGCAGCGCAAGCTCAAGTCGGCACCAGGACCGTTGCGCAGGCCGATGCCATCACCATGGCAGCGCAGATGCGCAAAGGCGATGTCACGCCGCTGGAGGCTCTTGATGCCGCCATTGCGCGCGTTGAAGCCTTGCCCAAGCTCAATGCCGTGGTCATCAAAGACTACGAACTGGCCCGCGAGCATGCCAAGAAGCTCTCGACCATGGGCCGCGATGCACGCAAACAGGCGACTGACAAAGCTCCGCTGTGGGGTCTGCCGTTTGTGCTCAAGGACCTGGGTCTGAGCATGGCAGGAACCGTGACCAGCAATGGTTGCCGCTTCTTCAAGGATGCTGTCGCTTCGCAGGACTCCACGCTGGTGATGCGCTACAAGGCTGCGGGTCTCAACATCTTTGGCAAGACGGCATCTCCCGAGTTCGGCATGACGACTACCACGGAGTCAAAGCTTTACGGCGCCACGCCCAACCCCTGGAACACCGGGCATACCACGGGCGGTTCTTCCGGTGGGACTGCCGCTGTGGTGGCGGCCGGCATTCTGCCCGTGGGTCATGCCAGCGATGGTGGCGGCTCCATCCGCATACCGGCCGCACATTGCGGCCTGTTCGGACTCAAGCCCAGTCGTGGACGTGTGCCTGCAGGGCCAGGAGCGCTGGATGGCGCAACAGGTTTGTCGGTGAACCACGTCATCAGCCGCAGCGTGCGCGACACAGCCTTGCTGCTGGACTTGAGTGCTGGGCCCGAGTTCGGCTCGCGAGTGCGACCTCCCTCTGATGTTTCTCCGGGCTACCTTGAAGCGATGCACCAGCCCGAGCGCAAGCTGCGTATTGCCGTCTGGCGCAAGAACTACTTCGGGATTCCCGTGCACGCCGAATGCCTGGAGGCTGTGGACAAAGCGGCCAAGGCCTGCGAGGCCCTGGGGCATTTTGTTGAAGAGGCCATGCCGGAGCTGCCGGTGAACGAAATTTTTGGCGGTATGGGTGCAGGCATGTCGGCAGGTCTGCTCAGCGCCATTGAATACCGTGAGAAGCAGCTGGGCCGCGCTGTGCGCGAAGACGAGATGGAGCCGCTGAACTGGGCTGCGTTGCAGGCCGCGAAGAAGGCCTCGGCGCTGGATCTGTACCGTGGCCGCGCAGGCTTCGACAAGGCGGGGCAATTGATCGATGCATTCCTGTCCAAGTACGACCTGATTCTGACGCCCACCACCGTGGTGCCTGCACAGAAACTGGGCGCGCTGCGACTCGATCAGCCTTATGAAAGCTATGCCGCCGAGGCCATGAATTCCTCCGCGTTTACCTCGCTGTTCAACATCAGCGGTCATCCGGCCATGTCCGTGCCGCTGCATTGGACGGCAGACCACCTCCCTGTGGGGTCCCACTTTGTCGCACCGTTTGGTGGCGAAGGCCGCTTGCTGCGTCTGGCGGCGCAGCTGGAGCAAGCCTTGCCATGGGCACATCGCGTGCCGGACCTGTCTGCACTCAAGGCTTGAATGTCCAGCAACAAGAAGGAGGAGAGCATGGAATCAGTGAATCAAGGTGTGGATCGTCGTGGCTTTATTCAGGGCGCAGGTGCCGTGGCCGCAGCAACAGCCATGCCGGCAATGGCTGCACAGAAGAAAAATGAGGCGGCGGCGGTGGATGGCTGCGCCTGGGCAGAACAGATCCGTCGGGGTGATATCACGCCGCTGGAAGCGCTGGAAGCGGCGATTGCACGTACGGAGGCCTTGCCCAAGCTCAATGCAGTGGTCATCAAGGACTACGATCTGGCACGTGATCAGGCCAGGCAGATGTCGGCTCTGGGCAGCGCTGCACGTGCCGAAGCCACAGCCAGGGCGCCCATGTGGGGCGTGCCCTTTCTGCTCAAGGATCTGAACCAGTATTTGAAGGGAACGGTCACAACCAACGGCTGCCGCTTTTTCAAGGGGGCCGTGGCAGAGTACGACAGCACCCTGGTGGCACGCTACAAGGCGGCCGGTCTCAATATCTTTGGCAAGACGGCATCGCCCGAGTTCGGCCAGACGCCCACGACCGAGTCCTTGCTCTACGGCAAGTCGCCCAATCCATGGAATGCTGCCCACACGACGGGCGGCTCCTCGGGTGGTGCGGCATCGGTGGTTGCCGCAGGCATTGTGCCCGTGGCCCATGCCAGCGATGGAGGCGGCTCCATTCGCATTCCCGCTTCGCACTGCGGCCTGTTTGGCCTCAAGCCCAGCCGCGGCCGTCTGCCCGCCGGTCCGGCCAATATGGAAGGCTGGATGGGCTTGTCCATGAACCATGTCATCAGTCGCAGCGTGCGCGACAGCGCTCACCTGCTCGATCTGACGCAGGGGCGCGAGCCGGGCTCGCGCACCGTGCCGCCGCGCGACGTGGAGGGCAGCTATCTGGACGCCCTCAAGCAGGCACCCAGGAAGCTCAGGATCGCAGTCTGGTCCAGGAACTACTTTGGCATTCCCGTGCATGCGGACTGTCAGGCTGCGGTGGACAAGGCCATCAAGGCCTGCCTGGCGCTGGGACATGAAATCGTGGAGGACATGCCGGAGTTGCCTGTGGCTGAGGTGTTCTCGGGCCTGGGCGTGGTGACATCCGTGGGCATGATGGCCAGCATCCGCGCCCGCGAAAAGCTGCTGGGTCGCGCCGTGCGCCAGGATGAGGTAGAGCAGATGGACTGGCTGTATCTGGAAAAGGCCAAGTCCTATACCGCCGAGCAGATGCTGATGGCGCGTACCAACTTCGATACGGCCGGCCAGATTCTGGACCGATTCTTTCTGAAGTACGACTTGATTCTGGCCCCGGTGATGGCTGTGCCGCCACCGCTGTTGGGCGTGCTGACGCTGGACCAGCCTTATGACTCATTCGCGCGCGAAGCCGTCAAGGCTTCGCCCTATACCGCGCTTTTCAATATGACAGGCCAGCCTGCCATGTCCGTGCCCATGCACTGGACCAGGGACAACTTGCCTGTGGGCGCGCACTTTGCTGCACCGTTCGGCCGCGAAGGGCGTTTGTTGGCGCTAGCCGCGCAGCTGGAGCAAGCCGTTCCCTGGGCACATCGTCAGCCTGATCTGTCGGTTTTCAAAGCGTAATTTCAAAAAGGCAGACGGCCATGAGGTTGTCTGCATTGCAAGCAAAAGGGGAAAGAAATGGGTATTTGCAACCAGAGAACCGTCGTCATCACCGGTGCAGGCGGTGGCCTGGGCCGCGCTTATGCGCTGGCCTTCGCACAAGAAGGTGCAAATGTGGTGATCAACGACATCCGTTCCGAAGCCGCCCAGGCCGTGGCCGAGGAAGTCAAGGCCGCTGGTGGCAAGGCGCTGGCCAACACCGGTGACATCACCACTGTGGCCGGGGCGCAATCGATTCTCGATGCGGCACTGGCCGCCTTTGGCGATGTGCAGGTCATCGTCAACAACGCGGGAGTGCTGCGCGACCGCATGTTCCTGAGCCTGTCCGAAGAGGACTGGGATATGGTCATGCGCGTGCATCTGCGCGGACATTTCTGCATGGCCAAGGTGTTTGGCGGCTACTGGCGCGATCAGAAGAAGGCCGGCAAGGACGTGGATGCACGCATCATCAACACCAGCTCTGGCGCGGGCCTGCAAGGCTCCATAGGCCAGAGCAACTATGCCGCAGCCAAGGCCGGCATCGCCGGTCTGACACTGGTGCAGGCCGCGGAGCTGGCGCGCTACGGCATCACCGCCAACTGTCTGGCACCTGCTGCGCGCACCTCCATGACCGAAGGAGCCATGCCCGATATGGTCAAGAAGCCCGAATCCGGCTTCGACGTCTGGGACCCCATGAACGTGGCCTCCATCGTCGTCTGGCTGGGCAGCGCGCAGTCCAGGCATGTGACGGGCCGCTGCTTCGAAGCCAAGGGCGGCGAGCTGTCCGTGGCCGACGGCTGGTTCACCGGCAAGATCAATGACAAGCAGGCGCGCTGGGAGCCTGCCGAGCTGTCAGGTGTGGTCGATCAGCTGATCGCCGAGGGCAAGGCCCCTCAGAAGGTCTACGGGACCTAAGCAGAAGAATCAGCCGGGGCATGGGCCCGGCCTTCCCATTCGATGAAGAACTCAGGACGCGAGCCATCATGGATTTAAGTCTGAACGAAGAACAAAAAATGATCGCCGAGAGCGCCGCGGTGTTTCTGCAGGAAAAATGCAGCACGGCGCAGGTGCGCAAGGTTTCTGAAACCGAGGGCGGGCTGGACCGTGCCCTGTGGCAGGAAGTGCTGGACATGGGCTGGTGCAGCGTGGCCCTGCCCGAAGCCGCAGGTGGCATGGGTCTGGGCTGGCGCGAGCTGGTTCTGCTTCAGGAGCAGATGGGTTATCACCTGGCCTGCGTGCCGTTTTTTGACGCTGTCGTCGCAGTGACGCCGTTGTGGCAAGCGTTGAGCCAGACCGGGCAGGGCCTGGGTGTGGTGGAGCGCCTGGCGGCCTCGGGCCGGATCTGCGTGCTGGGCATGACGGTGCGTGGCGAACTGACCGCGACCGCGACCGTGAAGCTCGAAGGCGATGAGCTGGTGCTCAATGGCCAGTGGAGTCAGGTGGGATCAGGAGCACATGCCGATGTGTTCCTGCTGCCCGCCACCCTGCCTTGCGGCTCGCTGGGCCTGCTGGAGGTGCACGCCAAGGAAGAAGGTTTGAGCGTGCAGGCGCTGACTACGGTGGACGCCACACGCAGCAGTGCCGATGTCATGGCCGTTAATGTGAGATTGACTGGCGCTGCCGTGCTGATGCATGGCGAGGCGCTCAGGAGCCTGTGGGCGCAGACCCGCAATCTGGCGGCCATCGGTTTGGCGGCTGAACAAGTCGGTGTGGCCGAGCGCGCGCTGAATCTGGCCGTGGAATACACGAAGGAGCGTCAGCAGTTCGGCAAGGCCGTGGGCGGTTTTCAGGGCGTCAAGCACCGGGCAGCGCAGATGCTGGTGAAGGTGGAGACCGCTCGTTCTGCTGTCTATGCAGCAGCTTTCATAGCTGATAGCGCCGATGTCACAAGCGATCTGAGCTACTTCGCGGCTCAAGCTCGCACAGATGCAACGGAGGCTGCTCTCTTTTCCACGCGCGAAAGCATTCAGTTGCACGGCGGAGTGGGATTCACCTGGGAGTTTGATCCGCATCTGTTCTTCCGCCGCGCGCAGGCATCCAGCCAGCGCATGGGCACGGTGGAGCAGTGGCGCGAGCTGGTGGCTGCGCGTTTGTTGGACGAGAGCGTGACGGAGGCAGCATGAAAATGCAGGAGTCGGAAATCAATGAAGCCTTTCGCGCTGAAGTGCGTGAATGGATGGCGCAACATCTGACAGGGCGGTTCGCCCCGCTCAAGCATGCCAGCGGTCTGGGTGCCGAAGGTTATGACGCGCAACTGGCCAAGGAATGGGAGCAGGAGCTGGCCAAGGGCGGCTGGACCGGCCTGGGCTGGGAGACCCGGTACGGCGGCCGCAACGTCCCGCTGGCCCAGCAAGTCATCTTCCACGAGGAGTATGTGCGCTGCGGCGGTCCCGGCCGCATCGGTCATATCGGCGAGACCCTGCTGGCCCCCACGCTGATGGCTTTTGGCACGCCAGAGCAGAAACAGCGTTTTCTGCCCGGCATTCTGGCCGGTACCGACTATTGGGCTCAGGGCTATTCCGAGCCCGGTGCGGGCTCCGACCTGGCGGGCATTCGTACCAAAGCCCATCGTGATGCGGCCACGGGCGAGTGGGTGATCAACGGTCAGAAGGTCTGGACTTCCTGGGCCCATGAGTCCGAATGGGTGTTTGTGCTGGCTCGCACCGACGAGGTCGGAGCGAGCACTGCCAGCCCCCGCCATGCGGGCATGGTGCTGCTGCTGGTGCCCATCAAACAGGCCGGCGTGGAGGTGCGTCCGATTCGCCAGATCACCGGCACTTCGGAGTTCAACGAAGTGTTCTTTGACGGCGCACGCACCGAAGGCGCGCTGCATCTGGGCCCCGTGGGCGATGGCTGGAAGGTCGCCATGTATCTGCTGGGCTGCGAGCGCGGTGCTTCCACTCTGGGCCAGCAGGCACATTTCCGCTATGAGCTGGACCTGATCATCGACCTGGCCAGGCGCAATGGCGCTGCCCGCGACCCGCTGATCCGTCAGCGCCTGGCCAAGGCCGATATGGGCCTGCAGACTCTGCGCGCCCATGCGCTGCGCTCCAGCGATGAGAGCACGCCCTTCCGTGTGGCTTCCGTATCCAAATACGCATGGTCCAACTGGCACCGTGATCTGGGCGAGCTGGCCATGGATGTGCTGGGCGAGCAGGGCGAACTGGTGCTCAAGGATCCCGCGTTCAGCGCTTTGCAGCAGCTATGGCTGGTCAGCCGTGCCGACACCATCTACGCAGGCACCAACGAGATTCAGATGAACCTCATGGCCGAACGTGCACTGGGCATGCCGCGCTGATCGAGCGCGCCTGCTCCTTTGGTCATTGGAGTAGGTGAATACGCTGAGTGGCTCCAAAGAAGATGCTGTGAACCGCGGGTTCTCCCTGGTGGTTTGCAGCATTTTCTCCTTTGAAATGTCCTCCCAGCGACATTAGGGAATGACCTATCGTCCAAAGTGACGATGCTGCAGCGCAGCGGCGATCGGAAGATCGAGGCAACTACTTTTGAATGACAAATGACTAGCGCACCCTCTTACGTTGCTCCCCACGGCCTGCTCAAAGACAAAACTGTGCTCGTTACCGCTGCTGCTGGCGCCGGTATCGGCTTTTCAGCTGCAAAACGGGCAGCAGAGGAGGGCTGCAAGGCCTTGTTTATCTCCGACGTGCATGAGCGTCGGCTGGCCGAAGCCGTGGAGCAGATCAAAAAGGATACGGGTTTACACCAGGTCTTTGGCAAGCTCTGCGACGTGAGCAAGGAAGAGCAGGTTCAGGCGCTGATCTCCGAAGCCGACAGCGCCATGGGCGGTATCGATGTGCTGATCAATAACGCGGGTCTGGGCACCAGTTGCAAGGTCGTCGACATGGGCGATGACGAGTGGAGCAAGGTCATCGACATCACGTTGACCGGCACCTTCCGCATGACGCGCGCAGCGCTCAGGCTGATGCAGCCACGCGGCAAGGGGGTGATCGTCAACAACGCATCGGTGCTGGGCTGGCGCGCTCAGACCGAGCAGGCTCACTACGCGGCCGCCAAGGCGGGCGTGATGGCCCTCACACGCTGTTCGGCGCTGGAAGCGGCCGAATTCGGCATCCGCATCAACGCCGTGGCACCTTCCATCGCCATTCACGCCTTCCTCAAGAAGTCTGCCTCTGAAGAGCTGCTGGCCAAGCTGTCCGAGAAGGAAGCCTTTGGTCGGGGTGCCGAGCCCTGGGAAGTAGCCAATGTGATGATCTTCCTGGCCAGCGACTACTCCTCGTACATGACGGGTGAAGTGGTGTCCGTCAGCTCGCAGAGGGCCTGAGCATGAATGCAGTCGCAGACAAGATGCTGTTTGACTCGGCAGCCTCGGTGCAGGCGTCGGTGGGGCGTCAGCTGGGCGAGACCGAATGGGTGCAGATCACGCAGGAGCGCATCAATCAGTTTGCCGATGCCACGGGCGATCACCAATGGATTCATGTGGACCCCGAGCAGGCCAGGAACGGCCCGTTCGGCGCCTGCGTGGCCCATGGATATCTGACGCTGTCTCTGGCCAATCTGTTTTTGCCTCAGCTGGTCAGCTATCAGGGGCTGAAGATGGGCGTCAACTATGGTTGCGAGAAGGTGCGTTTTCCGGCTCCGGTGCTGGTGAACAGCTTCGTGCGTGGCAGCGGCGAGGTGGTGGCGGCGACGCCTATCGGAGAAGACGGCGTACAGGTCACGATCCGAATCACCGTACAGGTCAGGAATCAGGATAAACCCGGCTGTGTGGTTGAAACCATCAGCAGGCTGTTCTTTATCCGGGAAAATTGAGTGTGTGCAAGCGCCTGCTTCGGCGGGCGATTGCATTTTTTGTGAAGAGGGATGAGCTGCCGACAGAGTAGCCGACCTCGATACGGCAGCAAAAGCTGCCCAGGGCGCGACGACAAGAAAGTTAGGAGACAAAGACATGAAAGACGCAGTCATCGTTTCGACGGCACGTACCCCCATAGGCAAGGCTTACCGTGGTGCCTTCAACGACACCGAAGCCCCGGTGCTGGGCGGACACGTCATTCGCGCGGCGCTCAACAAGGCGAACGTGGCTGGTGCGGATGTGGATGACGTCATTTTGGGCATTGCCGCGCAGCAGGGCACGCAGGGCTACAACCTGGGGCGTCTGTGCGGCTACACCGCCGGCCTGCCGGAATCCGTGGGCGGAATGGTGATCGATCGCATGTGCGCATCGGGCCTGATGAGCATTGCCACGGCTGCCAAGGGTGTCATGACCGGCGAGATGAATATCGCTGTGGCCGGCGGTCTGGAGTCCATTTCCCTGGTGCAGAACAAGTACAAGAACTCGTACCGCGCCCAATCGAAGGCGGTGCTGGCCGCAGAGCCCACAGCCTACATCCAGATGATAGAGACGGCCGAGCTGGTCAGCCAGCGTTACGGCATCAGTCGTGAAGCCCAGGACGAGTACTCGCTGCGCAGCCAGCAGCGCGTGGCCGCCGCACAGGCCCGTGGCCTGTTCGACGATGAAATCGTGCCGCTGACCACGGTCAAGCAGCTGTTTGACAAGGAAGGCAATGTCACCGGCAGCGAGGAAGTCACGCTGACCCGCGACGAGGGCAACCGTGCCGACACCACGCTTGAGAGTCTGGCCAAGCTCAAGCCTGTATGGAAGAACGGTCAGTGGGTGGAGCAAGGCCAGTTCATCACGGCCGGCAATGCATCCCAGCTGTCCGACGGTGCCAGCGCCTGTGTGGTGATGAGTGCCGACGAAGCCCGCAGTCGCGGCCTCGCGCCTTTGGGTATCTATCGCGGCGTGGCAGTGGCAGGCTGCCGTGCCGATGAAATGGGGATCGGCCCCGTCTATGCCATCCCCAAGCTGCTAAAGCAGCATGGGCTGACGGTTGGCGACATCGGCCTGTGGGAAATCAACGAGGCATTTGCCTGCCAGGTGATCTACAGCCGCGACAAACTCGGCATTCCCGATGAGCGCCTGAACGTCAACGGCGGCGCGATCTCCATCGGCCACCCCTTCGGCATGTCGGGCGCACGCCTGGTTGGTCACGCCCTGCTGGAGGGGCGTCGCCGCGGCGTGCGTTTTGTGGTGGTGAGCATGTGTATTGGCGGCGGCATGGGCGCTGCCGGCCTGTTTGAGCTGAGCTGATCCGATCTGTCTGCAACCAACCTTCAACCAAGGAGTTGAACATGATGGACAGCGCTTTCGCCAAGATGGGTTTTTCCACCTACACGCCAAGTTCCATCGCTTGCGTGATCAAGGATGTGCCCATATTCGACACCCCGGCCCCCGTGCGCGCATCGGCCGATGCACCCTTCGTGAGCGCCGAGCAGTTCAGTGCGCTGATCAGTCAGCTCTATGAAGCTGCCATGGATCCGGAAGGCTGGAAGCCTTTTCTGGAGACTCTGCGTCTGCAACTGGGAGGCAATTACGCCTCGCTCATAGTGCGCCCAGGCTCCGCCGATGATGTGGGGCTGATCGTCTCGGCCGCAGGCGACCGCCGCGATCTGATGCCGAACTGCCCCAAGATCAGCATGAGCCCGTTTCGCAGCATGCCTACCGATCGTATCGTGACCGTGGGGGATGTGATGCCCGAGTCCGAGTGGCGCGCTTCAAGCTACTACAACGACTGGTGCAAGCAGCTGCAGGTGTTCCACGTGATGGCTGCCGACATCGTCACCAAGGATAGCTGCGTCTACGGTCTGCGCATCACGCGGCCCGAAGGTTCCCCGGCTTTCAACAAGCAGGAGCGTGCCTTTGGCGCCATGATGCTGCCGCATATCAAGCGCGCGCTGAACCTGCATCTTTCGGTGAACCAGGACCGTCAGGTCATCTCCCTCTACAGCAAGGCCACGGCCCAGCTGATGGTGGGGGTGGTCATCCTCGATCAGAACGGCAATGTGCTGGAGTGCAATCCCGCTGCGGCCAGCATTCTGGACATGCAGGACGGTCTCAAGATCTCCGGCGGCATGCTGGAGGCCAACTACGCCAATGACAACCGCAAGCTGCAGCGCCTGATCAAGGATGCGCTCATGCATACCCAGGTCTCGCGCCTGTCCATGACCGAAGGCATGTCGGTCAGCCGGCAGTCCGGCCAGCTCAACTGGGGCGTGGTGGTGCAAAGCATTTCTCCCGACGAGTGGACCGAGGGCAAGCAGCGTCCCAGTGTCGCCGTCTTTGTACGCGACACCGGCGGCAAGGCAGACCCTCCCGTGAAGCTGGCTCAGCAGCTGTTCCAGCTGACGCCAGCCGAGACTTCGCTGGCCATTCAACTGGCCAACGGCCTGTCGCTTGAAGAGGCCGCCGAAGCGCTCAACATCCGCCGCAACACGGCACGAGCCCATCTGCGCTCCATCTTCTCCAAGACGGGGGTGCGCCGTCAGACCGAGCTGGTGCGCATCTTCCTCAACAGCGTGGCCTGGCTGGGAAACAAGTGACCACGGTTGGTGGAAATAAAAAGCGGGCTTCGGCCCGTTTTTTTGTATATGGAGCAGAGCCGGGCAGTCTGCTTTCAATCCTGACCGTGGAAAATTCCTCGCGACAGCATGTCGATGGGAGGCCCGGATTCAGGCCGCTTGTGATCGGGCGTGGAGCAGCCTCGACTCATTGAAGGCCAGGTCGAAATGGCGCCTGTGCAGAAATGACTTTACGGTTGCAGGCAAGCCCAGCGATTGTGGTCCATGCATTCCTTGGCGAAATCAATCTCCAGGTCCTGGAGTTTGCTTGCGCACAGCTTGTCCGCGCAGCATGGCCACATGGTCTCCCTGGCTTGCTTCTCATATATTTCATCCGCGCCAGTTCAATCGTTTGAAAACAAGCTGGCGGTCGCGGTGCGAATGCCTTCCAGAGCAAGATAACCCCCCGCCCCTCACTAGAGAAACCAAGGCAGAATGACGTGCGCGAGGGTGAGTATCCGGTGTTCCTACGGAAGAAAGCACTTGCATGGCTAAACAGAAGAAATGTGACCGGCTCGCTCAAATACAGCAACGACATGAAACTATTTCGCAAGCCTGCTCTTGATCACTTCAACTTCATTTCTGGTGCGCCCTATGCAATGCTCTTGGTGGGTGGGATTATTGCGCTGTCGATGACAGTGATCTGTACCGTCGTCCTCTATCAGAGTCGGCTGGATGCAATGGAGCATGCGATAGAAACATCACGCAATGTTGCCCTTCTTGCTGAAAATGACGTGGTTCGGAACTTCGAGCTCTATGCACTGTCGTTGCAAGCCGTGGTCGATGGACTCAACGATTCCGAGGTGATGGCCGCCTCGCCGCATCTGCGTAATGCGGCCTTGTTCGACAAGGCCGCGACCGCGACCTATCTGGGATCCATCCTGGTTCTTGACGCAGACGGAAAAATTGCCCTCAATGCAGGGGTCGAGAATGCGGTGAATGGGCATTACTCGGATCATGACTTTTTCAAGGTGCACAAAGAAAGCCCAAGCATCGGGCTCTACGTGGGGGACCCTTATTCATCCGCGCTGCATGGCGGCTCCCTGAGCATTCCTCTGAGTCGTCGGATTTCCCATGCGGACGGCTCTTTTGCCGGCATTGTGCTGATAGATGTTCAGCTGGAGTACTTTCAGAAACTGTTTTCTGCGCTTTCGCTAGGTAAACACGGATCGCTGGCCTTGATAAGGAAAGACGGAGCCATGATGATGCGGCAGCCCTTCGATGCAAAGGTCATCGGGCGCAATATCCGCAATGCAAGCACGTTCCAGCAGTTCATGTCGGCACCCGAAGGCAGCTTTTCGGATACGTCGTACCTTGATGGGGCCCAGCGGGCGTATTACTTCAAGAATCTGCCCAGCTTGCCATTCATCATCATGGTGGCCAAGGCGCATTCCGATATTTACGCGGTCTGGCGACAGAGAGCCTTGCTGATTACCTCTGTCATGGGGATGCTCACCATGGCTTTCATTGGCCTGTCCTTCGCTTTCGGAGTGCAGCTCAAACGCCGCATGTGCGCAGAGTCTGAATTGGCGATGCTGGCACGTACCGACGGCCTGACTGGCTTGAGCAACCGCCGCAAACTCGATGAAATCATCGATCACGAATGGCGCAGGGCAAAAAGGAATCACAGCGCTTTTTCGCTGTTGTTCGTGGATATCGATTGGTTCAAGGCCTATAACGACACTTACGGGCATCAGGCCGGGGATGCTGTTCTGGCGACCGTGGCGAAATGCATTGGCGATAATATTCGGCGCCCGGAAGACAGTGCGGCACGCTATGGAGGTGAGGAATTCATCGTGGTGTTGCCCGACACGCCCCTGGATGGAGGGGCGCTCATTGCCGAGAATATTCGTGCGGCGATCGCACAGCTTGCCATTGCGCACACTGGAAGCGAATTCGGGTGCGTCACGGTCAGCATAGGTTGTGCTGCCTGGGTGCCGGCAAGAGATCTGGATATGCCGACGATTTTGCGTTCGGCCGACAAGGCGCTGTACAGCGCCAAGATGACGGGCCGTAACAAGGTCGCTTTGTCAAGCGCGTATTCATAATAGTGCTCCGCAAACCCTTGCCTGGCTTACCGGCGTGGCGCAAGGGGCCTGGTGCCTACCGGACTTGCCTTGCGTTGAAGCATGCACCCCGGTTCTCGGCCAACGGCATTTGCCCGGCAAGGAGAACTGCATACAAAACTAATAGCTGCAAGCGCTTGATATCAATAGATATCAGCATTGAAAGTATCTGAATTCCATTGATATATTGTGCTGGCAGCTTTTATTTTGATAGTGGCTGTCTCAGGCAGTTGCTCGGGCGCATGCCTTGCTCAGGCGCATGCCTTGCTGGCGCGCAGCGCCGCAATATCTGCCCTGGCATAGCCCAGGGATGCGAGCACGGCATCGGTGTCCTGCCCGATCCTGGTTCCCGGTGTGGGGCGGCGCGCTGGGGTGCGTGAAAAGCGTGGGGCCGGTGAGGGCTGGCGCTGGGTACTGCCGTCCACTTCCAGATCGACGAACAGATTGCGCTGGGCGTTGTGTGGATGAGCGGGTGCCTCGGCCAGGCTCAGTACCGGGGCAAAGCAGACATCGCTGCCTTCGAGCTCTTCGCTCCACTGTGCCTGCGTCTTCCTGCGCACGATTTCGGCCACGCGGGCCTTGACTTCGGGCCAGTCGGAGCTCTGGTACTGGCGCCTGGGGTCCACATCGCTCAGGCCCAGCTTTTGCAGCTGCAAGGCATAGAACTGCGGCTCGATGGCGCCCAGGGTGATGTGCTTGCCATCTGCGCACTCGAATACTTCATAGAAGGGTGAAGTGTTGAGAAAGTGATTCTGTGCGGGATCGTCCTTCCAGTAGCCCATGCCGCTGCGCATCTGGTGCATCAGACCACTCATGGCGCTCACTCCGTCGATCATGGCTGCGTCCACCACCTGGCCCCTGCCGGATTGACGAGCCTCGTGCATGGCGCACATGATTCCGAACAGCAAGAACATGGCACCGCCCGCCATATCGCCCACGATGGTGGGCGGCAGCACGGGAGCTTGGCCGGGGCGCATGGAGGTGGACATCACGCCCGTCAGCGCCACATAGTTGATGTCATGGCCTGCGGCCTGGGACAGGGGGCCGGTCTGCCCCCAGCCGGTGACGCGGCCAAAGACCAGGCGCGGCGCGCGGCGGGCGACTTCCTCGGGACTGAAGCCTAGGCGCTCCATCACGCCGGGTCTGAAGCCCTCGATGAGCGCGTCGGCAGACTCGATCAGCTTCCAGGCGGCGGCGCGTCCGCCCTCGGACTTGAGGTCTAGCGCGATGGACTTCTTGCCCCGGTTCTGCGCCATGCGCGGGTAGCGGGATGCCGCAGCATGGTCTGCGCTGCGCTCGATGAGAATCACTTCGGCACCCATATCGGCCAGCATCATGCCGGCAAAGGGGGCAGGGCCTATGCCTGCAAATTCGATGACACGCATTCCGGCCAAAGGCCCCGGGCTCTGGCCTTGAAAAGGGTGTTCTGTACTCAAGTCGGTCTCCTGTTTTTGTCTGCGACTTTTCTATCTTGTGGATCCTGCCGGTTTTGGACCCGTCCGTTTGGAGTATGTCCGGGGTGAAAGCCAGGCCAACACTGGACATTCCATAAAAAAAGGAGAGCAATACATGTTCAGGCTGGATGGGAAAGTGGCGCTGGTCAGCGGTGCCGGGCGCGGCATGGGGTTCGGCATCGCGCAGGCGCTGGCCGCGCAGGGCGCGCATGTGGTGGTGAACGACTTTCATCAGGACCGCGCCGAGAGTGCGGCAAGTCAGCTGCGCGAAGCGGGATTGAAGGCATCGGCACAGGCGGCGGATCTGACGGATCGCGACGCCATTTTTGCCATGGTGCAGCGCATTCGGGACGAGGTCGGTGTGGTCGATATCTTTGTGCACAACGCCGGTATCCCGGCCCAGGGCTGGGGCTACACGCCGTTTCTGCAGTCGCCCGAGTCCGAATGGAACGCCTGGCTGCAGCTCAATCTGCATGGGTTGATGCATGCCTGCCAGGCTCTGCTGCCCTCCATGCAGGAGCAGGGCTGGGGGCGCATTGTGGCCATCAACTCCGACGCGGCGCGCACGGCCACGGGCATGGGGCTGTGCGCCTATGGTGCAGCCAAGGCGGCCGCGATTGGCTTCATTCGCAATCTCTCGGGCGAAGTGGGCCCGCACGGGGTGACGGCCAACGCTCTGTCGCTGGGCACCATGAACAACTGGGAAGGCTCGGAGAAGATTGCCAGAAAGGGTACGTCCGTGGGCCGGGCAGGATCGCCCCAGGATGTGGGTGCGGCCGTGAGCTATCTGGCATCGACCGAGGCTGAGTGGGTCAACGGCCAGGTGCTGCCGGTCAACGGCGGTGGTCTGGTGGCCTGAGTTCAGCAGCCGTCCTCAACAGCCTTCCGGTGCAAGCCGGAAGGCTTTTTTGTCACTCATGGGACCGCGAGTTGTGGCAGCGAAGGCGACAGAGCCTCCGGTGCGGGCATTCTGGCGGCGCAAACCAGCTTTCGCGCCCGGCGGTGCAAGCCATGTGCCACCAGGGGCGGTTGCGGCCGGTTTTTCTCATAGTCTGCCCCTAGTCCGAATCAGGTAGGTTTGGGCAAAAGCCGTATGGCAATCTGAAAAAGAACTCGATAACAACCTGGTGATGTGAGGAAAGCAGATGGAGGCATTGATCTTCGACCATGTCCGAACCCCCCGAGGCAAGGGCAAGCCGGATGGCGCACTGCATGAGGTGACGCCGGTCTGGCTGGCCGCGCAGCCGCTGGTGGCGCTGCGTGAGCGCAATCGGCTCGATACGGCGGTGGTGGACGACGTGATCATGGGCTGCGTGGTGCCCGTGGGCGAGCAGGGTGGCAATGTGGGCCGCATGGCGGTGCTGCAGGCCGACTATGCACAGAGCGTGGCCGGCGTGCAGCTCAATCGCTACTGCGGCTCGGGCCTGGAGGCGGTGAGCTTTGCCGCGGCCAAGGTGATGGCCGGCCAGGCCGACATGACGATCGGTGCCGGCGTGGAGATGATGTCCCGCGTACCCATGGGCTCCGATGGCGGCGCCTGGGCGCAGGACCCGCAACTGGCCAGCAAGACCTATTTTGTGATGCAGGGCATCTCGGCAGACTTGCTGGCATCGCTGCGCGGCCACAGCCGCCGTGATCTGGACGAGTACTCGGCCGAAAGCCACCGCCGCGCGGCCAAGGCCTGGACGGAAGGTCGCTTTGACCAGTCTGTCGTTCCCGTCAAAGACTTCCTGGGCATGACGCTGCTGGAAAAGGACGAGACCATTCGAGCCGAGACCACCGCCGATTCGCTGGCCGCCCTCAAGCCCGCTTTCACCGAGATGGGCCAGAAATACGGTTATGACAGCGTGGCGCTGCAGCGCTATCCGCAGGTCGAGCAGATTCACCATCATCACCATGCAGGCAACAGCTCGGGCATTGTCGACGGGGCGGCTGCCGTGCTGATCGGCACGGCCGAGGCCGGTGCCAGGCAGGGCATGAAGCCCAGGGCCCGCATCCGCGCCTTTGCCAGCATCGGCTCCGAGCCGACCTTGATGCTGGACGGCCCGGCCCATGCCGCACGCAAGGCTTTGGCCAGGGCGCGCATGCAGGCTTCGGACATCGATCTGTGGGAGCTCAACGAGGCCTTTGCCACGGTGGTGCTGACCATGATGGAGGAGTTGGACATTCCCCATGAGCGCATGAACGTCAACGGCGGAGCAATCGCGATGGGCCACCCGCTGGGTGCGACCGGCGCCATGATTCTGGGCACGGTGCTGGACGAGCTGGAGCGCACCGGCAAGCGCACGGCGCTGATCAGCCTGTGCGTGGCCGCGGGCATGGGCTCGGCCATGATCATCGAACGCGTGTGAGTGAGGGAGCACAAGTCATGACAACGGAAATCATTCGCTACGCCGTAGATGAGGACGGCATTGCCACGCTGACGCTGGATTACCCCGGCAAGACCATGAATGTGATCGACCAGGCTTTCATGGACAGCCTGGAGGCCTGTATCGCACGCATGCACGGCGACGACCGGGTGCGCGGCGGCATCATCACCTCGGGCAAGGACAGCTTTGTCGCGGGGGCCGACCTGCTGGGCATGGAGGCCAATATCGACGCCATGGCGGACATGCCCATCGAGGAACTGTTCGCCTCCTGCGCATCGTTGTCCAGGCTGCTGCGCAAACTGGAGACCTTGGGCAAGCCGCTGGTGGCGGCCATCAACGGCATGGCATTGGGCGGCGGCTATGAAATCTGCCTGGCCTGCCACCACCGCATTGCAGCCGATGCACCCACGGTCATGGTCGGTCTGCCCGAGGCGCAAGTGGGCTTGCTGCCCGGTGCCGGCGGCACCCAGCGCCTGCCGCGCATGATCGGTATTCTGGCTGCAATGCCTTTTCTGATGGAGGGCAAGCAGTTGCAGGCAGTGAAGGCCAGGGAGGCCGGACTGGTGGACGAGGTGGTGGCTCCCGAGCAGTTGCTCGGCGCTGCCAAGGCCTGGCTGCTGGCCAGTCCCACGGCGGTGCAGCCCTGGGATGTGAAAGGCTTTCGCATCCCCGGTGGCGGCCCGCTGGATGCGCGCGTGGCACCGGCTTTCGTGGTGGGCAACACCATGCTGCAGGCCAAGACCTTTCACAATATGCCGGCGCCGCTGTGCATTCAAAGCTGCATCTACGAAGGTTGCCAGCTGCCCATGGACAAGGGCCTGCGCATCGAGAGCAAATACATGGCCACGCTGTCGCGCAGTCCCGTGGCGCGCGGCATGATTCGCACGCTCTTTGTCAACAAGACCAAGGCCGAGAAAGGCATGCACCGTCCTGCAGGCTTGGAGCCCTTCCAATGCCGCAAGCTGGGTCTGATAGGCGCAGGTATGATGGGCGCGGGCATTGCCTTGGTGGCCGCCCAGCGCGGTATTCAGGTGGTGCTGATAGACCGGGATCAGGCAACTGCGGACAAGGGCAAGCAGTACTCCGAGAAGACACTGGCCAAGCAGGTGGACAAGGGCCGCCAGAGCCGCGAGAAGGCCGATGCCATCCTCGCTCGCATCACGCCCGGCACCGATTACGAGCTACTGCGCGATGCCGATATGGTGGTCGAAGCCGTGTTCGAAGACCGTGCCATCAAGGCTGAAGTGACCCGCAAGCTGGACGCCGTGCTGCCGCCCGGCTGCGTGCTGGCCAGCAACACCTCGGCCCTGCCCATCAGTCTGCTGGCGCAGGCGAGCGACAGGCCCGATCGCTTTATCGGCCTGCACTTCTTCTCGCCGGCCGACAAGATGCCGCTGGTGGAAGTCATTCGCGGCAAGCAGACATCGGATGCCACGCTGGCGCAGGCACTGGATTTCGTGGCTCAACTCAAGAAGACGCCCATTGTCGTCAACGACAAGCGCGGCTTTTTCACCAGCCGCTTCATCGGCGCGTTTGTGGATGATGCCATCGGCATGGTGGCAGAAGGCATTGCCCCTGCATTGATAGAGAACTGTGCAAAGCATGCGGGCATGCCCGTGGGGCCGCTGGCGATTACCGACGAGCTGTCGATTGATCTGTCCAAGCATGCGGGCGAATCCCAGGCCAAAGAGTTCCCAGGGGAATACAAGCCCGGTCGCTCCGTGCCGGTGATCGGCAAGCTGTTCGAGCTGGGCCGTCTGGGCCGCAAGGTGGGCAAGGGCTTCTATGACTACGATGAAAGCGGCAAGCGCATCTGGCCGGGCCTGGCCGAGCATTACCCGCTGAAAGACCTGCAACCCAGCGCGCACGACCTCAAGCAGCGCATTCTCTATGTGCAGGCCGTCGAAGGAGCGCGTGCCATGGAAGAGGGCGTGCTGCTGGCGCCGGCCGATGGCGACATCGGCTCGATTCTGGGGGTGGGCTTCCCCGCCTATACCGGCGGCCCCTTCTGCTTTATCGACGGCATAGGTCTGGCGCAGTTCGTGGCCGAGGCCGATCGCCTGGCAGATCTGTTTGGCGAGCAACTGCGCCCGCCACAGATACTGCGCGATATGGCGGCCAGGGGGCAGACCTTCTACGGAAAGACTGCCAGGGCCTGAGCAGGCCGCAAAGGGTGGGCGGGCGCGCTCACCCGGTATCGGCTCGACACAGTCACTCATCCAATAACAATCAATGGAGACAAGCCATGGATGAAGTCTTCGATTACATCGTCATAGGCGCGGGCTCGGCGGGCGGCACACTGGCCGCACGGCTGAGCGAGAACCGACAGCACAAGGTCCTGCTGCTGGAAGGTGGCGCAAGCCACAAGGATTTGCTGGTCTCCATGCCTTCTGGCTGGGGCCAGATGATCAACAGTTCCCGTTATTCCTGGGGGCACGAAACAGAGCCCGAGCAGTACGCAGCCAAGCGCCGTATCAGCCTGCCGCGAGGCAAGCGCCTGGGGGGCTCATCTTCCATCAACGGCATGATTTATGTGCGCGGCGATCGCGCGGACTTCGACAGCTGGGCTGAGCAAGGGGCGGCGGGCTGGAGCTATGACGAGTTGCTGCCCTACTTTGTGCGCACCGAAGACCAGCAGCGCAGCGAACAAGAATTCACCCGGCCCTGGCATGGGCGCGGCGGGCCGCTGACGGCCAACAATCTGCACAATCCCCATCCCGTATCGCTGGCCATGGTACAGGCCGCCATTCAAGCCGGCATGCCCGCATGCAAGGATTTCAACAACGGCCATCCCGACGGGGCAGGGCTGTTTCAGGTCAATCTCAAGAATGGTCAGCGCTCGTCGGTGGCCAAAAACGCCATCGAGCCCGCCATGCGGCGGCTCAATCTGGATGTGCGCATGCAGGTGCTGGTCACCCGCATAGGTCTGGACGGGCTGCGCGCCAGCACGGTGCACTGGAGGGACAAGGCTGGCGCAAGCCATGCAGCTCGCGCCAGCAAGGAAGTCCTGCTGTGTGCAGGGGCCCTGCAGTCGCCCCAGTTGCTGATGCTTTCGGGCATCGGCCCGGCAGCGCACCTGCAGGAGATGGGGATCGAGGTCAAGGTGGATCTGCCCGGGGTGGGCGCCAATCTGCAGGACCATGCGATTGTCCCCATGTCCTGGCGCATGAAGGCCGGAACGCCCAGCCTCAACCGCTCGCTGCGCGGCCTGGGGATTGGCGCTTCGCTCATTCAGTACCTGTTGACCAGGCAGGGAGCCATGGCCATGCCGGCCTCGGAGTTTGCCGCATGGTTCCGCAGTGACTCCAGCCTGCCCTACAACGACATCCAGATTCACGGCCTGCCCGTGACCGGCGATATCGAGGGCTATATGCAGGGCGGCAAGAACTACCGCACCGAGGCCTTCCCCGGCATGACGATGGCGCCCTATCAGGTGCGGCCCTATTCACGCGGCCAGCTCAGGCTCAGGAGCAGCAAGCCCGAGGAGCTGGCCAGCATTCGCATGAACTTTCTGCACGACGAGCGTGACCGCAAGGCGCTGCTCCATGGAGTACGCATGGCCAGCAGGATTGCCCAGCAGCCCGCGCTGGCCGGCCTGATCGAAACGCAGACGCGCCCGGCACCTGGCCTGCAAAGCGACGAGGAGCTGCTGGACTGGATCTCCATGTACATGGGATCGGGCCACCACGCCTGCGGCAGCTGCCGCATGGGCCATGCGGCCGATCCGCGAAGTGTGGTCACCCCCGACCTCCGGGTCAAGGGCGTGCAGGGTCTGCGCGTGATCGATGCCTCGGTCATGCCGCATCTGGTGTCGGGAAACACGAATGCTGCATCGGTGGTGATTGGCGATAAGGGCGCAGATCTGGTGCTGGGCCTGGCGCCGCCCGCTGCAAGGCGGTGGAATGTGGCAGCCGTGCTGCCGGATGGCGCATGCGCCGCCGCCGTGGTTTGAGCTTTGGAAGATTGGGTGGAGGCAAAAAGATGAACTTCGATTTCAGTGACGACCAGAATGCATTGCGCAACGAAATACGAAAATTCCTGACCAGGGAATCGCCGCTGACGCAGGCGCGTGCCTTGCTCGAGGGCGAGGGTCACCATGCGCAGGACGTATGGAGCGGCATGGCCCAGCTGGGTGTGAGCAGCCTGATGCTGCCGGAGGACTGCGGCGGTATCGGCCTCGGTGCCATGGAAATGTGCGTGGTAGCCGAAGAAGTGGGCCGCCAGCTCAGTCCCGTGCCTCTGGCATCGACCATGTATCTGGCGGTGCAGGCCGTCCTGCTATCTACACAGGAGCAGTCTGCGCAACGAAGGCAATGGCTGCTGCCGGTTTCGGGTGGAAGCATTGGCTGTCTGGCAGCGCCGACGGACGGGCAGGAGCCGCCATACGCTCTGCCCCTGTTTGACGGCAAGACCTTGAAGGGGGAGTGTCCGCTGGTGGCCGATGGCATGGCCGCGCAATGGGGGGTGGCGCTGGCGCGCAATGCGATGGGGGCGGATGTGCTGGTGGCCTTCAGGTGTGACGGCTCGGTGCAGCGCAAGAAGCTCAAGACGCTGGATCCTTCCAAGCCCTATGCCTTGTTGCGCTTTGACGGCACGGCGGCCGAGCAACTTGACGGAGCCTGCAGCGCTGCCCAGGTGCTGGCACGCGTGCGCAATCGTGCTGCCGTGATGCTGGCCTTTGAACAGCTGGGAGCAGCCGACGCCGCGCTGGAGATGGCCTGCCACTACGCCAGGGAGCGCAAGGCCTTTGGCCGGCCCATTGGGTCCTATCAGGGCATCAAGCACAAGCTGGCCAATCTCTACACCAACAACCAGCTGGCCCGTGCGCATTGCTACTACGGAGCCTGGGCGCTGACGGCAGACATGGCTCTGGCTGATGGTGCGTCCGAGCTGCCCGGCGCAGCCGCCGCAGCACGCGTGAGCAGCACTCAGGCGCTGTCGGATGCTGCACAGGAAAACCTGCACACCCACGGCGGCATGGGCTATACATGGGAGCTGGATTGCCATCTGTTCTACCGCCGTGCGCGCCAGCAGGCCGTGGAGCTAGGCAGTATCCACGCCTGGCGCGAGCAGGTGGCGGCCGAGTTGCAAAAGCGGTTGCTTGCTCCTGTGAAAGAGACGATTGTGCAGAGCTCGACCGCGGCTGACCGTCAGTCCATGGACTTTGAGGACACGCCCGAAGAGGTCGCCTTCCGCGCCGAATGCCGCGCCTGGCTGCAAGCCAATGCCGAGCCCAAGGCCAGTGCCGACGACTACTTCGGTCGTGACATGACTGCCGAGCAGCGCATGGAGGCAGCCCGGCTCTGGCAGGGCAAGAAGGCTGCAGCAGGTTTTGGTGCGATTACCTGGCCCAAGGTGCTGGGTGGCCGGGGCGGTACACCCATGCAGGAGCTGATCTGGCGCCAGGAGGAGGGGCGGGTCAAGGTGCCCACAGGCATGTTCAATGTCAGCCTGGGCATGGTGTTGCCATCGGTGATGGCGCACGCCAGCGCCGAAGTGCTGGCCCTGCATGTGGCCCCGGCACTGGGCGGCAAAAACCTCTGGTGCCAGTTGCTGAGTGAACCCGGCGCAGGCTCTGACCTGGGCATGGTGCGTACCCGTGCCGAGCGTGCGACCGATGGCCGCGAGGGATGGATCGTCAACGGCCAGAAGGTCTGGACCTCTCTCGCGCAGTTTGCCCAGTTTGGTCTGGTATTGACTCGTACCAATCCCCAAGCCAGCAAGTTTGAAGGCTTGACCACTTTCTTCCTGGACATGAAGTCGCCCGGCATTACCGTGCGCCCGATTCGCCAGGCAGGGGGAGAGTCCGAGTTCAACGAAGTCTTCTTCGAGGATGTGTTCGTGCCCGATAGTCAGATGGTGGGCAAGCTGGGTGGTGGCTGGAAGGTCACGCTGACAGGCTTGATGGCAGAGCGCCTGGCCATTGGCGGAGTGATGCCCGCCGAGCTGTGGCGCACCACGGCTGGCTTGCTGGCCGATCATCGATTTGACGGCAGGCCGGCGCTGCAGGACGGTCGCCTGCGCGAGCGCTGGGCCGACCTCTATCTGAAGGAGCAGGCGCTATGGCTGCTGCAGTGCCGCGCTCTGACGGCGCTGAGCAAGGGTCGCCAGCCCGGCCCCGAAATGAGCGGCGCCAAGAACGTGGCCGCTGCCGCACTGCAGTCCTTTAGCTATTTCGCCATCGACTTGCTGGGCGAGCGAGGTGTGCTGGCCGCCAGCGAACTTGGAGAGCGTTTTGCCATGGTGGAGCGCCTGTGGTTCGGCTCTGCCGGCATGCGCATTGCGGGCGGTACCGACGAGGTGGTGCTCAACAGCATTGGCGAACGCGTGCTGGGGCTGGCTGCCGAGCCCCGTGCGGACAAGGACCTGCCCTTCTGCGAACTGCTTGCCTAGTGACTTGGCGCGGCACACCGCAATGTGCCGCGTCCTTTTTACTGGGCATACAAGACTCCATTCAATCCACGTGGCGGAGATCACGTTTTTCAGGAGACAGGAAATGAGTGCATCTGCTGCGGCCCGTGTGCCGCAAGCCGCTTCGGCCAGGGTGATGCCGGTCAGCAATGTGACGGGCTGGCGTCGTCACTATCTGCTGCTGGTGCTGTTGCTCGTCTATGGCGTGAGCATGATAGACCGTCAGATCATGGGGGTGCTGATTCAGCCCATCAAGCAGGAGATGGGGGTTTCGGACAGTGCCATGGGCCTGCTCACAGGACTGGCCTTTGCTCTGTTCTACAGCATTCTGGCAGTGCCATTTGGCCGCTTTGCCGACCGTACCAACCGCCGCAACCTGATTGCCTGGTGCTGCGCCGGCTGGAGCGTTGCCACGGGTCTTTGCGGCATGGCGGTGGGCTTCTGGAGCCTGACGGCTGCTCGTGTGGGCGTGGCTGTGGGCGAGGCGGGCAGCACGGCGGCATCGACCACCATGATCGCCGACGTCTACCCGCCCGAACAGCGCAGCCGAGCCATGAGCGTGTTCAGCCTGGGCCCACATCTGGGCTCGCTGGTGGGCCTGGGCGTGGGAGCCTGGATTGCCCAGCACCATGGTTGGCGTGCGGCCTTTTTGTGGCTGTCTGTGCCCGGCGTGCTGATCGCTTTGGTGCTGCGCATGACTTGTCGTGAGCCTGTGCGCGGCGCGCAGGAGGGCCGTGCCGTGGTGCAGGCAGCAACCGAAAAGTTCAGCGAGGTGATGTCAGCCCTGGTGCGCAACAAGGCGTTTGTGGGCCTGGGGCTGGCCAGCATGCTGATGGCGTTCTCGGGCTATGCGATCGGCATGTGGAATACCGCGTTTCTGGTGCGCTCCCACGGTCTTCAGCTCAAGGACGCGGGCGCCATCATGGGATTCATCGGCGGGCCGGGGGCGATTTTTGGGGCTTTGCTCAGCGGCTGGGTCACCGATCTGATGGCAAGGAGGGATGTACGCTGGCAGATTGGCGTTCCGGTTCTGGGGACGCTGATTTCGATTCCGCTGGGGCTGGCTTTCTATCTGAATGACTCTGCGGGACAGTGGACGCTGGCCGGCCTGCAGATTCCGCATGCGATTGCCTACTACGGCCTGTTCTCCATCTTCTCCAGCTTCTGGGCCGCGCCGGTGTTTGCTGCACTGACCAATGTGATTGCCTCCAGCCGTCTGGCGACTTCTCTGTCCATCTACAACCTGCTGCTGACTGCAGTTGGCGGTGGTCTGGGACCTCTGACGGTGGGTTTGCTCAGCGATGCATTCATCGTTCGGGCGGGCAGTGAATCGCTGCGCTGGGCGCTGGTTTGCATGCTCGCCTTTTATGCACTGGCGCTGCTGATCTATGTCTGGACCATCAAGCCCTATGTATCGATGATGACTGCGAAAAAGATCGCCTGAGGCGATCTGGAAACAGACGATGGAGAGAATTTCCACTGAGATTGTGCTTTCTTCGACTGAGTCTTGGGAAATGCCATGGCGGAAGTTTTTTAAGGGTAGGTGCTGTTGGGAGCTGCTTGCCTATCTGCGAGCATGCACCCTCGAAACCACAAGGGTCTGCACCAGGTTCAAGCGGACGATGAATGTGGACAGGCCGTCGTCGAGCATTGCAGCACCTGCGGGACAAGTGGATTCGTAAAAACGGGAAGACAGACGGAGACAAGAGATGACACGGACCTTCAATCTGGCGGATATTTTTGAGTTGGTGGTGCAAGCTGTGCCGGATCGCATTGCCTTTGGCTGCGGCAGGCAGAAGCTCAGCTTCAAGCAGCTCGATGAGCGAGCCAATCAGCTGGGCAATGCGCTGCGTGCGCGTGGCGTAGGACGGGGCGACAACGTCGGCATCCAGCTCTACAACTGCGCCGAGTATCTGGAGGCCTTTTTCGCCTGCTGCAAGATCGGTGCCGTGCCGGTCAACGTCAACTACCGCTACGTGGCCGATGAGCTTCAGGGGCTGTTCAACAGCCTGGACCTGCGCGGCCTGGTCTATGGTGCGGACTTCGATGCGTCGGTGCTGGAAGTCATTGCCCTTGTGCCCACTTTGCGTCTGGCGCTGCGGGTTGGCGAGGAGCGCCATGGCCTGCCCAGGACAGTGCAACCCTACGAGCGCGTATTGGCCGAAGGTGGACGGGAACTCACGGACGCCGAGCGCAGCGATGACGATATCTTCATGCTCTGCACCGGCGGCACCACGGGGTTGCCCAAGGGGGTGATGTGGCCGCATAAATCCTTGTTCATGGGGGCCTTGGGCGGTGGCGGCTATTACTTCCGCAGACCTCCCATCGAAAGGCCGGAGGAGCTGCTGCAACTGGTGCCCAACGGCCCGGCACTGGCCTATCTGGCGGCGGCACCGCTCATGCATGGCGCAGCCATGTGGGCCACCCTGATCAGCCTGTTTTCCGGACATCCGGTCTATGTGAATGATCGCAAGAACTTTGATCCCGTACACATGCTGGATCTGATCGAGCATCACCAGATCAATGTGATGGCCGTGGTTGGCGATGCCATGGCCTTGCCCATCATCCAGACGCTGGAGAACAACCCCGGGCGCTGGCCTCTCAAGTCACTGATGATCTTCGGCAACGGCGGTGCCGTGTTCTCGCGTCATCTGCAGGAGCGGCTGCTGGTGCAAGTGCCTCATCTGGTGCTCAACAACGGCATGGCCAGCTCCGAATCCGGAGTCTTGGGCGGAGGGGAGAAAACGCCCGAGGGCGAAGGCTTTATGCGCATCGCGCCGCGTCCCGACCTCAGCGTGATCTCCGAAGATCTGCGCATTCTGACGCAGCCAGGGGAGGAAGGCATTCTTTCGCGCCGTGGTCACATGCCCCTGGGCTATTACGGAGATCCCAGGAAAACGGCCGAGACCTTTGTGATGGTCGAGGGCAGCCGCTGGGTGTTGACAGGGGACAGGGCCCGCATCGACACCACGGGTGAATATGTGGTGCTGGGCCGTGGTTCGCAGTGCATCAACACAGGAGGCGAGAAGGTTTACCCCGAAGAGGTGGAGGAAACCGCGCGCCGCTACCCGCCGGTTCAGGATGTGGTGGTCGTGGGCCTTCCTGACGAACGCTGGGGCAGCAAGGTGGTGGCCGTGGTGCAGGTGCAGCAGGGCCACGAGTTTGATCTGCAGGAGTTCGAAAAGATCTGCCGCAGCAATCTGTCGGGCTACAAGCTGCCGCGCGCCGTGTATCTGGCCACTGAAGTCAAGCGCAGCCCGGCAGGCAAGGCGGATTACCGCTGGGCCAAGGCCTATGCGGCAGAACATGAACCGCTGAGCGCCGTAGCGGCCTAAACCGGAGGGAAGAACAGTTACAGACAGCACAAGGGATACCCTGTTCGTCGCGCCTGACGACGGGATTTAAAGGAGGCTCCGGCCTCCTTCTTTTTTTATCTTCAGCGTGGCGCAGCGCAGATCCGGCGCGCAGTCTTCTCGGACTTCAGCGCCACAAAGGCTTTGGCTTGCGTGTCATAGCGATGTGCAATCACATACTGGCTGCAGCGATCCGAATAGCGCGCGCAGGTCTGCATGGCAATGCAAAGATGGGGCCCGTTTCCCCAGACCTTGGCGGGCGGCCGGTCGTAAATGCCTTCGTACAGCGTCTGCTCCTGCGCTCCCCCGTCATTCCATCTGGCCACGATTTCAGAAGAGAAATGGTCAAAGCCTGCGCTGCTGTAGCCCACCTCGTAGTCAATCGTGCCCAGCCTGGTGATGGAAGTGCGGCCCGTGACCTGCTTTTCCCAGGCCGCAGCTTCCTGCGCGCTGCAAGGCATGACGCAAAAGCTCAGCAGCATGAGCCAGATCTGAGGCGGGATACGGAACTTGCGCAAATGCATGGGGTATGGACGTGGAAGATGACGGGGTCACTATATCGCTGGCATCCGCATGGAGTGAACACGATCTGCTCGATGTGCCTGCTCAAGGCGCTTGGTCGAGGCGCCCTATTTCTGCGAAGGAGGCCAGGGAGGATGGCTGCTCGCAAGCAGGGCGGGTCTGACGGATTGGGGCCGTTTTTGGATGAGGAGGGGATGAAAAACGAGCGCAGGCCTCAAGAGCCGGGCTTGCTTCGAGGCCTGGGGGTAGGATCGGCAGCGCTCAGTTGGCCCTGTGCTCGCTGCGCTTGAGCAAGCGGCCCGGCAATGCATCGGTGGCCATGCTGTCGCGGTAGGTGATCTGGCCGGACTTGATGGTGTAGCGATAGCCCTGCGCGCCTTGCAGGAAGCGCTTGCCGCCGGCGGGCAGGTCGCGAGCTATGTGCGGCGGCAGAATTTTGAGCGCCTGCAGATCGATGAGGTTGAGATCCGCCAGTTTGCCGACCTGCAGGACTCCTCGGTCGGCAAAGCCGTAGAGCGAAGCCGGCCGCTGCGTCAGCATATGGACGGCCTGCTCGATGCTGAACAGGCCGCGCTCGCGCACCCATTCGGTGAGCAGAAAGGTCGTGGCGCTGCCGTCGCAGATGGTGCCCACATGGGCGCCACCATCGCCCAAGGCGGGTACGGTGTGGGGATGGCCGAGCAGCTCGTGCAGGGCGCTGCAATCATGGTCCAGATAGTTGGCCATGGGCAGATAGACCAGTGCCTGGCCTTCATTGCCCAGCATGAAGTCATACATCCAATCCAGCGGTGGCTGGCCGGCTGCGTCGGCCAGAGCCTGAACCGAATCGCCTTCTTGCGGCAGATAGTTGGGCTCTTGTCCGCACCAGGGGTACATGCCCGCAAAGTTCTGGCCGAAATACTCCATGAACAAATGGGGATTGCGGTCCTTCTCGCCGAGGATGGCGCTGCGCGTGCCTGGTCGGGACAGCTCTTTGATGCGTTCTGCCGGACTGAGCTGTGCCAGCGCTTCATAGCTGGGCTTGCAGGAAAAGGGGTTCAGGCTGCATTCAAACCCCATGAGTACGCCCACAGGGCGGTTGAGCACCTGGCCCATGATGCGCAGCCCGCCGGCATTGGCTGTTTCAATATGCCGTAGCAGCTCTCGGTGCAGCTGCGGGCGGTGCGGATACTGAAGCACGGTGAGAGTGCCGGCGCAGCCTGTGCTCTGACTGACGCGTGTGAGAATGCTGAATTCGTCCTCGATGTGCTCGAAGTCCGAGATCATCTGGAAGACGCTGTTCGGATAGCTCTTGAGCGAGAGTCCCAGCTCCAGCAACTCCTCGCTCACGGCCTGGTACATGGGGGTGAAGTCCCCCGACTTGGAGCGGTGGGCCATGGTGCGCGAGGTTGACAGACCAACGGCACCGGCGGCCAGACCTTGCTTGATCAGCTCCTGCATGGTGCCGATGTCCTCGGCATTGGCCTGCTCGCGCCGTATGGCGCGCTCGCCCATGGCATAGACGCGCAGCGGACCGTGAGGCAGCAGGGCTGCAATATCGATGTCGTAGTGCCGCCCTGCCAAGGCTTGCAGATACTCAGGAAAGCTTTCCCAGTTCCAGGGCAGGCCTTCATGCAGCGCGGTGTCGGGGATGTCTTCCACGCCCTCCATGAGCGCAATCAGCGTGTCGCGGTCCTCGGGCCGGCAGGGGGCAAATCCCACGCCGCAGTTGCCAATCACTGCGGTGGTCACGCCCTGCTGGGAGCTTGGCCAAAGCCTTTCATCCCAGGTCGCCTGACCGTCAAAGTGGGTATGCACATCCACAAAGCCCGGCGTCACCAGCAATCCGTCGGCATCGATTTGCTGCGCGGCGGCTCCCAGGTCTTGGCCGATGGCGGCGATGCGCCCGTTGCGCACGCCAAGGTCTGCGCGGTAAGCAGGGGCGCCGGTGCCGTCCACGATGCGGCCGTTGCGGATCAGCAAGTCGAATTGCTGCATGTGTCAGTCTCCTTGAGGTTCTGGCATGCGGTCGAGCCCGCAGCCGCATTCCATTAAGAGGCAATCCGCACACAAGGCCAATCCGGGTTAGGGAATCGTCCGTTGGGACGATGTGAGGGCGGCTGCTCATGACCACGATGCTCAAGGCGGTGCCATCGAACTGGACATGGATGCGGCCGCGATGCGAGACGTGCGCAAAGACCTGCTCTCGCGCTCCTTGCGTCCGAGGGCAGACAGCGCTGCTGAGGCGTGAGCAGCGGCGAGAGCCATGACGTGATGCAAAAAACCAAGAAAACAATGACAAACAAAAATCATCAAAGCTCATCCAGAGTGTATGTGCTGGTGCTGCTGACGGCCTTGTCTGCCCTGACCTTCATGGACCGGCAGATCCTGGCTGTGCTGCTGCAGCCCATCAAGCAGGAGTTCGGCTTCTCGGACCTGCAGATCGGCCTGATCACCGGACTCGGTTTTGCGCTGACGTTCGCAGTGCTGGGCATTCCTCTGGGACGACTGGCAGACAGAAAAGAGCGCCGCAGCCTGATTGCCTGGTGCCGTGGCGTTGGTGGCAGCGTGGCGGCGCTGGGCGCGCTGGCCACTGGCTCGGGTGGACTGACTGCATCGCGCGCCGGTGCCGCATTGGGGGATGCCGGTGGCGGCGCTGCGTCCATGTCCATACTGGCCGATCTGTACAAGCCCCATGAGCGCTCGCGTGCCATGAGTGTTTTTGGTGTCGGCAATGCGATCGGCGCCTTGCTGGCTTTGCTTCTGGGGCCGTTGTTTGCCGAGTGGTGGGGGTGGCGTGTGACCATGGTCATCATCGGTGTGGCCATCATGGTCTTGTCCCTGGTGCTGCGCCTGAGCATCAGCGAACCCGTTCGGGCCATCGCGCAGGTGATCTCCGAGCCGCAGGACGGCCGGCAGCAGGCCAAATCTGCCGTCGCCTTGATATGGAGAGAGCCCGTGACCCGATTTCTAATCGTGGGCGCTGCTTGTGTCCTGATCGCGGGAATCTCGATCGGCGCCTGGAATGTGGCTTTGCTTGCGCGGCGTTTCGATCTCAGTCTCAAACAGGCGGGGACGATTTCTGCAGGGGCCGCTGTGCTCTCGGTCTCGGGCAGCCTCTTTTCTGGCTGGTTGACGGACCGGCTGGCGCGCAGCGATGTGCGCTGGCAGATTCGCATCCCCGTGATCGGCACCAGCCTGGCCATGGTGCTGGGTTTCGGCTATCTGCTGGTGGGCTCGGACATGTTCATGCTGTCCATGGCCTGCATGTTGATCTATTCGTTCTTCACATCCTGGTGGGCTCCGGCCACCTACGCTGCCTTGAGCCTGGTCGTGCCGACCGAGCGGCGCGCCACGGCCAGCGCCATGGTGCTGATGGCCGGAGCCCTGCTGGGCAACGGAGTGGGGCCTATTGTGGCCGGCTGGCTCAGTGATGTGCTCAACACTGTTGCGCCCGGCGAAGGCCTGCGCTATGCCATGGCGATCATGATGTGCACGCTGCTGCCCGCGGTATGGGCGTTTTACCGTGCTCTGCAGCATTACCCCGGCGCCTATCGCAAGGCCCACGCGCCCGTGGTCGCTGCCGCATGAAGGCGGAAAAAGTGACCGAGAAGGATTCTTGCGTCGTCTGGAAGATGATCTATCTGGCGCGGCGCAACCCGGCGCTGCGCCCAGAGGAGTTCGCGCAGGCATGGCGCGAGCATTCCGCGCTGGGCCGCCAGTGTCGCAACGTGGGCCAGCGCGTCAAGGCCGTGGCCCAGTGCTCACGACATCTGCAGGCAGATGCCGCAGAGCTGGGCAAGGACTATGACGGCGTCAACCTCATGGTGCTGGCCGAGCGCGAAGCGGGCTCTGCGATCTGGAGCGACCCCGAAACCCTGGCCGTCATGCGCCCCGACGAGCCGCGCGTGTTTGCCGACTATGTTCGCAATTTCTCGCTGCTATGCCGTCAGCAGGTGTTGCGTGGCAGCCTGTGCGCAGATGTCTTGCCGCAGCACAAACAAGTCATGTTGATCGGCTTTTTGCAGCGCAGCGACGTCTGGCGCGGGGCTGCGGCCTTGCCGGAGATTTGTCCACCGCAGTGGCAAAGCCTTGCTCTGGACCTGGCCAGCCGCATTGTCTGCAACACCGTCGATGAGCAGCCTCCTTCCGACTACGGCTACCGCCATGTGGTCGAGTGGTGGTTTGACACGGTGGAGCAGGCGCAGGCGGCAGCGGCTTCACTCGATGTCTCGGCCCGTGCGCAGGACGGCGAGTTCGGCTGGGGCGAGCATGTCTTCATGCTGACGGAGGTGACACATGCCAGACCTTGAGGGATTGAAAAGATAGTAGCTGCTTGCGCTTTATGAATAAGGATTTCAATATGTTTTGTATTGAATTTCCATGGAGATAAAGCGCTGGAAGCTATGGTTTTAAAGGGCAGACCTTCACCCCGACAAAAAAAGGCCCATGCAAGCGCATGGGCCTTTGGCCTTGGAGATTCTCGGGATCAGGCCGTCGCTTCCTCGGCTTCCTGGGTATAGGCCACCATTCCGCGAGGAATGTACCTGCCTTCGCACTGGTCCAGATACTCGGCCGCCTTGGCGCGGGGGTTGTAGAACTGCTTGTACCAGATGCGGGCCTTGAGGAAGGCGCCGTCACTGGGGATGAACAGCGGGTTCAGGCAGGGCGCCTTCTGAGACCAGACCTCAAAGTCCTGAGCAAAGGCCAGGCGGCTGGCCTCCTGGTACTGTTTGGCCGCGATTTCGTCCGCCTTGGTGGGCAGGCCGCCGTGTGCAGTCTTGACCAGCAGGTTGTGCCAGACCTTGATCCTGCCGTCCTCGATGGGGGTGTGCATGATCATCATGAAGGAGTTGAACATGCCGCTGACCTTGGAGACCAGGATGGAGGGGCCGTGGTACCAGGTGTCGGTGTGCAGATCGGCGCTGGCGCCGCCTTCGCCCACCAGGGTGCGGTGACCGCCGCACTGGCGCTGGATGGCGTTGTGGCCCTTGAACTCGTTCTCGAAGCGTGCCACGGTGGAGCCGTGGATGGGGCTCAGATGACCATAGTCGGCAATATTGTCCACGACCTCCATGGGGTGCTGGTTCAGCTCGCCCAGGTAGTCCCACTGGCCGTTGACATAGGTCTCGTCATGCCAGTCGCCAAAAGTGGGCAGATCGTAGTCGGGCTCGCCGCCTTCGGGATCGAACCAGACCCAGATGGCTCCGTACTGCTCGACAACCTTCCAGCTCTTGACCGCAGCCGCTGCCGGAATGGCTCCGTCGTGATAGGGGATGTGGTTGCACTTGCCGTCCGCGCCGAAGCGCCAGCCGTGATAGGGGCAGCGGATGCCGTCGCCTTCCACATTGCTGCCGCCGCCGTCGATCACCACATAGCTGGTGGCATTGGGCGCTGCCAGATGGGTCTTCATATGGGGGCAGTAAGCGTCCAGCAGCACGACCTTGCCGCTTTCGCGGCCACGGTACAGCGCGAAATCCTGGCCGAAGAAGCGCACGGCCACGGGCTTGTGGGTGTCGAGCGCCTTGGCCTCGGAAATCATGAACCAGCCACGTGGGTAGGTGAATTCACCGAGGCGGTAGTCCTTCGTGGTTGCCATTGCAGAGGTCTCCGTATTTAGTTTTGGACGGATGAATCTTCTGGCAAGCGGCGTCGCCGCGCATACTCTGTTTGGACGAGTGAAGGCGCGGCTTTGATCTGGCGCAAACCGCACAGGGTTTGCCCTTGGTTGGGTGTTTGCGCACGCTTACCTGCTGCTCACATGGTCGCAGCCACGCGCTCTTTGTGAAGTGGTTGCAGGTCAATCATGGTGTAACTCTTGGCCAGTGGCAGAGCATCTTTCTCAGTGCCCAGCCAGAACAGTGCCGCCGCAATTTCTTCGGGGGTGGAGGCACCATAGCGCTGAGCCAGCAGGCCATCGTCGCCCAGCGTGGCCTTGACGGCCTCGGTGCTCACCACGCCGGGGTTGACGCTGAAGGCGCGCACATTCTGCTGCTTGTATTCGGTGTTGATGCAGCCGGCCAGGCGCGCGATGGCGGCCTTGGAGGCTCCATAGGCAAAGCCCCAGCCGCCCTGGTCGGCGGGCACGGGCGGGTTGTACTGGCCCGCAGCCGAGCACACATTGATGATGCGGCCGCCGCCTTGTGCCGCCATGGCCGGCAGCAGGCGCTGAGCCAGATGGAAAGGGGCGATGACATTGCCCAGCATGGAGCGCTGCAGCGACTCGGCCGTTATCTCGGGGATCAGGTGGTTGATTTCGCGGTTTTGGTAGACGGCGTTGTTGATCAGCAGATCGACACGGCCAAAGCGTGTCAGCACGGCGTCGGCGGCCTTGTCCAGGCTGCTCAGGTCCATCAGGTCCATGACATGCGGAAACACCTCGCCCCCAGCGGCCTCAATGGCCTTGGCTGTGGACTCCAGACTGCCGGACAGAAGCTGGCCGTTGGGCAGGCGCAGCTGGTTTTCCATCTGCGCACCTTCGGTCAGCGTGCGGGCGGTGATGGCCACGCGCCATCCCTTGGTGGCAAAGAAGACGGCGGTTGCAGCGCCGATGCCGCGGCTGGCACCGGTGATGAGAACTACGGGTCGGCTCATGAGAGTCTCCAATTTTTGATGATCAGGCGGCATTCATCTGCAACTGCTGCAGGCGCTGCTTATAGGGACGGATGGCCAAGGCGAAGAAAAGCGAAGTGATGACTAGCAGCGAGGTCACGCCCATCAGCGCCCAGCGCAGGCCTTCGGAGCCATGGGTTCGGGCAAAGTAGTCCGACAGAATGCCGGTTACCAGTGGACCCAGGCCCACGCCCAGCAAGGTCATGAAAAGATTGAGAAGTGCCGAGGCGACGCTGCGTTCGGCTGCAGTCACCATCTGGCTGACGGCGCTGTATGAGAGCGTGGCAAACCAGCTCGCAAAAAAGCCGAACAGCAGGGCGAATGCCATGGCATAGGGGACCTTGATGCCGGCAACCGTCCAGAAGTCGGATACAGGCCAGAAAAACACGGCGACGCCTGCAGGCACGGCGCAGAAGGTGCCCATGGCGGCCAGACGCAGCTGCCAGCGCGAGTCGCGCTGGGTCAATCTGTCGCTGAGCCAGCCGCAGAACATGGCGCCGAACACGGCACCCAGGCCGCTGGCCAGGCCGAACACCAGGCCGGCGTGAGAGATGCTCATGCCGTGAATGCGCATGAAAAAGCTCGGCGCCCAGACACCGTAGCCATAACCTGCAATACCGGCCACGCCGCAGGCGATGCAGATATAACGCAGCGGCGCCATGCCCAGCAGGCGCCTTATCTGGCGAAACATGGATTCGCGCGGGGCACTGTCTTGAGCTGCGGGCTTGATGCTTTCATAGGCGCCGCGTGCCGGCTCCTTGACAAAGAAATACACCAGCAGCGCAAGAATGACGCCCGGAATGCCGAAGGCGAGAAACACGGAGCGCCAGCCGTAATGCTGGGCCACCATGCCGCCTATGACCAGTCCCAGCAGCGTTCCCAGGTTGGGGCCCATCATGAACAGACTGATGGCAAACGAACGCATCTTGGGAGGATACAGATCCGAGACTATGGACACCGAGGGCGCCATGCCGCCGGCTTCGCCCACGGCCACGCTCATGCGGGCCAGCAGCATGTGCCAGTACTGGGTGGCCATGCCGCAGGCAGCGGTGGCAAGGCTCCAGATCCCGCAGCACAGGGCCACGATGTTGCGGCGGTTGCGGGTGTCGGCCAGACGCCCCACAGGCACACCCAGCATGGCATAGATCAGACCGAAGGCCAGCCCCGTGAGCAAACCCATCTCGGTATCGGAGGCGCCGAATTCCTGTTTGACGGGCTCCAGCAAAATAGACAGAACCTGTCGGTCAATGAAGGAGAAAATATAGACCAGCGCCAGCAGGGCGAGGCTGAGATGAGTGCGCCAGCTGACGGCGGGAGGCGGAGTTTGAGGGGTGTGCATGCGCTGCATCGTGCGAGGGGCTTAGGGTTATGCCATCGTCTTTTTGGACGACGACCGCGAAATCCGGAGGTCTGAGCATGTGCCTTCCGTTCATGGCTTTCAAGAGAAATATCGAGGAGACAAAATGACCCAGACGAATTCGTCCATCGGCATTCGCCAGCTGCTGGACATGCAAAAACAGGCCTTTATCGAGGAGGCTGCGGTCAGCGCCGATGTGCGCATGCAGCGCATTCAGCAAGTCATCGATATGCTGGTGGAGCACAAGGAGGAACTTTGCCAGGCCATGGGCGAAGACTTTGGTGGCCGCCCCGCCGTGTTCTCGCTGGCCAATGACATTCTTGGCTCGCTCTCCTCGCTCAAGCATGCACGCGATCACCTCAGGGACTGGCTGGGTGACTCCGAACGTCCCAGCGTCAAACCCTTTGACATGTTTGGCGCCACGGCCTGGGTCAAGTACCAGCCCAAGGGCGTGATCGGCATCATCGGCACCTGGAATGCACCTCTGTTCACCTTGCTGTCGCCGCTGGCCTGCGCGTTCGCGGCTGGCAACCGGGCCGTGCTCAAGCCCTCCGAAATTGCGCCGCGTACGGCCCAGGTGCTGGCCGAGGCCGTGGCCAGGCGCTTTGATCCCCAGGTGCTGGCCGTGGTGCAGGGAGGCCCCGAAGTGGCTGCGGCGTTTGCCGAGCAGCCCTGGAACCATATGGTCTTCACGGGCTCCACCAGCGTGGGCAAGCTCATCATGGCTGCTGCCGCCAGGAACCTGGTGCCCGTGACGCTGGAGCTGGGTGGCAAGTCTCCCGTGCTGGTGGGCGATTCCGCCGACATCGCCAATGCGGCCGAGCGCATCGCCGTAGGCAAGTCGCTCAACTCCGGCCAGCTTTGCGTGTCACCCGACGTGGTCTGGGTCCATGAATCCCGCCTGCAGGCGCTGGCCGATGGCATTGCTTCGCAATACCAGGCGCTGTATCCCTCGGTGACAGGTAACGCAGACATGACGCCCGTGATCAACGAGCGCCACTACGCACGTGTGAAAGCCTATGTCGATGATGCCAAGGCGCGCGGTCTGACCGTGTTGGAAGTCGGCGCCGCGCAAGCCGGCGCAGACCGCCGCCTGCCGCTGGCGCTGGTCGTCAACCCGCCAGCCGAAGCCGAAATCTCTCAGCACGAGATCTTTGGCCCGGCCGTGGTGCTGCGCAGCTTCCAGAACATCCGCGACGCCGTGGCCGCGATCAATGCCGGTGAGCGCCCGCTGGCTCTGTACTACTTCGGCAGCGACGAGACGGAGCAGAACTGGGTGCTGGACAACACGCTGTCCGGCGGTGTCTCCATCAATGATGTGGTCATGCATCCGGCGCTGGAGGATGCGCCGTTTGGCGGCGTGGGCGCTTCGGGCATGGGCCACTATCATGGCCGCGAGGGTTTTCTCGAGTTCAGCCATGCCCGCTCCGTCTACAAGGCCGGCAACCACGACCCGCGTCGCGAGTGGGGCATGCTGCCGCCCTACAACCCGCAGTTCGAACAGATGCTGCAGGCCGCAGTCACCCCCTGAGCCGTTGCGCGGCTTCCCCCTCTGTGCTTCGCGGAGGGGGACGACAGCCTCGCTGCGGGACGGCGGGGCCGCTTTGGCCCTTGCTCGCTGTCCTTGATCTGGACTTTGCCTGATTCGCGGCTCTGCCCTGGTGCAGCGCTATCAATTTCAAGGGCTCAATGCTTGCGTGTTGACGCAAGCTGCAGGGGCAGGCCATGGGACTTGTCCCATGGTCCGTTTGGCTGATGTCCTGAAAGCGTTTCGTACAGAGCATGGGCGGGTCTGAACGCAATCATAGGAAGAGACATGAACGAGATTTTTCGCCAGTTTTCGCTGGAGGGGAAGGTGGCCGTGGTGACCGGCGCGGGCAAGGGTATCGGTCGTGCATGCGCTGTCACGCTGGCCAAGGCCGGCGCCGATGTGGCGCTGTTTGCGCGCACCGAGGCGGATCTGAAGGCAGTCAAGGCCGAAATTGAAGCGCTGGGCCGCCGTGCCATTGCCGTGCAGGGCGATGTGAACAAGGAAGAAGATCTGGACAAGCTCATCGTCCGCACTGTGGAGGAGCTGGGCAAGATCAATGTGCTCATCAACAATGTGGGCGGTGGCGGCCCCAACGACCCGCGCAAGGTGGCGGGCAAGGCCGTGGGCGACATGCTGGCCTTCAATGTGGTGCCTGCATACACGCTGATCCAGAAGGCGGCCGCGGCCATGGAAGCTGCGGGCGGCGGAGCCGTGGTCAATATCTCGTCGACGGCGGCACGCTACTCGCAAAAGTACTTCAGCGCCTATGGTGCGGCCAAGGCCGCTCTCAACCAGATGACACGCTGCCTGGCGCAGGACTTTGGTCCCAGGGTGCGTATCAACGCCATCGAGCCCGGCACCATCATGACCGATGCACTGGCGCCGTTTCTCACGCCGGATCGCAAGGAGCGCATGGAAAAGACCACACCCATGGCACGCATGGGCCAGCCCGAAGACATCGCCAGTGCCGCGCTGTTTCTGGCCAGCCCCGCATCGAGCTGGGTGACCGGTAAAGTGCTGGGGGTGGACGGAGGTGTGGAAGCGCCCAACTTCTGAGTCTGATGGCATCGCTCAGGCGGGAGCGGCCGCCTTGCACAGAAAAAGGGGAGCTTGGGCTCCCTTTTTCTTTGCCCTGTTGACGATGTCGCTTGAGCCGGTCCGTAGCAGGAATCGAGCCGCTGCGTTCCCGGTCAAGCGCAATTGCAAGGTCTGCAAGCTGCTGCCCGGATGGCGTGGCTGCTGTGCGGTGGTGGTCCGATGTGTCTTCAGCATGCCATCGCCTGAGCCGCTTGTCAGCTGTCTGATGGCCGACCTTGGTCATGCCCTGGAGCGGATTTGCTCCTGCATCAGGTCCACGAAGGCTTTGACCTTTGCCGGTCGGAATCGTGCGGTCGGGAACACGGCATGAACGCCCCCCGATGGCAGCGACCAACTGGGCAGCACCTGTATCAGCGCGCCGCTTTTCAAATCATCGGCCACGGCAAAGTCGGGCAGTACCGACAAGCCCGCCCCATGACGCACGGCTTCGCGCACGGCCAGTGTCGCATCGAGCGAGATCACAGGGTGCACTGTCACGCTCTGGCGCTCCAACTCGCTGCGCGAGAAGCTCCAGTTGCAGGGTTCACGCAAGGCCGTGTTCGCGACAAAGGGAAGCTCGCTGATGTGCTGTGGCTGTTTGAGCTGCGTCACTTGCCGGCGCAATGAGGGAGCGGCGACCAGCAATTGCCTGAAGCTCCCGATCTGACGGGCCTGCACATTCAAGTGGGAAAGCCAGCCGACGCGGATTGCCAGCTCGACCTGCCCCGACATCAGATCAAGCGGCTGGTCGCTGAACACGGCGTCCACCTTGCATTGGGGGTAGTGCCGCGTGAACTCGGTGATGGCTGGCACCACTGCCGTGATGCCATAGTCCAGCGGGGCGGTCAGACGCAAGGTTCCCGAAGGCTCGGCCGCAACTTCCCCCAGCTCGTCGAAAGCATCGCCCGCTTCCTTGAGGATGGATGCGCAGCGTTGATAAAAGATCCGGCCTGCATCGGTGGGAACGACCTTGCGGGTGGTGCGGGTCAGAAGCGTCGTGTGGAATTCGCGCTCCAGCCTTGCGACCTGCTGGCTGACCACGGCCTTGGTGATGCCCAGACGGTCCGCGGCCGCCGTGAAATTGCCGGTTTCCACCACGGCCGCGAAGTAGGCCAGGCGCTTGAGATTGGCAAGCCTGCCGGCGACGGATTCTTCTGAATTGTTTGCTATTGGCATACAGTTTATCTATTCGATCAGGCTTTTTCTGTCAATGCTTTGTTCCTACGATCACGGTATTGAAGCAACGGAGCCCTCGGTGACCAAGACCCTGCATTACGTATTCGACCCCCTGTGCGGCTGGTGCTACGGTGCCGCCGCAGCGGTGGCGGCTCTGGGCAAAGTGCCTGAGGTCGAACTGCGCCTGCTGCCCAGCGGCCTTTTCGCAGGCGCGGGTGCACGTCTCATGGACGATGGCTTTGCAGCCTATGCCTGGAGCAACGATCAGCGCATCGAGCGCCTGACGGGCCAGCGCTTTAGCGAGCGCTACCGCAGCCATGTGCTGTCGGATCGTCAGCAACTGTTCGACAGCGGCCCGGCCACCCTGGCGCTGAGCGCTGTCAGTCTGTGCACCCCAGAGCGTGAGCTTGACGCCCTTGAGGCCATTCAGCATGCCCGCTACGTCAATGGCGAGGACATCACGCAACCGGACACATTGATGGCCGTTCTGCAGGCCCTGGGGCTGGAGCAGGCTGCTGCAAGCCTGCGCCGGTCCGATGGCGAACTGCTGGCTGCCAATCGAGCCCGCATCGAGAGTGCAAAGGCGCTGCAGAGCCAGCTTGGTGCACGTGGAGTTCCAAGCTTCATTCTGGAAACCAATGGCCAGCGCCAATTGCTGAACTCCAGTGCCGCTTACTCCAACCCGCAGGCCTTTGCCGAGCAGCTCAGCGCGGCCTGAGCCTTTCGCGTCTGACCCCCGCCATTTTTGAAATTCACTGAAGGACCATCATGATGAATCGCCGAGACTTTGTTCAAACCGCTGCCGCTGTCGGCATTGCCACAGGCCTGGCTGGTTGCGCCGCAGCTGTGAGCGGCCATTCCAGGCTGCAATGGAAGCACTTTCCCGCAGGCGACAAAGGCTTTTTCCGTGCGCCCGTGCTGCTCTCGGGCGATAGGGAGGCCGTTCTCATCGACGGCGGCTTTTCCCTGCCCGATGGACGCGCCGTGGCCGAAGCCATCAAGGCATCGGGCAAGCAGCTGACCACCATCTACGTCAGCCAGAGCGACCCGGACTATTACTTCAGCCTGGGCCCGATCAAGGCCGCCTTCCCCGCCGCCAGGGTGCTGGCAGCCTCCGACACCATTGCCGCCATCCGTGCCAATGTGCAAAAGAAGATAGCTACCTGGGCGCCCCAGCTCAAGGAGAACGGTCCGCAGAAGCTCGCCGACATCGTCTTTCCTGAAGCCTATGACGGCCCTGCACTGATGCTGGAAGGCAACACCATCGAAATCGTCAAGGCACAAGGACTGGACAATCGCCGCTACCTGTGGGTCCCCTCGCTGAATGCGGTCTTCGGTGGCGTGCTGATCTTCTCCGGGTTGCATGTGTGGACGGCCGATACCCCGACGGCTGCCTCTCGCGCGGCCTGGGTAAAGAACCTGGAAGCTATCGCCGCCCGCAATCCGGCCGTGATCGTGCCGGGCCACCTCGGTGCCCATGGAACGCTGGATGTTTCGGCCGTGAACTACACCCGCGAGTACCTGCTGGCCTTCGAGCAGGAGCTGGCCAGGGCGGCCAATGGCGACGCGCTGATCGCAGCCATGAACAAGCGCTACCCTGACGCCGGCCTGGCCGCCGCGCTGCAGATCGGCGCAAAGGTGGCCATGGGTGAGATGAAGTGGGGCTGAAGCCCGGGATGCACACCATGACCACCAATCTGGATATCATCCGCGCGACCTACGAAGGTTCGTCCGAAGAGAACGGCAGGAATCTGCTGGCAGCACTGGCGCCCGATGCCCAATGGACCGAGGCCGCCGGTTTTCCCTATGCAGGAACTTATGTCGGCCCGCAGCAGATCGTCGCGGGCGTGTTCCAGCGGCTGGCGACGGAGTGGGACGGCTACAGCGCCAAGGTCCACACCTACCTGGCCGATGGCGACCGTGTGGCAGCTTTCGGCGTCTATTCGGGAACCTACCGCAAGACGGGCAAGGCGATGACGGCGGGCTTCGCTCACCTGTACCGGCTCAAGGAGGGCAGGATCACGAGCATGGAGCAGTATGTGGACAGCCACCTGGTGCAGCAGGCGCTGCTGGCCTGAGCGCGACGGAGTCCTGTCATGAGCGAAGTCAATGCGCAGCTGCAAGCCATTCTGTCGCTGATGCGAGCCGGGCAATGGAATGCCGCGCACGATGCCGTGCAGCGACATGAAGGCCTGCTCGCGGCCTGGCTGCACGGACTGCTGCATCTGCAGGAAGGCGATCTGGAGGACGCCGAGAACTGGTATGAGCGGGCAGGGCTGCGCTTCAGGCAGCGCGGCACGCTGCAGCAGGAGCTGGCCCGGTTCGAAGCGGCGCTGCGCGCTCGGTCCGGCGCGTGAACCCGAGGCCGGCCGTTCGAGAGCCGGCTTTTTGGCGGCAGAGCTGGAAGCCTCATCCCAGTGCCTGTCGGGCGAGATGCGCAACGGCCAGCTGCCTGTTGGCCCTGGTGCGCTCTCCGTCCTCCAGGAACCAGGCTGCCGACAAAGCGGCGTGAGCCATCACCCATTTGAGTAAACGCCGACGTTCCAGCCCCGTGACATTGATGACTACTGCAAGCTGCCGCGCGAAGCGCCCCGGGTCGGTGCAAGTCTCCAGGTCGGGGTTGCACAGCACGCTAACGTAGTCGTAGTACCGCTCACCTGTGACGCGCTTTGGATCTATCGCCAGCCATCCACGCCTGTCGAAATCGAGTATGTTGCCATGGTGCGCGTCGCCATGCAGGACGACAGGCTCGCGCTGCTCATGCAGCAGCTCAGCTGCCACCGTTGCGCATTCGGCCATCAAGCCGCCTTCCTGCTGCGCCATCAACGCGAGTGACCTAAAAAAATCCGTCAGCGGCAGCAGTTCTTCAGGTGGTGCCGAGGATCTCTTTGAATGCAGTTGCTCGATGGTGTGGCAGATACAGCTTGTCGCAGCATCATCTTCGCCTTCTCTAGCCATGTGCAGCAAATGCCTGGAGCCGGTTGCGCGCTCCATCAGCAGCGCTCCTGAATCTTGGTCGCAAGCATAGACTCGCGCTGCGCCATTGCCGTCCCACCATTGAAGCACTCTGCCGCCGATGCGCTCGTCAAGGTTTCGCGTGATCTTGATCATCGCAGGAAGATCTGCCCAGTTCCTTGCAAGGATGACTGGCAGAAGGTCACTTGTATGAGTTGTGAAGGGGTCACCAGCCGCCTTCGCACTCCAGCGGTGGAGATGGATATCAAACAGGTCAAGGTTGGGCATCTGGCTGATTTTCGAGCTAACTCATGCAATCCGAAGATGTGGTGCGATATCCAATGTCCGCTGACGGCTGTGGTTTCAACGGGTCAATGCAGCTCCTTGACCGGGGCTCCGCAGTGTCGGGCATGCCTGGGAAGGTCGGCTGGGTGGTGTGCTCAATTTCTCCGGCATTACATTCTTCCGGTGCTCAAGCCAGCTTCCACAAGCAGCCAAGGCCATGCTACGGACATTGGTCGCCCTGAAAGGGCCCGCGACTTCTGAACAAGGGTCTTGTCCGGAGGTTCAGTCCTCGCTCTCACGCGGGTAGCCTGCGTCTGCCCAGTGCTGTGCAGAAGCACGGGTGAGACTATGGTCCGGCCGGACTCGTACCTTGGCCAATTCGCTGCCGTCCGCCGCGGTGGCCGTGAGAGTCGCCGTGGGATTGTCCTCATCGGGCTCAATATCGAGAGCCACCGTCACGCGCAATCCGCGAACTTCAATCTGTATGGCTTTGTGCAACAGCGCTGCCTGGTGCTGCTCATGGCGACGTATCACTTCGCTGGCAGTTTTCACCAGCGTGTTGAAGGCCGACACGTCAAGAGGCTTGGGATTCTTCTTGTCGCGCCCCATGGTCCATGGTCCGACCAGAGCTGGTTCCGCCTGGCCGTCCTGAGTCATTGACACCGCCCATCCATCGTCGTCTTCATTCTTGATGACGCGGGCTTCCCAGCCCTTGTGGTGCCAAAGGCGGTCTTCGAAGATGGAGACGTCTTCTGGTTCGAGTTCTGCTGGCATGTCTGGACTTTTCCTGGAGCTATCAAGTCCAAAGTCTACTGTTTCTTTATACAGCTCGTGAGGCTGGGTCTATCTCGAGCTGGACGCTGTGGGCCATGCATGCCCTGACCAGGTCGATGCAGAGGCCGGCATTGGGCAAGAGCGTCCTGGTTGAAAGCAGCGGCTGCATTCGAGCATCGAGTCAACCCAAAGCCAGCATTAATTGACGAGCCTCATTCGCCCATCTGGAGTGAGAGACTACAGTTCATGGCTATACACGATGAAACCGCTATGTTTGGCTAACTTGTCGTAGAGCGCTCGGCCGGCTTCATTGGTTGCTTGTGTTTGCCAATAGACGCGATTTGAGCCAGCCAGCATTGCTTGCTTATAGACGTTGCTGATCAGGGCCTTTCCAACTCCAAGCTGACGCCTTTTCGGGGCCGTGAAAAGATCCTGCAGATAGCAGACCGGACCAAGTCTCGTAGTACTACGGTGAAATATGTAATGCGCTAGACCAACCACTTCTCCTGCATCTTCAGCGACCAGCGCAAATACAGGTTCGATGGGATTGAAGAATCGCTCCCAGGTCTTTTGGGTAATTTCCTTCGCCAGTCCGGTAGCTCCGGACCTTCCATAGAAAGCGTTATAGCCATCCCAGAGTGAAAGCCAGGCTTCAAAGTCATGTGGCTGGACTTCTCTTACTACGACAGTTGTTGCTGCGTCACTTTTAGACATGGGAAAGACTTTTCATAGTGCGAGCCGTGAGTAAATTGAACGGCCTGCACCGAAGTGTAAGGTCTGCTCGTGGCCGGTAGGCCACCGTCCCAGCACGACCCTGGGCGGACATGCATGCACACATCAGAGTGCATCAATTCTCTGAGGCTGATGGCCGTGGGCAACGATTCGCAGCCATGGCCAACGCGCTCGGTAAGACTCGGCCTTCTTTTGGAAAAGCTCACGATGCGGGGTCAATGGATTGAGTGCCAAAACTCCGTCATAGATCAGATCCAGGCTGTTCGGTGCATAGAGGCCGCCTGGGCGAAGACCCACGCAGGTAGCTGGGATCAGGAATCGGTCTATTCCCTCGCAAGAGCTTCGCAGTGCCTCATATGGGCGACCGAAATATGACTCATACCACAAGTGAACCCGAGCTTGGTTCGTGACTTCAATCCTGATGCCCAGGTCGCGTAAGACGCGATCGGCATGTGCTTGTACTTTCTGCTCCGCACCGTCAGTGGTGCTCGATGGATCAAAGTAGAAGAGATCGTAGTCTTTGATGGAATCCTCTGGATTCCGCTGCGCCTGCAAATTCCACACTGTCTGAAATAAGCAGCCTGCAACAAGCCAGCCGTCTGGAAGATTCAAATCATCCCAGCGTTCAAGAATCGTACGATTGTTGATATTTTGGAGGACATCCGCAACGAAGCGCTCAGGCGTAGGCATCGGGACAGTCAATCCTTGGTGGAGCAAAAGTGAGAGGCAGGTTCGAGCCTATTTTGCTGCAGTTGCGGAGACCCGCTTCCGGCCAGATTAAGCCTCTTGCTCCGTTCTACCGAAATGCGATGACTCCAATAGAAAACCGCCTGCGTGCATGGAGCGCGCAGGCGGTTTCAGCTATCAAGGAGTATCTTCAGACTTCGCGTCCGGCCTGATGGCCTGAATGCATGGCGCCCTCGATATAGCCCAGGTCCTGGCAGTCGCCGATGCGGCGCACGGGAGTCCGGGTAAGGGATTGCAGTTGGTCGGCAACGGCGGAGTCAGCCTCGGCTCCAATGGCCAGCACCACGGAGTCGGCTGGCGTGCGGTATTCCTCGCCTTTTTTGTCCGTCCAGACGACTTCCTTGCGCTCGATGCGCGTGACGTTGGACTGCATCAGCAGCTTGCCGTGCTTCTTCACGGCGTCGTACACGCGCCAGCGGCGCACGATGGCCAGCTCGGTACCGGGATGGGTGCCGGGGTCCAGTACGGTGACTTCGCGGCCGCGATCGAGCAGGAACTCGGCCAGTTCCAGGCCGACCAGGCCTGCGCCGATGATGACCACGCGCTTGCCCAGGGGCATCCACAGCTTGGACAGGTTCTGGATCGCTGCCGTGCTGTCCGTCACCTTGAACATGCCGCCGGCCTTGAACAGCGCGCGCTCGGCCAGATTCAGCTTGGCCTTGGCAATTTCTTCGGCGCGATCGCCCGTCATCAGACGGCGCAGTTCGTCGCCGCTCCAGACATGGCTTTGCTGCGCGCCTTCGATGGCGGGCGCGGCACGCCTGGCGCCGGTGCCCACCAGAATTTCGTCAGGCTGCAGCTCGGCCAGCAGCCCGGCGTCGACCGTGGTGTTCAAGCGCAGCTGGATGTTCGGGTGGTCCATCTGCCGCACCAGATAGTCGAGCAGGCGGCCGTTCTCGGGATAGGCCAGTGCGGCAAAGAACAGCGTGCCGCCCAGGCGGTCGCTGCGCTCGACCAGCGTCACGCGATGGCCGCGAAGGGCGGCGACGCGGGCGGCTTCCATGCCCGAAGGGCCGCCACCGACGATCAGTACATGCTTGGGCTTTTCGGCAAAGGTGATGGTCCTGCTCGCCTCGTGGCCGGTCTGTGCGTTGACCGCGCACTTGATGCCCTTGTTGATGAAAATCTCGCTTACGCAGGCATAGCAATAAATGCAGGGGCGCACGCTCTGGGCGGTGTTGGCTTGCAGTTTGTTGGCCAGGTCGGGGTCGGCCAGCAGCTTGCGGCCCATGGCCACAAAGTCAATCTCGCCATTGCTGATGGCGGCGGCGGCGGCATCCAGCTCCCAGCGGCCGGCCGAGATGATGGGAATGCCGACAGCCTTTTTGATGCCGGTGGCAAATTCGCGATAGGCATTCTGCTTTTGCGGAATCGGTGCATCGGTGAAGGCCGTGCCTGTGGGCAGGCGCGCATAGGCCGAGACATTGATGGCATCCACGCCCAGCTCTTCGCAGAGCTTGGCGGTCTTGAGCGCCTCGTCCATGGTGATGCCGCCGGGCGTGTGCATTTCCTCGGCGTCGATACGCACCCAGATGGGGAAGTCGGCGCCCACGCGCTCGCGCACGGCAGTCAGAACTTCGCGCAGCAGGCGGCTGCGGTTTTCATAGCTGCCACCGTATTCGTCGGTACGGCTGTTGAAAAAGGGGGAGAGGAAGTTGGCGATCATGTAGTTGTGCGCGCAGTGCACTTCCACAGCATCGAAGTTGGCCTGCTTGGCGCGCAGGGCGGCCGCAGCAAACCATTCCACCATCTGTGCAATATCGGCCTTGTCCATCACGCGGTAGCGGTCGGGGTAGGGGCCAACTCCCACAAAGGTCGAGAACTCCTTGGGCGTGACGGTGCGCATGGCTTCGGCCACAGGGCCGTCGGGCGGAATCGAGGACACCCACATCTCGCGCCCGTGGGTGCGGTCATTGGCCGCGACCTTGCCGCTGTGATTGATCTGGATGGCGACTTTGCCGCCGTGCGAGTGAACGCGGCGCGTGACTTCGGCCAGACCGGGGATGAAGCTGTCGTTGGAGATACCCAGTTGGTGCGGCTCGCTGGTGCCGGTGGGCCAGGAGATGGCGGCCGTGCCCATGATGATGAGGCCGGTGCCGCCCTTGGCACGCTCTTCGTAATAGTCCTGGGCGCGTTCGCCGCAGATACCGTCGGTGCCGCCGTAGTTCTCGCCCATGGGGGCCATGATGATGCGGTTCTTCAGCTCCATGGTGCCGATACGGCCCGGCTCCAGCATTGATGCGTGGGGATTGCTCATTTTGTTTCGCTGTCTCCTATAGTTTTCGGCCGAGTTCGGCCCCTTCTTCGATGGCGCGCGCTGCATCAATTTTGTGGGCATTGCGCGCGCCCCCAATCACTGTGTGCGCAATGTTTTGTGCTTGAAGTCTTGATGACCAGGGGTCATGTGATTCCTGGCCGGCGCAGACCACGATGTTGTCCACGCTCAGGCAGCGCTGCTCGCCGCGTATGCGCAGGTGCAGGCCGTTGTCGTCGACGTGGATGTACTCCACGTCGTTGAACATGCGTGCGCTTTTGTTCTTGAGCCGGGCGCGGCGAATCCAGCCCGTGGTGGTGGGCAAGGTGCTGCCCATGGCCGCCTTGCTGCGCTGAAGCAGCCAGATCTGACGCGGCGAATCGGCTTTCTCGCTGGCCTTGATGCCGCCGCGCTGCTCGCGCTTTGGATCAATGCCCCATTCGCGGTCAAAGGCGGCCACGCTGCCGTCGTCGGCCTTGTGATGGGCCAGCAATTCGGCCATGTCAAAGCCCAGCGGCCCCGCGCCCACGATGGCCACGCGTTCGCCGACAAAGCGGGGGCTGCGCAAGGCCTCGATATAGTCCACCACCTTGGAGCTGTTCTCCCCCTCGATGCCGCTGCGTCGCGGTGTCACTCCCGTGGCCACGACCACGTGATCAAAGACGCTCAGGGTGTTGATGTCCGGTGTGGTGTTGAGCCGCAGTTCTATGCCAAGGCGCTGGATCTCATGCTCGAAGTAGCGCAGCGTCTCGCCCAGCTCCTGCTTGCCGGGCACCTTCTGCGCCAGAAAGAACTGGCCGCCGATGCGGATGCCGGGCTCGAACAGCGTCACCTTGTGGCCTCGGTCGGCCGCCTCGCGCGCGCAGGCCAGTCCTGCAGGTCCAGCACCGAGCACGGCGATCTTGCGCGGAACTGCGGCTTTGTCCTGCGGCCATTCCCATTCGCGGCAGGCTCTGGGGTTGACCAGGCAGCTGACCTGCTGGCGCGTGAAGATGCGATCCAGACAGGACTGATTGCAGGCAATGCAGGTGTTGATGGCGCTGCTCTGGCCCGCCTGCGCCTTGCGCACAAAGGCCGGGTCGGCCAGAAAGGGGCGAGCCATGGCCACCATGTCGGCATGACCCTGGGCAATCAGGTCATCGGCCACTTCGGGGGTATTGATGCGGTTGCTGGCCGCCACGGGAACACTGACTGCCTGCTTGAGCTGCTCGGCAGCCCAGCTGAATGCAGCGCGCGGCACCATCATGGCGATGGTGGGAATGCGCGCCTCATGCCAGCCCACGCTGGTGTTGAACAGGTTCACGCCAGCGGCTTCCAGCTGGCGGGCCAGATCCAGCACTTCCTTCCAGTGGCTGCCATGCTCGACCAGGTCCATCAGAGACAGGCGAAAGCTGATGACGAAGTTCTCGGGCACAGCCGCGCGTATGCCTTGCACGATGCGCAGCGCAAAGCGGCTGCGGCCGGCGGCATCGCCGCCCCATTCGTCGGTGCGGAAGTTGGTCAGCGGCGCCAGAAACTGGTTGATCAGATAGCCCTCGCCGCCCATGACTTCCACGCCGTCATAGCCGGCTTCGCGGGCCAGGCAGGCGCAGCGCACATAGTCGGCAATGATCTGCTCGATCTGGGCCGCGCTGAGTTCGCGCGAGCTGCGGTTGCTGAGTCTGGAGAGCACGCTGCTGGGCGAGACGCCGCCGCTGCCGTGGTCGTAGCGGCCCACATGCAGTACCTGCATGAGGATATGGCAGCCCTCGGCATGCACCGCATCGGTGATGAGGCGGTGCCGCGCCGCCTGCTCTGGCGTGCACAGTGTCGAGAACTCGGCATGCTCGGGCATTCCCAGTGCGTACTCGTTGACGCCGAAGCCCCCTGTGACTATGAGCTGCAGCCCTTCCCGTGCACGTTCGGTGTAGAAGAGGGCCAGCTTTTCAAAACCCTGCGCCTGATCCTCCAGCCCGGTATGCATGGAGCCCATCAGAACCCGGTTCTTCAGGGTGATATGGCCGATGGTGATGGGCTGGAAGAGATGGGGGTACATGGCTGGATTTCCTCACGCGCAGATGTTGCGCCAGTGTAGGAAGGGCCACGGTAAATTTTCCCTAGGGGAATTACATCGTCCGTTTGCATGTAGTCTGGCTGTTCATGATGGGCTTAGATGTGCGCCATCACTACCCAGACAAAAGGAAACAAGACATGTCCATCATCGTGATGAGCGGCTGCGCCACCGGCATTGGTGCCGCTACGCGCAAGGTCCTGGAAGCGGCCGGCCACCAGATCGTAGGCATCGATATACGCGATGCGGAAGTGATTGCCGATCTCTCGACGGCCGAAGGTCGAAAGCAGGCGATTGCCGATGTACTGGCGAAGTGCAGCAAGGGCATGGACGGCCTGGTGCTGTGCGCCGGCCTGGGGCCGCAGACCAAGGTGCTCGGCAATGTGGTTTCGGTCAATTATTTTGGCGCGACCGAGCTGATGGATGCTTTTCTGCCGCTGCTGAAACAGGGCCGGCAGCCCGCAGCCGTCGTCATCTCGTCCGTGGCTTCCGCGCATCTGGCTTTTGACAAGAACCCACTGGCACCGGCACTGGAGGCCGGCGAGGAAGCCAAGGCCCGCGCCATTGTCGAACAAGCGGGAGAGCAGGGCGGCAATCTGGCCTATGCGGGCAGCAAGAATGCCTTGACGGTGGCTGTGCGCAAACGCACCGCCGCCTGGGGCGAGGCCGGCGTGCGCCTGAACACCATTGCCCCCGGCGCGACCGAGACTCCCTTGCTGCAGGCGGGTCTGCAGGATCCGCGCTATGGCGAATCCATTGCCAAGTTCGTGCCTCCCATGGGCCGCCGAGCCGAGCCGTCCGAGATGGCGTCGGTCATCGCCTTTTTGATGAGCCCGGCCGCAAGCTATGTGCATGGCGCGCAGATCGTCATTGATGGCGGCATTGATGCGGTGATGCGTCCGACACAGTTCTGACATCCCCCGAGGCAGGCCCTGCGTCTTCCCCCTCTCTCTGCGGGAGGGAGACTATGGCCTCGCCGCAAGGCGGCTTTTTTGCTTGCCGTCCCTTGTTTGGGCATTGCCGGTTTTCAACGGCGCTTGCTAAAAGGATGATTTGAGATGAATACCCCAGAACATATGACCGCAGTTGTGCAGCGCTATGTGGCTGCGCTGAACGCCGGCGATCTGGACGGCATCGTCGCGCTGTTTGCCGATGACGCCACGGTGGAAGACCCGGTGGGCTCCGAGCCGAGGTGCGGCACGGCTGCGATTCGTGCGTTTTACGCCAACTCGCTCAAGCTGCCGCTAGTGGTGGAGCTGACGCAGGAGGTGCGCGCGGTTGCCGACGAGGCGGCCTTCGCTTTCACCGTCAGTTTCGAGTATCAGGGCCGCAAGACCGTGATTGCGCCCATCGATCACTTTCGCTTCAATGGCGCCGGCAAGGTGGTGAGCATGCGCGCCTTGTTTGGCGAGAAGAATATTCACGCCGCCGTCTGATGAGAGCCAGGCGCTTGACTGCTCCTGATATAGAAGCTGTCTTCGCCTGATCTAAAAGGATTACAAGACTCTTTGAATCTGAAATCCATTGATATACGGCGGGAGATGCTATTGATTTTGTTGTTCAAGGCGGTGCAGCGAATGCCCCCAGCCTGAGCCGGCTTACAGATGGAAGTGTCCGGCTGCCTCGGGCTGGTAGAGCACTTTCTCGATCCGGATATGGCGGGTGCGATCGAGAATCCGCCAGTCGATGCGGTCTCCTTCCCGACAGCCCAGAATGGCCGTGCCCACGCCCGAGAAAACCGAGAGCCTTCCTGCACTGTCATCGGCATCCTCGGGATAGACCAGGGCCACTTCGACGGCCACCTCATCGAGGCGCAGCAAGGCTTTGGAGTTCATCGTGACCACATTGCGCTGCACCTGCCGGGCATCGACGACGGCGGCACGCTCGATTTCATGCTCCAGATCGACCGCTTGCGACTCCCATTCCAGGGCGAGCAGATCTCTGAGGCGTGCCTGATCCACGGCGGTGATGCAAATGCCGCCCGCCGCTCCCGGCAGCCCGGCGCGCAAGCGCTGGAGGTAGCGCTGCGCCGTCATCGCATAGGACTTGAGTGCGGGCGTTTCACTCTCCAGCACAAAGCCGTTGTGCGCAAAGGTCTTGAGCGAGCGCGTGTTGTCGGCATGGATCCTCGCAATCAGTCTTTCGGCACGCATGTCGAAAAAGGCCAGCTTCATGCCCTCGTGCAAGGCGCTGGCGCCGAGCTTGCGCCCCCAGTTGTCGCGCTTGCCGATGACCAGCACGATTTCGCAGTCCGGTCCATTGCGGATCAGGCGCACGAAGCCCACGGGCAGGTCGTCGCGGTCGTATGCCATGAAGAAGCGGCCGCCCTGATTGAAGAGATGGGTGAGTATGGGCAGCTGAACCCGGTCAATGAGCTGCTCTATGTGACGCGAGACATGACGCGAATCGCTGAGGTGACGCACGACGTCTTCGTCGCTCAGCCAGTCCATCAGATTCAGTGCATTGGCCCGCGTGATTTCCGGACACAGGGATATGAAAGGCTTGCTCATCTTCAACACCGTCGGTTGCAAGAATGAAAGCCTTTCATGGCCACGGCGCGGGCCATGACGGTTCTTTCGACACAGGCGCCGATTCTAGGCAAGCGGATTCTGCTGCGCAGGCGCAGCGCTGATCTCGCATCTCTTTGCTCGGTCTATGGCGAGCCTGTGGTGTGGCGTGCGGCGCTTGCCCCGGAGCCGGATAAGCCATGGCGCCGGCGCTGCAACACAGCAGCAGCCGGCGGCTGCGATGCTCTGTATTCAGAAGCTGCTTGCGCCTGACTGCATTCGAATTTCGAATGCTTTGTGGTCATAGTCAATAAAAGACAGGCGTAATATGCTCTTGTTTATATAGCGTTTGAAGCGCTGGATGTTGCGATCCGTGCCGGGTCGGCGTGCGTAGTCCAGCCGGCCGGCCATTCAGGGATTGGCGTATTTGAGATGGATGATCGGGTAGGCGCGGCCTTGCCCGTCGAGCGGAGAGCGGCCCGTGCGCTTGAAGCCCAGGCGCTCGTAAAAGCCCACCGCCTGAGCGTTGTGCTCGTTCACATCGGTGCTCATCTCGGGATGCAGTGCCAGGCCGTGGCGCACCAGCGCCGCACCGAGGCCCCGGTGTCTGAAAGCGGGGTCCACAAATAGCGCTTCCATATGGCCCTGGTCCATGAGCATGAATGCCAGGGGATAGTCCTGCTCGTCGACGGCGAACCACAGCGGGGCGTCTGGCAGAAAGCCGCACACCATCTCGTCAATCTCTGCGCGATCCTGCGGACTCAGAAAGTCATGTGTGGCATCAACGGCATGGCGCCAGATCTCGATCGCTCGTGCCCCTTCGTCGGGGCGGGAAGCTCGAATGGAAGTCATCGCCGAATTATGCATATGCACCATGCTCGCCCTGGGGCCAGGCATCAAGAGCGGTCCATGCCTGTCAGATGGGGCTCCAGCACCTCGGTGATCCAGTTCAGGAAGGCAGTGACCCGCGGCGCAATATGTCTGCGATGCGGGTAGAGCAGGGACACCGGCATGGGCGCGGCCTTGAAGTCGGGCATGACCTCGACCAGCAGGCCCTGATCCAGCAGATGGCGCGCACCCCGGACGGGCGCCTGAATCAGGCCCAGACCGGCAAGGCAGGCTGCCTGGTAGGCATCCGTGCCGTTGACCACCAGGGCGCAGCGCATGGGCTGCAAGGCGGTCTCCTTGTCGTGCTGATACTCCCAACCCGCGCCATGCCGCCCGAGCTGGTTCGCATAGTGAATGATGCGGTGGCGTGACAGATCGGCCAGTGTTGCGGGCGTGCCGTGGCGCTCCAGATAGGCGGGACTGGCCAGATTGCACATCTCCATCTCACCGATGGTGCGGGCGATCAGGTCGGTATCTGCCAGCGGGCCGATGCGCACCACGCAGTCAAAGCCCTCCTGCACCACATCCACGCGGCGGTCGCTGGTGCTGATGCCTAATTCCAGCAAAGGGTGGGCCGAGAGGAATTCGGGCAGTTTCGGAATGACGACATCCCGGGCCAGAGAATTGGGCATATCGATGCGCAGACTGCCTCGCAGCCCGCTGGCGGCAGGCTGGAACATGGCTTGCAGCTGTTCCAGGTCGGCCATGAGTTCCTTGCTGCGCTCAAGGAACTGCTCGCCATCGGCGCTCAGCCGCACATGTCTGGTGGTGCGTTGCAGCAGACGGGTTCCCAGCTGCTTTTCCAGCTGCTGCACCACGGTAGACACACGGCTTTTGGTCAGCCCGAGCTGCTCTGCGGCCTGGGTGAAGCTGGAGAGTTCGGCAACGCGGGTGAACACATGAAGCGCATTGAAATCCATGGCTTTATTGTATTTTTAAAGTGAACAGTGCGATCTTTTTTCTCGTGTTTATTCATAAATGGAGAACACCTAAAGTCCTGGCTTGTTGACATCCTCCATGAGACCGACATGCAAGCATCAGCACCCCGTATCGCATTGATCACCGGCGCAAGCCGTGGCCTGGGCCGTAGCGAAGCCCTCAAGCTGGCCGAGCTCGGCGTTCATCTGATCATCACTTACAAGGACAGCGAAAGCGATGCGCAGGAGCTGGTCTCCCGCATCGAGGCACAGGGCAGTCGCGCCGTGGCGCTGCGCCTGGATGTTGGTGAAAGCAAGAGCTTTGCCGCATTTGCCGACAGCGTCAGGCGCGTGCTGGCCGATACCTGGCAGCGTGAACAGTTGGACTATCTGGTAAACAATGCCGGTATCGGCCTGGTGGCGCCGTTTGCCGAAACCACGGAAGAGCAGTTCGATCTGCTCGTCGATATTCACCTCAAGGGCACGTTCTTTCTGACACAGAAACTGCTGCCCCTGATCCGGGACGGTGGACGCATCATCAATACCTCGTCCGGGCTGGCACGCTTCAGTCTCCCCGGCTATGCCGCCTATGCGGTGATGAAGGGCGGCATTGAGGTGATGACGCGCTATCTGGCCAAGGAGCTTGGCGCACGCGGCATCGCCGTGAACACGATTGCACCCGGCGCCATAGAGACGGATTTCGGTGGCGGCGTGGTGCGCGACAACGCGCAGCTCAACGCCCATATCAGCGGCCTGACCGCCATGGGCCGGGCAGGGCGCCCCGACGATGTGGGTGCCGCAGTTGCCGCATTGCTTGCCGATGGCAACAACTGGGTCACGGGCCAGCGCATTGAAGTGTCTGGTGGCATGATGCTCTGAAACTATGCCGGGCAACTCCATTCGGAACGCGGCCTTGCCCGGCAGCGCCGGGACGGTCAAGGCATATGGGATGCATGCAGACACGCAGCGGCAGATATTCGATGCCTGCGGACCAGGTGCTGGGGATAGAGGATTTGGAGACTGAGTCGTGCCCGATAACTATCTGGGAAGCTGTTTATGTGCAAGAGTCGGCTATCGGCTGCTGTCGCCGCCCAGGGCCGTGACCCACTGCCATTGCGGGCAGTGCCGTAAAAGCCATGGCTCCGCGTTTGCGAGCTATGGCGCCGTGCCGCGCAAGGATTTGTGCATAGTCTCCGGGCAGAGCGACATCAAATCCTATGCATCGTCGGCTTCCGTGCACAGGCAGTTTTGCCAGCACTGCGGCTCATCCCTGTTCTGGTCCAGGCAGGCCGGTGACTGGGCCGACTGGATATGTATCGCACTGGGCACGCTGGACTCGCCTTTTTCGGCTCTCAAGCAAAAGCATGCGCATCTGGAGTCGCAGCCTTTGTGGTCAAGCTTTGCCGGTGGCTGCATGCGCAATGACTGAGGGCCGCCTTAGCCCCTCGGGCTGCTACACCGCCCTCCAGCAAGGCGATGTTGCGGCTCTGGCTTGATGCGTTCACTCCCCCTTGAACACCGGCTGGCGTTTCTCAATGAACGCATTCATGCCTTCCTTCTGGTCGCGGGTCGCAAACAGGATCTGGTTGGCCTTGCGCTCCAGCATCAGGGCGGCATCGAGCGATGCGTCCATGCCGGCAATCACCACTTCCTTGATCTGCTCCACGGCCAGTGGCGGCATATTGGCAATCAGTTTTGCCATTTTCAGCGCCTCAGGGATTACCTGATCGTCTGCACAGACTAGGCTGACCAGACCCATGGCATAGGCTTCGTCGGCGCTGACGGGCTTGCCGGTCAGCAGAATGCGCATGGCCTGGAACTTGCCCACGGCGCGCACCAGCCGCTGGGTGCCGCCGATACCGGGCATGATGCCGATGCGAATCTCGGGCTGTGCAAAGCTGGCTCCTTGCCCGGCAATGATGATGTCGCAATGCATGGCCAGCTCGGCCCCGCCGCCAAAGGCATAGCCGCAGACCGCTGCAATGATGGGCTTGGGGCACTTCTCAATGGGGGCCCAGACGCGCTCTGTGTGGCGCTTCATGATCTCTATGGGGCCGCAGGAGTCCATGCTCTTGATGTCGCCGCCTGCCGCAAACACCTTGTCGCCGCCGGTCAGAACGATGCAGCGCACGCTGGCGTCTGCGCTCAGCTCGGCGAAGGTCCTGGACAACGCAGCCTGCAGAGAAAGACTCAGCGCGTTCGTTGCCTCGGGGCGGTTGAGCTGAACGATTGCTACGCCATGGTCCTGATGCCGAACCAGTAGCTCTCGCTGCGCGGCGTCCATGTTTTCAATAGCGGAAAGCGATGCCGACATAAGGATTCCCAGGGAGTTGAACAGGGACGATGGTCGTTTTCAAGGGATAGAGCAACATCGTCCTTTTGGACGTATCTGCTGCTGGTGCCGAAACCTAAATTGGCAGGCATGGATACGAACAAAAGCTTTCAAGACAAGGTAGTGCTGGTCACTGGCGGCACCAAGGGCATCGGCAAGGGCATTGCCCAGGCGTTTCTCGCGGCAGGTGCCACGGTAGTGGTGTGCGGCCGTCAGCAACCTGAAGCGTTGCCAAGCATCAATGGCAGTAGCGCGGACTTCGTTGCATGTGATGTGCGCGAGGCCCAGGCCGTCAAGGACATGGTCGATGAGGTGCAGCGCCGCCATGGCCGTCTGGACGTTCTCGTCAACAACGCCGGTGGCGCCCCCCATGTGGATGCCGCTACGGTGTCTCCGCGCTTTCATGAAAGCGTGCTGCGTCTGAATCTGTTCTCGACCTTGCACGCCTCCCAGGCCGCCAATGCCGTGATGCAGCAGCAGGATGGCGGTGGCGTGATTGTCTGCATCGGCAGCATCAGCGCGCTGCGTCCTTCCCCCGGTACGGCGGCCTATGGAGCGGCCAAGGCTGCAGTGCTGAGCCTGGTCAGTTCTCTGGCTGTGGAGTGGGCGCCCAAGGTGCGTGTGGTGGCGGTCAGCCCCGGCCTGGTGCGCACCGAACAGTCGCACCTGCATTTCGGGGATGAGGCGGGAATTGCCTCTGTCGCCGGGACCATTCCTGCGGGTCGTCTGGCCGAGCCGCAGGACATTGCCAATGCCTGTCTGTATGTGGCTTCCGAAAACGCCTCTTACATGAGCGGCACCAATCTGCTGCTGCATGGCGGTGGTGAGCGCCCCGCATTTCTGAGCGCATCGAACTCGGAATCCGTGCAACAAAAACACTGAATTTCAAAGGAGACAATCTTGACCGATCAAGACTGGATGGCAGAGGTCCGCGCATACGTGGGCAAGCAATACGGGCGTGTCTATGCCTGGGACAAGGTCAACAGCCCCATGATTCGTCAGTGGAGCGAGCTGATGGGGGTGGCCGTAAAGACCAACAAGGATGGCAAGACCATTGCCCCTCCCGCGATGCTGCAGGTCTGGTGCATGGAAGGGCCGGTGCAGAACAACTACCCGCCAGGCTCCACGACAGAGAATCCTTATGAAGTTCTGAAGCTGATCGAAGCGCACGACTTTCCTTCCACCGTGGCGGTGAATTCCGAGCTGAGCTTCGAGCGCGATGTGCTTGAAGGTGAAGACCTGTACTACACGACACGCCTGGAAGCCATCAGCGAAGAGAAGACCACGGCCCTGGGCACGGGTTACTTTGTCACGCAGATCATGGAGTACTTCTCGATCAAGGCAGCGAATGGCGAAGACGAGAAGGTCGGCCAGTTGATGTTCCGCGTCTTCAAGTTCCGTCCTGCCAATGTGCAAAAGGCCGAACCCGCGCAGGCGGCCGCCCCGAAGATCAAGCGACCCGCACCAGGCGTGAGCGATGACAACCGCTTCTTCTGGGAAGGCCTGAAGGAAGGCAAGCTCCTGATTCAGCGCTGCAAGAGCTGCGGCGATCTGCACCATCCACCGGGTCCCGTCTGCCCCAAGTGCCATTCGTTCGACTGGGACACGGTGCAGGCCAGCGGCAAGGGCACGGTGTACTCGTTCGTGGTCATGCACTACCCCGAAGTACCGCCTTTCGACCACCCCAATCCCATCGGTCTGGTGGAGTTGCAAGAGGGCGTGCGTCTGATTGCCCAGCTGGTCGGCGTCAAGCCCGGCGAGGTGCAGATCGGTCAGAAGGTTCAGGTTGAGTTCAACACCTTCGACGGTGATCTGACTCTGGCCCAGTTCCGTCCCGTGGGCTGATGCGAGGAGACCGTCATGGACTTTCAACTCAGTGAAGACCAACGTGCATTTGCAGACATGGCGCAAAGCCTGTTTGCAGACTATTGCACCGACGACAAGCTGCGCGAGCACGATGCCTCGGGTCAGCCTTTCATGCAGGATCTGTGGCAGCAGTGCGTGGCTGCGGGCCTGCACAGCATCCTGGTGCCGGAAGCTGCAGGCGGCCTGGGTCTGGGAATGAGCGAGATGCTGGCCGTGCTGGAGCAGCAAGGCCGTGCGCTGGCGCAGGTTCCGCTGTGGCAGCAGCAGGTCGCTGCTGCCGCGATTGCCAAGTTTGCCGAGGGGCAGGACGCAGTCGTTCAGTCCGCCATGGAGGGCGAGTTGCTGGCTCTGTCGCTGCAGGCCGCAGTGGCTGCACGCGGGCCGGCGCTTGAGCTGCAGGGTGAGCGACTCAAGGGCCAGCTGCAAGCCGTGCCTCTGGGCGAGCAGGCCCGGGTGGCTCTGGTGGCGGCGGCGGCGGGCGATGAGATCAAGCTGGTGCTGGTGAGCCTGCAGGCGGATGGCGTCAGCCGCGTGGCCGGCATGCGCGAAGACTACTGTGCGGTGGCCGACATCAGCTTTCGCAACACGCCGGTGCTGGCCGTGCTGGGCGGCCGTGCGCTGGACTGGGTCAACGAAATGGCAATCGCCTGCCTGGCCAGCCTGCAGCAGGGCGTGACGCAGGAGCAGTTGCGTCGCACCGTGGAGTATGTGAGCGAGCGCAAGCAGTTCGACCGTCCCATCGGGACTTTCCAGCTGGTGCAGGGCCAGATGGCCGACGGCTACATCCTCATGCAGGCGCAGCGCAGCGCACTGAGCCAGCTGGTCTGGCGTCTGGATGCCGGCCTGCCTTGCACGCCGCAGGCCCACGCGGTGCGCGCTCAGTCCAACGAGCTGGGCCTGAAGGTAGGCCGCGTTGCACAGCATGTGCATGGCGGCATGGGCGTGGATGTGACCTATCACATTCACCGCTTCATGTTCTGGTGTCGTGCACTGGCTGCCGAGGCCGGCAGTGCCGAGCAGCACCTGCAAGCGCTGGGCCAGTGGCTCGCAGACAACGACACGCTCGGCTGGAAGTACGACCTGCCCGAAGACCGCTAAGGAGACAACAACATGGCAAACCAATCTATTCGCTTCGAGTCGGTGAACGTGGGCGACGAACTACAGCCCGTCAGCGTGCCCATCACCGTGCCGCTGATTGCCGGCGGCGCCATCGCCACGCGTGACTATTTCCCCGGACATCATGACCGCGATGCCGCGCGAGAGTTGGGCTCACCCCATATCTTCATGAACATCCTGACCACCAACGGTCTGGTGCAGAGCTTTGTCGAGAGCTGGGCTGGCGACGATGCGCGCCTCATGGATCTGAAGATTCGCCTGGGCGCGCCCAACTATCCCGGCGACACCATGAAGTTCACGGGCTCCGTGACCGAGAAGAACGAGGCCACGCGCAGCGTTCAGATCACGCTCAAGGGCAGCAATTCCATGGGCTCTCACGTCAGCGGCACTGTGCAAGTGGCCCTGGCCTAAGAACAACAAGCGGAGACATTCCTGTGAACGATATGAATATTTCCGGTCGCGCCGCCATTGTGGGTCTGGGTGCAACAGAATTTTCCAAGAACTCGGGCCGTACCGAGCTGCGTCTGGCCATGGAGGCCACGCTGGCTGCGCTGAGCGATGCCGGCATCGACCCCAAGGAAGTGGACGGCTTTTCCTCGTACTCCGTGGACAAGGTCCCCGAGTATGAAATCGCCCGCCTGCTCGGAGCTCGCAATGTGAGCTTTTTCTCGCAGGTTCCGCATGGCGGTGGCGCGGCCTGCGGCCCCGTGCTGCATGCGGCCATGGCCGTGGCCACGGGCATTGCCAAGACCGTCGTGGTCTACCGCGCCATGAATGAGCGCAGCTGGTACCGCTTTGGCACCGGCAGCTATGGTTTTGGCAGCACGCCATTCTTTGACAATGTGAACTATGGCTGGTACATGCCCCACGGCTTTCACACGCCGGCATCCTGGGTGGGCATGTTTGCCCGCCGCTATATGCATGCCTTCGGTGCGACCAGCGAGGACTTCGGCCGCGTGGCCGTGGCCGTGCGCGACTTTGCAGCCACCAATCCCAACGCATTCTTCTACGGCAAGCCCATCACACTGGAGGAGCACCAGGCCAGCCGCTGGATCTGCGAGCCGCTGCACCTGCTGGACTGCTGTCAGGAGTCCGACGGGGCCGTGGCCATGGTCATCACATCGAGCGACCGTGCCCGTGAGATGAAGGCCAAGCCGGTCTACATCAAGGCGGCTGCCCAGGGAATCTCTGACGGTCAGCAGTCCATGACCTCGTTTTACCGCGAGGACATCACCGGCCTGCCTGAAATGGGGCATGTCGCCAGTCAGCTGTGGCAGCAAAGCCGCCTGACTCCCAAGGATGTGCAAAGCGCAGTGCTGTACGACCATTTTTCGCCCTTTGTGCTGCCTCAGCTCGAGGAGTTCGGTTTCGTCAAGCGCGGCGAGGCCAAGGACTTCATTCGCGCCGGCGAGCATGCACGCGGCGGCTCCATGCCCATCAACACCCATGGCGGCCAGCTGGGCGAAGCCTATATCCATGGCATGAACGGCATTGCCGAAGCCGTGCGCCAGATCCGGGGCAGCTCCGTCAATCAGGTCAAGGACGTGCACAACATGGTGGTGACCGCCGGTACAGGCGTGCCCACCAGCGGCCTGATTCTGGGCGACGAGGCCTGATTGCAAGGGAGACATTCATGTTCATTGACCTGACTCCCGAGCAGCATGCGCTGCGCCTGAAGTGCCGTGACTACTTTCAGGCGTTGATGACGCCCGAGCTCAAGGCCCGCATGCGCGGTGCAGAGGGCGGCGACGAGTACCGCGAACTGATCCGCAAGATGGGGCGCGACGGCTGGCTGGCCATAGGCTGGCCCAAGGAATTCGGCGGCCAGGGCCTGTCGGCCACCGAGCAGCTGATCTTCTTTGAGGAAGCCAATATTGCCGGAGCTCCCCTGCCTTTCGTCACCATCAGCACCGTCGGCCCCGCGCTGATGGAGCATGGCACCGAGGCGCAGAAGCAGGAGTTTCTGCCCGGCATGGCCAGCGGCGACATCATTTTCGCCATTGGCTACTCCGAGCCCGGTGCTGGCTCCGACCTCGCCATGCTCAAGACACAGGCTCAGCTGCAGGGCGATCTTCAGACCGGGCATTTCGTGGTCAACGGCCAGAAGCTGTGGACTTCGGGCATCGAATCTGCCGACTATGTGTGGCTGGCCGCACGTACCAACCAGGAACTGGCTCGCCACAAGGGTATTTCCATCATGGTGGTGGACACCAGGGACAAGGGCTTTTCGCATACGCTGATTCAGACCGTGGGCAACTACACGGCAGCCACGTACTTCGACAACGTTGAAGTGCCGGCAGCACGTTTGATCGGTGAGCTCAATGGGGGCTGGAAGCTGATCACTGCACAGCTCAACCACGAGCGCCTGGGTCTGGGGGCCTGGTCGGACAAGGTGTTCGCCCCCTTCGTCAAGGTGTTGCAATGGGCCAAGGCCAAGGATGAGCAGGGCCGTCGCGCTGTCGATCAGGCCTGGGTGCGACGCAGTCTGGCGGAGTGCTATGCCCGCCTTGAAGCCATGCGACTGACCAACTTCCGCATCGCGGCCAGTCTGGAAGCCGGTGCCATGGACGTGAGCCTGGCATCTGCCACCAAGGTTTATGGCTCGGAAGGCGTGGTCGAGGTGCTGCATCGATTGATGGACATCGTGGGCAGCAGCGCTCTGGTGCGTGGTGGCTCGGCGGCCTCCTATCTGATGGGCGAGCTGGAGTATGAGCTGCGCGCCTCCACCATCAACACCTTCGGTGGCGGCACGAACGAAATTCAGCGCGAGCTGATTGCCCAGTTCGGACTCGGCATGCCGCGCCCCCAGCGCTGATCGAAGACATCTCACACATAACAAATACCAAGGAGACATGTGATGAGCGACACGACTGTGGTGTCGCGCGAGCAGACCCAGCTCAAGCTGGATCGTCGCGCGCCCATTGCGGCCAAGTACCTGGCCGATACGCCCTACACCATGGCTGATCGTCTGGAGGACTGTGCGCGAGATTTCGGCGAGCGCATCTTTCTGACCGAGGGCGATGTGCGCTACACCTATGCGCAATTCAACCAGCGCGCCAATCAAGTGGCACGTGCGTTGCACGAGCAGGGTGTGAGAAAGGGCGATGTGGTGGCCATGGCCATCGAGAATCGCCCAGCCTTCTTCTTTGCCTGGTTTGGCGTGGCCAAGCTGGGTGCCGTGGTGGCCTTCATCAACACCCATGTGATGGGCAAGCCTCTGACGCATGCACTGGAGGTGACCAACGCCAGCCATGTGATCGTGGGCGAGGAGTGTGCAGAGCGCTTTGCGCAGACCGAAGGACTGAACACCGCGCTGAGTTACTGGCACTGGCCGGATGAAGTGCGCCCCGCCGCGGCGGGAGTTCTGCAGCAGTTCGGCTCTGATTTGCAGGCTCTTGCCATGAGCCGGGACGGCACGGCCGTACCGCTGGAGTGGCGCGAGGGCGTGGTGGCCGGCGATACGGCGCAGTACATATTCACCTCCGGCACCACCGGCCTGCCCAAGGCCGCGGTCATCAGCCATGCACGCTGGCTGATGGCGGGGGACTCCATGCAGCTGCTGTGGGAAATCACCCGGGATGACTGCTTCTACTGCTTTTTGCCGCTCTACCACGGCGCGGCTTCCATGTCGCTGACGGCAACCGCCATGGCTGCAGGAGCGCGCATCGTGGTGCGCCGCAAGTTCAGCCGCAGCGAGTTCTGGCGCGATATCCGCGTGCATGGCATTACCTTTTGCCAGTATGTGGGGGAGATCTGCCGCTTCCTGCTCAGCGCGCCCGCGACGGACAGCGACCGGGAGCACAGCTTGCGCAAGATGGCCGGAACCGGTCTCACGCCCGAGATCTGGCAGCAATGGACATCGCGCTTTGGCGCCGTGTTCCAGATCTATGAAGGCTGGGGAGGCACGGAGTCCAACACCAATACCATCAATCTGGACAATCGCATCGGCTCCTGCGGCCGCGTTCCCTTCTGGGAAAAAACCAATTTGCGCCTGGTTCGCTACGACCAGGAAAAAGGCGATTACATCCGAGATGAAAACGGCTTCTTGCAATTGGCCGGCGTGAACGAGCCCGGCGAGGCCATCGGCATGGTCATCCAGTATCCCGGTGTGGTTGCCGGGCGCTTTGAAGGCTATACCAGCGAGGAGGCCTCCGAAAAGAAGCTGCTGCGCAATGTCTTCCAGCAGGGCGATGTGTGGTGGACATCGGGCGACCTGCTGCGCTGCGACGAAGACGGCTACTGCTGGTTTGTGGACCGTATCGGCGATACCTTCCGCTGGAAGAGCGAGAACGTCTCGACTATGGAGGTCAGCGACGCACTCGGGGACTTTCAGGGGCTGGATGCGATTACCGTCTATGGTGTGCAGGTTCCCGGTCACGGTGGCCGTGCGGGCATGGCAGCGTTGGTGATGCATGAGGGAGCCCAATTCGATCCCAAGGCCTTCTGGAAGATGGCCATCGCTCGTCTGCCGCGTTATGCGGCACCACTATTCGTGCGTCTGATGGATACGCCGGACATGACCGGCAACTACAAGCTGCGCAAGGTGGATCTGCAAAAACAGGGCTATGACAGCGCTCAGACTGGCGACCCGCTGTTTGTACGCAATGACAAGCTGCAGACCTATGTGCCGCTGAACGCTGCAACGCTTGAAGAGGCTCTGCGTGGATAGCGCCGTCGCGCAGGAGCGCGTACGGGCCAAGCCCGCAGATGTGCTGCGTTATCCCTTTGCGCCGCCTGCAGCCGATGGCAGCCATGTGGAGATCGTCCCCGGCCTGCTGTGGCTGCGCATGCCCATGCCCATGGCTCTGGACCATATCAATGTCTATCTGCTCAGGGACGGCGACGGCTGGGCGGTGGTGGATACGGGGCTGGGAATTCCCGGCACCTTCGAGCTGTGGGAGAAGATCTTCACGGAGAAATTGGCCGGCCAGCCGCTGACCCGTGTGATCTGCACCCACTGTCACTACGACCATGCGGGTGCGGCATGGTGGTTGCAGGAGCGCTTTGGCGTGCCGCTGCTCATGAGCTATGGCGAGTTCATGATGCTGCGCTCGCTGATGGGGCCGCCGCCCGATCCTCTGCCCGAGGCGCATCGCGAGTTCTATGCGCGTGCCGGGGTGAGCAGCGAAGAGCTGGACGACATGCTGGCTGCCATGCGCAAGGATCCGTTCATGCCCAGGCAGCCCAGCCATTACCAGCGCATTCGTCCGGGTGAGGTGCTGCAGATCGGGGAGCGCCGATGGCGCATTGTGCTGGGCGAGGGGCACTCGCCCGAGCATGCCTGTCTGTATTGCGAGGAAGACGGCATTTTGCTGGCCGGTGATCAGGTGCTGCCGCGCATCACCTCGAATGTGATGGTCAGCCCCATCGAGCCCGAGGGCAATCCGCTCAAGCTCTGGATCGATTCGCTGCATCGTTTGCGTGAGCTGCCGGCCGAGACCTTGGTGCTTCCATCGCACCAGGGCGTTTTCTACGGCCTGCATGAGCGCCTGGTGCAGGTGCTCGAGCACCATGCCGAGCAGTTTGCACTGCTGACCGGACATCTGGGCCAGGTGGGGCGGGCAACGGCTGCGGAGCTGGTGCCCGTGCTCTTTCCCAGGCTGCGCAGCCCCGTGGATCGCCTGATGGCACTAGGGGAAACGATAGCCCATTTGAACCTGCTTCACCAGGATGGAACGCTGCTGCGTACCCCGGGTGAGGGCAAGATTGCATATTTCTCGTTGGCCTGAGGTGAGGAAGCCATGACGGAACTGGAAACATTCAAACAAGAAGTGGCGCAGTGGCTGGAGGAGAACTGTCCTGCGAGCATGCGCCGGCCCATTGTTTCAGAGGAGATGGTCTGGGGCAGCTCCAAGCTGCAGTTTCTGAACGAGGATCAGAAGCTGTGGTTCGAGCGCATGCGCGACCGTGGCTGGTTTGCACCGTCATGGCCGCGTGAATACGGCGGCGGTGGACTCTCCCCAAGGGAAGCCCGTATCCTGGACACGGAGATGGCCCGTCTTGGCTGCCGTCAGCCCCAGTACAACCTGGGCGTGTGGATGCTGGGGCCGGTTCTGGTGGAGGTGGGGACGCATGAGCAAAAGCTCGAGCATCTGGTTCCCATGATGCGCGGCGAGCAGCGCTGGTGTCAGGGCTTTTCGGAGCCCAATGCCGGCTCCGATCTGGCCAGCCTCAAGACCTCGGCCAGGCGCGTGACGGACGAGCAGGGCGAGGCCTATATCGTCAACGGGGGCAAGATCTGGACCTCGGACGGAGACAAGGGCGACTGGATGTATGCGCTGGTGCGCACCAGCAGCGAAGGCAAGAAGCAAGACGGCATCAGCTTTTTGCTGATCGACATGAAGAGTCCCGGCGTCACGGTCAAGCCCATAGAGCTGATCAGCGGCAAGTCCAGTTTCTGTCAGGTCTTCTTCGACGATGTGCGGGTGCCTGTGCGACAGCTTGTGGGCAAGGAAGGCGAAGGCTGGTCGCTGGCCAAAAAGCTGCTCCAGCATGAGCGTGCGGCCATGTCCAAGTTCACGGAAGGTGGCGCACCGTCGCACGATGCACTCAAGACCGCCTTGCCCTACATGGTGGACGAGCAGGGGCGGATCAGCGATGGTGCGCTGCGCGAGAAGCTGGCAGGACTGCTGATGGATGCACAGTCTTTCGCTTTGACCCATCGTCGGGTGACCGAGAAGGCTCTGGCGCGTCAGGACGTTGCTGGCCCCTCCAGCATCATGAAGCTGGTGCAGACCGAGCAGGAAGTCGCCAAGTACGAACTGCTGGAGCAGGTGCTGGGCCTGCGCGGTCTGGGCTGGGAGGCAGGCGATGATTTCACAGCCGATGAGATCGATATAGGTCGTGCATGGCTGCGCTCCAAGAGCTACACGATTGCAGGCGGAAGTTCGGAAGTGCAGCTCAACATCATTGCCAAGCGAGTGCTGGAATTGCCTTGACCCCCTGAGCCGCTGTGCGGCGACAGCCTCGCTGCGGGGCGACAGGGCTGCCCAGGTCCTTGCTCGCCGGCTCTGAGCTGGGCAGTGCTGGTCGCGCAGGCTGAGGATAACGAATTGAAATGGAGACAAGAATATGACCATGCTTTTGTCGCAAGAGCAGGAATTGCTCAAGGACAGTGCTGTTGCCTTTCTCGCGCAGGAAGCACCCGTGGCCCAACAGCGCCGTCTGCGGGATGACAAGGTGGAGCAGGGCTTTGATACACAACTGTGGCAGCAGATGGTGGAGATGGGGTGGCCCGTGGCGGTGCTGCCCGAGTCGCATGACGGGCTGGCTGCGGGCTATCTGGGCATGGGCGCCGTGTTTGAAGCCATCGGCCGAAACCTGTCGGCACAGCCGCTGCTGAGCCAGGCCGTGATCGCACCTGAGCTGCTGATTCGCGCCGGCTCCGAAGCCCAGCAGGCGCAGTGGCTGCCCCTGCTGGGCAGCGGGCAGGCCAGGCTGGCACTGGCTCTGGATGAAAAGTCCGGCCAGCATCTTTCAGCCAGATTGAGCACGGTAGCCGAGCAGACCAGCACGGGCTGGTGCCTGAGCGGTGAGAAAGCCTTTGTGATGGATGGCGTGGGCGCCAATGGCTTTGTGGTGCTGGCGGCGTCTGGCGAAGGTGCTCCCGGTTTGTGGCTGGTGCCAGCTGATGCACAAGGCGTCAGCATCAAACCCATGTGCATGATTGACAGCCGTAACATGGCCCGCGTGCAGTTCGAGAAGGTGGAGCTGAGCGCTGATATGGCGTTGGTGGCCCGGCCTGCTGCTCAGGTGCTTGATGAAGTGCTGGATCGAGCCCGTGCCTGCCTGGCCGCAGAGTCTCTGGGTCTGATGCGTGAGGTGTTTGATCGTACGGTTAGCTATCTGAAGGAGCGCGTTCAGTTCGACGTGCAGATCGGCTCATTCCAGGCATTGCAGCACCGTGCTGCACGTCTGTATGTGGAGCTTGAGCTGCTGGAGAGCTGTGTGCTGGCCGCTTTCGAGGCCATTGATTCAGGTTTGGAAGCCAAGGTGCCCGAGCTGGTCAGTGCGGCCAAGGCCAAGGCATCTGACTTGTGCGAGAAGTTGTGCAACGAGGCGATCCAGTTGCATGGCGGCATCGGGGTGACCGATGAACTGGATATTGGCCTGTTCTTCAAGCGGGCACGCGTTCTGCAACGCCTGCTGGGCGACGGTGGTTATCACCGCAACCGCTTTGCACAACTGAAAGGTTTCTGAGATGAGCGATGCCTTGGTTTCTATGGGTGAAAAGATCAGGAACATTCGTGAGCAGCTGACTTCGCAGGGCGCACCTTTTGAAGTGCAGCAGGTCACGCTGTCCGATGGGCGCAGCGTGGCAGCCTATCGCAATGCCTTTCAGAATCTGGCACAGGTAATTGACGCCGGCCGGGTTCATGGTGCGGCCGAGTTCATGGTCTATGGGGAGGATCGATGGACCTTTGACAGGTTCTTTGCAGCAGCCGATGCACTGGCCAGTCGTTTGCAGAAGCAGCGCGGCATCAAGCCCGGCGACCGGGTGGCGATTGCCATGCGCAACCGTCCCGAATGGGCCGTGGCTTTTGCTGCCATTGCCTTGCTTGGCGCAGTGCCGGTGCCTTTGAACAGTTTTGGCCTGAGCAGCGAGCTGATGGCCAATCTGGAGGACACCCGGCCGGTGATGCTGATCTGTGATGCGGACCGCCATGCTCGCATCAGCCAGGCCATTGCGCAGACTGCCATCAAGACGGTGGTGGTGGATGGCGAGGGGGGCGATATCAGCTGGTCGGAGTTGACCGCAGGCGGCCATGATGGATTCGTGTCGCCGCAGCTGAGTGCCGATGAGCCTGCGCTGATTCTGTTCACTTCGGGCGCCACCAGCCGGGCCAAAGGCGTGGAATCCACCCACCGCGCCGTTTGCCAGGGCATCTTCAATATTGACTTCATCGGTGCAGTGGCAGCCATGACTTCGCCGGACGCCATCGCCGCCATCATGGCGCGACAGCTGCAGCCCACGACCTTGTCGGCAGTTCCTCTGTTTCATGTCAGCGGCCTGCATGCCCAGTTGCTGGTCAGCCTGCGCCATGGTCGCCGCCTGATCTTCGTGCACCGCTGGGAGCCAGAGAAGGCGGCCGAGCTGATTCGCAAGGAAAAGGTCACGCAGTTCAATGGTGCGCCCAGCATGGTGCAGCAGCTCATTGGACTGCCCGGCTTCGAGCAGCCTGAAAGCTCTGGCAACCTCTCCGGTGTGGGCTTTGGCGGAGCGGGCCTGCACCCGCGCCTGATCGATGAGGTGTTGGCCAAGTTCAAGGGGCGCATGTCAGGCATTGGATTTGGACTGACCGAATCCAATGGAGTCTGCGCAGGCAGCTCGGGGCGCATGTTCGAGGCGCATCCGCGCAGCTCGGGGGTGCTGTCGCCCATCATCGAGGTACGAATCGCAGACCTGGATGGCACAGCCTTGCCTATCGGTGAGCCCGGTGAGGTCTGGCTGCGTGGCGTGACCCTGATGGAGCGCTATTGCGGTGATGCAGAGGCCACAGCCAAAGCCATGCAGGGCGGCTGGTTCCACACTGGAGACATAGGCGTTCTGGACGATGAAGGCTTTTTGACCATCGTCGATCGCATCAAGGACGTGATCAACCGCAGCGGTGAAAAGATTGCTGCGGCGGAGGTCGAGGCCTGTCTGCTGCAGCATGAGGCACTGGAGGAGGCTGCTGTGTTCTCCATGCCGCATGAGGTCACGGGCGAGCAGGTCGTTGCCGTGGTCGTCGGAAAGTCCGGGAGTCAGGTGACTCCCGAGCTGCTTCGCGAGTTCGTGGCACAGCGCCTGGCGGGCTACAAGGTTCCCAGTCGGATCGTTGTGCGCGCGGAGCCTTTGCCTCGCAATCCCGCAGGCAAGATGCTCAAGGCATCGATTCGCAAGGAGTGCGCTCACCTGCTGACCTGATGCACGGAATTGGGTGGTCCTAGGACTTTCCCGATCACGCTCCGAAAGCCTGCTGCTGCTTCGTGCACCAGCAGGTTTTTTCATTCGGGGCGGCGCTTCAGGTGACCCATGTGGACTAGGTCGCTAGGGTCTGTCAGTAGTCAACTCAGACGATGGTTGAAGAGACCTGCTGGCGCAGTATGCAACTGCCTGCAAACGGCAAAACCAATGGGGCGATGCGAGGCAATCTACCTCGTTTGTAGCACCCGCCAAAAATAAGTTCTAGAACCTAGGAGACAGAGATGAAGTTTGTGACAGCCAAGACTCCACTCGCCGTGGCGGTGGGTTTGATGGTGGCGACGTCGGTATGGGCGAAGGTACCGGCGAACGAGGCAGAACAGCTGGGCAAGGAATTGACATGCGTGGGTGCCATCAAGGCCGGCAACAAGGAAGGCACGATTCCAGAGTTCACAGGCAAATGGGTCGGTGCCCCTGCCGGCGTGGCTCATGTGCAAGGAAGCGGCAAGCACCCTGTCGATATCTATGCCGATGAGAAGCCGCTTTTCAGCATCACTGCCGAAAATATGGACAAGTACGCTGACAAGTTAAGCGATGGTCAGAAGGCCATGTTCAAGAAGTATCCCGCGACTTACCGCATACCTGTCTACAAGGGGCATCGCGACTTCCGTTATCCCGATTACGTTTGTGAAATTGCCAAGAAAAACGCCTTGGAGTCGGAGGTCATTGATAACGGCTTGGGTATCAAGGGACATTTCGGTGCGATCAACTTCCCTATCCCCAAGTCTGGTGTGGAGCTTCTCTGGAATAACCAGCTGCCCACACGTGCATACACCGAGACAATCACTCGTGACATGGCGAATGTGCTGTCTGATGGCTCAATGAGTTTTGGCCGGATGCTTAATCGAAATCTCGATCGCGTAAATGATCCGGCCAATCGCGGCCAGCCCGTGGAAGGCATTCAGGCTTACAGCCAGACCAAAGGCATGTTGCCCGAGCGCGAGAAGGGGGGAGTGACAAATTCCGTCGAGCCGGTGAACTATGCCAAGGACAAGCGTCTGGCATGGTCTTACGACCCCGGTACGCGTCGTGTACGCCAGGTGCCCGAATATGGCTTTGATCAGCCCATGACCGGTACCGGCGGCAAGATGACCATTGACTCTGATCGCTTCTTCAATGGCTCGCCAGAGCGCTACAACTGGAAATCGCTTGGCAAGAAGGAGATGTACGTCCCCGCCAACAATTTCAAGATTCATCAGGCTACGGTTAAGTACGCAGATTTGCTCAAGCCCAATCATGCAAATCCTGACTATGCCCGCTACGAACTGCGTCGCGTTTGGGTGCTGGAAGGCACTCTGAAAGAAGGCTTCCGTCACGTCTATGGCAAGCGCGTCATGTTCCTGGATGAGGATACCGGCCAGGCCGTTGTTTCCGACTTCTACGATGCACGCGGCCAGCTCTGGCAGCACGCGTTGATCAACTACTACTACTCGCCCGACATCACCGCATGGCATGCCGGAACGTCCTTCTATCACGACCTGAATTCCGGCGGTTACATGGGCTACAACATGTTCCAAGAGCGTCCCGTTGGCCCGATTCTGAACAAGGGTGACCTGACCCCCGCCATGTACACGCCTGAAGCCGCACGCAACGCGGGCAACTAAGTTTTATCAAAGAGCGACTCACTATGAAAAACAATATGAAGAAACTCACCCCCATTGCAGTGGCTGCGCTGCTGTCCCTGGGTATGGGTGCTGTTCACGCGGGGGAGACTGTCGAGCTGGGAGATGGCCTCAAGTTCGACTGGCGTCTGAACGTGAGCTATGGCCTGGGTGTTCGTCTGGATAACCCGTCTCCGGTGCTGAACACAGACGGCAACAACAATTTCAAGAAAGGTGCTCTGACGGCGAACCGACTGGGTGCCGTCTGGGAAAGCAAGCTGTCAAAAGGTGACAGCGGCTTTGTGCTGAATGCCAGCACCTTTTATGACGATGTATATCACCAGCGCAACGACAACAAGGGACCGATCAGCACGGCAGGTCCCGTCAATGAGTTCAACTCTGCCGCCAAGCGCTACGGTGGCGGCTATTCGCGCCTTCTGGATACCTACGCCTACACCAGCTTCAACATGGGGGAGACCCGTGCCACGGTGCGTCTGGGCAAGCAGGTGGTGAACTGGGGCGAGTCCATGTACTTTGCCAATATCGCTGCGGCCCAGGGCCCCAGCGATGCGGCAAAGGCAGCTTCACCTGGCGCAGAGGTCAAGGAAATCCTTCTGCCGGAAGATCAGATCTCGGCTTCGCTGGAAGTCAGTCCCAAACTCTCGCTGCTTGGCCACTACCAGTTCGGCTTCCATGAAACGCTGCTGCCGGCTCCTGGCATGTACACCAGCACCAGCAATGCCCTGGGTCCCGGCGCCTCCTGTCTGGGCGTCTACAACGGCGCGACCTGTCGCGGCCTGCGACGCGGTACCGACATCCGGCCCAGCAGCTCGGGTCAGTGGGGTATCGGCGGTCGCTACCGCGTCACCGACGAGACGGAAGTCGGTCTGTACTACCTGAACTACAACGACCGCACTCCATCGCTGGTCGTGAACATGAATGGCGCGATACCGACCGGCTATCAGGTTCGCTATTTCGACGACATCAAGATGCTGGGAACGACGGTCAGCACGACCTTCGGCAAGTTCTCTGCATTTGGTGAAGCGAGCTATCGAAAAGGTACGCCAGTGCTCAACGGCAATGGTGTGGCGGTGCGTGGCGATGTGGTGCAGGGCAACGTCGGCGGTATCTTCAATATCGGCCGCACCGGTATCGCGGATGACATGTCCCTGGCTGCCGAAATTTCCGGCTCTCGCGTGATCAGTGTGGCCGATGGCAGCTCTACCGATAACCTGAGCTTCAAGACCCGCAACTCCCTGGTGGCCGGTGCGACCCTGACGCTGGGCTACCCCGGCATCTTCGAAGGCTGGGATCTGAGCATCCCCATCAGCTACCAGTCGCAACTGCGCGGCCGTTCTCTGGTTGGCACCTTCGGCGGCGGCCAGAGCGACAGCCGGTTGAGCATTGGCGCGACTTTCGTTCGCAAGAGCAATTTCTCGATCAACGTGGCCTACATCAACTACCTGGGCAATCCTTCTGCCGATTCCCTGCGTGCACGCCCGCTGGCCGACCGCGACCAACTGTCTGTTACCGCCAAGTACTCGTTCTGAACCACACCAACGAGCCAACACCACAAAAGCCCGGCTCTCCGGGCTTTTGTGTTTGAAAGAGGCGCAAGCGAATGCAAATACTGACCGGAAAATGGGTAACTCCTTTGGGAGCTGCAGCCCTGAGCCTGATGAGCAGTGCGGCATCAGGACAGCATCTGTTCGATGCTTTGCCTCCTTTGCCCAAGGTGGCTCCCTTGATGGCCCCCACGGAGCTGCATGGTGATACACAGGGCGATATCCGCTTCAAGTCCAGCAGCCCGTACGACCTCGATGTGCTGCTCAGTCAGCCTGCCAGGGCAGAGGCAACCATGGGTATGGGAAAGCTGTTCCTGCCCAAGGGGGCCAGCGAAAAGAAGCAGGTGCCGGCCATGGTTGTCCTGCCAGGTGGCGCGGGGGCCATTCCCGGGCGAGAGAGCGAAACAGCCCAGATGCTGGCCGACAACGGCATAGCTGCGCTGTTGGTCGATAACTTCAAGCCGCGTGGCATCAGCGAAGACATGCCTTATGCGCTCAAGATCATGGGTACCTCCGAGTTCGATGCCGTGGCCGATGCCTATGCCGCCCTCAAGGCCTTGAACAAGCACCCGGCCATCGATGGCTGGCGTATCGGGGTGATGGGATTTTCCAAAGGCGGAATTGCGGCACGCATGAGCCTGGATGCGCGCATTCGCGACAAGCTGGCGCCTTTCATTCAGCCCTTTGCCTTGCATGTGGACTTCTACGGGCCTTGCTATGCGCTGCTGCAGTCACGCAAAACCACGGGTTCGCCCTTGCTCAGCTTCAGAGCGGGGGAGGATGCATCGAATGATCTGGTGGCCTGTGCACAGCAGGAAAAAATCCTGCGTGAGGCGGGCTCCGAGGTCAGTACCGTGGTTTATGCCAGAGCAGGCCATGATTGGGAAAGCGACAAGCCACGAGAGATGACGAACCGCCCCTATCTGTCCGGCTGCACGATAGAGTTCAATGACAAGGACTTTCCCGTCCTCAATGGCCAGCCGCTGATTCCCGCCGGGGCTCAGTCCGATCGCCAGACCCGCTACAGGATTCGGGTGCAGAGCGGCAAGGCTCTGGGGGACTGCGTCAAGGTGGGCTATATCGCCGGACGCGATGAAACCGCACGCAGTCTGGCCGGCAAGCAGTTGCTGCAGTTTCTCAAGGTAAAGTTCGAGCAGTAGACAGGACTCGGCGGAAAAGCAGAAGGCCAGCAAATGCTGGCCTTTTTCACGTGTCAAATTTGCCCGAAGTTCTTTTTTGATGGAACGTAGGCTTCTGTCAATTGAGTCGTCCGGAAGCAGAAAAGCCGCGCAGCATGGCCGCGCGGCTTGATTGATGGAGTGTGGCTGCTCAGGTGCCGGGCTGCAGCACGGAGCGCTCACCGATCTCAAGCAACATGGTCATGCTGCGCTTCTGGATGCGCCAGCCTTCGGGCAGCTTTACCCATTCGTCTTCATAGAAACCAATGGCGTCGTAGCGCAGATGACTGCGCTCGCCCAGTCCCTGATGCGCGGCTCGCACCTGAATCCTGCTGAGCGGGCGCTGCGGGTCGGCTGCATCGACTTCCAGATTGCCCAGCAGATGCTGGGTGGGGCCGCAGCCGTCAAGATGGGTGCTGATCATGCGGCGGACCTTGGCGACCCCTTCGCAGATGTAGCTGCCACCGTAGACCGTGGTGCAGTCAGGTGTGAACACCTGCTGCAGCAAGTCCCAGTTGCGTGTGTCGCAGGCCGTGGCGTAGCGGGTCAGGGTCTGGGCCAGAGCATGTTCAAGAAGAACCTGCTCCAGCGTGCTTGCTGCGGTCTGCATCACACTTTGCCGTTCACGGATGACTGGGGCTCGGGTTTGAGCATGCCGCCCGCATGGCTGATACCGCCTGCGCTGCCCGTCGCATGGGCGTGTCTGGGCTGCCGGTGCAGGCGCTTGATGCGCGCCCTGGCTTCCGCCGCGCCCACATTCAGCCAGTAGGCCATGGCAGGCAGCAGGAAGATCGCGCCCAGCATGTTCACCAGGAACATGAAGGCCAGCAAGATGCCCATGTCGGCCTGGAACTTCAGTGCCGAGAACGCCCAGGTACCCACGCCTATGGACATGGTCAGCGCCGTGAAGATGGCGGCGTTGCCGCGCTGGCGCATGGCTTCATAGAAAGCCTCGCGCAGCGTGATGTCTCGCTCGCGCAGCTCATGCTGCATGCTCTCGAACAGATAGATGCCGTAGTCCACGCCCACGCCCACGCCAAGCGCCACCACGGGCAGTGTGGGGACCTTGAGACCTATGCCCAGCATGGCCATCAAGGCATTGCAGAGTATGGAGACGATGGCCAGGGGCACGACGATGCATAGCACGGCGCGCCAGCTGCGGAAGGTCAGCCAGCACAGCAGCGTGATGGCGCCGAAGATGGAGCCCAGCATCTGCACTTCGGCATGTTCCACGGCTTCGTTGGTCGCGACCGCCACGCCGGCGTTGCCGCCAGCCAGCAGGAACTTGACGTTGGGCGTCTTGTCCGCAGCGATGAAATCACGCACTTCATTGACGACATGGGTCAGCGTGGCGCCTTCGTGATCCTTGAGGAAGACTTGCAGATTGATGACCTTGCAGCCTTCGGTGTTCAGGCCCAGATCGGGAGAAAGTGCCTTGGCCCCCGAACGCAATGCGGCTTCGGTGCGCTGCAGCGCTGCCCAACGGGGGTTGCCCTCGTTGTTGCTGGAGGCCGCGATCTTGGCCAGGCCGGAGACGGTGGAGACGGATTGCACGCCGTCAACCCGGCGCATGCGCGACTCAAAGCGCTCCACGGCGTTCATCACCTGCCAGTTAAGGCAGCCTTCGTCGAGCTTGGAGGTTTCGACGAAGACGGACAGCACGTCCATGCCTATGGAATAGCTGCCGATGATGGTGTCGTTATCACGGTTGTAGCGCGACTCGGCGCGCAACTCGGGAGCGCCCGTTCCCACATCACCTGTCAGCAGATTGCGCGATTCGTAGGTGCCGGCGGCCAGCAGCAGCAGCGACACCACCAGAGTCAGCATGGCGGGCTTGCCTTCGGCCAGTGCCGACAGCTTCCACCAGATGGGGTTACGGCCATTGGCTGAGGAGGAGGGGGCTTGCATGGCCTTTTTTTCCAGGCGCAGATTGGCCAGCACCGCGGGCAGGAACACCTTGTTGGTGATGATCATCAGCAGCACGCCCATGCAGGCGGTCACGCCCAACTCGTGCACGATGGGGATGTCGATCAGCATGATGACCATGAAGCCCAGAGCATTGGTCAGCAGCGCCAGAGCTCCGGGAATGGCCAGCTTGCGAATCGCGTTCTCGGCGGCCAGTCTGGAGCTTAGGCCGGCGCGCACATCATGCTTCCAGGCTCCCGTCATCTGCACCGCATGGGATACACCGATGGAGAAGATCAGAAAGGGAACCAGGATCGACATGGGGTCGATGCCGTAGCCGATCAGCGGCAAAATGCCCAGCAGCCATATCACGGGCAGCAGTGCCACGGCCAGGCCGACCACCGTGATGTTGGTTGACTTGGTGTAGAGACGCAGCATGATGGCCGTGATGACAAAGGCGATGGCAAAAAAGGTCATCACCGTGGTCAGGCCGTCCATCACATCGCCCAGTACCTTGGAAAAACCAATGATGTGGATGGAGATGTCCTTGCCTTCGAACTTGCTGCGGATCTCTTCCAGGCGCTGCGCAACCTTGTGATAGTCGAGCTTTTCTCCGGTCTTTGGGTCGACCTCGAGCAGGTCGGCGCGCACCATGGCGGATTTCAGATCGTTGCTGACCAGAGAGCCGATCTGACCGGACTTGGCCACGTTGGAGCGTACCTGGGCCAGGCCTTGTTCGTTGGCCTCGAAGCGCGAAGGAATCAGCACCTCGCCCACGTAGCCGTCTTCGGTGATCTCGATGTATTTCACGTTCGGTGTGAACAGCGAATACACCTGGCCGCGGTTGACGCCGGGGGTGAAGAAGACCTCGTCCGTCACGCCACGCAGGGCTTCGAGAAATTCCTTGTTATAGATATCGCCTTGCCGGCCCTTCCATTCCACGCTCACCAGAATGCGGTTGGCTCCGGAGAAGGTGGCTGAATGCTTGAGAAATGCCGTCATGTACTCATGACGCATGGGGATCAACTTGTTGAAGCCCGGATCCAGGTGCGTGCGCATGGCCGAGACAGCCAGCAGTGCCGTGGCAATCAGCGTCAGCACGACTATGGACTTGCTCCACGAGATCAGCCAGCGTGCCGTGGATGCAATAAACCGGTCCAGCCGGCTGGTGGGTTCGCTCAGAGTCATTGTGTCGCTCCTGGGTCAGCCTGAGCGGCTGCCTTGGCTTGTTGTGGTGGGGGAAAGGGTTGCAGGCCTGCGTCGCTGGACATCCATCCGCTGTCGGGGCCGGTAAGCACAATGTCGGTCAGGGTGGCGCGGCCCTTGGCGCGTTGCAGGCTGAAGCTCTTGCCGCCGTCCTTGCTCAGGCCGAGCATGCTGCCCTGTCCTACCAGGATGATGGTTCCGTCCTTTTCCTGGGCATGGCCAAAGAAGGAGACCGGAGCCTGAATCGTCGACTTGACCCATTGCGCGCCCGGTGCGGCCTGCACAAAGGCGTTGCCGCGCATGCCATAGATCAGCCAGCCGCCGTCGCGTGTAGGCATGGCGTTGTAGAAAGATCCGTTGTAGAACCCGGGCTCGATCTGCCAGCTTGCGCCGGAGTCCTCGGACTTGATGACCAGGCCGCGCTCGCCCGCTATCAGCCAGTGCTTGCCATCTTCGGAGCTGGCAATGCGGTTCATGTGCTTGTCCTCCACCTCTGAGGGCAGGGGCAACTGCTCCCAGGTCTGACCGTTATCCTTGGAGGTGATGGCACGGCCGAAGGCGCCGACACTGATCCAGTCGCCCGAAGGAAGGCGCGCGATCGACATCAGAGGCTCTCCGTTTTCCTTGGAGAAAGCGACTTCCTCCCAGGTGCTGCCTCCGTCCTTGGTACGCAGAATCCAGCCTTCGTGCCCCACGGCGAAGCCGGTCTTTCTGTCGGGCGCAAAAGCCATGCTGACGATGAGCGCCTGACGCTGTTCCTTGATCTGTGCCTGCTGCCAGTGAGCACCCTTGTCGTCCGAGTACAGGATTTCACCGAGTGCGCCGGCTGTCAGCAGACGATCGCCCACCTGAGTGATGGTGTTGAAGTGACTGCGCTCGATGCCAATGGTGGTGGGGGCCAGGGGGGGCGGTGTGCGGGGTGCAAAGGCGAGCGCTGAGGCAAAGGCCACCAATGCTGCTGCGCCTATACCGACGGCTGTTTTCACGTTGTCTCCTTATTGATTCGTACACGCTGTGCATGTATTGCAAACACGGGTGCAGGTTCTTGATTTGGAGCTTCAGCAACATCGTCCGAATGGACGTTTGCCCGGAGAATTAGGGGTATGTACGGGGCCGGCTTTTTAGTCTCTACAGACGATGGATTCGGTCTGCTTCATTTACACAATGAATGCACACTTTCTTGGTAAGGGAGACATATGGGTTTGCAAGGAAAAGCGGCGCTGGTTGGCGTCGCGCAGTACAAGCCGCAGAAGTACGCAACGGCGCCGCGCATGTTCCATCTGGAACAGGTGGCCGATCTGACGCTGCAGGCTCTGGAGGACGCCGGCATGGAGCTGTCCGAGGTGGACGGTCTGATCACCAGCGCTCCGCACTTTCATGAAGCCAGCTGTTTTGTGCCGGCCATGGCCGGCGAATACCTGGGCGTGCGCCTGAACTTTGCCGAAGTCGTGGATCTGGGGGGAGCCAGTTCCGTGGCCATGGTCTGGCGTGCGGCTGCTGCGATCGAGCTGGGGCTGTGCAACACCGTGGTCTGCGTGCTGCCCTCGCGCATGGCACCGATCTCAGAACATGACGACCACATCAAGGAAGTCATGAAGGCCAGCCGCTTCGGCGGCCACAGCACTCGCTTTGGAGCGCCCGAGGCCGAGATGGACCTGCCCTATGGCCATATGGCGCAGAACACCGGCTATGCCATGATCGCCCAGCGCTACGGCGCGGTCCATGGCTACGACGCGGCCGCTCTGGCACGCATCAGCGTGGACCAGCGCTTCAATGCCTGTCACAATCCCGACGCCATGTTCTACGGTCAGCCCATCACGGTGGATGACGTGCTGAACTCGCGCATGGTGGCCGACCCTTTGCATGTGCTGGAAATCGTGCTGCCGGCTGCGGGTGGCGGCGCCATGATCGTCACGCGCGCCGATCGCGCCAAAACCACCAGACACCGCCCCGTCAGCATCGTCGGCTGCGGCGAGCATGTGAGCAGCAAGTCACCCACCTATATGGCCGACATGCTGCAGACCCCCATCGGCCCGGCTTCTGCCAAGGCTTTCGAAATGGCGGGCATGCGTCCCTCAGACATGCATATGGCGCAGATCTATGACTGCTACACGATCACCGTGATGCTGACGCTGGAAGACGCGGGCTTTTGCGAGAAGGGCAAGGGCATGGACTTTCTGCGCAACAACGATTTCACCTTCAAGGGCAACTTCCCCATGAATACCCATGGCGGCCAGCTGAGCTTCGGTCAGTCCGGCACAGCGGGCGGCATGTCCCAGGTGATTGAAGCGGTGCACCAGATTCAGGGGCGTGCCGGCGACAGGCAACTGGGTCGCAACGATCTGGCCTATGTGTCCGGCACCGGTGGCGTGATGAGCGAGCAGGGCGCCTTGATCCTGCGGGGAGCATAAGAACATGGCTTGGAACAAACCTCTGCCCCATCCCACGGAAATTTCTGCGCCGTACTGGGAAGGTCTCAAGGCCCACGAAGTGCGCATTCAGCAATGCGATCGTGGACACTCGCTGTTTTTCCCACGCACCCATTGCCCCACTTGCGGATCGCGCACCCTGAAGTGGAACAAAGTGTCGGGCGAAGGCACGCTCTACAGCTTCACCATCGCACGCATTCCCACCATGCCCGAATTCACGGACGAGATGCCCCAGGCCCTGGCCGTGGTCGAACTCCGTGAAGGCGTGCGCATCAACACCACCATGGTCGGCGTGGATCCCGAGGCGCTGAAGGTGGGCATGGAGGTGCGTCCCGTGTTTGACGAGCGCCCCGGCGAGGTCACCCTGCTGCGTTTTACCGCCCGTGCGGGCAGCCACCCGACCGTCATCAAGGCCGACGCCGAGGCCGCAGTTGCGGTTGCCGTGGTGGAGGAGGCTGCCGCAGCCAAGCGCAAGATTTCCGTCAAGGACATCGAGGCCATGAAGTCGCTGGTGTCCGAGGAGTACAGCCCCTGGTCCAACGAGTTCACTGTAAGCCAGGAAGTCATCAACGAGTTTGCCAAGCTCTCCGGCGACGACTACTGGATTCACACCGACCCCGTGCAGGCGCGCGAGAAAAGCCCGTTCGGCACCACCATCGCCCACGGCGCTCTGGTGCAGGTGCTGGCCAGTCAGCTCAGGATTCCGCTGGACTACGAGGTGGTGGACTTCAACAACATGGTCAACTATGGTTCGGACCGCCTGCGCTTCCCTACCCCCGTGCCCTCCGGCTGCAAGATCCGTGCGCGGGCTCGCATCAAGGCTGTGGAGCAGGTCAAGAGCGGCGTGCAGGCCACGATGGAGCTCAACATCCATGTGGTCGGCCAGGACCGTCCTGCAGTCATCAACGACCTGGTGATTCTCTACATGTAATCGCCGTTGCCCGCCCGGTGAAGGCGGGTGTTTCAGTTTCTTCAAGGGTTGGGGCTTTGCGCAAGCAAAGCCCTTTTTTTGCGGCCGTTCACGGATGGGATCCTGGCTCTGTTGGAATGCGAGAAATATCAGTCAAATTGGCTTTATACCTATGTCTTAAAAGCGATGGCAGCTATCAAATTATTGAAACTCTGCCGGCAGGAGTCAAAGCCATGCGGCGGCGCCATCGAGTCGGCGATCTGGGGTTGCCACCTAAGTAAATACCTGCTCATCAAAATGGACGATGTTGCGTTTTCCGTGCTGGCCATACTGCGAACCAGAAAGGCCATAGAGCCTGTAAAGGAGACAAGCATGAAAACCTCTTTTCGCCGGATGAATGCACTTCGCGCAGTGTCGCTGGCCGCTGCGGCACTGGCGCTGTATCTGCCCGCCATGAATCTGCCTCAGAGTGCCGCGGTGGCGGCGCAGGCGGACTCTGCGCTTAAGCTGCCCGCAGGCATCGTGCTGGCCAGTGCCCAGACCTCCTGGAGCGCGGTTTTTGCATCTGGCTATTGAGCCCTGGCCTGAAAGCTCTGCCGGTTGGGCCCTCTCGTTTTCCCTTGATCGGTCCTGAAATCGGCGGCCTGATGGCAGCGAGTTGCCGTTGCATCGGCATCGCCTCCAGCCCGCCTCGGAGGGGCGGATACGGCTTTGTTAAGCCATGGACTCTTGCTGCTTTCAAAGCATGTACATGACTTTGATCTCCAGATAATTTCTGTACTGTAAAGTACAGGTAAATGAGACTGATTCTCGCTTATGATGCGCACGCTTTTGCACAGCACACAGGTTGTAGCCAATTGATGCCGTAGTCCCTGCTGCGGACGATACCCGCCAAGCCGAATTAAAACTCCGTATAACGAGGCATTCATGGCATTGAGGTATTCGCCGCTGGCAGCGGCATTGGGGCTGGCTTTTTCCGGTGCAGCGTGGGCGCAGCAAGCTTCAGAGGTGGTGCTGGACGAAGTACAGGTCCGCAGCGATCGCCAGCCCGATTCCGGCTACAACCCACCCACGGCAACGAGCGCCACCAAGATCGAGGCCCCGTTGCGTGATATTCCTCAGACCGTGAATGTGGTGCCTCAGAGCCTGCTGCGCGATCAAGTCGCTCAATCCATGCAGGACGCTCTCAAGGCCGTGCCAGGTGTGGGCTTTTCTCATGGTGACGGTCAGCGCGATCAGGTCACCATTCGCGGCTTCTCCGCCATTGCCGACCAGTTTGTGGACGGCTTGCGCGATGACGCGCTGTATTTCCGCGATCTGTCCAATATCGAGCAGATCGAAGTGCTCAAGGGTCCGGCATCGGTGCTGTACGGACGCGGCTCGTCGGGCGGCCTGATCAATCGCATCACCAAGAAGCCGGGCGTCAATCTCAGTGAAGTGGGCTTGACTCTTGGGCGCTGGAACCAGCGCCGTGGCGAGTTCGACCTGGCGCGCGCGCCGCAGGACAGTGCGGTCTCCTATCGCCTGACCGGCGCCGTTGAGCGCGCCGACAGCTACCGCGACCAGCAATTTCTCGATCGCAAGGCGCTTGCGGCATCGGTGCTGATCAAGCCCAGCTCGGACACCAGCATGCTGCTGCAGGCCGACTATCTGAAGGACAGCCGCCTCACGGACTTCGGCATCCCCGCGTACCAGGGTCGGCCGGTCAATGTGTCGCCCGGCACCTATTACGGCGCGGCCAATGCCAGGGATGTGGATGTAAGCCGTGCCGAAGTGGCATCGCTGGGGGCCACGCTGAATCACCGGATCAGCGACAGCCTGTCCTTGCGCAATGCCTTGCGCTACTACGATTATTCGCTGGATAGAAACAACACGCTGGTGGGCTCGGTCAACGAGAAGTCGATGACGGCATCGTTGACCCGGGGCAATGTCCAGCGTGACGAGAGCGGATTTTTCAACCAGACCGAGCTGAGCCAGAGGCTCGAGTTCGCCGGGATGAAGCATCAGCTGCTGTACGGCTTTGAATTCGGCCGACAGAGCAAGGATCTGCTGTCATACAGCCGAGCCAATGTGGCAACGGTCTCGCTGTTCAATCCGGTGTTGCCGACTTTGCCGCTGCGCATCGACGGCAAGCCTGGGGCCGACAATCACAGCGTCTTCAAGGTGGCCAGCGCCTACCTGCAGGATCTGGTCACCATCAGCCCTCAGTGGAAGGCACTGGCTGGTGTGCGCTATGACCGCTTTCAGCAGGAAACGCATGAGCGTCAGCCCGGCAAGCCGGATCTGAGCCGTACGGACACTGCCTGGAGTCCGCGCGTCGGGCTGGTCTATCAGCCCTCGTCGGCGTGGTCCTACTATGCTTCTTGGAGCAAGTCCTTCCAGCCTTCAGGTGAAACCTTTGCGCTGGCTGCCAACAATGCACAGTTGGCGCCGGAGAAAACGACCAGCCAGGAAGTCGGAGTCAAATGGGATCTGCCGGACGGCAAGGCTTCGGTCACGGCCTCGCTATTCAAGCTCGAGCGCACCAATATCAAGAGCGTCGACCCCACAAGCAACACCGTCGTGCCTCTGGGCGTGCAGCGCACCAACGGGCTGGAGCTGACGTTTGCCGGAGAGATTGCACCGACCTGGCAGGTCTGGGCCGGCTATGCATTCCTCGATGGCGAGATGACCACATCGCCTGCCGTCGATTCCGGCCGGCCGGTCCAGGGCAAACGCCCCACGCTGACGCCCAGGCAAAGCGCCAACTTATGGGTGACCAAGGCACTGGGCCAGGGCTTCGGCCTGGGCGGGGGGCTGAACTATGTCGGTGCCCGGTTCGCCAATCCCGGCAATACCGTGACCTTGCCAGGCTACACCACGGTGGATGCCATGGCCTACTACCGCATGGGCCCCTGGGATGTGCAGCTCAAGCTCAACAATCTGCTGAATCGTCGCTACATCGTGGCCGGTCATGGCAGCTCGCCCAACCTCAACCTGCCGGGCGCACCGCGCTCGGCCCAGGTGGTGGCGCGCTATCGCTTCTAGAAAAGGTGTGCCATGTAGCCCGGGCAGGCTGGCCTGGATGGATAGAGGCCTGATGCTCAGGCCGATGCCGCAAAAAAAGGGTTCAACGGCCGCCCTAAGCAGCCGCTGAACCCGATCAAAGTGGCAAAGAGAGCCTGAAGTCAGAAGTATCAGGCTGCCACAGCCTGCCTCTGGCGCTCGCGCACCATGGTCAGTGCCGTGTCTTCGATCATGTCTTCCTGGCCGCCCACCATGCCGCGGCGGCCCAGCTCCAGCAGCAGCTCGCGTGCGGGGATGCCGTACTTGGCTTCGGCACGCTTGGCAAACAGCAGGAAGCTGCCATAGACGCCTGCGTAGCCCAGGGTCAGCGCGTCGCGGTCGATGCGGATGGGAAAGTCCATCAACGGTACGACCAGGTCTTCGGCCACGTCCTGGATCTTGAACACGTCCACGCCGGTTTCAATCCCCATGCGCGCGCACACGGCTACCAGCACTTCCATAGGCGTGTTGCCCGCACCGGCGCCCAGGCCGGCAGCCGCAGCGTCGATGCGGTTGGCACCGACTTCCACTGCAGCCAGAGAGTTGGCGATGCCCATGGCCAGGTTGTGGTGGCCATGGAAACCCAGCTCGGTCTCGGGCTCCAGAGCCTGGCGCACGGCGGACAGACGCTCTTTCACGTCGTCCGGCAGCATATAGCCGGCCGAGTCCGTGATGTAGATACAGTTGGCGCCGTAGCCTTCCATCAGCTTGGCCTGCTTGACCAGGCCTTCGGCACTGTTCATATGCGCCATCATGAGAAAGCCCACGGTATCCATGCCCATCTTGCGGGCCATGGCGATGTGCTGCTCGGAGACATCGGCCTCGGTGCAATGCGTGGCCACACGGATGGTGGAGACGCCCAGCTCGTGGGCCATCTTCAGGTGATCGACAGTGCCGATGCCGGGCAGCAACAGGGCCGAGACCTTGGCCTGCTTCATCAGCGGGATGACGGTGGACAGGTACTCCTCGTCCGTATGTGCAGGAAAGCCGTAGTTGACCGAGCTGCCGCCCAGGCCGTCGCCATGGGTCACTTCAATCAGGGGCACGCCAGCGGCATCCAGTCCCGTGGCCACGGACTTCATCTGTTCCAGGGTCATCTGGTGGCGCTTGGGGTGCATGCCGTCACGCAGCGTCATGTCGTGAACGGTGATCTTCTTACCTTTGAGGGACATGTTCTTCTCCTGGATCAGACGGCAACAGCGGCTTCGGCCAACTCGAAACGGCCGGCGAGGATTTCTTCGGCAAACATCTCGGCCGTGCGCGCCGCGGCGGCGGTCATGATGTCCAGATTGCCCGCGTACTTGGGCAGGTAGTCGCCCAGGCCTTCGACTTCCATATAGATGGAGACGCGGTTGCCGTCGATCACGGGGCCGTTGACCAGCTTGTAGCCGGGCACGTATTTCTGCACTTCCTTGATCATGGCGTGCACCGAGGCTTCGATCTCGGCAGGCTTGGGCGTATCCACCGTCAGGCAGTGGATGGTGTCGCGCATGATCAGCGGCGGCTCGGCGGGGTTGATGACGATGATGGCCTTGCCCTTTTGCGCGCCGCCAATCTTTTCCACGGCACCCGATGTGGTGCGGGTGAATTCGTCGATGTTCTTGCGCGTGCCGGGGCCGACCGAGCGGCTCGATACCGTGGCCACGATCTCTCCGTAGCTCACGGCCTGCACGCGCGAAACCGCCGCCACCATGGGAATGGTGGCCTGGCCGCCGCAGGTGACCATGTTCACGTTCATGGCCTTTTCCGCAACCTTCTCGGCCAGATTCACGCTGGGCACGCAGTAGGGGCCGATCGCTGCAGGCGTCAGGTCGATCATCAGCACGCCCAGCTCGTTGAGCTTGCGGCTGTTTTCGGCGTGGACATAGGCGCTGGTAGCGTCAAAGGCGATCTGGATGCCGTCTTCCTTGACAAAGGGCAGCAGGCCATCCACACCGTCGGCCGTGGTCTTGATGCCCATCTCGCGGGCACGCTTGAGACCATCGGACTCAGGGTCGATGCCGACCATCCACACAGGCTCCAGTATGGGGGAACGCTGCAGTTTCATGAGCAGATCGGTACCGATATTGCCGGGGCCGATCAGTGCGCACTTGATCTTTTTTTGCGTCATGGTTTCTTACTCGGTGAATTGAATGGAACAAGTACCCATGCCTTCGATGACCATGTCGAAACGGTCGCCGGCGGCGGCGGGCACCAGGGGGGCGAGAGAGCCAGAGAGAATCACTTCACCGGCTTTGAAAGGAATGCCAAAAGCGCCCAATGTGTTGGCCAGCCAGGCTACGGCTTCAGCTGGGTGGCCCTGCACGGCACTGCCCAGGCCAGAGCCTGCGGGCTGGCCGTTCCGTCGCATCTCCATGGCGGCAGCGGCCAGATCCAGTGAAGCCGGATCTGTGTGCTGCTTGCCGATCACGAAGACGCCGCAGGAGGCGTTGTCGGCCACGGTGTCCTGGATCTTGATCTTCCAGTCCTTGATGCGCGAATCGACGATCTCGAAGCAGGGGGCGACCCACTCGGTGGCGGCCAGCACGTCTTCCTTGGTCACCCCCGGGCCTTGCAGATCCTTCTTGAGCATGAAGGCAATTTCGCCTTCGGCGCGGGGCTGGATCAGACCGGCTGCCTTGAGCGAGACGGCAGCGCCGTCCTCGTATTCCATGCTGTCGGTCAGAAAGCCGAAGTCGGGCTGGTGCACATTCAGCATGTCCTGCACGGGCTTGGAGGTCACGCCTATCTTCTTGCCGATCACACGTTCGCCCGACGCTTCGCGCAGGCGCAGCATGTGCAGGGAGATGTGATAGGCGTCTTCCACCGTCATTTCGGGGTGGCTTTCGGTCAGCGGAGCCAGCGTCCTGGCGGTGCGCAGCGCGTCATACAGGCGCCGGCCCTGGGTCTCGGTGAATGACAGATCAAGTTCGGTGGTGCTCATGGATTCAACCGTTTTTCATGAAGTCTATGCAGGTGCGGTTGAACATCTCGCGATGCTCGACCTGCACCCAGTGGCCGCACTGGTTGACCAGCACCACGCGGCAGTTCTTGATGCCCTTGGCCAGCTTGTCGGCACCACCCACGGGATTGAAGGCATCCTGCATGCCCCAGAACCCCAGCACATTGCACTTCAGATCAGGCAGCTGCTCGGTCATATTGGGGATGTACAGGCGCTGGCGCGAGGCCTCGGTCTGGGTCAGCGCAATCGGGGCGCGTTCATTGATGATTTCGTCCGTCAGCAGCGATTGGTCCACCACCTGCATGCTCATGACGGCGCGCATGGCTTCGGGGCCGGTCTTGCCCGACTTGTAGACATTGAACATATTGGCAATGCCGGGCATGGCCATATAGGCTTCAAACTCTTCCACGCCACCGGGTGCCATGAGGATCAGGCTCTTGACGTCCTCGGGGTACTTGAGCGCATAGCCCAGCGCCACGGCACCGCCCAGCGAATTTCCCAGCAGGGTGATGTTTTTCAGGCCCAGCTGCTCCACCAGACCTTTGACGCCGGCGATGAAGAAATCCATGTCGTACTGCCTGGGCTCCTCGGTCTTGGACGAGAGGCCGTAACCGAGCAGGTCGGGAACGATGGAGCGAAAACCGGCCGCAGCAAACTCGGGGTAGTTGCCCTTGAAGTTGCTGTAGCCGCTGGCACCGGTGCCAGCGCCGTGCAAAAAGATCACGGGGTCGCCAGAGCCTTGCTCATGGTAGTGAACGCGCTGAGGATGACCGGCCACATTGCCGATGTCCACATACTTGCCTTCTGGGATGGAAAATTGGCTCATCTCTGTTCTTTATGCTTGGAGTGGATAGGCGAAGGCTGTCTCCTGCCTTCGGGTGAGAAATCTTGGATGACGAGGCTTATCAAGCCCTGGCTTGCCAGAGCTTGGGCAGGCCGGGATCGGTGGCGGCAATCGCCTTTTTGAGCAGATTGCGCAGCGTGGCTGCCTCCATCTCGCCAAGGCTTGCTATCAAATCGGTCTCCACGGCTTTGGCTGCCGCCAGCACACGCAAGATGGCTTCGTTGCCCAGGGGCGTGAGTTGCAGCGACTCGGCGCGCTCGCGGCTTTCCTCCACCCAGCCCTTGCTGATCAGCGACTGCAGGGCCACGGCTCCGATGTCGGTGCCGGTGTAGGCCATGTGAGACGCAATTTCGGCAGGCGACTGGGGCTGCTGGATGCTCAGCAGCGAGAGCACGTAAAAATCGGCATCGGTCATGCCGTAAGCCGCCATGGGCTTGCGCAAGCCGCTCAGGAATTGAAAGTGCGCGCGGCCCATCAAATATCCGATCAGGTTTTCCGAGTAGGCGGTATTGGTGTCTGCGGCAGGTTCGCTGGCCACGGCGTTGGCCTTGCGTGAAGCCAGGGCGTAACCGCCGGTCACGTAGAGCAGGGGAGGGTGTGGGTTGGCGTCGTAGTCGGTCACCTCGCCCACAAAGATGATGTGGTCGCCGCCGTCATACTGAAATGCCGTCTTGCACCTGAAGCGCGCACTGCAGTCCTGCAGCAGCGGGGCATGGGCTGCCTCGGAGTCCAGCGGCAGTCCGGAGAACTTGTCTTCGCCAGCACGGGCAAAGCGGTTCGACAGGGCTTCTTGCTCGTTGGAGAGGATGTGCACATTCCAGGTGTCGGCGTTCTGGAACACAGGCAGGCTGCGGGCGTTCTTGGCCAGGCTCCACAAAACCATGGGGGGCTCCAGCGAAACCGAGTTGAAGCTGTTGGCGGTGATTCCTACAGGCTCGCCATTCTCTGCACGGGTGGTGACGATGGTGACCCCGGTGCCAAACATGCCCAGGGCGCGGCGAAAGTCTTTGGGGTCGAAGGTTGCTGCAGTGCTTTGCATGGGGTGAATGTCTCCTTGGTGCAAGAGTGCTGCGAACAGGGCTTTTATGAATCCTTCACATGGACTAGCAGCGCAAAACAGGGCTTGGTGTTTGTCCTAGGCTCCGTGTTTTTGCTGTGCGGGATCAGGCTTTGGAGAGGTCCGCAAACGCCTGCTTCATCGTTAGTCTGATCGGACGATGAACGGAAAATTGCATGGTGAGAGCATTTCTGTCATAGGCGAAAAGGCCTTGCCCACCACACCACAAGCCGTCCGGTGGAGCGGCAACTGGAGACCTGAATGAACACAATGACAGATAACTACCTCACCCCTGATGCGCTGGCCGTGATCGAGCGTGCCAAGGCCCTGGCGCCCAAGCTGGCGGCGCGCGCGCAGCAGGCGGATCGCGAAGGAAAGATCAGCGACGAAACCGTTCAGGAGATGGCTGAGGCGGGTCTGTTCCGTGTGCTGCAGCCCAAGCGCTGGGGTGGCTATGAAATGGATCCCCGTGTGTTCTACAGCGTGCAGATGGAGCTGGCCAAGGGCTGCATGTCCACGGCCTGGATTTACGGGGTGGTCGGCGTTCACCCCTGGCAGCTGGCGCTCTTCCCCGACCAGGCCCAGCAGGATGTGTGGGGCAAGGATAACGGCGTGCGCATCGCCTCGACCTATATGCCTACTGGCAAGGCCGAGCCCGTGGAAGGCGGATTCAGGTTCAGCGGTCGCTGGAGCTTTTCCACCGGCTCCAAGCATTGCGACTGGCTGTTTCTCGGCGGTCTGCTGCCCAAGCGTGATGGCTCGCCTGGCATGGAGCATGTGACTTTTCTGGTGCCCAAGGCGGACTACCGCATTGAGGACAACTGGGATGTGCTGGGCCTACGCGGTACAGGCAGTCATGACATCGTGGTGGAAAACGCGTTTGTCCCGGCACATCGCATCCAGTACACCAACGACCACAGCGATGTAGGCTGCCCCGGTCGCACGGAGAACACCAGCTGGCTGTTCCGCATTCCCTTTACCCATGTGTTCCAGCGTGCGGTGTCCACCGCCTGTCTGGGCGCGCTGGAAAGCGCCATCGCATCGTTCACCGAGCGCGCGACGGCGCACGTTGGAAAGCATGGCAACAGGATGGCCGAGGACGTGAACGCACAGACGGCCGTGACCGAAGCCACGATTTCGCTGGACCAGCTCAAGATGGTTCTCTTCCGCAATTACGCACGCATTGTGGATGCGGCCAAGACTGGTATTCAGCTGACGCTGGAGGAGCGTCTGCTGCAGCGTGCTCAGGCGTCATACGTTCCCAAGCTGACGGGCTTTCATGCCAATGAGCTGATGCGTGCCTGCGCAGCCAGCGGTACTTTCAAGAACAACCCCATCGAGCGCATCTTCCGCGACATCCATCAGGGACGTACCCACATTGCGAACAACACGGATGCCTATGTGCGCGCCTATGGCTCGCATGTGCTGGGCATTCCCAACCAGGAGCCCTTTGTCTGATTGAATTCAGGCCAAGCTGCGGCAGCGTTCTCACAACGGAGGCTGCCGCCAGCGTGTATTTGCGAGAGTCCATCCATAAAACAAAAGCTTGACGGAGACAAGGTATGGCAGAACAAGAATATGACCTGATCGTCGTGGGGTCGGGGGCAGGTGCCATGTTGGGCGCCATTCGCGCGCAGGAGCAGGGCCTCAAGACTCTGGTGGTGGAGAAGACGGAGCTGTTCGGCGGCACTTCGGCCCTGTCGGGAGGCGGCATCTGGATTCCGCTCAATTACGATCAGAAGACCGCCGGCATCAAGGACGATCTGGAAACCGCATTTGGCTATATGAAGCGCTGTGTGCGAGGCATGGCGACGGACGACCGCGTGCTGGCCTATGTGGAAACCGCCAGCAAGATGGCCGAGTATCTGCGCCAGATCGGCATTCCTTATCGCGCCATGGCCAAGTATGCGGATTACTACCCCCATATCGAAGGCTCCAGGCCCGGCGGTCGCACCATGGATCCGGTTGACTTCAATGCCGCCAGGCTGGGCCTGGCGGCGCTGGAAACCATGCGCCCGGGCCCTCCCGGCAATCAGTTGTTCGGCCGCATGAGCATCAGTGCCTTTGAGGCGCATTCCATGCTCTCGCGCGAGCTCAAGTCGCGCTTCACCATCCTGGGCATCATGCTCAAGTATTTTCTGGACTACCCCTGGCGCAACAAGACCAAGCGCGATCGTCGCATGACGGGCGGCCAGGCGCTGGTGGCAGGCCTGCTGACTGCTGCCAACAAGGTCGGTGTCGAGATGTGGCGCAGCTCTCCGCTCAAGGAGCTGGTGAAGGATGCATCGGGCCGTGTGACGGGTGTCATCGTTGAAAGGAATGGTCAGCGCCAGCAGATCAACGCCAGACGTGGCGTGTTGTTGGGGGCTGGTGGTTTTGAGCGCAACCAGGAGATGCGTGACCAGTATCTGAACAAGCCCACCAAGGCAGAGTGGACGGCCACCCCAGTGGGAGGCAATACCGGTGATGCTCACCGGGCTGGTCAGACCGTGGGCGCGCAGCTGGCGCTGATGGACTGGTCCTGGGGCGTGCCCACCATGGATGTTCCCAAGGAGCCGGCCTTTCGCGGCATTTTCGTGGAGCGCTCGCTGCCGGGGTGCATGGTTGTCAACAGCAGAGGGCAGCGCTTCCTCAACGAGTCCGGCCCTTATCCTGAATTCCAGCAGGCCATGCTGGCCGAACATGCCAAGGGCAATGGCGGCGTGCCTGCATGGATTGTGTTCGACGCCAGCTTCCGCGCGCAAAACCCCATGGGGCCGCTGATGCCTGGCTCGGCCGTGCCGGACAGCAAGGTGCGCAAGAGCTGGCTGAACAATGTCTACTGGAAGGGCGAGACGCTGGAAGATCTGGCGCGCCAGATCGGCGTGGACGCTGCTGGCCTGCAGGACAGTGCGCGTCGCATGACAGAGTACGCCAGAGCTGGCAAGGACCTGGACTTTGACCGGGGCGGCAATGTGTTTGACCGCTACTACGGCGATCCGCGTCTCAAGAATCCCAACCTCGGCCCCATCGAGAAAGGTCCTTTCTACGCCATGCGCCTGTGGCCCGGCGAGATCGGCACCAAGGGAGGGCTGCTTACCGATAGAGAGGGGCGTGTGCTCGACACGCAAGGCAGGATCATCGAGGGGCTGTACTGCGTGGGCAACAACTCCGCCTCCGTCATGGGGCCGGCCTACGCAGGCGCCGGTTCCACCTTGGGGCCTGCCATGACTTTTGCCTTTCGCGCCGTGGCCGACATGGTGGGTAAGCCCCTGCCCCTCGAGAACCCGCATCTGCTGGGCAAGACGGTTTGATCTGGAGGCGCAGAGATGTCCAATTTCAAAAAGCATGTCAGCACCATCAATCCTGTGGGGGCAGTCTTGGATGTGGGGTCGGCCGATGAGGTTCAGTGGTCCGATGCAAGCGATGTGGTGGTGGTCGGCTGGGGAGGCGCAGGTGCCAGTGCAGCGATTGAGGCGCGCGAGCAGGGGGCCGAAGTTCTGGTGATAGACCGCTTCAGTGGCGGTGGCGCCAGTGTGCTGTCGGGTGGTGTGGTCTATGCCGGTGGCGGTACCAGGTACCAGAAGGAGGCGGGCTTCGAGGACTCACCCGAAGCCATGACTGCCTACCTCAAGCATGAGGTCAATGGTGTGGTCAGTGACGAGACACTGGCTCGCTTCAGCCGCGACAGCGTGGCCAACCTGAATTGGCTGGAAAAGCAGGGCGCTACCTTTGCGTCGACCATGCCTGCGTACAAGACCTCCTATCCGACCGATGGCATGTATCTGTACTACTCGGGCAACGAAGTGGTGCCCGCCTACGGCAACCCGCAACTGGTCAAGAAGCCTGCACCGCGCGGTCATCGCGTGGTGGCCAAGGGGCAGTCGGGTGCGACGTTCTTTGCCGCGCTGCAAAAATCCACATTGGCGCACGGAGCCCGCACATTGACGCAGGCCCGCGTCCAGCGCCTGGTGCGCGAGAAGAACAGTGGCCGTGTATTGGGCGTGGAGGTGATGGTGTTGCCCGAAGGCGATCCACGTACCGAACGCCACAAGAAACTCGATGAGTTGGTGGCCAAGTGGCGTTTGTATCAGGCACCACGTGCCCAGGCGGGTCGTCGTGAAGCTGCGCAGATCGAAAGCGAGATCGGCGAGAAGCGCTACATCCGTGCTCGCAAAGGTGTGGTGCTGTCCACTGGCGGCTATATCTTCAATTCGGAGTTGCTGGAACGGCATGCGCCGGCTTACAAGCCCGGCTGGCTGACCGGTGCTGCGGGCTGCGATGGCTCTGGTCTGCGCCTCGGGCAATCCGTGGGAGGGATCGCTCAGGACCTGAACAATATTTCGGCCTGGCGCTTCATCACGCCACCCTCGGTCTGGCCCAAGGGTCTGGTGGTCAACACCAAAGGCGAGCGCTTCTGCAATGAACAGGTCTACGGTGCCAAGCTCGGCTACGAGATGATGGAAAAGCAGGGGGGACAGGCTTGGCTCATCATTGATAGCAAGCTGCGCAGGCAGGCTGCGTGGCAGTGCCTGTTTGGCGGTTTGTGGGCCTTCCAGTCCATGCCCGCGCTGGCGCTGATGTACAAGGTCGCGATCAAGGGCAAATCTGTCGCCGACCTGGCCAAAAAGCTTCGCATGGATGCAACAGTGCTGCAGCTCCAGTTCGATCGCGCCAATGCCGCTGCACGCGGTGAGATCGAAGACCCGTTGGGCAAGTCTCAGGACATGCGCCATGAGTTCAAGGGCGACTCGCTGTTTGCCATCGATATCTCCATCAGCCAGAAGATGTTCCCGCTGGCCGTCCTGAGCCTGGGGGGCCTCAAGGTCAACGAGGACAACGGTGCAGTGATTGACGGTGCCGGCTATGACATTCCCGGGCTGTATGCCGCGGGGCGCACCGCCATTGGTGTGGCTTCCTCGCGTTATGTGAGCGGCTTGTCCCTGGCCGACTGCGTGTTCTCGGGGCGCCGAGCGGGCAAGGCGGCTGCACTGGAAGGGGACGAGTCCCCTGCTGCCCAGGCAGTGTGTCCGCAGGCAAGCGCTGTGGAGAGCGTCAGTTCCTGACCCCGTGGATTGGGGACGATCTTGTGCCGGGCGCCAGTGCAAGGTTGCACAAAAGAGTGAGTGAGTAAGGGGTAAGAAGAAATGAGCAGTGAAGCCACAACAACCGCATCGCGGTATCACCCGCTGCGCGTGCGCGCGGTGATTGACGAGACGCACGATACCAAGTCAATTGTGTTCGAGGTGCCAGAGGCTCTGGCTGAGCAATTCAGCTATCGTCCCGGCCAGTTTCTAACTCTGCGACTGCCTATCGAGGGCCGTTATGTACCTCGCTGCTACTCCATGTCCAGTGCTCCGATGCTCGACGATGCCTTGCGGGTGACTGTCAAGCGCGTCGACAAGGGACGAGGCTCCAACTGGGTTTGCGACAGGGTTCAGGTGGGGGATTCCATCGAGCTGATGCCTCCCTCGGGCCTGTTCTCGCCACGGAATCTGTCTCAGAACTTTTTGCTGCTGGCTGGTGGCAGCGGAATTACGCCGGTGTTCTCCATCTTGCGCACCGTACTCAAGCAGCATCAGGGCAATGTGGTGCTGTTCTATGCCAACCGCGATGAGCGCTCGGTGATCTTCAAGAAGGACCTGCAGCAGCTGGCGGCCGAGTACCCAGATCGCCTGCAGGTCATTCACTGGCTGGACTCTGTGCAAGGCGCGCCTTCGCAGAAGCAGCTCGCAGCCTGGGCCACGCCCTGGGTGGCCGATGCTGGCCAGGCCTTTATCTGCGGGCCGGGCCCTTTCATGGATGCCGCACAGGCCGCGATGATCGAGGCCGGCATGCCTGCCGAGCAGGTACATGTGGAGCGCTTTGTCTCTCTGCCTGACGAGGAGACTCTGCAACTGATGCAGGAGGCAACTGCTCCCGTGGAGGCTGCTGTCGACCAGGCCCTGGTGCAGCTGCGTCTGGACGGCGAGGAATACGAATTCAACTGCAGTGGCACGGAGACCATTCTGGAGGCCGGACTGCGCGCCGGCATCAATGTGCCCTACTCCTGCCAGGCCGGCATGTGCGCATCCTGCATGTGCCAGGTGCAGGACGGCAGCGTACATCTGCGACACAACGAAGTGCTGGATGCCAAGGATCTGTCCAAGAAGTGGACGCTGGCCTGTCAATCCGTGCCCACCAGCGAAAAGCTGCGCGTCAAATTTCCGGAGTAACTTATGTCGAATACCAACCAGAACGCGATGCCCGAGTCTTCGCTGACCTTGCCCGGCATGCTGGCTGACGTGGTCAGCCGCTTTGCCGGTCGCGCGGCGATTGTCGAAAACGGCAAGTCCATCAGCTATGCCCAGCTGCAGCAGCTGAGCCGCCTGGCCGCACGTGCCTTGATGAGCCTGGGCGTGCAGGCCGGCGACCGTGTGGCTCTGTGGGCACCGAATCTCAGCGAGTGGATCGTTGCCGCCTGCGGTGTGCATGCTGCGGGCGGCGTGCTGGTGCCCTTGAACACCCGCATGAAGGGCGCCGAGGCTGCCGATATTCTCGAACGCAGCCGTGCCAGGGTGCTGGTGTGCGTGGGCGACTTTCTGAACAACTACTATCCGGATCTGCTGAACGGCCTGCGTCCTGTCACACTGCAGCAGGTGGTGGTACTCGGTGACAAGGTGCTACCCAGCGCAGATATGAACTGGGCGCAGTTCATGGCCAGGGCCGATGGCACGACTGCCGAAGCCCAGCAGCAGCGTGAAGCCCGGATCAAACCTGACGATACGGCCGATCTGATGTTCACTTCCGGCACCACGGGACGCCCCAAGGGAGTGATGTGCGCGCACCGCCCGACGATCCTGGCTTTCAAGGCCTGGTCGGATGTGGTGGGTTTGACCGAAGGCAGCCGATACCTGATCGTCAATCCGTTCTTTCACACCTTTGGCTACAAGGCCGGCTGGGTGGCAGCCTTGCTGCAGGGCTCCACCGTCTATCCCGAGCAGGTATTTGATGCGCAAGCCATCTTGCATCGCATCGAGAGCGACCGTATCAGCTTCCTGCCCGGGCCGCCCACTCTGTTTCTGTCCATGCTGGCGCATCCGGGGCTCAAGAATTTCGATCTGAGTTCGCTGAAGTCCTCCGTGACCGGTGCTTCCACAGTACCTCCCATTCTCATCAAGCGCATGCGCGAGGAGCTGGGCATCATGAATGTCACCACGGCCTACGGCCTGACGGAGTGCGGCGGTTGTGCCACGCTCTGCGAGCCCTCCGACAATGTGGAAACCGTGGCCAATACCTGTGGCAAGGCCCTGCCCGGGACCGAGGTGCGCTGTGTGGACGAGCAAGGACAGCCTGTTGCCCCAGGTGAAGCGGGGGAGGTGCTGCTGCGCGGCTATCACATCATGCAGGGCTACTTCGAGGATGAAAAGGCCACGGCAGAAACCATTGATGCCGATGGCTGGTTGCATACAGGCGATGTGGGAGTGCTTGACGAGCGCGGCTACCTGCGTATTACCGACCGCCTCAAGGATATGTTCATCGTGGGCGGCTTCAACTGCTACCCCGCAGAAATCGAGCGCATGCTGTCCAACCACCCCGATGTGGCGCAGGTTGCCGTGGTCGGGGTGGCCGACGAGCGCATGGGCGAGGTAGGCTGTGCCTGCGTGGTGACATGCAACGGCGTGGCACTGGACCAGGAGGCCTTCATCGCCTGGTGCCGCGCCAATATGGCCAACTACAAGGTTCCGCGCTTTGTTTTGCAGCTCGATGGCCTGCCCGTCAATGCCTCCAACAAGGTGCAAAAGCGCGATCTGCTACAGATCGTCAAGAGCAGGTTCGCACCTGCTTCACAGCCGGCCTGAACAGGACTATCTGAAAAAGCCACGCGGTTTTCGAAAACCGGCTCAAAATCGTGGCTATAATTCAAGTCTGCTCTGTAAGGCGAACGGCTTTGCAGAAATGCGGGAATAGCTCAGTTGGTAGAGCGATACCTTGCCAAGGTATAGGTCGACGGTTCGAACCCGTTTTCCCGCTCCAGATTTTGAAAAGGGAAGCAAAAGCTTCCCTTTTTTATTGCTTTGGTCGCATGGCTGATGCAATACTTCTCGCTGGCGCCCTGCGCCGGTTGTGAAGTGGGCCCCGATGGTGAAATTGGTAGACACTGCAGACTTAAAATCTGCCGCTTTTAACGAAGCGTACCGGTTCGATTCCGGTTCGGGGCACCAGAATTGAAAAGCCTGCTATATCTTGTGTAGCGGGCTTTTTTTTATTTGTGACTTGAGTAGCCGTTGCTGCCCGCAGTCTTGCTGAAGGTGGGAAAATTCAGCCACTGCGATGCCGTAGGGCTGTGGGCGTCAGGCTTGGCCAAGGCGCTTGGAAAAGTCCTGGCTTCGATGCAATATGGCTTGCAGTTCTGTCATGCTGACGAGGCCTGCACTCCCAGAGAAAAAAGATGTCTAGTTACAACGCTGCTTTTGAAATTCATGTCCACGGACAGGTTCTGCTCCGTGCTGATGTTACGTATGAGCAGCTGCAAGATGCATTGCGTCCCTTGTGGGCCTATGCTGGCGCGCGCTCATTGACCGACGGCGAGGGAAGTCTCTATGAAGAAGAGCCCGGCATTCAGTTCGACGCCAAGGAGCACCTGCTGCAGATGTGCTGGACCGTGCGTGGTGACGATGATTTTCGTCAGTCCCTGGACGATATGTGCATGGGGCTCAACGAGCTGGCCGAGCAGGGCTCGCCGATCGAAGTGACCTTCTACGACACCGAGTTCGACGAGGAAGAGGCTCCTGCGGAGGCCCAGAGCCGCGATGACTTCCTGATGCTGTTTGTTGGCCCCAATCCTGCGGCCATCATGCAGGTGCAGCGCGATCTGCTGGTGCAGGATGTCATCAACATGATGGAGCGTCACTTTGACGGCGCAGAGCTCGGCGGAGTGGTGCAGGAGATCGACAAGCTGTTCTCGCAGCGCTTCGAAGCCCTGGTCAGCTCGCTGGAGCTGGGCAAGCCACCGCGTGGTGGATCGGGGGGCTCGGCCTCCGGTCATGGCGGCAATCGCCGCCCGCGCCATCTGCATTGATTCCTTCGATCATCCGCTGTCAAAGCCCTCTGTGCTGCAGTCCCGAGACTGTGGCGGAGGGCTTGTCTTTTGTCATGAAGCCCATTCCTACACCCAAGTATTCAGGAGCCGTGACTCAGCAGTTGCGCAAGGACAGGGCTGCGCGCGCCAGCATGGGCGAAGAAGGGGTGAATGCATCCATGCCGCTGGCATTGCCCTATCTCTCGGGCTACGCGCCATCGCTGCAGAATCAGGTGCGCGACTGGCTGCTTGCGGGCAGGGCCGCTGACTGGCTGCTGCGCAAATATCCGCAGGCCCACGCGGTTCGCACGGACAGGGCGCTCTATGACTATGTCGATGCGCTCAAGGCGCAATATCTGCGCAATGCAGGGCAGTTGCACAAGGTGGCCTACGACAGCAAGATTCATGTGGTGCGCAATGCCCTGGGTCTGCATACGCGGCGTGCGATTGCGCATGGAGGCCGGCTCAATGCCCGACACGAGATTCATGTGGCGGCCATGTTCAAGCAGGCGCCAGATGCCTTTTTGCGCATGATTTGCGTGCATGAGCTCGCGCATATCCGCATCATGGATCACGACAAGGCTTTCTATCAGTTATGCACGCATATGGAGCCTGATTACCATCAGTTGGAGTTCGATGTGCGCTTTTACCTCAGCTATCTGGACCAGGGTGGCGAGCTGCTCTGGAGCTGATGGCGCAGATCAGGCGGGTGTGGCCAAGGCGCTTGGCGAGCACACGTTGACGGCCAGGCTGCAGCCTGCGGGCAGATCCAGCCAGCGCTGGGCCGCGGCTTGCATGGCCGTCAGGCGGCCGGTTGTCATGAGCTGAATCTGCTCGGCCTGGGCCAGCTGCAGCGATCCATCGGTCTCGGCTCCCAGCAGATTGCGCTGCTCCAGCATGCGCCGGGTCTGGCGTGCCACGGGGGCCCCCGTGTCCAGGAACTGGATATCGGGCCCCAGCAGGGCACGCAAATCGTCCTTGACGAACACATAGTGGGTACAGCCCAGCACCAGCGTATCCATCTGTCCTGTCTTAAGGCCGAAACTCCCTAAAGCGCTTGTGTACTTTGCGCACAGCGCTCTGATCTCCGTGGCGCTTGCATCCTCGGGCAATGCTTGCTCCGTGCTTTGCTCGATCGCCCTGGCCAGGCCGTCGCAGGCTTGGAGGTGAAACTCGGCGCGTTGGCCATGCTCCGACACCAGGCGTGCCACACGCTGGCTGGAGATGGTGCCCCGGGTGGCCATCACGCCCACATGATGGGTCTGGCTGGAAAAAGAGGCAGGTTTGATGGCCGGTTCCACGCCAATGACGGGCAGTTGCGGCAGGCGTTCGCGCAACAGTTCCACGGCCGCAGCGGTGGCGGTATTGCAGGCAATCACCAGAATCTTGATGTCGTGCTGCTCCAGCAGGTATTTCGCAATGGCCAGGCTGCGCTCCTGCACAAACGCATCGCCGCGTGCATCGCCATAGGGTGCATTGCCACTGTCGGCCAGATAGACAAACTGCTCGTGCGGCAGCTCATAGCGCAGTGCCTGCAGCACGCTGAGGCCGCCCACACCGCTATCAAAAATACCGATGGGGGAGTGAGGAGTGGGCATGGTGCAAGAGGTAGGTGGAGGCGATGTTGCGGCCGTCAGTATGCGCCGCTTTGGGTGCTGGCGGCGCCTCCAGGGCTATGGTTTATCAGGGATTCGGGCTGTCCTGGGCTGCAGGCAAGCCGCAGACCGGGCAGAAATTATCACCATGACCGACTTCATGCCCGGCCGGGCAGTGGCGGGTCTTGAGCATGGAAGGCAGGTTCCAGCTCGAGAAGAAGATGCAAAATGCCATGCCGTAGAAGATCATCCAGTGGCCCGAGAACACGCGCAAGCCGTGCTGCTGCTCCGCCATGCCGCCCGCAATGCCGAGAAAAAAGTTGGCAAAAGCGTAAATGAAGACCGCATAGGCAGCGTTGCGCATCCAGGAGGGGCAGCCTGCGAGCACCTTCTTCCAGGAAAACTGCAGGCGATTGCCGTTGTTGATGCGCTGAGCAATCAGTGCCGCAGGCATCCAGACGGCAAAAATCCCGATGGTCATGGCGCTTGTGAATGTCTCCAGGACATCTTGAGGCAAGTGTGTTTCAAGTGCATCGATCTGCCCTGAAAATGCTGCCAAATGTGTGATTGCACTGAGTGCAAAGCCCATTCCGGAAATCAGCATCAGTGGCGGCAGAAGAATTTGCATGGCGGCTTGAAAATATAAAAAAGGAGCTGAAAGCGCTTGTTTACTGGTAGTTTCAGTAGTCAGTCAGATGTTTTTTTATTGTGGCACAGCGATCAGTGCTCATCTTTTTGCTGTGGGGCCGCCAGACGAATGCTGTCCACAAGCCTGCCGAAGTAGCTTTCGCGCATGGACAGCGAGGCGGGCAATGGGGCAGATGGCAGGCTGTCGTAGCCATCTTCATCAATGCAGAACTCGAAAAACAGGTAGTCGACTTCGGGCAGCTTGAGCTGATGGCGGCAGGCATGGCGGCCTGTGCCCCGTTTTTTCTCGGCAATGGTCTGCATGCTGGTATTGCTTCCCAGGACCGCCGTATAGGCCATGGGCAGGGTGGCTGCCAGGTTGAGCCAGAGCATGAAAGCCATGAAAGCGGTGCATAGCAAGGCCATCAGCCAGCGCTTGATGGGGCCGTAGCTGAGCCAGGGGCCTGCCGGTTGCCAAAGTCCCAGCCTATGGAGTCGCAGCAGCCAGATGCAGGCGGCTGCCGTAAGTGCCAGCGCCAGATACAGCGCGATCAGCTGCCAATGCGCATCGGGTATGAAGCTGCGCCAGAAAATGGGGGCGAGTGCGCCCACCATCACCGCCATGAAAGCGACGATCAGCCATTTCTGTGGATTGGGTGTTTCAGGTTTCCAGAGCCAGTTCATGCTTGTTGCATCGGTTGGGGTGCTGCCGGTAGTTTGATCTGAGCCAGGTTCAAAGAGTTTTTCGCATACGCGCGTTGCTCAGGGCAATGCCACGTACGACGGGGATTTGCTGGCGCTGTAGCTCAAAGCCGAAATGAGCGAAGAAAGCCTGGGCATTGAGACTGACATCGGCGGTCAGCTCAGACAGGCCGTTTTGCCGTGCTGCTTGTTCGATATGTGCAAGCAGCAATCGGCCCACGCCCTGGCGCGCATATTGCGGAGCTACAAAAAAGTGGTCGATATAGCCATTGGCCTGCAGATCGGCATAACCCATGGGTGAGTCATTGGCGCAGATAGCGACAAAAGGCTTGAGTGCCTGGATGCGCTGGCGCCACTCCATCCAGTCGGGATGTTGTGGCGCCCAGGCGTCAAGCTGCACCTGGCTGTAGTGCTTCACTGCCAGCTGATGAACAGCCTCGTGAAACACCTGCCATAGCGCGACTTCATCTCCGGGGCGATAGCTGCGTACATGCATGGGTTGGCAGATTGATTGAGTTTGGCAAAAATGGTTTGCAGCAGATGTATGACACCGGTGCCGCGCGCAAGGCGGCTGTGGAAGCACTTCTTTATCTGCATGCAACCCGCTGTTTTGATGAATTTTCTGTCATCAACTAAAGGTGAACTGTGGTCTAAAGTCTGTGAAATGCTCAGGTTTTTATAGCGGAAAAAATAACGTCAACCTCTAGAATGATCCGCCCATGCCCTTGATATACCTCATCCTCCTACCTTTTGCAGGCAGCCTTCTGGCTGCTTTATTGCCTGCGAATGCGCGCAATACTGAATCAACACTCGCGGGTGTCATTGCGCTGATATGCGCAATTCAGGTAGGGATGCTGTTCCCGGAAATGGCCGACGGAGCGGTGCTCAGGCAGGAGATTTCCTGGCTGCCGGCGCTGGGGCTGAATCTGGTGATCCGCATGGACGGGTTCGCCTGGCTGTTCTCCATGCTGGTCTTCGGCATTGGTGCGCTGGTAGTGCTTTACGCACGCTACTACATGTCGCCCACTGATCCTGTACCGCGCTTTTTCTCGTTTTTTCTGGCCTTCATGGGGGCCATGGCGGGGGTTGTGCTCTCGGGAAACATCATTCAGCTGGTATTTTTCTGGGAACTGACCAGTCTTTTTTCGTTTCTGCTGATCGGCTACTGGTATCACCGCAAGGATGCGCGCCGGGGCGCACGCATGGCTTTGACGGTCACGGGAACAGGCGGACTGGCCATGCTGGTGGGCATGCTGGTGCTGGGTCATATCGTGGGCAGCTATGACCTCGACAATGTTCTGGCTGCAGGGCAGCAGATTCGCGATAGTCACCTCTATCTGTTGGCATTGGTGCTGATTTTGCTTGGTGCGCTAACGAAGAGTGCTCAATTTCCATTTCAGTTCTGGCTGCCAAACGCCATGGCGGCTCCCACGCCCGTGTCGGCCTATCTGCACTCGGCCACCATGGTCAAGGCCGGCGTGTTTCTGCTGGCACGGCTGTGGCCGGTGCTGGCAGACACCGATGCATGGTTCTGGTTGGTCGGTGGAGCCGGTGCCATGACGCTGCTGATTGGCGGCTATTGCGCGATGTTCCAGCATGATCTCAAGGGTTTGCTCGCGTATTCGACGATTTCACACCTGGGTCTGATTACCTTGCTGCTGGGCCTGAACAGCAAGCTGGCCGCCGTGGCGGCGGTGTTTCACATCATGAATCATGCGACCTTCAAGGCTTCGCTGTTCATGGCTGCTGGCATTGTGGATCATGAAAGCGGCACGCGTGACATCAGGCGTCTCTCGGGCCTGCGCTTCATGATGCCGATCACGGCCACGCTGGCCTGTGTGGCCAGTGCCGCCATGGCCGGCGTGCCCTTGCTCAACGGCTTCATCTCCAAGGAAATGTTCTTTGCCGAGACGGTCTATCTGGATGCAGCACCCTGGGTCAAGACTGTGCTGCCCGTGGTTGCGACCGTGGCGGGCATGTTCAGCGTGGCCTATTCGCTGCGCTTTACGTTCGATGTCTTTTTCGGGCCCCAGGCAAACGATCTCCCTCACGAGCCGCACGAGCCGCCGCACTGGATGCGTGTACCGGTGGAGCTGCTCGTGCTGGCTTGCCTGATCGTCGGCATCTTCCCGGCCTGGGCAGTGGGCGGTTTTCTGGCTGTCGCTGCAACTCCAGTCGTAGGCGGTGACTTGCCGCAGTACAGCCTGGCCATCTGGCATGGCTGGAATATGCCGCTCATCATGAGCCTGGTGGCGCTGGCTGGCGGTATCTTGCTCTACACCATGCTGCGCTGGCAGCGCACGGTCGGACACTTTGATACGACGCCTGTGCTGGGCCGTGTCAGCGGTCGCAGGATTTTTGAGAATCTGCTGGCTCGCATCACCTGGCTGGGCCGGGCGGGGCGCCGCAATCTGTCCACGCGCCGCCTGCAGTGGCAGATGCTGTGGCTGGTCTGCGTTGCTCTGGTCGCAGCGGCCCTGCCGCTCTGGCTATGGGGCATGAAGCTGGGCAATCGCGGCACTTTGCCCGTGTCTTCGGCTTTTGTCCTGCTCTGGGCGATTGGCTGCCTGTGTGCGCTGGGCACGGCCTGGAAAGCCAAGTACCACCGGATGACTGCATTGATCATGCTCGGCGGCACGGGCCTGTGCACGGTGCTGACCTTCCTCTGGTTCTCGGCTCCCGATCTGGCTCTGACTCAACTGGTGGTGGAAGTCGCCACCACGGTGCTGATCCTGCTGGGGCTGCGCTGGCTGCCCAAGCGGGACAAGAATATGCGCACGGCCGATAACGCCGATGCCAGGGCCAAGGCACGCCGCCTGCGCGATCTGGTGCTGTCGCTGATTGCCGGCGGTGGCATGGCCTGGCTGGCGTTTGCCATGATGAGCCGGCCTTTCTATGAAAGCACCTCCACCTTTTTCCTCGAAAACGCGCTGGGCGGCGGTGGCGGCACCAATGTGGTCAATGTGATGCTGGTGGACTTCCGCGGCTTCGACACCTTTGGCGAAATCGTGGTGCTGGGCATTGTGGCCATCGTCATCTATGCGCTGCTGCGCCGCTTCCGTCCGGCACGCGAGGCCATGGACATCCCGGAGCAGCAGCGTTATGTGCCTGGCGATTTGCAGACCGACCTGCTCAACCCGCGCAATGCCAGCGATACAGCCGTGGGCTACCTGATGGTGCCAGCCGTGCTGGTGCGATTGCTGCTGCCGTTTGCGACGCTGGTGGCTGCCTATATCTTTGTGCGCGGCCATAACCAGCCTGGCGGTGGGTTTGTGGCGGGGCTGGTGTTTTCGGTCGCCTTGCTGATGCAATACATCATCTCGGGCACGCATTGGGTGGAGGCGCATCTGCCGTTGTATCCACGTCGCTGGATTGCCGCGGGTCTGCTTTTTGCGCTGGGCACGGGCCTGGGCTCGGTGGCCGTTGGCTACCCCTTCCTGACCAGCCACAGCTTTGACTTTTCGCTGCCGTTGGTGGGACATGTGCATCTCGCCAGCGCCACCTTCTTCGATATCGGGGTGTTTGCGCTGGTGGTGGGCTCCACCATGCTGATCCTGACGGCGATAGCCCACCAATCGGTGCGCGGACACCGCTTCCATGCACGCTTGCTGGAAGAGCAGGAACAAGAGGCCAAAAAGGCCGAGGCCGAGGTGCAGGCAGCCACAGCTGCAGCACTGGCAAGGGGAGGTATGTAATGGAAATCGTTTTGGCCATTGCCATCGGTGTGCTCACCGGCTCGGGCGTCTGGTTGTTGCTGCGTCCGCGTAGCTACCAGGTCATCATGGGGCTGGCGCTGCTGTCCTATGCCGTCAATCTGTTCATCTTCTCCATGGGACGTCAGGGCCTGTCGATCAACAAGGTGCCGGTGCTGCAAAACGGTGTGCCGACCGATTTGTCGCACTATGCAGACCCCATGCCTCAGGCCCTGGTGCTGACCGCCATCGTCATCGGCTTTGCCATGACGGCGCTGTTCCTGGTCGTGCTGCTGGCATCGCGCGGCGCTTCTGGAAATGACCATGTGGATGGCGTGCACTCGCGTACCGAACAGGAAATGCTATGACCGGGTGGACCGAGCGTTTGATGCCGCACCTGATGCTGGCTCCCATCATGCTGCCCATGCTGACGGCAGCGCTGATGCTGTTTTTGCGTGAAGAGCGTCAGCGCCTGAAGCTGGGCATGAACATCCTGTCCACCACGATCAGTCTGGTGATCGTGGTCATGCTGCTGGGCTGGACCAACCAGGCGGGCTCTGCCGTCACCATGTCGGTCTATATGCCCGGCAACTGGCCTGCGCCCTTTGGCATCGCGCTGGCGCTGGACAGGCTGACTGCTCTGATGCTGCTGGTCACCTATGTGGTGGCACTGGCCGCGCTGGTGTTTTCCGCTGCGCGCTGGCACAAGGCCGGGGTGCACTTCCACCCCTTGTTCCAGCTGCAGCTGATGGGGCTCAGCGGTGCCTTCATCACGGCCGATCTGTTCAATCTGTTCGTGTTCTTCGAGATCATGCTGGCCGCCTCTTACGGTTTGCTGCTGCATGGTTCCGGCAGCACGCGCATTCAGGCCGGCCTTCACTATATCGCCATCAATCTGGCAGCGTCTTCGCTGTTCCTGATCGGCGTCTCCATGCTCTACGGCATCACCGGTACGCTCAATATGGCCGATCTGGCCCGCGCCATTCCGCAGGTGCAGGACGCTGACCGCGGCCTGCTGCATGCGGCAGCGGGGGTGCTGGGAACGGCCTTTCTGATCAAGGCGGCGCTGTGGCCGCTGAATTTCTGGCTGGTGCCTGGCTACAGCGCGGCGACTGCGCCGGTGGGAGCCTTGTTTGCGCTCATGACCAAGGTGGGGGTCTATGTCATCTTGCGCCTGTGGACCTTGCTGTTCAGCTCGGAAGCCGGGGCATCGGCCCTGTTTGGCAGTACCTGGCTGATCGTGGGCGGCATGCTGACCATGGCCTTTGGTGCGATAGGCATGCTGGGCTCGCAACGGTTGACCCATCTGGCGGGCTTTGCTGCCATTCTTTCGTCCGGTACCCTGCTGGCCGCGACGGGCTTTGGCCAGAATCTGCTGACAGCCGGCCTGCTGTATTACCTGCCGGGCTCCACGCTGGCAGTTGCGGCCCTGTTCCTGATCGCCGATGTGGTGGACCGCTGGCGCGTGGATGATGACGCGGGCGAGCCCTATGAGGATGATGAAGCGCCATTCCTCAATGCAGAGCTGTTGCCCACCGAAGGCTTCAATCTCGACGATGATGAAGAGCTGATGATCGGCCGGGCCTTCCCGGCAGCGGCGGCTTTTCTGGGTCTGAGCTTCATGGCCTGCACCTTGCTGATCTCGGGCCTGCCGCCTCTGGCCGGCTTTCTCGGCAAATTCGCCATGCTGACCAGTCTGCTCAATCCGCTGGGCATGGGGACATCCAGTGGTGTGAAGGCCGGTCCGCTGGGCTGGAGCATGGTGGCCCTGCTCATCATCACCGGTCTGATGGCGTTGGTGGCACTCACGCGCGCCGGTATCCGACATTTCTGGGCCAATCCGGAGCAGAGCGCGCCATCACTCAAGGTGGCGGAAGGCCTGCCCATCGTTGCACTGCTGCTGTGCTGTGTGGTGTTGACGGTCAAGGCCGATGATGTGATGCGCTATACCCAGCGAGCGGCCAATGCCCTGCATTCGCCCGATGTCTATGTGCGTACCGTCCTGGGTCTTGCTCCGGTACCTGCGCCCAAGGAGAAGAAGGCTCAGGAGGCTGCGGGTCCCGAGGCGGCGGCACGTGCTGCCGCGCTGGAAATGCAGGCGGAGCCCGTCCCCGGTATTGGCGATGAAAGCGAAGCTGCGCAGGATGCTGCTACCCAGACCGCCGCCTCGGCTCAGAAAGAGGAGGGCCGCCCATGAAGAACATCATGAAATCCATCTTCCCGGCACCGTTGCTGTCGGTAGCTCTGCTGGTGCTGTGGCTGTTGCTCAACCGCTCGGTCAGTGCCGGCCAGATCTTGCTGGGCCTGATCCTGGGCCTGCTGATTCCCGTGCTGCTGCGCGGTCTGCGCCCCTTGCCGGTGCGGGTCAGCCATCCGCTGAGCATTCTCAAGCTGGCATTCCGTGTGGTCTGCGACACCTCGGTCTCCAACTTCAATGTGGTGCGTTTTCTGCTGCTGCCGCGCATGCGCAAGCACCCGGCGGCCTTTGTCCATATTCCGCTCGAGCTGCGCGATCCCAACGGGCTGGCAGTACTGGCCATGATCGTCTGCCTGACGCCCGGCACTTCCTGGGCCGAAATTTCGCGTGACCGCTCCATGCTGCTGCTGCATGCGCTGGAAGTGGAGGATGCCAAGCAACTGGCCGACTTTGTGAAGTCCCGCTACGAGAGCCTGCTGATGGAGATTTTTGAATGAATCCCTGGTTTTATTGGGTGCTGATGGCATCTCTGGTCATGCTGCTGGCGGCCATGGGCTGCTCGGTGCTGCGCCTGCTCAAGGGGCCACACGCGCAAGATCGCGTGCTGGCGCTGGACTGCATGTATCTCAACGGCATGCTGGTCATGCTGGTCATGGGCATTCTGTATGACAGCACCAACTATTTCGAGGCGGCCTTGCTGGTGGCTCTGTTCGGCTGCGTCGGTTCCACGGCCATGGCCAAGTTCCTGTTGCGCGGCGAGGTGATCGAATGAGTACCGAGGTCATTGGCGTGGATCTGCCGCTGTGGGCCCAGATTCTGGTGGCGGCCCTGGTCTTCGGTGGTTCGCTGATTGCTCTCATGGGTTCGGTAGGACTGCTGCGGCTCAAAAGCTATTTTGAGCGCGTGCACGCGCCCTCCATCATCGCCACCATGGGCTGCTGGCTCATCATGCATGCCACCTGGATCTATTTTTCCGTCAGCGGCCAGGGCTTTGTCATGCACTCGGTGCTGATTGCCATCTTCATTGCCGTGACCGTGCCCATCACCACCATCTTCCTCATGCGCGCGGCGCTGTTCCGCTCGCGCCGGGCAGGAGAGAGCGTACCGCCCACGCTCAGCAATCTGGTGCGCAACGAACCCCTGGACGAGGAAGAGGCCGCCGAGGCCGATGAAAAGCCTGCGGCGCATAAAGCCTGAAATCCTGCCGCCCAAGCCTTTCAGGGCCGCGGTCTTGCGCTAGATTGGCAGCCATGCTCAATATTGTTGCCATCTGCATCGGTGCCTGCCTGGGCGCCCTGTCGCGTTGGGGGCTGGGACTGTGGCTGAGTGCCGGAGCCAGCATGCCCTGGGGCACTCTTGCCGCCAATCTGATCGGCGGCTATCTGATCGGCGTCTTCATCGCGCTGTTTCAGGCCATGCCCCAGCTGGACCCGGCCTGGAAACTAGCCATCATCACCGGCTTTCTCGGTGCTCTGACCACGTTTTCCAGCTACTCGGCCGAGGTCATCGGCCTGCTGCAGCAGCAGCGCCTGGCCGCAGCCCTGGGCTGGGCCTGTGTGCATCTGGTCGGCTCTCTGTTCATGACCTACATGGGTATGCTCAGCTGGAGCATCGGGTTCAGCCGTTAAGCTGGCAGACCATTTGCCACTATTGCGGCAAACTGCTTCAGCGTTTAGAGGCGAAATACTCTCCAGGGCTATAGCTTTGTGAGCGTATAGTGCAAGCATCATCTGCACTACAGGTGCATTTGAGCTTGAAGTACTTGACGGATGGGCGGTCAGCGCTACGAAATCTTTAGGGATGGCTGTAGTCCGTGCTGCTCAGCATTCTAAGAACCGAGGGTCCATGCAAATTTCTTCACCCCTGTCCGATACCGATCTGGCCAATGCCTGGGCCGAGCTGCACAACCAGGCCCATAACGGCAAAGAGCTGGAACCTCAATCCAACCGCCTTGCATTCGCCGATCCGGAGTTCATGTTCCGCCGCGAAACCCGTGGCATCCGCATGCAGCTGGAAATGCTCAAGCCAGATCTGACCCAGATCGAGCGCGGCATCGAGCACACTGTGGTTGTCTACGGCAGCGCACGCTTTGTGGATATGGAGCAGGCGCGCGAGCAGCTTGCGCAAGCCAAGGCCAGCGGCGATACCCAGCGCATGGCGCTGGCCGAACGCGGCATGCGCAATGCCGAGCGCTATGAGGCGGCACGCGCCTTTGCGCGCATCGTGGCGACCGAAGGCATGAAGCAGGCGCCCAGCGAGCGCTTCTACATCTGCACGGGCGGTGGCCCCGGCATCATGGAGGCGGCCAACCGCGGCGCGCATGATGCGGGTGCTCCCAATGTGGGGCTGAACATCTATCTGCCGCATGAACAGCATGGCAACCCCTACATCACGCCGGGGCTGAGCTTCAAGTTCCACTACTTTGCACTGCGCAAAATGCATTTCATGATGCGCGCCAAGGCGCTGGTGGCCTTTCCTGGCGGCTTCGGCACCATGGACGAGCTGTTTGAAGTGCTGACGCTGGTGCAGACCCACAAGAGCAAGCCCGTGCCCGTGATCCTGTTCGGCACGGAGTTCTGGAAGCGGGTGCTGAACTTCGACGTGCTGGTGGAAGAGGGCACCATTTCCGCCAAGGATCTGAACCTGTTCCGCTACACCGATGATCCGGCCGAGGCCTGGTCCTTCATCCAGCAGTTCTACCAGACTGGCTGGAACAACGGATAAGCAGTCACGCCTGATCACCAAACGGCCAGAAACCGCCAGAAGATTTTCCTCTGGCGGTTTTTTGTTGCCCATCAATGCATGAAGATAGCTCTTGATGAGCCAGCGCTTGGGCCTGGTTCGGCTTAAATGCCGTGCAGCGACTGCTCGGCCAGTTGCTGGGCACGCGCGATCGAAATGCCTTCATGCTGATCGACGACCAGCGCATCGCTTTCCTCATCGCAGCGGTGCAGCACCACGCGCGGGCGTGTGCCGTCGGCCTGGATATGCACGTCGGCCGGGCGTGATTTTTGCGTGGGGTAGACGGCAATCAGATTGGACAGCCAGCCAAAGAAAATCGGGTCTTCGGGAGGTTTGTCGAAGGAGTCCAGATAGCGCTGAAAACTGGCTTCGCTGGCCGACACCCAGATGCCCCAGAGAAAGGGCTCGTCCAGGCCATGGATCGGCACTTCCAGAAGGGCGCGCACATAGTATTGCGTGCCTTCGGGGTGGGCGATGACGCAGAGCTCGTCGCTCAGCTCGGCCCATTCCTCGCGTTCTTGCTCGCTCAGGCGTCGGTAGGGTGCAGGGGCATCGAAAGCAAAGCTTGGCGATCCTTCGTGAATCTGATCGCATTTGCTGCATTGGTAGGCAAAGATGGCGGCCATGGTGTAAGAGTTCAGCGTTTGCGAAAGACCAGCGTGCGGTTATTGGCCGGCATGGCCTGATCGAGTTCAAGTTGCAGGCCGTGCTGACCGGCCAGGGCCACGATGGCTTCAAAATCGCGCAGGCCGCTGCGCGCATCACGCTGGCGCAGCCAGGCGTCGAAGGCGCGGTTGCTGTCGCTGGTGAAGTGGCCGCCATAGTTGAACGGGCCATAGATGGCAAACACGCCTCCTTCGAGCAAGTGCGAGCCCACCAGATCAAACATGCGCTGCACCAGCGGCCAGGCCACGATATGGCAGGTGTTGCTGGTAAAGACGGCATCAAAGCCTGATGGATCCGTGGTTGCGGGCCAGGCATCGGCTGCCAGGTCGAACTCTAGCGGAGCACGCAGATTGGGTGCTCCATGGGCGGCGTGCCAGGCCTGGATGCCTGCATGACTGTCGGCCAGGTCGCTGGTCTGCCAGACCAGCTGCGGCAGGCGCGGTGCGAAGTACACGCTGTGCTGCCCGGTGCCGGAGCCTATTTCCAGCACATGCCGGCTGTGCTGAAAAGCGGACTTCAGTACCTCGAAAATAGGGGCCTGATTGTTTTCGCAGGCCTGAGAAAAAGGCAGTTGCAGGGCTGTCGATGGAAGGTTTGGGGTCATAAGGGTCTTGGCGGGCAGACACGGGAAATCGTGCAGGCATCTTCTCCCGAAATGCCAAGTCCGAGCACTGCGACAGCCTTCACGGTTTTAAGCGCAGCCTGATCTCGGGTCGTACGTTCAGGCTGCCGATTTTCCAGCTGTACGCGCCCAGGCCCAGCGTGGGCGTGGAGCTGGCGTTTTGCGAGAGAACCTCGGCATTGCCGGGCAGGCTGACCTTCAGGCTGCCGTTCATGGTGATGCCCAGTTGCGCGAAGTCTCTCTTTTCCTTGTCCTTGAGCGGTTTGGCGGCAATCGTCATCACGCCGTTTCTGTCGGTCTGCACGGTGAACATGTCCAGCAGTTGCAGGCCTTCACCGGGCTTTCGCTGGCCGGCAATCTCCAGCGCATAGCGCGCATTGCCTTTGTAGACGGCTTTCCTGACCTCGGGTTCGCGGCTCAGCTGCTGCGCTTGCGCCGCCAGCTCCTGGTGATCTTTCTCGCTCAGCACACCTTGTTTTCTGAGCTTCATTACGGCCAGGGCATTCACCACCGTGCCGTCAAAGCGGTAGCTGTAGCCGCCATCGGCCTGCACTTCCACGCTGGCGGAGAAGCGCTCAGGTACCAGGCAGGCAGTCAGCAAGGCGACGAGGGCGGTGGTCGTCAACAGCGCAAAAATCTTGTGCATGAGGACTCCTTTTGAGTGGCATTGCAGTGGCCCAGGGTGTAGAGGTCTGAGTCATCGTAGAGCAAACAGGGCATGCGCCAATAGGGGCTGCCATCAAGATTGCGTGGAGTCTTGCCGGAAGATTATTCAAAAAGAGTAGCCGCAAGCGATTGCTACATAAGGGATATAGAACCTTTGACTTTGATTTCGGCGGGCCGGAAGCGATCGTTCACTTGGATTTTGATTCGGCTTTGAGCTGGCTGATGGCTTCCTGATAGCCCTGTAGATATTTGGTGCGCGTCTGCTCGGCCAGGCCAGGCCACTGCGCGGCTGGCAGGCTCAGCGATTCCATCGTCAGCCTGGCGGCCAGTTGCGGGTCCCGGGAGGCCTGCACCGCCTGCATCCCGTGCAGATTGATCCAGTGCGGGTCGTAGGCGTGGGGTGTGCGGCGATCCCAGTCCACAACCTTGGCGATCAACTCCTGAGCCTTGTCCAGATCCTGAAACAGATGGCGGTTGATGGGGGCTCCATAGCTCTGATTCATCACATCGACCGCTTGTCTGGCAGTGACGTCGGCGCAGCGATTGGCGTCGAAGCGGGCACGCAGCTGGCCAGCGTAGAACCAGAAGGCAGCCTCGTCCCGCAGACCTGCCTTGAACAGTGTTTGCGACAGCACATAGAACACGGGCGGTTGAAAGCGCTCGGGCGCGGCGCGTATGCGCTCGAGCACGGCTTGCTGCTGCTGAGGCGTACCCTGCGACAGCAAGCGAAGCGCCTCCTGCCCCAGTCTGGTGTCGATCTGCGCATAGACTCCCTGGGGGACCAATACCTGAGTCGCAGGGGAGGGCAGCGGTTTGGGCGCAGCCGATGGCTGCTGAGTCTGTGCGGAAGCAAAGCCCGAGAGCGCCACCAGCGCACCGGTCACCATCTTTGCTGCGACATGGCTCATGCTGAACTCCTTGTGCTTGCGATGCAAATCATTCTGGACGGCGTCAGACAAATACCCACTCTGTCGCATATCTTAATTAGCATGCTTGGTATCTGTGTCTCGTATTTACCAAGAAGCCCTGATTTCGACGAAGACTAGGCATCGCGTTGCCGTGAACCCCGAAAGCTTTGCTTGCTGATGGCGGCTGTGTACCCCATGTCGGCTTGGCCAGCACATCGGCTTTGTCATCGGTGCTGCGCCGATGGCCGAGTGTGGATGCCGCCTCGCCGCCGAGCCGACAGACCGTCAAAACCGGCAGGCTCAGTCCCGGGCGTTGAATGCCCTGTGATAACTCACTTCGCCTTGCGGTGGCAGGCCTTTGAAAGACAGGGCTTGAAAGTACTCGGCAGGCACTCCGGGCAGCACCAGGCCCGGCACCGTCCGGAAACCAAAGCGTCGGTAGTAGTCCGGATCGCCAAGCAGCACGCATCCCCGCGCAGACTGCGCTTGCAGAGCGCTGATGGCTGCCTGCATGAGTGCACTGCCGATACCCTGTCGCTGTCTTTGGGGAATGACGGAGATGGGGCCCAGGCCGAACCAGTGCTGGCTGCCGTCGCTGATGGTGACGGGAGAGATGGCGACATGCCCGACGATTTGCTCGTCAATCTCTGCGACCAGGGACAGGGCAAGCGCCCCGGCTGCGCGCAACTCACGCACGATGAATTGCTCGGTGTGATCGGTATGCGGTGCATCCTTGAAGGCCTGGATCGTCACTTGCTCGATGGCCTTGGCATCGGTGGGGAGTTCTGCTCGGATATGCATGCGTTGGATTGGGGTTTCGAAAAATCTCGGGAAAAGGCCAATTCGGCCCATCAGCCTATTTCAACTGCTTTCTTTAAGCTTCGGGACGAAAAAACCGCCCGAAGGCGGTTCTTTATGGCGGGGCCTGCTGGGTGATTACACACCGGCCACTTCAATGCCCTTGAATTCCCCGGTCGCGATCTTTTCCTTCCAGATCGCGGGGCCGGTGATGTGGGCGCTGGTGCCGCCGGCATCCACGGCCACGGTGACAGGCATGTCTACCACGTCGAATTCATAGATGGCTTCCATGCCCAGGTCTTCGAAGCCAACGACCTTGGCTTGCTTGATGGCCTTGGAGACCAGGTAGGCGGCGCCGCCCACGGCCATCAGATAGGCACTCTTGTGCTTCTTGATGGCCTCGATGGCGACGGGGCCGCGCTCGGACTTGCCGATCATCGAGATCAGACCGGTCTGCGACAGCATCATGTCGGTGAACTTGTCCATGCGGGTGGCCGTGGTGGGGCCTGCAGGGCCGACCACTTCGTCGCGCACGGGGTCCACGGGGCCTACGTAGTAGATCACGCGGTTGGTGAAGTCCACAGGCAGTTTCTCGCCCTTGGCCAGCATGTCCTGGATGCGCTTGTGGGCAGCGTCGCGGCCGGTCAGCATCTTGCCGTTGAGCAGCAGTGTGTCGCCGGGTTTCCAGCTGGCCACTTCTTCCTTGGTCAGATTGTTCAAATCGACCTTCTTGGACTTGTTGTAGTCGGGGTGCCAGTCGATCTTGGGCCAGGTGTCCAGCGAGGGGGCATCCAGGTGCACGGGGCCTGATCCATCCATCACGAAGTGGGCGTGGCGCGTGGCGGCGCAGTTGGGAATCATGGCCACGGGCTTGGAGGCCGCGTGCGTGGGGTACATGTTGATCTTGACGTCCAGCACCGTGGTCAGGCCGCCCAGGCCTTGGGCACCGATGCCCAGGGCGTTGATCTTTTCGAACAGTTCCAGGCGCAGCTTTTCCACGTCGTCGAGCTCTGCACCGCTGGCAGCTTTTTGCTGCAGCTCGTACATGTTGAGGTCTTCCATCAGGCTTTCCTTGGCCAGCAGGACGGCCTTTTCAGCCGTGCCGCCGATGCCAATGCCCAGCATGCCGGGCGGGCACCAGCCAGCGCCCATGGTGGGGACGGTCTTCAGAACCCAGTCCACGATGTTGTCGCTGGGGTTCATCATGATCATCTTGGACTTGTTCTCGGAGCCGCCGCCCTTGGCGGCCACGGTTACGTCCACCTTGTCGCCGGGCACGATCTGCACATTGATCACGGCGGGGGTGTTGTCCTTGGTGTTCTTGCGCTTGAACTGGGGGTCGGCCACGACGGAGGCGCGCAGCGTGTTGTCGGGGTGGTTGTAGCCACGGCGTACGCCTTCATTGATGGCGTCTTCCAGCCCCATGGTGAAGCCTTCCCACTTGACGTCCATGCCCACTTTCAGGAACACGTTGACGATGCCAGTGTCCTGGCAGATGGGGCGCTGGCCGGTGGCCGCCATCTTGGAGTTGGTCAGGATCTGCGCCATCGCATCCTTGGCCGCAGGGCTTCGCTCGCGTTCATAGGCGCGGGCCAGATGCTGGATGAAATCCGGCGTGTGGTAGTAACTGATGTACTGGAGGGCACCTGCGATCGAATCGATCAGGTCCTGCTGGCGGATGGAGGTGGTCATCGTGAAGCTTCTCGGGGGTTGCAATCTGTACGCGTGGGGCGCGCACGGTAAACCCATCGATTATCGGTCCAGACGACAATTCTTGCAGCCATAACCCACCAGTCTTATATATGACTGGTGGGTGCTGTGCGGCGTTCAGCCGGTCAGTGCGCCGAGGATGGAGGCCGAGAAATCGGCCTGACCACCTCGGCGATCGCCTCTTGCCCAGGCCAGCAGGCTGTCCGCCGACATGGGGCGCGCGTAGAAGTAGCCCTGAAGCTCATCGCATTGCATGTCGATCAGGATGTCCCGCTGACCCGCAGTTTCCACCCCCTCGGCCACCACGCGCAGGCCCAGGGCATGGGCCAGGCGCACGACGGCATGGACCACGGCGCGGGCATCTTCCTCGGTTTCCAGGTCGCGGATGAAGCTGCGGTCGATCTTCAACTGCTGCGCGGGCAACTGACGCAGGTAGTTGAGGCTGGAGTAGCCGGTGCCAAAGTCGTCGATAGAGAGAAAGATGCCGATGTCGCGCAATTCCTCGATTGCGCGCTGCGTGGCCTGGGTGTCTTCCATGGCCACGGATTCGGTGATCTCGCAGAGCAGCTGGCTGGCCTGTACGTCGTGGCGCAGCAGCGTCTGGGTGATGCGATCTGCCAGGCCGCTTTCGCGCAGCTGGTGCACAGAAAGATTGATCGCCACCCGCATCTGCAGTCCCATATCGCGCCACAGGGCCAGCTGGCGGCAGGCTTCTTCGATTACCCAGTTGCCCAGGCTGTTGATGATGCCGAAGCGCTCGGCCAGGGGAATGAAGATGTCCGGGGCAATCATGCCGCGTTCGGGGTGAGCCCAGCGCAGCAGCGCCTCGACCCCGATGATGTTGCCGCGCTCGCTGTCGATCTTGGGCTGGTAATGCAGCTCCATCTGACTGCGCTGAATGGCATGGCGCAGGTCGTTTTGCAGCTCCAGCTGCTCGGAGGCATCGCTGCCCATATGCGGCTCGAACACTGCAAAACCGTTGCCGCCATTGCGTTTGGCTGCGTACATGGCGGCGTCGGCATTGGCGATCAGGTGGTCGCGGTCACCATGGTCGGGAAAGGCCACGATGCCGATGGAGCAGGTGATCTGCAGCTCCTTGTTGCCTAGGCGAAAGGGCTGACTAAGCGCCTTGAGAATGCGATTGGCCACCGCCATGCAGGCGGCCACGTCCTGGGTGTCCTCCAGCAGCACCAGGAACTCATCCCCGCCCACGCGGGCCACGGTATCGCTGCTGCGGGCTTCCGCCATGAGGCGCTCGGCCGCGCTGATGAGGATCTGGTCGCCTGCTGCATGACCGAAGGAGTCATTGATGGGCTTGAATCCGTCCAGATCTACAAACAAGATTCCCAGCCGCTCCTTGATTCGTGAGCGGTTGGCGCGCTCCAGGCGCAGCAGGGCATGGATGAGGCGGTCTTCGAACAGCAGCCGGTTGGGCAGATTGGTCAGCGGATCGGCAAAGGCGCGCTGGCGCAGCTCGGTATTGGCCAGTTGCAGCTTGGCATTGGTTTCCTGCAGCGATTGATTGAGCTTGAAGGCTGTGCTTTGCAGGCGCGCATCGAGCAAGGTGCTGAACATCGCCGCAATCAGCAGCATGACCGTGGTGATGATGATGATGGTGGTGAGCTCGGGGCCGCTCAGGGCTTCCGCGCTCAGGCAGACCGAGCCGCTGGCAAAGCTGGCCGCCGACATCCCGGTGTAGTGCATGCCGCAGATGGCAAAGCCCATGACCAGTGCCGCCAATGTCTGGAACAGCCACAGCCGCTTGCCGGAGAGCGAAAAAAGTGCACGAAACAGAGTCAGCGCCGTGGCCGAGGCCAGTACAGCGATCAGAGCGGAGGCCGCCACCAGCGGCCAGTCCCAGGCAATCGGGATGGACATCTCGATGGCTAGCATGCCCAGGTAGTGCATGGCGCAGATGCCGCCGCCCATGAGCAGCGAGGCGCCCAGAAAATGAGGCCAGCGGTATTCGGCCCTGGTTGCCACTCCAAAGGCCAATGCCGATGCCGCGACTGCCGCGACCCAGGAGGCCAGCGTCAGAGCACCGCTGTAGCCCAGGGTGATGGGCAGCTCAAACGCCTGCATGCCGATGAAGTGCATGGCCCAGACCCCCGTGCCCATCACCATGGCGCCGATGGCCCACCAGATGCGTCCGATTCTGCCCGAGGCCATGCGCATGCGACGGGCCAGACCCAGCGTCACAAAAGAGGCAAATACCGCGATGACGATGGAGACACACACCATCATCGTGCTGTAGCTTGATGTCATGACGGTGGTCGCAATGGGGATGGAAAGGTCAGTGAACATTGATGTGGCGGGCCAGCAAGGCCGGTCGGATTCTTTGTCCGACATTGATTTAATGTAACTATGTATTTCTGGCCTTGCCGGCGCAGGGGTGTTGCCTCGATTGTGCTTGCCGCCTGCCGGGCTGAGCTAGCATGGACCGGTTGTGGAAGTGGCCTGCCTGGCGGTGGGTCGACTTCCGTTTGCGGCCAACGGCAGCCAGATTTCTTCAGCCAGCTGCGCCGAGTTGTATTGCAAGGAGCGATTCCATGACAGTCACCCGCCAGGAAAAAGACACTTTTGGCCTGATCGATGTACCCGCCAACAAGCTCTGGGGCGCGCAGACGCAGCGTTCGCTGCAGAATTTTGACATCAGCGGCGAGCAGCAACCGCGTGAAATCATTGCTGCGCTGGCGCAGGTCAAAAAGGCCTCCGCCAGCGTCAACCAGGCGCTGGGTCTGCTGGACGAGAAAAAATCCAGAGCCATCAACGCGGCCGCCGATGAGGTGCTCGCGGGCAAGCACCCCGATGAGTTCCCCCTGGTGGTCTGGCAGACCGGCTCCGGCACCCAGACCAATATGAACGTCAACGAGGTGCTGGCCAACCGAGCCAGCGAGCTGATGGGCGGCGAGCGCGGTGAAGCCCGTCTGGTGCACCCGAATGACGATGTGAACAAAAGCCAGTCCAGCAACGATGTCTATCCCACGGCCATGCATGTGGCTGCGGTGACGGCCATCGAGCACAAGTTGCTGCCCGCCATCGCCAAGCTGCGTGTCACGCTGCTGGCCAAGAGTGAAGCCTTTGCCGATATCGTCAAGATCGGTCGCACGCATTTGCAGGATGCCACGCCGCTGACGCTGGGTCAGGAAATATCCGGCTGGGTGGCCCAGCTGGCCCATGGCGAAGCCCATGTGCGGGCCGCATTGCCGCATCTGTATGAGCTGGCACTGGGGGGGACGGCCGTGGGTACGGGGCTGAATGCCCCCAAAGGCTACGCCGAAGGCGTGGCGGCAGAACTGGCCAGACTGACGGGCTCCCCGTTTGTCACCTCGCCCAACAAGTTCGAGTCCCTGGCGAGCTGCGACGGCTTGGTTTATGCACATGGTGCTCTCAAGACGCTGGCTGCAAGCATGATGAAAATCGCCAACGACGTGCGCTGGCTGGCATCCGGGCCGCGCAGCGGCCTGGGCGAAATCTCGATCCCGGAGAACGAGCCGGGTTCGTCCATCATGCCGGGCAAGGTCAATCCCACGCAGTCCGAAGCCGTGACCATGCTTTGCGCCCAGGTGTTCGGCAACGATGTGGCCATCAATTTCGGCGGAGCCTCGGGCAACTTCGAGCTCAATGTGTTCCGCCCCATGGTGGCGCACAACTTCCTGCAAAGCGTGCGCCTGCTGGCCGACGGCATGGTCAGTTTCAACGATCACTGCGCCGTGGGCATAGAGCCAAACCGTGCGCGCATTGACGAACTGGTAGGCCGTTCGCTGATGCTGGTGACAGCGCTCAACACGCATATCGGTTACGACAAGGCAGCCTATATTGCCAAGAAGGCGCACAAGGAGGGTAGCAGCCTGCGTGACGCGGCCATTGCCAGCGGCCATGTGACGGCCGAGCAGTTCGATCGGTGGGTCGTGCCCGAGCAGATGGTCGGCAATCTGTAAGCCGGTTCCGTCCTGAAAAGAGCCCGCCTGCCGGGCTCTTTTCTTTTTGCCCGGCTGGTCAGGTGTGACCAGCAATCTGCACAAGCCTTTATGACTGCGCGCTGGATGCCTGTGGGCGCGGACTGGATTGCGGGCCTGTCTATCGCGGGGCTGCTGCTGCCCGAGGCCGTGGCCTATTCTGGCATTGCCGGTGCGCCGTCCCAGGCCGGGGTGATTGCGCTGTTTGCGGGCTTGCTGGTCTATGGGCTGCTCGGTACCAGCCGCTTTGCGATTGTGTCGTCGACCTCATTCTCAGCGGCTGTGCTGCAGCGCGTGCAGATGCGGGGCTCAATCCCGACTGCTATTCAGCCTGGAGCGTGGACGATGCCGTGCAGGCCTTGAACGCCGATTTTCACCAGGTGCCCGGCGGTGCCACGCAGCCTGCGTCTTCGATATAGACATGCTTGCCTTGCTCCAGCTCGTCGGCCAGCAGCGCCAGCCAGGCCGAGAAGCTGGGTGCAAACACGCCCTTGGGGCCTCCCTCGTGATCAAACTCGATGATCTGGCCCGCATGGCCACCAGCCGCTGGTGCAAGGTCCAGCATGGCGCCATCGCCGCAGTTGTCGGTCAGGGGAATACGCAGTGCATCCCAGTACACGGGGCGCAGAGGGCCTTGCAGATAGTCCGGGTTGTAGTCCGGGCCAAGCCCCCAGCCTTCGCTCTTTTGCATGTCCGCATACATCTGCCAGACCTCCAGCATGCGCTGTGTGGACAGCAGCTCGCCAAAGTACAGCAGATAGGCCTCATTGGCCGCGCCGTTGTGCAGGGCCAGTGACTCACGCACATCGTCCGGCAGGCGCTGACCCAGGGCGGCTTCCAGCTCGGCAATTTCTGCCTCGCTGGCGCCATCGGCCAAGACCAGAGTGTCTTTGGGGGTGTTCTGGGCATACCAGGCGCTGATGCGCTGCCAGCTTTGGGCGATGGATGACATGCTGCTCCTTGAATCTGTTTGCTACTGAATATATAGCTGTTTACGATTTTCCATCAAACGCTAGAGGCCGGTTTCATCTTGAGCGCACTGCGAAAGCCCAGCTGACCCACGATGCTGGCAATCAGCAGCACTGTAAAAGCCGATAGCGCCGGGCTGCCGCCCAGGCTGGCGCCAAAGGTGCACAGACCGCCCACGGCCATTTGCGTGAAGCCATAGACTCCGGCAGCCGATCCCGTCAACTCGCTGTGCACGCCCAGAGCCTTGGAGAGTGCGGCGGGGCTGGTCATGCCGGAACCCAAGGTAAACAGCAGCATCAATGTCACTACGGCGGGCACGTTGATCAGCTGCAGCAGCGTCAGGACTACCAGTGCTGCCGCGCAGCCCAGGCTCAGCATATTGCCGCCCAGTATCAGCCGCTCCAGTGGCCAGCGTTTGATGAGCTGGCGTGCCAGCGCATTGCCTGCTGCCATGCCGGCCATCAGCACCCCCAGGTAGATGCCAAGCTGCGCCTTGCTGGTGTGCAACTGCTCGATGAAGATGAACGGCGCTGCAGCAATAAAGGCGTACAGGGATGTGGTGGCGCTACCGCCGCCTATGGCGAAGCCCAGAAACTGGGGTGAACCCAGCAAGGTTCGATAGTCATTGCGCACGGTGCGCCAGTTCAGCTTGCCGGTGGGGTGACCGGTCTCAGGAAGCAGGCGCCAGACTCCGATGGCCGTTAACGCCCCCATGAGCGCCAGCACTGCAAAAATGATGCGCCAGCCGAACAGGGCATCCAGCCCCGAGCCGATGGAGGGGGCGATGCCCGGGCCAATCATCATCATGAGATTGAGCAAGGCCAGGCTGCCCACGGCGGTTTCGGGTGTCGCGGTGTCGCGGGCAATGGCGCGGCCCAGTGCCAGGCCGGCGCAGCCGCCCAGAGCCTGAATCAGGCGCGCGCCAATCAGCATATTCGCGCTGGGGGCCAGAAAGGCCGCAAGGCTGGCGACGGTGTAGAGACACAGGCCGACAAGCAACAGGGGGCGGCGGCCCAGTGCATCCGACATGGGGCCGTAGATCAGCTGGCCCAGTGCCAGGCCGAGGATGTAGACGGTGATGGTCTGCTGCATCTGTCCGCTGCTGGCGCCGAAGTGGCGAGCTGCATCGGGCAGAGCCGGGATGAACATATGCATGGCCATGGTGCCGGCGATGGTGACCATGACCAGCAGCCAGAGCGGCGCTTTGCGTACAGGGGTGACGGGACTTTGCATACAAGTGAAATCCGGAACTGGCCGTGAGGGTTCTGTTGCGTGTGGCGCTAGTTCAGCTTTCGGGCTGGGAGCCCTCGCTGGCGCTTGCTTCCAGCGCAGCCATCTTTTCCAGCATGGTTTCCAGTGCATCCAGTGCCGCATCCAGCAGATCGGGGGGCAGCTCCTGCATGACTTCGCTGCGGACATCCGCCACGATGGTCTTGACGGTCTCGACCTGCAATAGTCCGGCCGTCGTGAGCTGTATGCGCTTGACGCGCCGATCGGCATCATCGATGCGTTCCACCCAGCCTTGGGCCTGAAGGCCGTCAATCAGTCGCACGATGGAAGAGCTGTCCAGCGCCAGCGCCAGAGCAAGGTCCTTTTGCCGCATGGCACCCGCGCTGCGCTCCAGGTGGACCAGGGGCAGCCACAGCGCCTGCGTCAGACCCAGGGGTGCCAGGACCTTGTCCAGCGTGCGGCGCCATTGCTTGTTGACCTGCGCCATGACGAACATGAGCTGGCGCTGACGACTGGACAGTGAGGCGGTGTTGGACATTCCGAATGCATTTAAATAGTTGGTATTCAAATTATTGCGCAAACAGTATTTATCTTGTTAACAGGGTTTTAGGCCAGGATGCTGTGACCTGCTGTCGTCGGACATGGCACCTTGTCAGACGTGCGACGCATCGTCCAAACGGAGTGCGGATTTGCCTGTGATGCGAGCTGCTCCTGTTTGCCCAAGAATTTTCCGAAGCTGGCGGGAGAACTGCGGCAGAGCGACCCATCACCACAGGAGACAGACTCTATGCAAAACCCTGCGTGCATCCGCACCCACCACAGGCCAAACCGGCGTTTGGTGAGCCTGGCCGTTGCAGGATTGCTGGGCTGGCTGTCCATGCCGGCGCTGGCTGCGGGGCATGTGGATGACGCTCATATCGAAGCCAATGCCAGGACCGGCAAGGACTGGCCCAGCCATGGGCTGAACTATCAGGAAAATCGCTTCAGCCCGCTCAAGCAGATCCACAGTGGCAATGTGGACCAACTGGGCCTGGCCTGGTCGTACAAGCTCGATTCGTCGCGCGGCGTGGAAGCCACTCCCATCGTGGTGAATGGCGTGATGTATGTTTCCGCCCCCTGGAGCGTGGTGCATGCGGTGGATGCGCGCACGGGCAAGGCGCTGTGGACCTACGACCCACAGGTGCCGCGCGAGATGGCCTACAAAGGCTGCTGCGATGTGGTCAACCGAGGTGTGGCCGTCTACAAGGGCAAGGTGTTTGTGGGTGCTTTCGACGGGCGGCTGATTGCGCTGGACGCTGCCACGGGCCGGCAGGTCTGGTCCACGGACACCATAGACAACAAGAATTTTTCATACACCATCACGGGCGCTCCGCGCGTGTTCAAGGGCAAGGTCTATATCGGCAATGGCGGCGCCGAATATGGTGCTCGCGGTTATGTGACGGCCTACGACGCCGAGACCGGCAAGCAGGTTTGGCGCTTTTATACCGTGCCAGGCGATCCGGCTCGGGCTTATGAGAGCAAGGCGCTGGAGGAGGCGGCCAAAACCTGGGACCCGGCAGGCAGGTACTGGGAGAGCGGCGGTGGCGGAACGGTCTGGAACTCGCTGGTGTTCGATCCCGAACTCGATCAGATGTATATCGGCGTGGGCAATGGTTCACCCTGGGCGCACCGCAAGCGCAGTCCTGCGGGGGGAGACAACCTCTATCTGGGCTCTATCGTGGCGCTGGACCCGGACACGGGTGCCTACAAATGGCACTACCAGGAAACGCCGGGCGATAACTGGGACTTCACTTCTGCCCAGGATATCGTGCAGGCTGACATCAGAATTGACGGCAAGCTGCGCAAGGTATTGCTGCATGCGCCCAAGAATGGCTACTTTTTTGTGATCGACCGTCAGAGCGGAAAATTCATCTCCGCCAGGAACTTTGTGCCCGTGAACTGGGCCAGGGGCTATGACGGCAACGGCCGTCCCATCATGGAGGAGGCCGTGCGCGGCGCCGGCAAGGCCGAGATCATTCCCGGCCCCCTGGGGGCGCATAACTGGCATTCCATGGCCTATAGCCCGCAGACAGGGCTGGCCTATATTCCGGCCCAGCATATTCCCACGGCCATGGCCGACGATCCGAACTGGACCGGCTTCAACAGCAATACGCCGGGCCAGCTCATGAGCAATACCGGCTGGAATACGGGGCGCGTGATGCTGGAGCCCAGCAGCCCGCCCTTTGGTCGCCTGATCGCCTGGGACCCGGTGCGGCAAAAGGAAGCCTGGCATCAAAAGCATGTCTCGCCCTGGAATGGAGGAACGCTGGCGACGGCCGGTGATCTGGTCTTTCAGGGAACGGCCGATGCGCGGCTGGTGGCCTATCACGCCAGAAGCGGCAAAAAGCTCTGGGCTGCTCCCATGGGCAGCGGTGTGATTGCGGCACCGGTGAGCTATGAACTGGACGGCCGGCAATATGTCTCGATTGCCGTGGGCTGGGGTGGTGCTTTTGGCCTCGGTGACCGCGTGGCCGACTTCAAGAGCCCCGGCACGGTCTATACCTTTGTGCTGGGAGGCAAAGCCCCGATGCCGGAACGGGTGGCCTATCAGATGAATGCCCTGATCGGTGGGCTCAAGTACGACCAGCAACTGGTGCCGGCCGGGGCCGCACTCTACAACAGCAACTGCATTGCCTGTCACGGCTATCCTGGCATCAGCAAGGGCGGAGCCCTGCCCAGCCTGACCTATCTGCCTGTGGCCATGATTGACAATCTGGGCAGCTTCATCATCAACGGCCCGGCCACCTCGCGTGGCATGCCCGATTTTGCGGGCAAGCTCAGCGACGACGATGTGCAAAAGCTACGCGCCTTTATTCTCGCAATGGCAGATGCGGTAAGACCGGGCCTGCCGGCAGAAAAAGGCCGGTAAGCGCCGCCGACGCAAGACCGATCACGTGCAAACGCGAGCTCCCGGGCCGTCGCTCTTGCCTTAGAGGCCCAGCGACTTGAGCAGGTCGTCTGTATCGCTGGAGGCTACAGCAGTATTGATAGCGGCAGGCGCCTGGCCAGTCTGGGCTTCACGGGTCTGGGCCATGACCAGATCGGGGTCGGGCTTCTCCTGGGCTTCGAAGTCCTTGATCTTGATGAATTCCATGTGATCCACCGCCATCTCCAGATAGAAGATGTTGTTGTTGCCCGTGTAGAAGGTCACGCGGCGAGCTTCGGGGGCATCGAGGTTGGCATCCACGCTCAGATTGACCTGCTTGTTCAGGCGGATCATCTTGGGCTGGCTTTGCGCGATATGGGTCTGCAGCTCGCGCTGCACCTTGCTGGTGAAGTCGCCAACGACCTGGTTCATCAGTTCGCCCATGACGTTGCTCACATCGTCCGAGGTATAGGAACTGGCCAGATCGCTCTCGGCCATGCCCATGGACAGCAGATAGCTGCGGTAGAGCTCCATGGCCGCATCGGCCGAGAAGTTGATGATGATGAGCGCCGAAAAGCCGCCATCGATCAGCACAAAGCAGCCGATATCGGGCTTGAGACTGGTCTTGGTGATGCGTTGCACCATGCCCGAGTACTGAATCGGGCACTGGGTGGCCACCTGCAGCACGCGCGAGACGGAGTTGCACAGGGCAATCAGCACATCTTCGGTGCCGTGGACGATGGGGGCGGTGGGTTGGCTCATGGCTGCATTAGTTCAAGAGATCGCTGATTATGTATGCAACACTTTGTTGCATAGAGATATCTGCAGCAATTGACGGCTGCCGCTGTCTGTTAACGTGCCTGCTTTTGGAAAATCAGAGGTATTCATGCAGAGCAAGCTGTGGCGCCTGGCGGCCAGTGTCATTGTGGTGACGGGTTTGACCGCCTGTTCGAGCTTGTCCGGCATGACGGACAAGGTTTCCCAGACCTGGGACAAGACCTGGACCGGTCTGACGGGCAAGAAGCAGGCCCAGGCCCAGACCGAGGTCAGGCAGGCCGGCCCTGCCGCCGCAGGCCTCAAGCCTAGCGAGGAAAGCGGGCGCTGGCAGGGCCTGTACAGCCTGGACGGCGAGACGGCCCGGTTTCAGGAATGCGAAAGCGGCCAGATCATCGGCGTGCTGCCCGAGGGAGACAGCGTGCTGCTGGAGCAGGCCTATCTGAACACGCGCAGCAGTGCCACCGTCGCCATGCTGGCCGAGATACAGGGCAGGGTGGTGGAGCGAGCCGTGGCTGATCCGGTGCTGGCCCGACAGGGGCGCAAGATGCTGGCGCTGCGGGTGGAGCGCTTTGTCGCCCTGTCCAGCCAGGCGGCCTGCCGCAATGCCAAGGCCAATTGGTAGGCGGGGGCCCGCTGTCGAAATCACTTTTGATGGCTGTCAGCGCTTTGCCATAAAGCGCTGCAGCCGTTTTTAATCCTTATTTTGCAGCGGCGCGCGCCTGCTCCAGCCAGCCGTCAAAAGTCTGCTGATGGGCCTTGATCCAGCCGTCCACATGGCGGCTGACGTCGGCCGAGCTGCTCTCGCCCTGGCGCATGCGCATGTTCTGGGCGTTGATGTCCTCGATAGGCAGCTGCATCACGGCAAACAGCTTGGCAGCTGCCGGATTTTTCTCGGCCCAGGCCTTGTTGGCCAGGATGTACTGCTGATTGAGCTGGAAGCCATAATTCTTGCCATTGGGTAGCTGGGTCTGGTCTTCCCCCCGGGCACCGGGGACATTGGGTACCTCCAGCCAGCTGACCTCCTTGCCCGGGCGCAGCACGGTGTTCACCCAGAACGGGGTCCAGACATAGTAGAGAATGGGCTTGTCGCTTTTGTAGCGGGTGATGGTGTCGGCAATCAAGGCCTGGTAATTGCCTTGCCTGTGGGTGATGCTGGACTCCAGATCCAGCCCCTTGAGATGTTTGTTGATGGCCAGCTCGCAGCCCCAGCCCGGGTTGCAGCCCGTCAGATCGGCCTTGCCGTCGCCATCTGTGTCGAACAGCGCTGCCAGCTTGGGGTCCTTGAGCTGCGTGATGCTGGTGATGTGGTACTTCTCGGCCGTGGCCTTGTCGATCAGATAGCCTTGGACCGCATTGCGCGAATAGGTGCCTGCGCGATAGAAGGCCTTGTCTGCGCCATTGCTCTCATAGAAGGCACGGTGCAGCGGCATCCAGTGAGTCGCGGTAAAGGTGGCATCGCCCTGGGCCACGGCCACATGCTGGGTGCCGTTTTCCAGGCTCTTGACGGGCTGTACCCGGTAGCCCAGCTTCTCCAGAGCACGCGAAACCAGCAGGGTCTGGAACATTTCCTCATCCACCGTGCCCTTGAGCGGTTGCACCGAGACGCCTTTGCCGGGCAGATCGCCAGAGCTCGTTTGCGCTTGAGCGGCAGCAGCACCAAAGCTCAGCAAGGCGATGGCAACCAGATAGCGGTATCGGGGCTGCAGGGTTGGGAGAGGGGAATGTGCGGGCGTGTCGCGGTGCATGAATACTCCTTGGATGCTGGGTGCCTACCCCGAAATCGGCATGAAAAAAGCGAGAGGGTTGATGAAAGAAACGGCGCCCGAACCCGGTTTGGTGCGCCGTTGGCGAATCAGGATTTCAGGGCTGCGGCCTTGGCCTGGACAATCCAGGCGTCAAAAGTCTTCTGGTGGCCCTTGATCCAGGCGTCCACATGGCGGTGGATATCGGTGGGCTTGCTTTCCCCTTCGCGCAGCAGCTGGTTCTGGCGGCTGATGTCGCTGATGGGAATCTGCATGATCTCGAACAGCTTGCCGGCAGCCGGGTTCTGTTCGACCCAGAGCTTGTTGGCCACGATGTACTCGTTGTTGAGCGGAAAGCCGTAGTTGCGGCCATTGGGCAGCCGGGTGTCGGTGCCGGCCTGCACGCCGGGCATGGAGGAGCGCGGTACTTGCAGCCACACCACTTCCTGTCCCGGGCGCAGCACATTGCTGAGCCAGTACGGTGTCCACGCGTAGTACAGCACGGGCTTGCCGGCCTTGAAGCGCGCCAGCGTGTCGGCAATCAGGGCCGGATAGTTGCCCTGTGTGTAGCTGACGGTGTTTGCCAGACCGAAAGCCTTGATCTGGTGGGCCACCACGGCCTCGCCGCCCCAGCCGGCGTTGGGGCCGATCAGATTGGCCTTGCCGTCGCCGTCGATATCGAACAGGGCCGCCAGTCCAGGATCCTTGAGCTGGTCGAGATGGGTGATCTTGTGTTCGTCGGCCGTCTTCTTGTCGATCATGTAGCCCTGGGCCGCACCGGCTGCATACACGCCCTTGCGCGAGAGCTTGGCGTCGCCACCGGCCTGCTGATAGAACTCGGCGTGGTGCGGGTTCCAGTGGTTGGCCATGAAACTGGCATCGCCATTGGCCACGGCCACGTGGATCAGCGGGTAGTCCAGCTCTTCCCAGGGCTTGACGGTATAGCCCAGCTGCTGCAGCGCCTTCATCACCAGCAGTGTCTGGAAGTTCTCCTCGGCCAGAGCGCTCTTGACGGGCAGCACGGTGATGCCTTTGCCCGGAAGCGCATCGCCAGGCACATTCTGGCCGGCTGCCCAGCTCGGTGACTGGCCCAGACTCAGCGCTGCGGCGCCGGCCGTGCCCAGCAGCAGCTGGCGCCTGGTGCGTCGGTTTGGGGTCTGGGTCTGCACAGACTTGCTCATTGTTCTTGTCTCTCCTTGGCTTGGGTGGGCCTGCGGCCCGATTGAAAATGACACCCCACGCTCCCCACTGCGTGTGGTTCGCTGCCCCTCCAGGAGGGGCGTTTTATCTTGGGGCGGCCCGGTGATAAAAAAACGGCGGCCGCGCAAGCGGTCGCCGTGATTCGGGGATTGTGATCAGGACTTCTTGGCAGCCGCCAGCGCCTGGCTGATCCAGCTGTCGAAAGTCTTCTGATGGGCCTTGATCCAGCCGTCGGTGTGACGCTCGATGTCGGAGGCCTTGTTCTGGCCCTGGCTCATCATGTAGTTCTGGGCGTTGATGTCGCCAACGGGCAGCTTGATGATTTCAAACAGCTTGGCTGCCGCAGGGTTTTGCTCGGCCCAGGCCTTGTTGGCCACGATTTGCTGGTTGTTGGCAATAAAGCCGTAGTTCTTGCCGTTGGCCAGCTTGGTGTCGGTGCCGGACTGTTCGCCGGGTAGCGCGGAGAACGGCACCTCCAGCCACACCACATCCTTGCCGGGCTTGAGCACATTGCTCACCCAGTAGGGCGTCCAGGTGTAGTAGAGGATGGGCTTGCCGGCCTTGTAGCGCGTGATGGTGTCGGCCATCAGCGCCGAATAGGTGCCTTGCTTGTGAGTGACGGTGTCGCGCAGCTTGTAGGCGCCAAGCTGGTGCTCGATCATGGCTTCGCAGCCCCAGCCCGGCGTGCAGCCCGTTAGGTCGGCCTTGCCGTCACCGTCGGTGTCGAAGAGCTTGGCAATTTCGGGGCTCTTGAGCTGGCCGAGATTCGTGATCTTGTACGCATCGGCCGTCTTCTTGTCGATCAGATAGCCCTGGGCCGCATTGGCCGAGAACACGCCCTTGCGGTAGAGCTTGGCGTCGCCGCCCGCATTCTTGTAGTAGTCGGCGTGCAGCGGGTTCCAGTGATTGGCCATGAAGGTGGCATCGCCGTTGGCCAGTGCAATATGGGCCGTGGGGTATTCCACTTCCTTCATGGGCTGGACCTCGTAGCCCAGCTTTTCCAGGGCCCTCATGACGAGCTGGGTCTGGAAGGCTTCTTCGGCAATCGAGCTCTTGAGCGGCTGGACCTTGATGCCCTTGCCCGGCAGTTCGTCGGCAGCGAAAGCAGCGGTGCTCACCATGGACAGGGCCATGGAGGCTGCGGCTGTGCTGGCAAGCAGCCAGTGGCTCAGGCCGTGGCGGATGCTGGCAGTGTTGGTGGCTGTACTCATGCGTTCTCCTTGTTCTTGATTCAGATCGTTGCTGGCTTGGTGGCTTCGCTGCCGGGCTTGGGAGCCGGCGCCGAGCGCTTGTTGCTCAGCAGACGCACGGCCAGACCAGCTGGGCCGGTGGCCCACCAGCGGGCACTGCCGCGCTTGGGCTCGCCCATGGCCTGGGTGATGCGGTCCAGCACGATGGCCAGCAGCACGATGCCCAGGCCGCCGACGGTGGCCAGACCCATGTCCAGACGGCCAATGCCGCGCAGCACCATCTGGCCCAGACCGCCGACGGCGATCATGGAAGCGATCACCACCATGGACAGGGACAGCATCAGCGCCTGGTTGATACCGGCCATGATGGAGGGCATGGCCAGCGGCAGCTGGACTTTCCACAGCAACTGGGCCGGCGATGCACCGTAGGCACGGCTGGCCTCGATCAGGTCGGGGCGTACCTGGCGAATGCCCAGATTGGTCAGGCGGATCAGCGGCGGCAGCGCAAACACGATGGTCACGATCACGCCGGGCACATTGCCGATACCGAACAGCATGACCACCGGCACCAGATAGACGAAGGCCGGTGTGGTCTGCATGGCGTCCAGCAGCGGGCGCGTCCAGCGCTGGGCTCGGTCGCTGCTGGCCAGCAAGATGCCGACGGGCAGGCCGATCACGATGCAAAAGAACAGCGAGGTCAGCACCAGGGCCAGCGTGACCATGGCTTCGGACCAGATGCCTAGCAGGGCCACAATCAGCAGCGAAACTGCCGAGCCAATGGCCAGCTTACGGCCTGCAAACTGCCAGGCCAGCAGGGCAATCAGCAGCACCAGCGCGGGCATGGGGATGGTCTGCAGCACATCGGTCACGCCGTTGAGCGTGGCGTCGATGGGGGTGCGAACAGCCTGGAAGAAGGGACGGAAATGATCAACCACCCAGGTGAGGCCGTTGTTGATCGAGTCCTGCACGGGCAGGCCTTCGGTGGTGATCTGGTGCCAGAGCTGGCCTATGCCGCCGTCATGCTCGGGCACATCGGTGGGCGAGGGAGCGCTGAGCCAGTCGGTGCTGCTGGCCTGGCTGGCAGCATCGCCGCTGCTCCAGGCATCGGTGCTTGAGCCGGCATCCGCATCGGCATAGGAGGCAGCCCAGGGATCGGCATCTGCCGCCGAGCTAGTGACATTGGCGTTGGCCGGCTCGGTGGCGGGCGCAGAGGCTGCGGCCCACGGGTCGTCAAAAGCCGTGCTGGTGGTTTCTGTGTTGGGGTTGTTCAGTGCGTTATCGTTCAAATCGGCTCCCTTCTTTTAATGCGCAGCGTGCTGGGCAGCTTGCGTGTTGGGCTTGGGCTGGAAGTGCTGATCCAGCTTGATGGGCGGAATTTCCTTCTGAGGTGGCGGCACCGGCGGGGTGGCACGATCCAGGAACTTGAGCATGGTGGTGCGGCTGATAACGCCCAGGTATTTGCCCTCTTCATCCACCACGGGCAGCGGGTAGGCTGGAGTGGCCACGGTGCCGAACAGTTCGGCCACCGGCGTGCTGCTGGCGATGGGCTTCACATCGGAGATAAAGGCGTGCTTGAGGCCCAGCATTCCCTCGTGGCCGTGCAGCGCATCGCGCAGCGACTGCGACGAGACCACGCCCAGAAAGCGTTTGCGTGCATTGAGCACATAGGCGTAATCGCGGTCGGAGTCCTCCAGCAGGCGAAGCGCGGCGCGGCAACCGCGGTCGCTGTGCTCTGAAATCACGGTCAGCGCCTGGCGAGCGATGTCGGAGGCCTTGAACACGGCTGCCGCATCCACACCCTGAATGAAGGTGCGCACATAGTCGTTGGCCGGATTGCGCAGAATCTCGTCGGGCGTGCCGACCTGCTGGACCATGCCGTCTTTCATGATGGCGATGCGGTCGCCAATGCGCATGGCTTCGTCCAGATCGTGAGAGATGAAGACGATGGTGCGGCGCTTGATTTCCTGCAGACGCAACAGTTCGGACTGCATCTCGGTGCGGATGATGGGGTCCAGCGCCGAGAAGGCCTCGTCCATCAGCAAAATGGACGGGTCGGAGGCCAGCGCGCGGGCCAGGCCCACGCGCTGCTGCATGCCGCCGGAGAGCTCGTCCGGGTAGCAGGCGCCCCAGGCACCCAGTCCTACCTGCTCCAGGGCATCCTGCGCCTGCTGCTGGCGTGTGGCGCGGTCCACGCCGGCCAGCTCCAGACCAAAGGCCGTGTTGTCCAGCACCGTGAGGTGGGGCATGAGGGCAAAGGACTGGAACACCATGGAGATGTCCTTGCGGCGCAGTGCGCGCAGTTCCTTGTCATTGAGCGTATTGATGTCCTGGCCGTCGACCAGGATGCGGCCGCTGGTGGGCTCGATCAGGCGATTGAGCATGCGCACCAGGGTGGACTTACCCGAGCCCGACAGGCCCATGACCACAAAGATTTCACCGGCCTCGATGGTGAAGTCGGCGTCGAACACGCCGATGGATTGCCCGGTCTGGGCGAGGATCTCCTGCTTGCTTCGGCCCTGTTTCACCAGGTTGAGCGCGGTTTTCGGATCGTTGCCGAAGACCTTGAAGACATGATCGATAGCGATTTGCTTGGCCACTGTGGCGTTCTCCTTTTTGATGAGATGGAACACAGTCCAGCGCCCACAGCCGGCAATGCCGGTGGGCGCTGGCGCACAAGCCAAAATAAAAGCCCTGATGCCGCAGCTCAGCCCGGCCTTGTGGACAGGGCTGCGCAATGCAGATGGCGCAGCGATGGCGCCGAGTTTTCAGCCCGGATGGCACAGCCAGGTGTGCGCAAGAGCTGGCAAATTGGAAGAAGCAGCTGGCTGGCAGAGCGGGTACCGACTGGCACGCGTCTGCACGGCTTCTTGTCAGGCCAACCCCGGCAATATCGGCCGGGGAGAGCCCCCTACATCAGGGCCGTGTTTCGGCCCGGTTGACGGGGCTGCGCCAAAGAGCGGCAAGCGCTCATGAATTGACACAACGATCCGCCGGGAAGTGAGTCAACCGCATCTCAACAATGCGGTGACGACCTGCACGGCAGGTTGTAAATGACTTTTTAATATATCGAATTGGGTTTTATGCGTCAAATCAAACTGTAAGCTTTGCTGCCTGCATCCGCCGGAAATCGCGCCATTGAAACATTTGCATACGCAAAAACAGGAGGCGCAAGTGCTTGATAGATAAGGCGTGGCAGCTTATCGAGGGCTTTTTTTTGCCGGTTGTCAGCTTTTGACGCGTTTTGCCGTTGCCACGGACATGAAAAAAGCCCCTTCATGGTCAACCATGCGGGGCTTTTTGGGGAGGACGTGCTGTCTCAATGATGAGCGCTTTGGGTGAGTTTGTCGGTCAGCGCAATGGCCAGGGCGCTGAGCAGGAAGACCACGTGGATGATGGTCTGCCACATCAGCACCTGCACTTCATAGCTGCCGGCGTTGATAAAGCTCTTGAGCAGGTGGATGGAGCTGATGCCGATGATGGACAGCGCCAGCTTGACCTTGAGTACCGAGGCATTCACATGGCTCAGCCACTCGGGCTGGTCGGGGTGGGATTCCAGGCCCATGCGGCTGACAAAGGTTTCGTAGCCACCCACGATGACCATGATCAGCAGGTTGGAGATCATGACCACATCGATCAAGGCCAGTACCACCAGCATGATGATGGTTTCGTTCAGATGGGTGATCTGGACATCGCTTTTGTAGCCAATATTGGTGATCAGGGCATGCAGGGCTTCCTGATTGCCGAAGACCGCCTCCACCAGATGCCAGAGCTCCAGCAGAAAGTGCCAGACATAGACACCTTGGGCGGCAATCAGACCCAGGTACAGCGGCAACTGCAGCCAGCGGCTGGCAAAGATCAGCGAGGGCAGTGGGCGCAATGCGCCAGAGGGCTGGAAGCCGCCATGCGGCGTGTGGTGGGTGGAGTTGCCTGCTTCGTCGGAAGGGATGCGGCTCATGATGTGTGCTCGGGGCGGACTGGATGCGATGGGTGGGCAACGGGATGCCGCCACCTTGTAAGACTGGTTTTGCTGGGGCCGCGTCCCGGACTGCCTGCGCCTTCGAGAGCAGGCCGTAATGTGGGCCCAGGCCTCTGCAGCAGCAGGTGCGCGATTCTAAGGGTTTGTTCCAGGGTATTTTGAAAAAAGTGCAAGCAAATCAACACCAAGCAGGCACTTTCTGCTGCAAAAATGGGAGCGAATGACAGACTTGACGGCACGCAAAAGCCGCTTGTCAATTTCAGTCAGTGGGGTGTAAGACCGAGCCTTGACAGTACACCCACAATTATTTCATTGCTTATGCATCAGGAGACAAAACGATGAGCGCTGCGACATCAACCATCGAATCCGTGCTGGTGGAAAACCGAGTGTTCCCGCCCCCGGCGGATTTCGCCGCCAAGGCCCGCATCTCGGGCATGGCGCAGTACCAGGCCTTGTGCGACGAAGCCGAACGTGACTATGAAGGCTATTGGGCACGGCTGGCCCGCGAGAGCGTGAAGTGGACCAAGCCCTTCACCCAGGTGCTGGACCAGAGCAACCCGCCGTTCTACAAATGGTTTGCCGACGGCGAGCTCAACGCCAGCGCCAACTGTCTGGACAAGCACATGGGCACGCCCGTGGAGAACAAGACGGCCATCATCTTTGAAGCCGACGGCGGCGAGGTCACCAAGGTCACTTACAAAGAGTTGCTCGCCCGCGTGAGCCAGTTCGCCAATGCGCTCAAGGCGCGCGGCGTGCAAAAGGGCGATCGTGTGCTGATCTACATGCCCATGACCATCGAGGGCGTGGTGGCCATGCAGGCCTGTGCACGCATCGGTGCGACACATTCCGTGGTGTTCGGCGGCTTCTCGGCCAAGGCCGTGCAGGAGCGCATCGTGGACGTGGGCGCCAGTCTGGTCGTCACCTCCAACTACCAGATGCGCGGCGGCAAGGAGCTGCCGCTCAAAGCCATCGTCGATGACGCGATTGCGCTGGGCGGCTGCGAAGCCGTCAAGAGCGTGCTGGTCTACGAGCGCACGGCCACTGCCTGCAATATGGTCGCGGGCCGCGACATCAGCTTCACCGATGCGCTGGCCGGTCAATCCACCGAGTGCGAAGCCGTGCCTGTCAATGCCGAGCACCCGCTCTTCATCCTCTACACCAGTGGCTCCACTGGCAAGCCCAAGGGCGTGCAGCATGCCACCGGCGGCTATGTGCTGTGGGCCAAGCAGACTTTCGAGTGGACCTTTGATGTCAGGGACAGCGATGTCTTCTGGTGCACGGCCGATATCGGCTGGATCACCGGCCACAGCTATGTGGCCTATGGCCCGCTGGCGGCCGGTGCCACGCAGATCGTCTTCGAAGGCGTGCCGACTTTCCCCAATGCGGGCCGTTTCTGGCAGATGATAGAGCGCCACCAGTGCAGCATCTTCTACACGGCACCCACGGCCATCCGCTCGCTGATCAAGGCCGCGGACTCCGACCCCAGCGTCCACCCGAAGAACTGGAATCTGTCCAGTCTGCGCCTGCTGGGCTCGGTGGGCGAGCCCATCAATCCCGAGGCCTGGATGTGGTATCACAAGCATGTGGGCGGCGAGCGCTGCCCCATCGTGGACACCTTCTGGCAGACCGAGAACGGCGGCCACATGATCACGCCGCTGCCCGGTGCCACGCCTCTGGTGCCCGGCTCCTGCACCCTGCCCCTGCCCGGCATCACGGCTGCCATCGTCGATGAGGCCGGCAACGAGATCCCCAATGGCGCCGGCGGCATCCTGGTGGTGAAAAAGCCCTGGCCTTCGATGATTCGCACCATCTGGGGCGACCCTGAGCGCTTCAAGAAGAGCTACTTCCCCGACGAGCTCAAGGGCTACTACCTGGCTGGCGACGGTGCCGTGCGCAGCGAGGATCGCGGCTATTTCCGCATCACGGGCCGTATCGACGATGTGCTCAACGTCTCGGGCCACCGCATGGGCACCATGGAAATCGAGTCGGCCCTGGTGGCCAAGACCGATCTGGTGGCCGAGGCCGCCGTGGTCGGCCGTCCCGACGACCTGACCGGCGAAGCCATCTGCGCCTTTGTGGTGCTCAAGCGCGGCAAGCCCACGGGCGAAGAGGCCAGGCAGATTGCGACCGAGCTGCGCAACTGGGTGGCCAAGGAGATCGGCCCGATTGCCAAGCCCAAGGACATCCGCTTCGGCGACAACCTGCCCAAGACCCGCAGCGGCAAGATCATGCGCCGCCTGCTGCGCTCGCTGGCCAAGGGTGAGGCGATCACCCAGGACACCAGCACCTTGGAGAATCCCGCGATCCTCGAGCAATTGTCGGAGGCCAATTGAGCCGGCGCATGCCGCTGATCTGAACGCATCATGACGACAGGGCCGCTGGCAACAGCGGCTTTGTCATTTCTGGCGCTTGCTGACGCAAGCCGGTGCGATCTTGGGTTAAAACAAGGCATCCCGGAGTACAAGGAGAAGAGCATGAACTTTCGCACCATCTGCATTGCCATCATCGTGGCCCTGATTGCCGTATTGGCCGCCTTCAACTGGACGGCGCTGTCGGCCCCTGCCGCAGTTTCGCTGGGCGTGACCGAAATCCAGGCACCGCTGGGCGTGCTCATGCTGGCGCTGACGATTTTGCTGAGCGTGTTCTTCATCGCCTATGTGCTGTGGATGCAGGGCTCGGTGCTGCTGGAGGCACGTCGTCACGCCAAGGAGATGCAGGCCCAGCGCGATCTGGCCGACAAGGCCGAGGCTTCGCGCTTCACCGAGCTGCGCGGTGTGCTGGAAGCACTGCATGCCAGGGACAAGGAAGAGGTGATGGCCCGGCTTGATGTGCTGGAGGCACATCTGGTGCAGCGTGCCCAGGAGTCGGACAACAGCACGGCCGCCTATGTGGGGCAGCTGGAGCAGCAGGTGCATCAGATCAATCGCTGATGCCTCAATACTGATAGCTTCAATCGATTTGCCTGCAAGCGATTGAGGCGTATTCGGCATGAAAAAAGCCGCTGCAGTGCAGCGGCTTTTTCGCGCAGGCGAACCGAATTACTTCTTGTCGTTGCCCAGCTGTGGCAGGGCGTTGGCGCTGCTCACGCTCAGCAGGCCGGCTTGCGAGTAGATGGCCAGCTTGGCGCGGGTGTCGATCAGGTCCAGGTTGCGCATGGTCAGCTGGCCGATGCGGTCGATGGGGCTGAAAGGCGCATCTTCGACCTTTTCCATGGACAGACGCTCGGGAGCGTAGGTCAGGTTGGGCGACTCGGTGTTCAGGATGGAGTAGTCGTTGCCGCGGCGCAGTTCCAGCGTCACGGTGCCGGTCACGGCGCGGGCCACCCAGCGCTGCGAGGATTCGCGCAGCATGATGGCCTGGGGGTCGAACCAGCGGCCCTGGTACAGCAGACGGCCCAGGCGCAGGCCGTTGATGCGGTACTGCTCGATGGTGTCTTCGTTGTGGATGCCGGTCACCAGACGCTCGTAGGCAATGTGCAGCAGGGCCATGCCGGGGGCTTCGTAGATGCCGCGGCTCTTGGCTTCGATGATGCGGTTTTCGATCTGGTCGCTCATGCCCAGGCCGTGGCGGCCGCCGATGCGGTTCAGCTCCAGGAAGACTTCCACGGCATCGGTGTATTCCTTGCCGTTGATGGCCACGGGGCGGCCTTCTTCGAAGGTGATCGAGACTTCTTCAGCCTTGACTTCGACTTCTGGTTTCCAGAAAGCCACGCCCATGATGGGGTTCACGATGCGGATGCCGGAGTTCAGGAACTCCAGATCCTTGGCTTCGTGGGTGGCGCCCAGCATGTTGGAGTCGGTGGAGTAGGCTTTTTCGGCCGACATCTTGTAGCCAAAACCTTCCTTGGTCATGAAGGCCGACATTTCGGCACGGCCGCCCAGCTCGTCGATGAAGTTGCTGTCCAGCCAGGGCTTGTAGATCTTCAGCGCGGGGTTGGTGAGCAGGCCGTAGCGGTAGAAGCGTTCGATGTCGTTGCCCTTGAAGGTCGAACCGTCACCCCAGATGTTGACGTCGTCTTCCTTCATGGCAGCCACCAGCATGGTGCCGGTCACGGCACGGCCCAGGGGCGTGGTGTTGAAGTAGGTGATGCCGCCGGTGGAAATGTGGAAGGCGCCGGACTGGATGGCGGCAATGCCTTCGTTGGCCAGCTGGGGACGGCAGTCGATCAGACGGGCCTTTTCTGCGCCATATTCCATCGCCTTGCGGGGAATTTCGTCGTAATCGGCTTCGTCGGGCTGGCCCAGGTTGGCCGTGTAGGCGTAGGGCAGGGCACCCTTGTTCTTCATCCAGCGCAGAGCGGCAGAGGTGTCCAGGCCGCCGGAGAAGGCGATGCCGACCTTCTGGCCGACGGGAACATGTTGCAGAATGGTTTCCATGAGATTTCTCTTCAAAGTGATAGCTGCAAGCGCTTGATGGGTAAGCGATTGGGGCTGAAAAGGCTTGAAATTCTCGGGTCTGGCCCGAAGCCGGGCCAGGCGCGGATTACGCGTAGTGGCAGATGTAGTGGTAAGCCTCGGTTACGCGGATGTCGAACTTGGAGTTCGCGGGAATCTGGAAGCTCTCGCCGGCCGAGGACTTCTTCCACTCGTCGCTGCCGTCGAGCTTGTATTCGCAGGAGCCGCCCACGCATTCCATGATTTCTGCGGCTGCGGTGCCAAAGGTCAGCGTTGCAGGCAGCACCACGCCCACCGACTTCTTGGTGCCGTCGGCCAGCGTGAAGCTGTGGCTGACGCACTTGCCGTCAAAGTAAACATTGGCCTTGGTGGTGAGGCTGACGCCTGCGATGGTTTCGGTGGTCATGGAAGAAGTACGCTGTGCGTGGTCGAAGATCAAAAGCATTGATTTTAGGCCACGGGATTTGCACCTGTGCGAATGCCAGGCAAAGGCAGGAAAAACAAGAGCCCCGTGACGGGGCTCCTGAGCGGCCTGCAAGGCCGGATCGGCTTGGGTCAGCGGCGCCAGCCATGGCCGCCGTGGCTTCCGTGCCAGCCCGGACGGTAGCCAGGGCGGTAGTAATGGGGGCGGGTGGCGTAATAGGCCCCCGCACCAATGGCTGCGCCAATCAGCAGCGGCGCCACATAGTCAGACGCCGAGTAGGTCGAGCCTACCGAGTAGGTGGGCGCCACGGGCTGAGGGGCGTAATAGCCGCTGTCGTAGTTCTGCGGATAGCTGGTGCTGTAGGCGCCCTGGGGAGGCGTCTGGGTGCTGTAGTAGCCGTCGTTGCTGTAGACCGGGTCGTTGGCCACGGGCTGCACATTCAGCGCAATCCATTGGCCGGGCGGGTTGGCGGTCTGCGTGGTGTAGTTGCGACCGTTGTACTCATAGGTCACGTTGTAGCCCACGGTACGGTTCTGGTAGAAGGTCTGCGTGCTGCACTGGCGCATGTTCTGGTACTGCACCGGGCCGGAGGCTTCGGCCTGATTGCCGAGCATGGCACCGCCGACCACGCCGGCTGCTGTGGCTGCTGCACGGCCGCCGCCGCCACCGATGGCATTGCCGATCAGGCCGCCGGCAATGGCTCCGACCACGGCACCCGCACCGGTGGGGCGAGGTGCGACCGCCACCGGCTGGTCGCTGCAGACTTGCTGCGGCACGGCGACCTGCTGGGTGATGGGGGTCGAGGACAGCACGCGACCGCGCTCCTGGGCATAGGCCCCGGTGGCGGCCACGGCGGTCAAAGTCAAAACTGCCAGAGTTTTCATCAACATCTCTCCTGTCTCTGAAGCTTTAACGCATCAGATCACCGAAAAGTTTAGGGGATCTGCGTAAATTCAAGCACTCGGCACCGTAAAACTAGGTAAAGCCATGTGTAAATGTGAGCGGTTGCTTATGTGTTTTGCAGCGTATCCCATTCATCGGCCTTGAAACCGACGGTGATTTTTCCGTCGGCCCATTCCACCACGGGTCGCTTGATGGTGCTGGCGTGCTCCTGCATCACGGCGGCGGCACTGGGCGCATCCACGGCAGAGGCCTTGGTCGCGTCATCGAGCTTGCGCCAGGTCGTGCCCTGGCGGTTGAGCAGCTTTTCCCAGCCCAGGGCCTGCATCCACTGGGGCAGACGCTCGGCGGGAACGCCTTGTTTCTTGAAGTCGTGGAATTCGTAAGTAATACCTTGCTCACTGAGCCAGCTGCGTGCTTTCTTGACGGTGTCGCAATTGGGGATGCCGTAGACGGTGGTGATCTTGCTCATGGTGTTCGGTAGCTGTGAAACGGTTGGAGTCAGATGTAACGCATTTGCCAAGTGCCGGCAGCCATAGGGCCTCTGACAGTGGGCGACAATAGCGCCCAGTATGCACACCATATTTCCCACCTTGGATGCCTGGCTGGCTTATTGCGAGCGCCTGCATCCCCAGAACATCGCCCTGGGTCTGGATCGCGTGCGTGAAGTCGCACAGCGCATGGGCCTGCAATTCGACTGCCCCGTCATCACGGTGGCCGGCACCAATGGCAAGGGTTCGACCTGCGCCATGCTGGAGGCCGTGGCCCTGCAGTCCGGCTATCGCCCCGGTGTCTATACCTCGCCGCATCTGGTTCATTTTGAAGAGCGCTGCCGTGTGGGCGGCGAGATCGTCAAGGCCGAGGAGCTGATCCCGCATTTTGAAGCGGTGGAGCAGGCCAGGGTCAAGGATGGCAAAGAGGTTGCACTCACTTACTTCGAGTTCACCACGCTGGCGATATTGCGCCTGATGAGTCTGTCCAGGCTGGATGTGGCGATTCTGGAAGTGGGTCTGGGAGGCCGGCTCGATGCCACCAACATCATCGATGCCGACTGCGCCATCATCACCAGCATCGATCTCGATCACATGGAACTGTTGGGCCCCGATCGCGAAAGCATTGGCCGCGAAAAAGCCGGCATCATGCGTGCCGGTCGTCCCGTCATCGTCAGCGACCCCGTGCCGCCGCAAAGCGTGATCGATCATGCGGCCGAAATCGGAGCCGACCTCTGGCGCTTTGGCAAGGACTTCAACTACGACGGCGACAAGCAGCAGTGGGGCTGGGCCGGCCGTGGCCGCCGCTATGCGGGGCTGGCCTATCCGGCGCTGCGCGGAGCCAATCAGTTGATGAATGCTTCCGGCGTGCTGGCCGCCTATGAAGCCATTCGCGGCAAGCTGCCTGTGACGGCGCAGGCCGTGCGCACGGGCTTGTCCATGGTGGAGCTTCCCGGTCGCTTCCAGATCGTTCCCGGCCAGCCTACGCTGGTGCTGGATGTGGCGCACAACCCGCACTCGGTGGCGGCGCTCACGGCGAATCTCGATGCCATGGGCTACTTCCCGACCACGCATGCTGTATTCGGTGCCATGGCCGACAAGGACTGGGAGCCCATGCTCACCAAGGTGGGTCCGCTGGTCGATCGCTGGTATTTCACCGATCTGCCCACGCCGCGTGCGGATTCTGCAGAAAACCTCAAGGCCAAGCTGCAGCAGTTGCAGGCCCAGGGCGTGATCCGCAAAGATGTGAGCATGCAGACCTTTGCCAATCCCCAGCAGGCCCTGGATGCCGCAGTCGCGGCAACGGAGGCGGCTGATAGAATCGTGGTCTTTGGATCGTTCTTCACCGTGGGCGGAGTGTTGCAAAACGGCACGCCTCGTCTGAACGCCAAACACCTGGCTCACTGAGTCAGCGGCCTGCCGCCCCGGCTTTTGTCAGGTGGCAGGCCTCAACAAGTCCTCACTCATGGCATTTTTCAATTTCCGTTGGCCTGGCAAAAAAGACGAAGCCGAGTCCGTGGCCGGAGCCAAGCGCCCCAGCCGCTTGGCCCAGGGCGAAAGCGTGGAAGCCATGCGCCGCCGCGCACGTCATCGCCTCATCGGGGCGGCCGTGTTGGTGCTGATCGGTGTGGTGGGCTTCCCGCTGCTGTTCGATACGCAGCCACGTCCCATTCCGGTCAATATTCCGATTGAAATTCCCGATCAGGCCAACTCGGCTCCCGAGGTCGTGCCTGGCACCCAGGTGGCGAGCCAGACGGCTGCACCGTCAGGGCGTGTTGCTGCCAATGCTTCTCTGGATGATGGCGAAGAAGTGCTTGCCCCCTCGGCCAGGCCTGCAGCTCCTGCGGCGGCCGCTGTGGTGCCTGCTGCGCCGGTGGTCGGGGCTGCGGTCACTGCGGCTGCCGTCGGAACTGCCGCTGCGGTGGCATCTCAGGTCAAGCCCGAGCCCAAACCAGAGGTCAAACCTCAGCCCAAGCCGGAGCCCAAGCCGGAGCCCAAGCCGGAAGTAAAGCCAGAGCGCAAGCCGGAACCGAAGCCTGAAAAGCCCAAGGCCGAGGTCAAACCTGAGGTCAAGAAGCCGGAAGCCAAACCCGAGCCCAAGCACAAGCCGGACACGCCCAAGGCGGACGAGGCCGCTCGTGCCCGTGCACTGCTGGAGGGGCGCAGTACCTCGGAAGCGGCACCGGTCAAGGAGGCTGCAGCGACTAACGAGCGCTTTATCGTTCAGATCGGTGCCTTTGCCGAAGTCGGCAAGGCCAACGAAATCAAGGGCAAGCTGGGTGCCGGAGCCTTTACCCAGACCGTGGATACCAAGGACGGCAAGCGCACACGTGTTCGCATGGGGCCTTTCAAGAGCCGCGAAGAAGCCGAGAAGGCTGCCGCCAGGGCCAAGGCCCTGGGCTTGCCGGCATCGGTGTTCAAGGCTTGAGACCGGTTTTCCGGCAACGGTTTGATTGATGAGCACACTGGACTGGATTTTTGTGGTCGTTGTGCTGGGCTCCTTGTTGCTGGGGGCCTGGCGCGGTCTGGTCTATGAAGTCCTGTCCTTGCTGGGCTGGCTGGTGGCCTTCATGGTCGCGCGGACCTGGGCGCAAGAGGTGGCGGTATGGCTGCCGCTGGATGGTTGGGACATGCAACTGCGTTATGCGGCGGGCTTTGTGCTGCTGCTGGTGGGATCCATGTTTGCCTGGGGAGTGATCTCCTGGCTGTCCAAGCAGTTGATTGAGGCCGTGGGTCTGAGACCTGTGGATCGCACCCTGGGCGCATTGTTCGGTGTCTTGCGTGGTGGCCTGCTGCTGCTGGTGCTGGCTCTGGTGATCCAGTACACGCCGCTGCACAAGGCTTTGTGGTGGCAGGACTCGGTGCTGGCGCCCTGGTTGACCGAGGCGCTGGGCTGGGTGCTGCCGGCACTGCCGCAGGAGTGGGGGCAGTATCTGCCCAAGGCATCCTCTTGAAGCGAAGTTTTTTGCCGCAATTTACCTAAGGGTTGAAAGTGGCTAAGGCGCTTGCTGTAAAACGCAGTGGGTGCCGACGAGAGTTTGGTGTTGGCGTGATCCGCCATGCCGGATATCAAAGCGCAGGCTAGCCAATGGGTGGCGAAGCAGGCGAGTGTGGCGAAGGGCAACTTTCGCGAACAGATGGAACGCAACTATGTGTGGAATCGTTGGTGTGGTGAGCACCACACCCGTGAATCAGCTGATTTATGACGCTTTGCTGCTGCTGCAGCACCGTGGGCAGGATGCAGCCGGCATCGTGACCCAGCAGGAACGCAAGTTCTTCATGCACAAGGCCAAGGGCATGGTGAAGGATGTGTTCCGCACCCGCAATATGCGTGCTCTGCCCGGTGATGTGGGTCTGGGTCAGGTGCGTTATCCCACGGCGGGCAATGCCTCCAGCGAGGAAGAGGCTCAGCCCTTCTACGTGAATGCGCCCTTCGGCATCGTCATGGTGCACAACGGCAACCTCACCAATGCCAAGCAGCTGCGCCGCGAGCTGGCGGATACCGACCATCGCCACACCAACACCGAAAGCGACTCCGAGGTCCTGCTCAACGTGCTGGCGCACGAGATCGGTCGCGCCTCCAGCGGCGCTCCGCTGCAGAGCGAGGAAATCTTCAAGGCCGTGCGTGCGGTGCACAAGCGCATCAAGGGCTCTTACGCCGTGATCGCGCTGATCGCCGGCTACGGCCTGCTGGCCTTCCGCGATCCCTTTGGCATTCGTCCGCTGTGCATGGGCCGCGGCAATGATGGCACCATCATGCTGGCCAGCGAGTCCGTGGCGCTGGAAGGTACAACCCATCAGTTCGAGCGCGACATTGCTCCCGGCGAAGCGATCTTTGTGCACAACGACGGCCGCGTCGAGAGCCAGCAATGCGCTGAAAAGACCCAGCTCAATCCCTGCGTGTTCGAGTATGTGTATCTGGCACGTCCCGACTCCACCATGGATGGCATTTCGGTCTATCAGGCTCGTCTGAACATGGGTGAGACGCTGGCCAAGCGCGTGATCTCCATGGTGCCGCCCAATGAAATCGATGCGGTGATTCCCATTCCCGAATCAAGCCGCCCCAGCGCCATGCAACTGGCACAGTTGCTGGGCAAGCCCTATCGCGAAGGTTTTGTGAAGAACCGCTATGTGGGCCGTACCTTCATCATGCCGGGCCAGGGTGCTCGCAAGAAGTCAGTGCGCCAGAAGCTCAATGCCATCAGCAGCGAGTTCAAGGGCCGCAATGTACTGCTGGTCGATGACTCCATCGTGCGCGGCACCACTTCCAAGGAAATCGTGCAGATGGCGCGCGATGCCGGTGCCAACAAGGTGTATCTGGCCTCGGCTGCGCCTCCCGTGCGTCACCCCAATGTGTATGGCATCGACATGCCCACTCGCTCCGAACTGGTCGCTCACGGCCGCACGGTCGAGGAAATTCGCCAGGTCATCGGCTGCGACGCCCTGATCTATCAGGACGTGGAAGCCATGAAGCAGGCCGTGGGCAAGATCAATGCCCAGGTGAGCGGTTTCGAGGCATCTTGTTTCGACGGCATCTACATCACCGGCGATATTTCCGATGAAGAGGTGACGGCGCTCAATGAGGGTCGCAACCGCGGCAGCGAAGAGGAGAGCGAAGACACTTCGCGCCTTTCCCTGCCGAATGCTCAGGAAAGCTGAGCGTTAAAGCGCAGCGAATGACCGAGTCGGAAAGGGTTGCTTAGGCAACCCTTTTCATTCGGGAGGACAATGGCAGAGCCGCGCGGTCGGTGTGCTCTTTAATAGTGAGCGCATGACGTATGTCCATAAAGCGTTTGAGTCTGATTTGACTCGGATTTTTTGGAATATGAGCAAGGCATATTCAAAGACCGGCATGGCGAGTGCCGCCGGTCAAGCTGGTAGAGCAGCATGCGTGCGGGCCTGATTGGCGGTCTGCAGCGGACTCATGACCGGTACCAACCATCTGGATTTGACGATTGTGACCAACAAGACATTACCCGAAGGTTTGCATCCTGAAACTCTGGCCGTGCGCGAAGCGGTCGAGCGCAGCCAGTGGGGCGAGCATTGCGAAGCCCTGTACATGACCAGCAGCTTTGTGCAGCCCGATGCGGCGACCGCAGCGCGCCGCTTTGCCAATGAAGAGCCGGGCTTCACCTATAGTCGCACCGGCAATCCCACGGTCACCAGCTTTGAAAAGCGTCTGGCGGCCATGGAAGGCACGGAATGTGCGGTCGCGACCTCCACCGGCATGTCGGCCATCTTGCTGGTGGCGCTGACGGCGCTCAAGACGGGCGATCACGTGATCTGTTCGCAGTCCATGTTCGGCTCCACCATCAAGCTGCTGGGAACCGAAATGGCACGCTTCGGTGTGGAAACCACGTTTGTCTCGCAGACCGATATCGAAGCCTGGAAGGCGGCCATCAAGCCCAACACGCGCATGTTGTTTGCCGAGACGCCCACCAACCCGCTGACCGATCTCTGCGACATCGCCGCACTGGCCGAGCTGGCGCACGCCAACAACGCGCTGCTGGCCGTGGACAACAGCTTCGCCACTCCCGTGCTGCAGCAGCCCGTGAAGTTCGGCGCCGACCTCGTCGTGCACTCGGGCACCAAGTTCCTCGACGGCCAGGGCCGCGTCATGGCTGGTGCGGTTTGCGGCACCATTGCCCTGGTGGACAAGGTCATGGGCACTTTCTTGCGCAGCGGTGGTCTGAACATCGCTCCCTACAACGCCTGGACGGTGATGAAGGGCCTGGAAACCCTGGCTTTGCGCGTCAAGGCGCAAAGCGCTGCGGCGCTGGAGTTTGCCGCCTGGCTGGAAGCCCATCCCAAGGTGGCGCGTGTGTACTACCCGGGCCTCAAGAGCCATCCTCAGCATGAGCTGGCCATGCGCCAGCAAAACGGCATGGGCGGTGCCGTGCTGGCCTTCGACGTGGTGGGCGAGGGTGCCGAGCAGCTGCGTGCCAATGCCTTCCATGTGGTGGACAGCACGCGTCTGTGCTCGATCACGGCCAACCTCGGCGATGTGAAGACCACCATCACCCATCCGGCCAGCACCTCGCATGGTCGTCTGACCGAGGACCAGCGTCAGGCTGCCGGAGTGGGCCAGGGTCTGATTCGTATTTCCGTGGGCCTTGAGCATCTGGAAGACCTCAAGGTCGACCTGACTCGCGGACTGGATACGCTGTGAAACACCCCCTTGAGTCGCTTCGCGCCTTCCCCCGTAAGGGGGCTATGCCTGCGCTGAGAGGTGGCTCTTGCTCGGCATCTCTGGCCGAGACTGCGTGCGTGTCAAGCGCCGCAGCCTTGGCACGGGGAATGTCGTACAAGGATTTCTGATATGACAAACAACAAAATTCGCACCCGCTTTGCCCCTTCGCCCACGGGCTTCATCCATCTGGGCAATATTCGCTCGGCCCTCTACCCCTGGGCTTTTGCGCGCGCCAATGGCGGTGACTTCGTGCTGCGCATCGAAGACACCGATCTGGAGCGCTCCACTCAGGCTTCCGTGGACGTGATCCTGGAAGGCATGGAATGGCTGCAACTGGATCACGATGAAGGTCCGTTCTACCAGATGCAGCGCATGGATCGCTACAAGCAGGTGCTGGCGACCTTGCAGGAAAAAGGCTATGTCTACCCCTGCTATATGAGCATGGAGGAACTGGACGCGCTGCGTGAAAAGCAGATGGCTGCCAAGGAAAAGCCGCGCTACGACGGCACATGGCGTCCCGAGGAGGGCAAGGTCCTGCCCGCGATTCCCGAAGGCGTGAAGCCCGTGCTGCGCTTCAAGACTCCGCAAACCGGTGTGGTGGGCTGGGACGACAAGTGCAAGGGCCGTATCGAGTTCCAGAACTCCGAGCTCGACGATCTGGTGATTGCCCGACCCGACGGCACGCCCACGTACAACTTCTGCGTCTGCGTGGACGACATGGACATGAACATCACCCATGTCATCCGTGGCGACGACCATGTGAACAACACGCCGCGCCAGATCCACATCTTTGAAGCGCTGGGTGCCACCGTGCCTACCTTTGCCCACCTGCCCACCGTGCTCAACGAGCAAGGCGAAAAGATGAGCAAGCGCAACGGCGCCAAGGCCGTGACCCAGTACCGCGATGAGGGCTATCTGCCAGATGCCATGGTGAACTATCTGGCCCGCCTGGGCTGGAGCCACGGCGACGACGAAATCTTCAGTCGCGCCCAGTTCCTGGAGTGGTTCAACCTGGATCACCTGGGCCGCAGTGCTGGCCAGTTTGACGAAGCCAAGCTGCGCTGGGTCAATGCCCAGCATCTGAAGGCCATGGATGACGCCGAGCTGGCTCAACTGGTCAAGCCCTTTGTCGTCAAGGTGGGTGTGGCCGAGAGCCTGATCGACGCCGATGACCGTCTGGTGCGTATTGCTGCCTTGTTCAAGGATCGTTGCGAGACCTTGGTGGATCTGGCCAACTGGGCCAAGGTCTTCTATGTGGACAGCGTGGAGCGCAATGCGGAAGACTACGCCAAACATGTAACCGAGGCGGCCAACCCCGTGCTGGATGCATTTGCTGCTGTGGTGGAAAACGTGGAATGGACCAAGGAAGCCATTGCGGCTGCGATCAAGGAGCTGCTCAAGGCGCAGGGCGTGAAGATGCCCGTGCTGGCCATGCCCGTACGTGTTCTGACCGTGGGCACGGCCCATACTCCCTCGGTCGATGCGGTGCTGGAATTGCTCGGACGTGAAAAAGTTATCGCGCGTTTGAAAAAACGCTAAAAACCTGTCTATAATTCGAGTCTCTGCAAAACGCGACTGATTAAAAGGTTGTCTTGCAGAG